>NZ_QUKJ01000001.1:0-910425 GCF_003481065.1 Clostridium sp. TF11-13AC
GGGTTCGAGTCCCGTCTCGCGCTCTTTTTTATTTCTAGGATTTATGCGGGTTCCGAGGTTTTCGGAGCCCGCTTTTAATTTACATAGAATTGCTAAAAGTTTTTACTGAAGGCTTTGTATTATCATTCCGTATATGCTTGCTGGAAGAAATTCAAGAAACGAAGAAAAATGAAGGAAAATGCGTGATTTTTTTAATTTCCACTTGCATGTATACTTTGCCTGTGATATAGTATAAAGGCTGAAAATTCACGCCGGTCGGATTTGCGCAGGACGGTGCTCATTATGAGTCCCCGCGGAAAGCATGAGAAGACGGCGGAAGAAAAACCAAAATTGGAGGAAAGAAACATGAGCGTTATTTCAATGAAGCAGTTACTCGAAGCAGGTGTACATTTTGGACACCAGACCAGAAGATGGAACCCGAAAATGGCTCCGTACATCTACACCGAGAGAAATGGTATCCACATCATCGACCTTCAGAAATCTGTAGGTAAAGTAGATGAGGCTTACAAGGCAGTATCCGATATCGCAGCAGACGGCGGCACAATCCTGTTCGTTGGTACAAAGAAGCAGGCTCAGGACGCTATCAAGACCGAGGCTGAGAGATGTGGTATGTTCTATGTAAACGAGAGATGGTTAGGCGGTATGCTGACAAACTTCAAGACCATCCAGAGCCGTATCGCTAGATTAAAACAGATCGAGGCTATGTCTGAGGACGGAACTTTCGACGTTCTGCCGAAGAAAGAAGTTATCGAGCTGAAAAAAGAGTGGGAGAAGCTGGAGAAGAACCTGGGCGGTATCAAAGATATGAAGAAGATCCCGGATGCTATCTTCGTAGTAGATCCGAAGAAGGAAAGAATCTGCGTACAGGAGGCTCATACTCTGGGTATTCCGCTGATCGGTATCATCGATACCAACTGTGATCCGGAAGAGCTGGATTATGTAATCCCGGGTAACGATGATGCTATCCGTGCCGTAAAACTGATCGTTTCCAGAATGGCAGACGCTGTTATCGAAGCTAAGCAGGGCGAGGCTGAGGCAGCTGCAGCAGAGGGCGAAGCAGAGGCTACAGAGGCTTAATTAACCCCAAAATTAAAAACTGAAACCAAAAGACCAGGAGCACGCCGCGGTTTTCCGCATAAAAGCGTGCTCCGCGCGGGTATACGAACGTGTACCTGAATTTATATACACGGAGGGATTTAAGATGGCAGTTACAGCCGCAATGGTAAAAGAGTTACGTGAAATGACAGGCGCTGGTATGATGGACTGTAAGAAAGCTCTTGCAGCTACAGATGGCGACATGGACAAAGCTGTTGAGTTCCTGAGAGAAAAAGGACTTGCAGGCGCTACCAAGAAAGCTGGCCGTATTGCAGCAGAGGGTATCGTTATGACTAAGGTTACCGCTGATGAAAAGAAGGCAGTTGTAGTAGAAGTAAACGCAGAGACAGACTTCGTAGCTAAGAACGAGAAGTTCCAGAACTATGTATCTGATGTTGCTGAGCAGGCGCTGAACACAAGCGCAGCAGATATTGACGCATTCCTGGCTGAAAAATGGGCAAAGGATCCGTCCCTGACAGTTGCAGAGGCTCTGTCTTCCCAGATCTCCATCATCGGCGAGAACATGAAGATCCGTCGTTTTGCTCAGTTAGCTGAGGAGAATGGTTTCGTTGCTTCCTACATCCATGCAGGCGGCAAGATCGGCGTTCTGGTAGACGTTGAGACTGACGTTGTAAACGATGCAATCAAAGAGATGGCTAAGAACGTAGCTATGCAGGCTGCAGCTCTGAAACCGCTGTACACCAACGACAGCGAAGTAGATGCAGATTACATCGCAAAAGAGAAAGAGATCCTGACTGTAGCGGCTAAGAACGAGAAGCCGGATGCAAACGACAAGATCATCAACGGTATGGTTATGGGGCGTATTAAGAAAGAGCTCAAAGAGATCTGCCTTCTGGATCAGGTATATGTTAAGGCTGAGGATGGCAAGCAGAGCGTAGCTCAGTATGTAGCTCAGGTTGCTAAAGAGAATGGCGCGAAGATCACTGTTAAGAAGTTCGTTCGTTTCGAGACTGGCGAAGGTATCGAAAAGAAGGAAGAGAACTTTGCAGAGGAAGTTGCAAAGCAGATGGGACAGTAAGCGAACTACTTGTTGTAACTTCATATAACTTATTAGAAAGTGCTGAACCCCAGTATTTATGTAGGGTTTCAGCACTTTTTTGTGTACTGTTTTTTGATACTTTTTTATATAACTTGTTGCAATTTATTATATCTTCTTATGCGAATTGTGTAAAAAAGTGTGTAGTGAATTGTGTATAGGTTTTGGGGGATTTGTGTAATAACACGAATGGAACGCCTCAGCTGATTGCAGACGCACCTTTGCAGTCTGCTCAGCATTACATTTACCGGTCTCAGGATCCCATTAGCGATTCTTTTGGGTGGCATTATGGGACTCACCGGAATCTGGCGGGCGCTTACGCTGACCTTGATCGTGAAAGGATAGGGGATAAAAGTGCACCAGAAAGTCGCACTTGAAAATTTCGCCAGATGCGCTATAATAAGTCTGGCGATGGTTCAGCAGGGAAACATTGCAAATTTGATAAAAACAGGGGAGCTCGTTGGCGGGCTGAGAGGAAGTAATCGAACTTCGACCCTTTAACCTGATGCGGATAATGCCGTCGTAGGAAGTCATGAGATGAATTTTTACAGGAGATATCCGCAGGGGTATCTCCTGTTTTTTCATATAACAGGAAAATCCGTTGAAATTTCCTGTTATATAAAAAGTCCTATCGGGCGGGATCGCACTGCGGCGGAAGGGAATCATGTCGCAAGCAACCGCGCTCGGCGCGGGAATGTGCCAGGGCACATTCTTTTAAAATTAAATTCTTTGAAAGGGGGAACGTATTCCGCATGTGTGCGGCGAGCTGAGGGGGAGCGCCCTGGGCTTTGTAGGCAGCGATGGGAAGCCGTGTTCCGGCGTGAGAGGATACCAGAGAGTATCGACCGAATTTCATGCAGAAAACGTAAATTGTTCGTAACTGTTCAAGAATATCAAAGAAACAGAACAGTTGCAAATTTTCAAAGAAGGAGAAGAAAAATGAATAAGACAAACACGAAAAAACTGGCGATTGCGGCTGTATTCTGTGCCGTTGCCGTCGTAGGAAGTTTATTTTCCGTTCCGGTGTTCGGAAGCAAGTGTTCCCCGGTACAGCATATGGTAAATATCCTGTGTGCCGTTCTTCTGGGACCGGGCTATGGACTGGGAGCGGCCTTTGCAGCAGCGCTGATCCGAAATCTGTTAGGACTTGGAAGCCTGATGGCATTTCCGGGCAGTATGTTTGGCGCCCTGATCTGCGGACTGGTTTACAAGAAAACGCAGAGTGTGTTCGCAACTTTGATCGGTGAGGTGCTTGGAACGTCCATTCTGGGCGGATTTGCGGCATATCCGGTGGCGGTTTTCCTGATGGGAAAGAGCGCGGCGGGACTGGCTGTCTATGCCTATGTGGTTCCGTTTTTGATCTCGACCGCGGGAGGCGCGATCATAAGCGCGGTTCTGATTTTAAGTTTAAAGAAAGCCAATATTTTAGCAGGAATGCAGGAAGCACTGAGAGAGGAGAAGCCAGCACATGTTTAAAGAAATATTTGATAATGTAAGAGAAAAATGCCCGTTAATCCACAACATCACGAACTACGTGACTGTCAATGACTGTGCCAACGTGGTACTCGCATGCGGCGCGTCCCCGATCATGGCGGATGATAAGGACGAAGTTTCGGATATCCAGACCATCTGCGGCGGACTGAATATCAATATCGGCACATTAAACAGCCGGACCATCGAATCCATGCTGCTTGCGGGAAAGCGGGCAAATGAGCTGGGTCATCCGGTAGTTTTAGACCCGGTAGGCGCCGGTGCGTCGAAACTCAGAACAGAGACCGCCAATCAGCTTTTAAAGGAAGTCAGGTTTACCGTGATCCGCGGGAATATTTCGGAGATCAAGACACTGGCACTTGGAAATGGAACGACGAAGGGCGTGGATGCCGATCTGGCAGACCGGGTGACGAAGGAAAACCTGGACGAGGCGGCAGCTTTTGCGAAGGCATTTGCCGGAAAGATGAATGCGGTCGTTGCGATCACCGGTGCGATCGACATTGTGGCGGATGCGGAGAAGGCATACTGCATTTACAACGGTCGTCCAGAGATGTCTTCCATCACGGGAACCGGCTGTCAGCTCTCGGCTCTGACGGCGGCCTTTGTGACAGCCAACCAGGAACAGCCGCTTGAGGCAGCTGCTGCGGCAGTCTGCGCGATGGGACTGGCCGGGGAGACGGCATACGCCCGTTTAAGTGAACTGGACGGCAATGCAACCTACCGGAATTATATCATTGATGCTATTTATCGCATGAACGGAGAAGCGCTGGAGGCCGGAGCAAAATTTGAAGTAAGATAATAGAACTTTAGTGTCTGTTTTTATAAGAACAGCCGAGAGAAGGAGGAAATGCAGATGAACTGCAGACCGGAAGATATGCTGCTTTACGCGGTGACAGACCGCGCATGGTTGAAGGGGGAAACTCTGGAGAGTCAGGTTGAGAAAGCTTTGAAGGGCGGGGCGACGTTTGTCCAGCTGAGAGAAAAGGAGCTTGACGAGGCGGAGTTTCTGGAGGAGGCAAAGAAGCTTAAAATGCTTTGCAGAAAGTATCAGGTTCCGTTTGTGATCAATGACAACGTGGAGATTGCCCTGGCGGTGGATGCGGACGGCGTCCATGTGGGACAGAGCGATATGGAAGCGGGAAAGGTCCGGGAAAAGCTGGGACCAGATAAGATCATCGGCGTTTCCTGCAAAAATGTAGAACAGGCGCTTCTTGCGAAAAAGCATGGGGCGGATTATCTGGGAGTCGGAGCCATCTATCCGACGGGAACCAAAAAGGACGCCGATGCCGTGACGCCGGGGATGCTTGCCAAGATCTGTCAGGCAGTCGATATTCCGGTTGTTGCGATCGGCGGACTGAATAAAGAACATCTGGAGCTGTTAAAAGGAACAGGTGTGGACGGCATTGCAGTGGTCAGCGCCCTGTTTGCGGCCGATGATATTGAAAAGGCAGCAGAAGAACTGAAGGAAGCTGTAAAAAAGGTTCTGTAAAGATGAAAACGTTGTCATTTTGTCAAAAAAATGGCATGAAAAAGTTTATAAGAAAAAGCTTGTGAAAAAAGCTTCATTAAAAAATGGTAAGAAACTTTGCAAAAGGTTTTTTATGGCGGCACATTGGGGGCACCACCTTGTGTCGCCTTATAAAAGTTATTGATGCCTGAAAGGAGTTAATTATGAAGACAGCATTAACAATCGCTGGAAGTGATTGCAGCGGAGGCGCCGGTATCCAGGCCGATTTAAAGACGATGATCGCCAATGGAGTATATGGAATGAGTGCGATCACGGCGCTGACGGCCCAGAACACAACCGGCGTCCAGGGGATTTTTGAGGTAACCCCGGAATTTCTGGAACAGCAGATTGACAGCGTATTTACGGATATTCGTCCGGATGCGGTAAAGATCGGCATGGTTTCATCAACCGGACTGATCAAGTCGATTGCGAAGAAGCTTTGTGAGTACCAGGCAGAAAACATTGTTGTGGACCCGGTTATGGTGGCGACGAGCGGAGCAAAGTTAATCGGCGACGACGCTATCGACACCTTGAAAGAATCGCTTTTTCCATTAGCGGCGGTTCTGACACCGAACATTCCGGAGGCGGAGGTCTTATCGGGAATGAAAATTAAGTCTGCCGACGATATGATTGCGGCAGCAAAATGGATCAGTGAAACGTACCATTGTGAGGTTCTCTGCAAGGGCGGACATCAGTTAAATGATGCCAACGATCTTTTATACCGGGACGGCGGATACCGTTGGTTTAACGGAAAACGCATCCACAATTCCAATACCCATGGGACGGGCTGCACCCTGTCCAGCGCGATTGCATCCAATCTGGCGAAGGGCTATGATCTCGACACCGCGGTGGAACGTGCCAAGGCATATATTTCCGGCGCACTGGGAGCGATGCTGGATCTCGGCAAAGGATCCGGTCCGATGGATCACGGATTTGATTTCCGGGGAAAAGGATTTGCGGAGGAACGCGTATGACAATGACAGAGAGGCTTTTGGAAGCCACAAAGGAGATCTGGGCTGGTTACAATGAAAAACCGTTCGTAAAAGGCATTGCGGACGGCAGTCTGGATCATGATAAATTCAAATATTATATGATACAGGATTATCTGTATCTGATTGATTACACAAAGGTGTTTTCCATCGGGGCGGCAAAATCAACGGATCTCGCATTTATGCGCCTGTTTGCCGGATATACCCACTCGATTCTGGATGGGGAGATGGATATTCACCGTGCTTACATGGAACGTTTGGGGATAACCAGAGAAGAGGCGGAACAGACGCCGGTCGCTCTGGATAACCTTTCTTATACTTCTTATATGCTTCGCATCGCTTATGAGGGGGGCGCGCCGGAGGCGGCAGCAGCGATATTGTCCTGCGCCCTCAGCTATGAATGGATTGCGAAGAAAATCGCAGCAGACAGACCGGATGCCGACAAACATCCATTTTATGGGGAGTGGATCCGGGGATACGCTTCCGAGTCTTACCACAAGGAAAATGAAGTCCTTGTAGAGTGGATGAACCGTCTGGCAGAGGATCTGTCTGAGAAACAAAAGAAACATCTGGTGGATATTTTTGTGGCCTGCTCCCGCTATGAAGCGGCATTCTGGGATATGGCGTGGGAAATGAGGCGGTAAATATGCTTACATTTGACAACGTGCGTTTCCAATATGCGGTAGAGGATTTTTCGATCATTGACCATCTGTCGTTTGAAGTCCAGGATGGGGAGTTTGTGTCCATCATCGGCGCTTCCGGCTGTGGAAAAAGTACGATCTTCCGGCTGGTAAATAAACTTCTTACCCCGGCTTCCGGTGTGATCCGGGTGGATGGGGAATCGATCGAAACGAAGAAAAATTACTGTGGATATATGCCGCAGCAGGATCTGCTGTTTCCATGGCGTACCGTGCGGGAGAATCTGATGCTTCCGATGGAGATTCAGGGCGGATATTCGAAGGAACAGATGCAGAAAAAAGCGGATGATGCGCTTCAATCGGTTGGACTTGCAGACTGGGGAGATAAGACGCCGAAAGAGCTTTCCGGCGGTATGCGCCAGAGAGCCGCCTTTGCGAGAACGGTTCTGACGGGTTCAGACCTTCTGCTTTTGGATGAGCCGTTTTCTGCCCTGGATTATCTGACAAGACTGTCTATGCGGGAGTGGCTTCTGGAACAGTGGGAGAAGGAGAAAAAGACGGTTCTTTTCATCACGCATGATGTGGAAGAAGCGGTGTTTCTGTCCAGCCGGATTCTCGTGGTGGAACAGTCACCGATCACACATCTGCGCTCCATCGAGGTTCCGGCGGGATATCCGCGATCCCGGGAAGAGCTTCGCAGACCGGAAATTCTGTCCTTAAAGGAAGAACTCATCGGAATGCTTAAGAAGGAGAAGGTGTGATGGAACAGAAAGAAACAAATAAAATGGAAAGCCGGATGAATGCGAATCTTCCAGCTCTGATTCTGGTGGCGGTGCTTCTGTTTGCATGGCAGGCGGCGGCTATGGGGATTGATGCGGCCTATATTCTCCCGTCTCCGGTTCAGGTGGTTGTACGGCTGTGGGAACTTCGGGGTCCATTATTTACGGCACATCTGCCGGCGACGATGTCGGTAGTCGTGATTGGACTTTTGATCTCGATCGTGCTGGGCGTGGGACTGGCTGTGCTGATGGATGCCAGTGAGACGGCAAGAAAGGCGCTGTATCCGCTGATCATCGCCTCGCAGACGATTCCGACGACGGCGCTGGCACCGCTGTTTGTCCTCTGGTTTGGCTACACGATCTGGAGCAAGGTGCTGGTAACGGTGCTGATTACGTTTTTCCCGATCACGATCACGGTATTTGACGGGTTCCGGTCGGTGAAGACGGAAATGGAAGAACTTTTGTTTACATTTGGCGCGGATAAGCGTCAGATTTTTTTGAAATTAAAGATTCCGGCGACGCTTCCGTACTTTTTTTCAGCGATCAAGATGGCGGTACCGCTGTCGATCATCGGAGCGGCGATTGGAGAATGGCTGGGCGCCCAGAGCGGACTCGGATATTTCAGCCGGAGAATGATGACCCAGTTAGATGGAGCCGGTGTATTTGCACCGATTCTGCTCTTATCGGTAGTGGCGATGGCGGCAACGTGGGTTGTCTCGCTGCTTGAAAAGCGGATGATTTTCTGGAGGAATGAGTAGGGAATTGTGGTATAGGATGAAATTTTGAAGTATGTGTGCGGATATTGAAAAGTCTGTATTTTTGAAATGTGTGCTGCAGGCCGAAAAAAGTGTATTCACAAAAAGAGCTACTCGTGAAGAAGTCCAGATCGTTGAGATTGGTATGTGAATCCAGCAAGTCATATGCAAAAAAAACTGGAAAATAGATAAGTGATAGGGAAATATAGACGGAAATTTGTAAAACTGAAAGGATATGAGATGAAAAAACGAATGAGAATGGCTGCCGCAGTGATGGCAGCAGTGATGGGAATGATGACACTTGGCGGATGTGGAACGGCCAGCGAAAAGAGTGAGACAGCTGCTCAGGCAGAGGGCACGGATGCGAAACAGGCCTCGGAAGATGGAAAAAGTCAGGATCTTAAAGAGATCAATGTGGTTCTTGACTGGTATCCGAATGCGATCCATACTTTTATTTATACGGCGATCGAGCGCGGTTATTATGCGGAAGAAGGACTGGATGTGAATGTGCGTTTTCCGGCCAATGCGAACGATGCGTTATCACTGGTAGCGGCTGGAAAGGCGGAGATCGGCATGTACTATCAGCAGGATGTGATCCAGGCGGTTGCCAATCAGGGAACGAAGATCAAATCCATCGGTGCGATCGTGCAGTCCCCGTTAAGTGTCGTTCTTTCTTTAAAGGATAAGAATATCACAGGACCGGAAAATCTGGTTGGAAAAACCGTTGGTTACGGCGGAACAGCACTCAGCGAGGCGGTTGTCAAGAGCATGATGGAATATGTGGGAGCGGATGCATCGGATGTAAACCTGATCGATGTCGGATTTGAATTGATGAGTTCTATGACGACCGGCAATGTGGATGCGACGATCGGATGCCTTGTTAACCATGAGGTTCCGCAGATGGAGGAAGAGGGCTTTGATGTCAACTACTTCATGGCAGCTGGATATGGAATCCCGAATTATTATGAGGAAGTATTCCTTGCCAACAACGAAATGATCCAGCAGGAGCCGGAAGTTCTGGAAGGATTCTTACGCGCATCGAAGAAGGGCTTTGAAGACTTTAAGAACGATCCGAATGGCTGCCTGGCAATCCTGATGAATAATCAGAATGAGGAAAACTTCCCTCTGACCCAGAGCGTGGAGGAGAAGTCCTGTGAGACACTTCTGCCGCTCATGGAGAGCGATGAGGTTCCGTTTTTGACCCAGACCGAAGAGTGCTGGCAGGAAAACATCGACTGGATGAGCGAGAGCGGGCTGATCGATAAGAAAGTGGATGTTTCGGATGTGATGGTAAACCTGCAGGAGTAAGAGCCAGAAGTAGTCAGAGACTGGCTGTTTGCGCAGAGCAAGTAAATTTCCGGAACTGGAAATTCTGGTGTTTAACATATATATGCAAGACAAGAATGGTAACAGAGTTACTGTTCACGGGTAGGCACTTTTGGAACCGAAAGTGCCGTGAGAAAACGTGGTGGCAGCAGGAATTTGCCGTATTTAAATGCGAAGCCACGGCAAATTCCGTTACTGGGGAAGATGGAGTCTCAGAATGTTGACAGTCTGCCAGCCAGGATATATAATATTTTCGTAACTGTTCAGTACCTTAACAGTCACGCGCAAAAATCCATTAAAGAAAAAACACCAGAATGGAAGGGGAAACAAATAGATGAAGAAAATTATTTTAACCGGCGATCGTCCTACAGGACGCTTACATGTCGGACATTATGTTGGCTCTCTGAGCGAGAGAGTGAGACTTCAGAATTCCGGCAAATTCGACGAGATCTATATTATGATTGCCGATGCGCAGGCACTGACGGACAATGCCGATCACCCGGAAAAGGTGCGTAAAAATATTCTGCAGGTTGCCCTGGACTATCTGGCTTGTGGAATTGACCCGGAGAAATCCACCATCTTTATTCAGTCGATGGTGCCGGAGCTGACAGAGCTTACTTTCTACTATATGAACCTGGTTACGGTATCCCGTGTACAGCGAAATCCTACCGTAAAAGCGGAGATTCAGATGCGTAATTTTGAGGCAAGCATCCCGGTTGGATTCTTTACTTATCCGATTAGCCAGGCGGCGGATATCACTGCATTCCGCGCGACGACCGTTCCGGTTGGAGAGGATCAGATGCCGATGTTAGAGCAGTGCAAGGAGATCGTCCATAAATTCAACAGCGTGTACGGCGAGACCCTGACGGAACCGGAGATCCTGCTTCCGTCCAACAAGGCGTGTCTGCGTCTGCCGGGTATCGATGGAAAGGCAAAGATGAGCAAATCGCTTGGAAACTGCATCTACCTTTCTGATTCGGAAGCAGATGTGAAGAAGAAGATCATGTCCATGTTTACAGATCCAAATCACCTGCGTGTCGAGGATCCGGGTAAAGTCGAGGGCAATCCGGTCTTCATCTATCTGGATGCATTCTGCCGTCCGGAGTATTTTGCAGAGTTCCTGCCGGATTACCAGAACCTGGACGAGCTGAAAGCGCATTACCAGAGAGGTGGTCTGGGCGATGTGAAGGTGAAGAAATTCTTAAACAACGTCATGCAGGCTGAACTGGCTCCGATCCGCGCGAGACGCCAGGAATGGGAGAAGAGAATCCCGGATGTATTTGACATTCTGAAAGAGGGAAGCAAGGCAGCAGAGGCGAAGGCTGCTGAGACACTTCGCGATGTGAAGGCTTCGATGCGGATCAATTACTTTGATGATGACAGCCTGATTGATACGATCGAGGACTAAGATAAAAAGTGGAAATTCGGCGCGGCTTTCTGAAATGCCGGGAGTGTGCTGCCGGAAATGAATTGAATTAAGAAATAGAGAAAAGTCTGTCTTTTGGCATGGGAAAGGTGTCGGGGGACAGACTTTTTTGCGTGATTCCCACTTAAAAACGGTTTACATAGTCCCTAAAATTCGATATAATAATCTGTATTGCGTTATAACGCAAGGCTATATCAAATATGAAATGAAAGAATACTAAGAGGGCTACACATGAGTAAAAACAAACAATGGGCGAGTAAGCTGGGCTTTATTATGGCGACGGCTGGGGCGGCGATTGGATTGGGAAATCTGTGGAAATTTCCATATCTGATGGGAAAGAACGGTGGATTTCCATTTCTGGTTGCGTATCTGTTTTTTATCGTCGTTCTCGGACTTCCGGTTATGATCACGGAAATGTCCCTGGGACGGAAGACGCGGCATGATCCGGTGCAGGCATATGCGGACATTCATCCGCACGCACGGATTGTCGGTATATTCGGCGTACTGGCGGCGTTTATTATTTTGAGTTATTACAGCGTCATCGGCGGCTGGATTTTAAAGTATATTGCCAGCTATGTGACGACGGCGGCAGCGCCGGATTTTAACGCCTTTATCGGCAGCAGCGAGCCGGTGATCTGGCATATTGTATTTATGGCAGCGACTATAGCTGTCTGCTATTTTGGCATCAATGGCATTGAGAAAGCGAGCAAATTGATGATGCCGATGCTTCTGGTTCTGTTATTTGTCATCATTTTCAGAAGCGTGACGCTTCCGGGAGCTTCGAAAGGACTGTTATTTATCTTCCAGCCGGATTTTTCGGCGTTCACGCTTTCTTCTGTCAGCGCGGCACTGGGACAGGTGTTTTATTCCCTGAGTCTCTGTATGGGTATCACGATCACCTACGGAAGCTATCTGAGTGGAAAGGAAAATATTCCAAAAAGCTGTATGATCGTCGGTGGTCTGGACACCGTGATTGCGGTTCTCGCGGGTATCGCGATCTTTCCGGCAGTATTTGCCTTCGGTCTGGAGCCGGGACAGGGACCGGGACTGATTTTCGGCACACTGCCGATGGTATTTGCGAATATTGCGGGGGGAACTTTCTTTGCAATCCTGTTTTTTGCGCTGGTTTTTTTCGCAGCCGTTACGAGTGCGATCGCACTTCTGGAAGTCTGTGCCTCTTTTGCGATTGATTCGCTGGGCTGGGAACGCAAGCATGCGGCGCTTGTGATTGGTACGGCGATCACGCTGCTTGGCATTCCGAGTGCGCTGTCCTTCGGCGTCCTGAGTGATGTCACAATCCTGAATCAGTCGGTCTTTGATTTCGCCGGACTGGTAACGGATAATATTCTGATGCCGCTCGGTGGACTCACGATGTGCTACTATGTAGGCTGGAAATGGAAACCGGAGTATCTGCTTGCGGAGATCGAGGCGGACGGTACGAAATTCCGTCTGGGAAAACTCTGGGTGTTCTGCATCCGATTCCTGACGCCGATTATGGTGGGAATCGTCAGTGTAACTGGATTTTATAATTTGTACTTGGCGATTCGGTAGGAAGAGCGGTTTTGTTGACAAAAACAGGAAATTGCCGTATAATTTGTTAAAGTTCAGACAAGGTCATGGAAATAGGGATAGGATGTGCTTGACGGTGGATCAAGGGCGGAAAAAGACCATTTGTGTGATAATCTGAATGGACAGACAACTTGGGGAAACTTGAATATAAGACAATTAAATTATGGGGATACCGCAGAATGACAAGGATGTGATTAGGCGGTGTCCCTACTTCGACTGTCGGGAATGAATCGGATATGAGGCATTGCCGCAGGCAGAAAAGCTGCGCCGTGTGAGTGAGCACAGAATCACAAGCCGGAAGACGTTGCGGAGAAAGCAGAGAAGGAGGATGAGATATATGGTTCAGAGAAAGAAAACATTAGCCAAGACAGCGGCAAAGAAATCTGTTTCAACGGAAGAGAAAAAGGTTCCGTCTGTTGTGGAGAAAAAAGAGACAGCCGTAGCTGAAGTGGCGAAGAAAGAAACGGCAGTGGCAGCAGTCGCAAAGAAAGAGACAGCGGTAGCGGAAGTGGCAAAGAAGGAAACAGCTGTTGCAGCGGTGGAGAAAAAAGAGACGGCAGTAGCATCCGTTCCGAAAAAGGAAACTGCACTGGCACATGTAGAGAAGAAAGAAACAGCCGTAGCGCCGGTACAGAAGAAGGAGACCGCCCTCGCAGAGAAGAAAGAGATGGCAGCAGCCGCAGAGAAAAAGGAGACAGACGTGACCGTAAAGAAAACAACTGCAAAGAGAACCACAAAGACAACCACAAAGACAACCACTGCAGCAAAGAAGACAGCTGAGAAAAAGGAAGTAAAGACAGTTGCATACGTACAGTACGCAGGTGCTGAGATTTCTATCGAGAAGCTGGAGGCAGAAGCAAAGAAAGCATATGCAGCTCTGGGACATAAAGAGGACGAGATTGAGACTCTGACCCTGTATGTTAAACCGGAAGAGCGTGCCGTTTACTATGTGGTAAATGGAGAAGGTTCCAGCGAGTACAAGATTGTGTACTAAGGTGGGCGTTCGGTGAAGTTTCCGGCTCTGTATGACGGGAAGTTTACATACCATATCTGCTTAAAATGAGGGAGCAGGTATAAAAATCTAAGAATGGTAAAAAGCCAGTTTTTATATCTTTGGTGTATTAAGAGAGATATAGAACTGGCTTTTTATTTCATAGAAAAATGTGTCCTATGAAACAAAATACGCTCCGCGAGGATGCACAGTGATTTTGTATGGAATATGTCAGCTTCGCTGACCAGAATCACGCGCCAGGTCTCACGGACGGTTCACTGGTCTGTGGATATTTTGATATGGGGATGTTTTAAAATCATAAAAGGGAATGCGGATGATTCGGTGCAGGGCGGAATGAAGGAAAAAACAGCCAGAACAGTACGCCAGCGGTTAAGGTCAGGCAAATTTCCATGGCACTGTTGATGATTCCCGATAAAATCCAGCTGTCCAGACAGAAAACACAAGAAATCCAGAGAAGCAGGAGGCAGAGGCGCCCACGGGCAGCAGGAGAATCCAAAGAGTGAGTCAATTTGCTGAAAAAGGCAGTATGGGAGTTTGTTTGGGAATAACGGGCAGGAGCTGGGGACGAAAGATAGAACTGCAAGCTTAAATAAAACAGATTATAAAGAAATAACAGTGCAGCCGCCAGCGCCAGAAGCGTGTGAAGGATAGCACAGACTGGGAGGTGCTCCGGAGTATAGGGCAGCAGGGCAGCGGCAGTGAGGAGAAGCAGGCAGCATTTTGCCTGGCGGGGGCGGTACAGGGAGAGTTGGGAGTAGAAAAAGCCGCCGCAGAGCAGGCACCAGAGAAAAAATTCCCCGCGCCGGTGCAGTGCAATGCTGATGCTGGAAAAATTGGAGGAAAACAGATTGCTTCCGCGTGTGAGTGAGAAACTAAAAAAAGGGAGGAGAACGAACGTAAATATCCATCGAATCATGAGGATAGTGTGGGAAAATGGGGCGGAAAAGATACTGGAAAGAAGAGACAGAAATAGTTGACGGAATTGCTGTTTATGTAATAGTATTATTATTTAGGAAAGATGAATTATATGTTTGATTAAGAAGGATAATACAAAACTATGATAAATTTACCAGCAGCATTTACTGAACGAATGAAACAGATGCTTGGCAGGGAGTACGATGCGTTTATCGCCAGTTATGATAAGGAGCGCTCACAGGGGCTGCGCGTGAACGGACTGAAAGCGGATCCGGCTGAATTTGCTAAGACGGCTCCATTTTCTCTGAATCCGGTTGCGTGGGCGGCGGAGGGATTCGCTTATGGGGCGGAGGATCGTCCGGGGCGTCATCCGTACCACGATGCGGGCGTTTACTATATTCAGGAGCCGAGCGCGATGATTGCGGCTTCGCTTTTAAACCCGCAGCCGGGGGAAATGATTCTGGATCTCTGTGCGGCACCGGGCGGAAAATCGACGCAGGCGGCGGCGAGACTGGGCGGAGAAGGACTTCTGGTGAGCAATGAGATCCATCCGGCGCGTGCAAAGATTCTCTCGCAGAATATCGAGCGCATGGGAATCCGGAATGCGGTTGTGACAAATGAAGATTCCGGGCGGCTGACGAAGTATTTTCCGGCATTTTTTGATGGGATCATCGTGGATGCACCGTGTTCCGGCGAGGGAATGTTCCGCAAGGATGAGACGGCGGTCACGGAATGGAGCCCGGAGAATGTGCGTCTCTGTGCTGGGCGGCAGCAGGAGATTCTTGAAAATGCGGCGATGATGCTGAAACCGGGCGGACGGCTGGTGTACTCCACCTGTACTTTTGCGCCGGAGGAGGACGAGCAGGCGATCGGACGTTTCTTAGAGGCACATCCAGAGTTTGCGCTAGAGGAAACGCCGGACTATCCGGGACTTTCGCACGGCGTTCCAGCCTGGGGGGCGGGCGTGACGGATGGAATCGAGAAAACGGTCCGTATCTGGCCGCACCGGACCGAGGGAGAAGGCCATTATGCGGCACTTCTTCGAAAAACGGGCGAGCCGGAGAGTGTGAAGCGTAAATATCCGGCTTCGATGAAGGACAAGAAGCTTCTGGCAATCTATGAGGATTTCTGCAAAGAGATATTTATTGAGCCGAAGAAATGGACAGCGGACAGTACGATGACGATGTTTGGCGATCAGCTTTACCGGACGCCGGAGGAGATGGTCGATTTTAAGGGGCTGCGGGTGCTTCGCCCGGGGCTTCAGATGGGAGAATTTAAGAAAAACCGTTTTGAGCCGTCCCACGCGCTGGCACTTGCCCTGCATCCATCGGAGGTAAAACAGAACGTGAACCTGTCTGCCGACGCGCCGGAGACGGCGGCATACCTGCGCGGCGAGACGATCCAGCTTTCTGAGGAAGACGCCGGAAAAGGCTGGTGCCTTGTGAGTGTGGACGGGTATTCGCTCGGATGGGGCAAGAAGAGCGGCGGGACGCTGAAAAACCATTATCCGAAGGGACTGCGGAAGCAGTATTAATAGAAGAAGGAAAAATCCTCCGGCATCGGAGCCGTAAACTCCATTGCTTCCCCTGTGATCGGATGCCGGAATGCCACCGTATAGGAGTGAAGCGCCTGCCGTCCGATGAAGCGGTAATCCGGGTTGTATAGAAAATCCCCTAAAAGTGGGTGCCCGATGGCTTTCATGTGGACCCGGATCTGGTGGGTGCGCCCCGTTTCCAGGCGAAGCCGGACGAGGGAGCAGCCGAGATCGTCCCGGTAATCGAGACACCGGTAATGGGTGACGGCGTGTTCCCCATGATCCATATCGATGCAGCGTTCGATGGTGGAACCATCTTTTCGGGCGATCGGCAGATCGATGGTGCCGGATTCTTCTGGTTTACCGGCAACAATCGCGAGATATTCACGGCGTATCTCTTTTTTTGCAGTCATGGCGGAGAGAAATGCGCCGCTTATTTTATGTTTGGCGATCAGCAGAAGACCGGTGGTGTCGCGGTCTAAGCGGTTCACGGCACGGAACACGAAATGTTCGCCGCGCGAGGCAAACCGGTACGCGAGGGCGTTTGCCAGCGTATTTTCATGGTGTCCCTGGGACGGGTGGACAGGCATTCCGGTGGCTTTGTTGAGTATTATGAGATCTTCGTCTTCATATACTATATCGATCGGAAGATTGACCGGAAGAATATCTGAAGAAACGGGTTCGTCCGGGAGAAAGAGCGTCAGGGTGTCTCCGATCTGAAGCGGTGTATTCAGCCAGGACGGTGTTCCGTTCAGGCAGATCTGCTCAGGGTTCTGTTTGAGCTCGATGAGGATGCGGCGGGAATATCCGGCATCGCGGAGGAAGGCGCCGATGGTGTCAGCTTTGTTTTTATTTGTAATAGTGTATGATAATGTCCGTTTCATTTAGGGAACCTCTTTGTAATCATTGTGATGCCAATAAGGATAACATAAAAGCAAGGAGGCTGCAATCTCATAGTATTTTTTGAAGGATTCTCGAAACCCTATTGACTTGCGATCAAAAACCTAGTATCATTACTAATAAGTAAGGCTGTTTTTATTCAAATTACTTATAGGTAGAACTAATAAATACAATGCAGAGAAAAGGAGAATGAACGATGGCAAAAGTAGGAATTGTAATGGGAAGCGATTCGGACATGCCGATCATGGCACAGGCAGCAGATTTTCTGGACAAGATGGGGATTGATTATGAAATGACAATCATTTCTGCACACCGTGAGCCAGACATCTTTTTTAACTATGCAAAATCCGCTGAGGAGAAAGGCTTTAAGGTTATCATTGCAGGTGCTGGTAAGGCAGCGCATCTGCCGGGTATGTGCGCGGCACTGTTTCCGATGCCGGTGATCGGTATTCCGATGAAAACCTCGGATTTAGGCGGAGTTGATTCTCTGTATTCGATCGTACAGATGCCGTCCGGTATTCCGGTTGCGACGGTAGCGATCAACGGCGGCAAGAATGCGGGTATTCTGGCAGCCAAGATTCTGGCAACTTCCGATCCGGAGCTTTTAGCAAAATTAAAAGCATACTCTGAGGAGATGAAGAACGAAGTGGTCGGTAAGGATGAGGAATTACAGAAACTGGGACATAAAGAGTATCTGGCACAGAAATAAATATTAAAAATATAAACAAGGACATACGGAGGAAAACCATGGATTACAAGAATTCCGGAGTAGATATTGAGGCTGGTTATAAGTCGGTAGAACTGATGAAAGAGCATGTAAAGAAAACGATGCGTGAGGAAGTGCTGGGAGGTCTGGGCGGCTTTGCCGGTGCATTCTCCCTGGCAAAGATTAAAGAGATGGAAGATCCGGTTCTCTTATCTGGTACGGACGGCTGTGGTACCAAGGTAAAACTGGCGATCATCATGGACAAGCATGACACGATCGGTATCGACGCGGTTGCGATGTGTGTCAACGACATTGCATGTGCAGGCGGCGAGCCGCTGTTTTTCCTGGACTATATTGCCTGCGGCAAGAACTATCCGGAAAAGATCGCGGATATCGTAAAAGGCGTTGCAGAAGGCTGCTTACAGTCGGAGGCAGCTCTGATCGGCGGCGAGACAGCTGAGCATCCGGGGCTGATGCCGGAGGAAGATTATGATCTGGCTGGTTTTGCTGTCGGCGTGGTTGATAAAAAAGACATGATTACCGGCGAAAACCTGAAACCGGGTGATGTACTGATCGGTATGGCATCCGCCGGCGTTCACAGCAATGGTTTCTCCCTGGTCCGCAAGGTATTTGAGAAGGAACTCAACAAAGAGGGACTGGAGACCTACTATGAGGAGTTGGGAACCACGCTTGGCGAGGCACTTCTGGCACCGACCCGTATCTATGTAAAGGCGCTGAAAGCAGTGAAGAATGCAGGCGTGACTGTGAAAGCGTGCAGCCATATCACAGGCGGCGGCTTCTATGAGAATGTTCCGCGTATGCTGAAAGACGGTGTCCGCGCAGTCATCAAGAAAGACAGCTATCAGATTCCGCCGATCTTTGGTATGCTGGCGAAGAAAGGCGATATCGAGGAACACATGATGTACAATACCTACAACATGGGTATCGGCATGGTTGTAGCAGTCGATGCGGCTGATGCAGAGCGTGCGATGGAGGCGATGAAGTCCGCTGGCGATACACCGTACATCATCGGTTCTATTGAGGCAGGAGAAAAGGGAGTAACATTATGCTAAGAGTCGTTGTAATGGTGTCTGGCGGCGGTACAAATCTGCAGGCAATCCTGGATGCGGTTGATAACGGCAAGATCACGAACGCAGAGGTTGCAGCGGTTATCAGCAACAATGAGGGCGTTTATGCGATTGAGCGTGCGAAAAAACACGGTGTCCCGGCATTTGTTGTGACTCCGAAGGCGTATGAGACGCGAGATGCATTCGATGAGGCGCTTTTAGAGACCGTCAAGGCGTGTAAGCCGGATCTCATCGTTCTGGCTGGATTTCTTGTGAAGATTCCGGCGGCGATGATCGAGGCATACAGAAATAAAATTATCAATATCCACCCGTCCCTGATTCCGTCCTTCTGTGGCGTCGGCTATTATGGACTGAAGGTGCATGAGGCGGCACTGGCGCGCGGCGTCAAGGTGACGGGCGCGACGGTTCACTATGTGGATGAGGGAACCGATACTGGTCCGATCCTCTTCCAGAAAGCCGTAGAGGTGCAGCCGGATGATACGCCGAAGACGCTGCAGCAGCGCGTGATGGAACAGGCAGAGTGGGTACTGCTTCCGCAGGCGATCGATGCGATTGCAAACGGAAGAATATAAGGAGAAGAACATGAAAGTTTTAATCGTTGGCAGCGGCGGACGTGAGCATGCGATCGCATGGAAAGTGGCTCAGAGTCCGAAGGTAGATAAAATTTATTGTGCACCGGGCAATGCAGGAATCTCAGAGTATGCAGAGTGTGTGCCGATCAGTGCAATGGAATTTGATAAGCTGGCGGCATTTGCGAAAGAGCATGAGGTTGATCTGACCGTGATTGGCATGGACGATCCGCTGGTCGGCGGTATCGTGGATGTGTTCGAGGCACAGGGACTGCGTGTATTTGGACCGAGAAAAAATGCGGCGATTCTGGAAGGATCGAAGGCATTTTCCAAGGATCTGATGAAGAAATACAACATTCCGACCGCAGCCTATGAGACTTTTACCGATCCGCACAAGGCGCTGGAATACTTACAGACCGCTAAGATGCCGATCGTTTTGAAAGCAGATGGTCTGGCACTTGGAAAAGGTGTTCTGATCTGCAATACTTTAGAGGAAGCAGAGGCAGGCGTCAAGGAGATCATGGAGGACAAGAAGTTTGGTTCTGCCGGCAATCAGATGGTCATCGAGGAGTTCATGACAGGACGCGAGGTTTCTGTCCTTTCCTTCGTCGATGGCGATACGATCCGCATTATGACCTCCTCCCAGGACCACAAGCGGGCGCTGGACGGCGATCAGGGCTTAAATACAGGCGGTATGGGAACCTTCTCGCCAAGCCCGTTCTACACAAAAGAAGTAGACGAATTCTGCAAAAAGTACATCTATCAGCCGTCGGTTGACGCGATGAAGAAGGAAGGACGTACCTTCAAGGGCATCATTTTCTTTGGTTTGATGCTGACCGAAGATGGTCCGAAGGTGCTGGAATACAATGCGCGTTTCGGCGATCCGGAGACACAGGTTGTCCTGCCGCGCATGAAGAACGATATCGTGGAAGTCTTTGAGGCATGTATCGACGGAACCCTGGATCAGATTGAGCTTGAATTTGAGGACAATGCGGCAGTTTGTGTTGTTCTGGCGTCGGATGGTTATCCGGTGAAATATGAAAAAGGTTTCAAGATTCACGGTCTGGAGAAATTCAAAGACACGGACGGTTACTATGTATTCCACGCGGGCACGAAGTTCGATGAGGACGGCGACATCGTGACAAACGGCGGTCGAGTGCTGGGCGTTACTGCAAAGGGCAAAGACCTGAAAGAGGCGCGCGCCAACGCATACAAGGCGACCGAGTGGATCAATTTCGCTAACAAATATATGCGCCATGATATCGGGCATGCGATTGATGAGGCGTAAGGGAAGCGGAAGGTAGTAGATTCCTATTTAGAAAAGAAACGGGGATATCAGATTTGAACGTCTGATATCCCTGTTTTTGTCTGGATGTTGGAAAAAAATGCTTTTGAAAAACATATTAAAAACATTCAATCGTGATATAATAGAAAGAAAAGATGATCTGTTTTCATGCAATTAAAAGGAGGACAACGCAATGGCTAATAAATATGCAGGAACCCAGACGGAAAAGAACCTGAGGGAGGCTTTTTCCGGCGAATCACAGGCGAGAAATAAATATACCTATTTTGCATCCAAGGCAAAAAAAGAGGGATTTGAGCAGATTTCCGCCCTTTTTTTAAAGACCGCAGATAATGAGAAAGAACACGCAAAGATGTGGTTTAAGGAATTAGACGGCCTGGGAAATACCGCAGAGAATCTGGCATCTGCTGCAGACGGCGAGAATTATGAGTGGACAGATATGTATGATGGATTTGCCAAGACGGCTGAGGAAGAGGGCTTTCCGGAGCTGGCAGCGAAATTCCGTATGGTAGCGGAGATCGAAAAACATCATGAAGAGCGCTACCGTGCCCTGCTTCACAATGTGGAAGCGCAGGAAGTATTTAAGAAGAGCGAAGTGAAGGTATGGGAATGCCGCAACTGCGGTCATATCGTAGTAGGCGAGAAAGCACCGGAAGTTTGTCCGGTATGCGCGCATCCGCAGGCTTATTTCGAGGTTCATGCGGAGAATTACTAAATCTGGGGACTCAATCGTGGAAGCAGATGCCTTTTGTGGGAATGTGAGACGCAAGAGGTAGTTCTGGATTTGGTATGTGATTGAGTATAAGTAATGTGAGTTAGAGTGGATATGCCATGGACGGCGAGGATCTGATGGATTTGCTGGTCAGTCAGCTGGGGCACTTTCGAAAACGACGAGACGCCAGCTGAGGGTGCTGCCGATTCCTTATTGTGTATAAAAAAGGAAGATGCATCATATAAAAGATACGAAAAATAAGCAGGCTGTTTTGGATCGATTCGTATGAGATCGTCTTTTTTATCATTCGCACCAGATGTTTCGAAGGAACAATGCCAGGCAGAGCATTGGATCGATATAGAAAATGTGTCAGAATCAGTAAAAATGACGCCGGAAGAAATTGAAAATTTGAATGCACGGATTTTACGGACATATGGAACGGAAATGCATGATTTGAAAAATGAAGCCTTTGCCAAAGAAGAGAGAGTTGTTTATGATAAATGGTGTGGAAATTTCTTATCATTTGGGATACAGGGGATAAATTGGACTGTGCGTGATGCTCAAAATTCCGTGGATAAAAATGTTCATATCAAATATGGAATCGCGACTTCACAGGGGTTGATCAAACAGTTTCCGATGGAGACTTTTTTAGCCGATGAGGAGGATCCATCCGATCCGGAGTGGGATGAGGCAGCACTTTGTCTCTGTATGGTCGGGGAACCGCTTTTGATTTTGGGTTCGGTGCAGGAGGAGAGTTATCTGTATGTCCGGAATGAATGCAGCGAGGGCTGGATATCGGCAGAGTCGGTGGCAGTCTGTCGGAACCGGGCGGAATGGCTGATGGCGGCATTTCCGATCCATCCGTTAGTAGTGACAGGGGACATGGTCTGGCTGGAAGCAAGTGCGGTCTATCCGGGAACCAGTGCATACCGGCTTCGGATGGGTACGGTGTTGGAATTGTGCGTGGAAGAAGGAATCCCAGAGATAAAAGAAACAATAGAAACAAACAGAATAAAAGGGACAGGAGCGCTAATAGAGACAACAGAAGCACAGGCAGAACAGAGGGTACAGAACAGACTGTCTTGGAATAATTACATCGTCTGGCTTCCATGCCGCGCTCCGGATGGCAGTTTCTTCCGGCAAAAAGGATTGATTCCAATGAGCCGGGACGTATCGGTGGGATATTTGAGCTTGACAAATGAGGAGATTATTAAACAGGCGTTCAAGTGTCTGGGAGACCGCTACGGCTGGGGCGGAATGCTGGAGAGCCGGGATTGTTCTTCCTATATCCGGGAAGTGTACCGCTGTTTTGGATGGATCCTGCCTCGCAATACGACCGGGCAGTTGCAGATGCCAGTTCGAAAAATAGAGCTGGCGGGGCGGCGCTGCTCAGAAAAAAAGCAGATTTTAAAAGTATTAGAACCGGGCACACTTCTATATTTTCCGGGACATGTGATGATGTATCTGGGATATGAGAATGGCAATTTTTATGTCATAAACGATGTGAGCAGGCTGGTGAAAGAAGGAGAAACGATGCCGGTGCGTGTACGATCGGTGATTGTCAACACGCTGGCAGTCAGGCGTCCCAATCTGCGGACTTGGATGGAGGAGCTGACGCTTGCTTTGATTCCTTGGGAAACATGAAACGTACAGCAGATAGAAAAAGGGAGAAAAAGAGAGATGAAGATAATTGTATGTGTGGATAATCAGAACGGCATGATGTTCAATCACAGACGGCAGAGCCAGGACCGCGTGCTTAGAAAGCGTATTATGGAGCTGACAGGTGGGAAAAAACTGTGGATGAATGCATACAGCCAGAAACAGTTTTTACAGGTGAATGGAAATATGCCGAAAGAACAGGAACAATCCGGGCAACTGGGGCAATCTGGGCAGATTCAGGCAGATGAAGCGTTTTTGGAAAAGGCGGGGCCGGGAGAGTACTGTTTTGTCGAGGACAAGGATGTTGTTCCGTATGAGAGCCGGATCGAAGAAGTGATTCTCTGTCATTGGAACCTGGATTATCCGGCAGATATGTATTTTAAGATGGATCTGGGCAGCTGGAAGCTGGCAGAAACGCAGGAATATGCGGGTTCCTCGCATGAGAAAATCACAGAAGAGCGGTATGTGCGCAGGTAAAAAATATACATAAAAAGTAAGTACAATATAAAAGAGTAAGAAAAACATAAAAAACAAGTCAAATATAAAAAAGAGCCGGTTCTGCACCTGAAAATCAGGCGCCAGAACGCACAAATCTACATGGCTCTGAAAGGGATAGGCTTAAACGGAAAGGCAGAAATTCATATGAGAAAATTGAAAATGTGGCTTCTGGGGCTGGCTGCAGCGGCGATGCTGTCTGTTTCAGCGTGCGCGCAGGAGATTCCAGAGGGAAGTCTGAATGGAAACGGAAGTGTCAGCGCGGAGGAAAATCAGGCGGAAAGTGCGGACGGAGATTCACAGGCGGTGTCATCGTCAGAAAATGGTGGAAACCGTGTATCTTCTGCTTCGGGAACGTCATTTAATCTGGCGGATGTACCGGCATATTCCGGTCAGCCGTATGTGGCGGTCAATGGAAATGTGCCGTATTTTACCGATGCGGACCTGACGGATGTATCATTTGAGAGTTACAGTGATTTGGACAGCCTGGGGCGCTGCGGCGTGGCATATGCTTCGGTTTCGCAGGACACGATGCCGACGGAGAAGCGCGGCTCGATCGGGGAAGTCAAGCCGACGGGCTGGCATACGGCGAAGTATGACAATGTGGATGGAAAGTATCTCTATAACCGTTGTCATCTGATCGGCTACCAGCTCACGGCGGAGAATGCTAATGTCAAAAACCTGATTACCGGAACCCGCTATCTGAACGTACAGGGAATGCTGCCATTTGAAAATCTGACAGCCGATTATGTGAAAGAAACCGGAAACCATGTCATGTACCGCGTAACGCCGGTTTTTGAGGGCAATAATCTGGTTTCCTCCGGCGTCCTGATGGAGGCGGAATCCGTCGAGGATCAGGGCGAGGGAGTGCTGTTCTGCGTATACGTCTATAATGTCCAGCCTGGTATTGCGATCGATTATGCGACAGGAGAAAGCTGGGCGGACGGTTCTGGAAGTGCGGGAAGCACAGCCGGACAGGGAACGGCTGGAAATGGCAGCAGCCAGAATCAATCGGCTGGATCGGGAGCAGCTGGTTCGTCGGGAGGCGGCGCTGGATCCTCTGGAAGCAGTGCGACGGTTCAGACCTACATTCTCAATACCAACTCGAAAAAATTTCATCTTCCAAGCTGCACATCTGTCACCCAGATGAAGGCGGCAAACCGGCAGGAATTTACCGGTACGCGCGATGAAGTGATTGCAGAGGGATATGAACCATGTAAGAACTGCAATCCCTGATAAAACAGGGATGCAAAGTGTCTCGTTTGTGCTGTGTATGGAAAGAATCGGATGAGAACACGGTTAAGGAAGTTTCAAGAAGAAGCAATTCCTTAAAGAAAAGTTATAAGAGAAATTTTCCGCTTACGATACGCCCCCGGTGTACATCCGGTCAGGCGTTTGAAACAGGAAGAATAGTAGCTTTGTGTTGTAAAGCCGGAGCTTTGGGCAATTTCCGCGATAGATAGGCGGGAGTTGTTCAAAAGCTCCTGGCTTTTTTTGATCCGGTATTCAAGGAGATACTGGAAAATCGTGATGCCAGTCATCCGTTTGAAAAAACGTTCACATTCTTCCGGACAGAGGCAGACTGCGTCAGAGATCTCGCGCAGGGTGGTTTTCTGCGAGTAATGCGCCTGCAAGTAGTGGAAAATCTCTTTCAGGCGGCTGTTGGCGGCAGAAGTATCGCCGCGTTTATTGAACGTGGATTCGTCTTGACGGAGAAAGCGCCAGGCGATGATCCAGAGGGAAAACAGGATACCATATACCTGAAACGAGCTTTCAGGTGTGTGATTCTCTGAAAGCTGTAAAATACGGCAGATGGAGTCCGTCAGCAGAGAACCGTCGGGTGTGAGGGCGTCAAACTGGAAAAAAGACAAGGTTTCCTCATTCAAAAGGGGCAGAACCATCGCATCCGACAAAGCAGCCCCGCTGGCAGCAGTCAGAAGCGCCGGGGAAAAATTGATGCAGTAGTAGGAGGAATCCGGAGTCAATGGCAAAGCGCTGTGGACGAGCCGTCGGTTTAAAAAAATACCGCAGCCGGACGAAATCGGGAATCTGGAACCAGGCGTCTGAAAACAGACCTCGCCGCGCTCGACCAGGCAGAACTGGAAATCTTCATGCCAGTGCCAGCTCACAAGCTGATAAGACGGATCGGAAAAGTCGGTTCGGTACACCGAAACCGGAAAATCCGGGAAAATACGAATCAGGTTTTCCTCCCGGTCAGAATTTATGGAAAGATAGTTTGTAATCATAATAACCTCAATATAATGAAAAAACAAGCCGATATTTTTATATATAAATAAAGATAATACCGATATAATGATAAAGTCAATGAAAAAGAACGAAACTCATAAAAGAATAGTGGAGAAATGAAAGATGTTAAAAAGGAATAGAGATGGAAAGAATCAAATGAACATCAAGGAGTCGAATCATGCCACAGAAAAACAGGCATCAAATTCCACAGAAGTTCCTTCTTCGTCTGCCCGCCTCGGCGCTCTCTGCTGCATGATCGGCGCGACTAGCTGGGGATTTTCGGGAACATGCGGGGAGGCACTGTTTTCATCCTACCCGATCGATGCGGCGTGGGTGACGGCGCTTAGAATGCTGGGGGCGGGGACGATTCTTCTGCTTGCTGCCGCTGCGAAGGGAAAATTGACGGTGCGGGCACTGGTTCAGGATAAGAAAGAGATGGCTCAGATGGTGCTGTTTTCGTTTCTGGGATTGGTGCTGTCCCAGTATGCGTACTTAAATGCAATCAAATGGACCAATTCGGGAACGGCGACGGTGCTGCAGAATTTATCGATTATCTTCGTGGCGGTCTTTGTATGCGCGGCAGAACGTACATTGCCCACGAAACGGACGTTTTTCTGTATCTGTCTGGCATTCTTTGGAGTCTGGCTGATCGCGACGGGAGGAAGACTGGACGGCATGGAACTGACGGCGAAGGGACTTTTCTGGGGAATCATGGGAGGTGTCGGCGCAGCTGCGTATTTCCTGCTTTCAAAAAATCCGGTGAATCAGTGGGGAAGTATTCCTGCAACCGGGATGGGAATGTTTATCGGCGGCGTGTTTATATCGGGAGCCGTCCGCATCTGGAAAGTTCCGGCGGAGCTGGACGGTCATGCCGCATTTTATCTGGGTGTGCTTGTGATACTGGGAAGTGCGGTTGCGTATACTCTTTTTTTAAAGGGAGTTTCTTTGACGGGACCGGTGCGCGCTTCGGTGCTTGCCTGCCTGGAACCGCTGACGGCGGCGTGCCTGTCAGCGGTCTGGCTGAATTCCGTTTTTACACCGGCAGAGTTGATTGGATTCGTCTGTATTCTGGCGACGGTTTTGATTATGAAATAGTATAAGAATAATATTAGAGATTTACTTTTTTAACAACACTTTGCAAGAATTCTCCTATCCTCTTTAGTGTGGCAGTATCAATAGAGAGAAAAAGGATTGATAATTTCACAAAATATTCACAAATAATTAGCACTCACCTATTGATAATGGAAGTCGATTTTTGTTCTGTCTTGTGTATCCTAGAAGTGCCTGTTTTACAGGCTTTCCGGGGCATCAGCCATTTTGTCTGGTATTGTAAAGCAGTGTCAGATTTGTCGTAAATGTCGTAAATTTGTGGTCAAAAAAAGATGAGAAATGGAGAGTGCTAATAAAATGAAATTAACGTATACAAATGTAAATGGATATCTAATCCCGAATCTCACCTATAAATCCGGTGAACAGATGGAGCAACTTGGCAAGTATGGTTTTCTTCGCAGAGATTATCTGAAAAACCATCGAAATTCAACTTATCAGGTGATGCTTCTGCAGGACACCATTGGAGAGCATCTTCTGGAAGTGGACAAGGCAGCCAGAGAATGGGAAAAGGTAATTCTGAAGCAGTTAGAAGAAAAAGAACCACTGCCGGATAAAGAAGCAGATCAGATGACCTGGGTAAGAGCTGTTAATCAGCACAGAGCGATTGCGGAAGAAATTATTCTCAAGGAATTGATTTATGTTTAAATGAAGGTGATGAGGTCGTGGAATGCGACCTCATTATTATATGTGACCATGAAAAAGCAGTAGGCAGAATGAGAAAAATAGGGTAATATAACAGTAAGCAGTTGGGACAGTTTTGAAATGCCAATTTGGCATTTCAAGTTATAGAAGGGGATCGATAATGAAAAAAGAGATATTAATAGCAGATAATATTGATAATATTTATGATGAAATAAATGCGTTAATCAGGGAAAAGAAAACTAATGTAAAAAAAGTTGTGAATGATGCCATTATTTCTCTTAATTGGGGAATTGGAAAAAGACTTAGTGTGGAGTTAACTGGAAATAATAAGCCTGAGTATGGAAAAAAGGTTGTTGCAGAAGTCAGTAAACGGCTGGAACAGGAGTATGGTTCGGGATTTGATAAAACATCAATTTCAAGAATGATTAAGTTTTATCAGGAATTTCCTGACTTCGAAAAAGTTGCGACATTGTCGCAACAATTGACCTGGTCGCATTTTGTAGAGATTCTGCCAATACAAGATGAGTTAAAAAGAGATTTTTATGCTGCAATGTGTATGCAGGAAAACTGGTCAGTGCGAACACTGCGTGAAAGAAAAAAATCCATGCTTTATGAACGAACTGCAATATCGAAGAAACCAGAAGAAAGGAAAGAAGAATAGAAATTTTCAATTTAATAATGAAGTGCAGAGAAAGGCGTGAGTCATAGAAATGTGGCTTGCGTCTTTTTCTGTCTGGAAAGGAAGTGGGATAGAATGGCACAGATTTTTCGTGTAGAGAGAACTAAGAATTTTACGGTAATGAGTAATCACCATTTCAAGAATAAGAAGCCAGATTGAAAAAGGGGAAGTCATTGCATGGAGCAAAGATAAATATAACCTGTTCCATCAGCAGGTGAAAGACAGCTTAGTAGCGGATTGTGCAATGGCAGTGTTAAAAGCACTGGAAAATTGTATCAGCAAAGAAAAGTTTAAGGAAAAAATAAAACAGTTTGGATGGAATGTAAATTGGACAGAGAAACGGAAGCACATTATTTTTCAGAACCAGGATGGGAAGAAGGTGAGAGACAGCAATCTGTCAAAAACATTTCATCTGGATATCAGCAAGGAGGGACTAGAGAATGAATTTGATAGAAATAGGAAAAAATCCAGAGATATTGAAATCAGAGAAAGCAGAGCAGCCGAAGAACTTAGAAATTATTACAGAGAACTTGACACAGCCATCGCAGCTGCCGGAGGAATCACCGATCAAGCTCAAAGTAGAAAAAGATCTTCTAATGCAGAGTTTCGAGAGAGCGAAAGAGTTCATGCGGACACAGAAAAAGCAGATACAGATGCTGGAAGAAGAGAAACAGACGATCTTGTCCGACAGGCAGAGATTGCGAGAAGAAGTTCGGAAATCAACCGTAGGAATTCAGTGTCTGACAACCGAATTGTCCGAAACGCAGAAGCTGAATCAATCGCTTCAGCAGAGCAACGACGATCTGAGGAACAGAAAATCTGTCTGAATAGAACAGACTTGTAAAACTGCAGAAAGCATCTGCGGAGTGGAAACTGAATACACGAGGAAAATAAAAAATTGAAACACCAAGACTTGACAAATTCCTGTAATGAGTTAAAATATAACAGTGTTATATAGCACTGTTATATTTTGAAAAGAAGTTTAGAGGATACGAAAAGAATGTCGACGAAAGCAGAAGATACACAGAAAAACATATTAGATACAGCCAGAAAACATTTTCTGAAAGATGGTTTGACAGGAGCATCTTTAAGAAATATTGTAAAAGATGCAGGACTTACTACTGGCGCATTTTACAAATATTATCCGACGAAAGAGGCACTTTTTGATGCACTGACGGATCCTTATATGGAACATATTTATCAGATTTATGACCAGATCGTTGAGGAGTTTGAAAAGCTTTCTGCCAGTGATCAGACAAGGAATATGTCGGATACATCCAGTGATGGGATGGAGCAGATGGTTGATTATATCTATGATCATTATGATAATTTCAGATTATTGTTGAAATGCGGAGACAGTGGAAAATTTGAATTATTCATACACAATATGGTAGAGCGGGAAATGAAGTCCAGCCTGAATTATATGGAAAAGATGAAAGAGAACGGTGTAAAAATACCGATTGTAGAGGAAAGCCTTATGCATATGATCTATACGGGATTTTTTTCATCAGTATTTCAGATCATTGAGCATGATATAGACAGGGAGACTGCAAAGAAAAATGTACATCAACTGAAAGAATTTAATACAGGTGGCTGGGAACGATTGTGGAATATTGAATTTCCAGTATAACTGATGCAGGAATTCTGAATAGGTTATGTGTGTTGCAGGTTCTGGATTTCTGAATAAAGTTCAGACAGGATAATAATATCAGGTGGTTGATGCCAGTAGACCACCTATTTTATTATATGTTGGTTAGCAAGAACTAACAGAAGGTAAAATAATAAAACGAAACAATAAAACGAACGTAAGGAGTGAAAAGATGTGAAAGAAAAAAAGAAGTCGGCAGTCAGCTGGATCCTGACGTGGGCCGGACAAAAAAGAATTGCCTATGTGTGGAGTGTGTTACTTGCAATAGGAAATGTGATTTTTAAGATTTTGCCGTATTTTATTATTGCAGATGTAGTAAAGCTGTTTTTAAATGGTGAAAAGGAGTTTGAAATATATCTTGCAAAAGCGGTTCTGATTGCATTATCGTTTATCATTGCAGAACTGCTTCATTCACTTTCGACAGCATTGTCACATAAAGCAACGTTTGCAGTACTTGCAAATATAAGAAAATCCTGCTGTGACAAGCTGGCGCGGGTACCTCTTGGCTATGTGAAAGACACACCTTCCGGTACATTTAAAAATATTATGGTGGAAAGAATCGACAGTATCGAGACAACACTGGCGCATATTGTCCCGGAATTCACGTCCAATCTGCTGGCACCGATTGTGATTTTGATTTATTTCTTCCTGACAGACTGGAGACTGGCACTCTGGTCATTGGTGCCGGTTATAGTGGGATTTCTTTCCTATTTTGGAATGATGCTGGATTATAAACCAAGCTTCGAGAGAACGGTTCAGACAACAAAAGATCTGAATGATGCGGCAGTGGAATATATTGACGGAATCGAAGTGATCAAGGCATTTGGAAAGACAGAAAGTTCTTATGCAAAATTTACAAAGGCGGCTATGGCTTATGCAGATTCCTTTATTTCCTGGATGAAACGGTGCTCGATCTTTCATGGACTGATGATGGTGGTCACACCTTATACGCTTCTTACGGTATTGCCGTTTGGGGCACATTATGTAGCCAATGGAACACTTGCGATTTCAGATTTTGTCATCTGCATTATTTTATCACTTGGAATCGTTGGACCGTTGATCACAGTGGGTTCCTATACAGATGATCTTGGCAAGATCGGAGTGATTGTTGGTGAAGTGGCAGGAATTCTGGAACAGCCGGAGCTTGAACGTCCAGAGAAAAGTAAAAGTGTTCCAAAAGATAACTCCGTTACTCTTGAAGATGTCAGATTTGGTTATCACGACAAAGAAATCCTGCACGGAGTAACTATGGAGCTGAAAGCAGGAACGGTAAATGCAATCGTAGGACCTTCCGGAAGCGGCAAGTCGACCATCGCAAAGCTGATTGCGTCCCTGTGGGATGTGGATTCCGGAAGCATCAAAATCGGTGGAGTTGATGTCAAAGAACTGGCATTTGCAGATTTTAATCGGAAAATTGCATATGTTGCACAGGACAATTATCTGTTTAATGAAACAGTCCGTGAAAATATCAGACAGGGAAATCCAGATGCTACAGATGAACAGATCATCGAGGTGACAAAGAAAAGTGGATGCTATGAATTTATCATGCAGTTGGAGAATGGATTTGATACGGTTGTAGGAGGTGCAGGAGGACATCTGTCAGGTGGTGAGAGGCAGCGTATCTCCATTGCAAGAGCAATGTTAAAGGATGCTCCGATCGTGATCCTTGATGAGGCAACTGCCTACACAGATCCGGAAAATGAGGCAATTCTGCAGAATTCTATCGCAAAACTGGTAGCAGGGAAGACCCTGATCGTAATAGCACACAGACTTTCTACTGTTAAGGACAGTGACCAGATCTTTGTTGTAAATGATGGAAATGTAACAGCACATGGCACACATGAGGAACTTCTGGTGTCATGCCCGCTTTATAAGGAAATGTGGAATGCCCATATTTCTGTAAAAGATACGGTGAAGGAGGGAGAATGATATGTTTGGGATTCTGGCAAAATTCTTTCGTTTTTCAGGCAGGGAAAATGGCAATAAATTTAAACTGTCGATAGTGATCGGACTCATAGAGGCTCTTGCCTCAGCAATGAAGATTCCGGCTATTATGTACATACTGATTGGTCTGCTGAGTGGGAAACCGACAGGAAAATATATTGGAGGCTCCGTTGCGATTATGGTTCTTGCAATTGTAGTCGACGTAATCTGCAAGAGATACTCTACAGTGCTTCAGACAGAGGGAGGATATAATGCAAGTGCTTTTATGAGAATCAAGATTGCAGAACATCTGCGATATCTGCCGATGGGGTATTTCAATTCCAATAGTATCGGGGAAATTTCTTCCATTACAACCAATACAATGGAAATACTTGGCGATGTGGCTGCGAGAGTGGTTATGCTGACAATGCAGGGAATTCTGGAAACATCAATGATCATTCTTATGCTGTTTATTTTTGACTGGAGAATTGGACTGATAGCTGCAGCAGGAGTACTTATTTTCTTTGGGGTCAATTCTGTGATGCAGAATGCGGGTAAAAAAGATTCAGAGCAAAAAGTGGTATGCGATATGGAGCTTGTAAACCAGATCATGGAGTATCTGCAGGGAATATCAGAAGTTAAATCATATAACTTGCTTGGGAAACAGGCGAAAAGATTAAATGATGCAAATGAAGCATGTGAAAAGATCAATACAAAGATGGAAATGCTGTTTGTGCCCTATCATTTTCTGCAAAGTGTGATAACCAAAATTACAGGTGCTGTGATCGTGGCTTGCAGTGCATATTTTTATATTAATGGAACTATGAGTGCGGTTTATGCGATCGGTATGACAATTTCAGCATTTATGCTTTATGCCAGTCTGGAATGTGCAGGAAATTATTCATCTCTTTTACATGTGGTAAGCGTATGTGTAGATAAAGCAAATGCAATATTGGAGCTGGATACCATGGATATCGACGGTAAAGAAATACAGCCGGAAAATTACGATATCAGACTTTCTAATGTTTCGTTTTCTTATGACAAACGGAAGATCATTGATGATATATCGCTCTCTATTCCGCAGAAAACGACGACAGCAATCGTTGGACCATCTGGTGGAGGAAAATCAACACTTTGCAATCTGATTGCCAGGTTCTGGGATGTGGATTCCGGGGAAGTGACACTTGGAGGTGTGAATGTAAAAGACTACAGCATGAACAGTCTGATGAGTAATTTCTCATTTGTGTTTCAGTCGGTGTATTTGTTTGCAGACACCATTGAGAATAATATTAAATTCGGACGCCAGGATGCAAGTCATGAGGAAGTGGTGGAAGCGGCGAAGAAAGCATGTTGTCATGATTTCATCAGCAAACTTCCGAATGGATATGACACAGTGATCGGAGAAGGAGGAGCCACACTTTCCGGTGGTGAGAAGCAGCGTATTTCGATAGCCAGAGCGATTATGAAGGATGCGCCAATCGTCATATTGGATGAAGCAACGGCAAATGTTGATCCGGAGAATGAAAAGGAGCTGATGGATGCAGTAGATGCACTTACAAAGGAAAAAACGATTATTATGATTGCCCACAGATTAAAAACAGTCAGACATGCAGACCAGATTGTGGTTGTTGAAAAAGGAAGAATTGCACAGCAGGGAACACATGAGCAATTAATGAAACAGGAAGGTATTTATAAGAGATTTGTGGATGCAAGGCAGCAGGCGGTAAGTTGGAAACTGGTGCACTGAGAAATAATCTACAGTCGGTGAATATCCAAATTGAATTGTCTGAAAGAGATTTAATTTAAGTTTCGCTAAGTTTCACTTATATAGGCAGAATGAGGGATATTCAATAATGTAATATGAAAAAAGCACTGAAAACCGTTGGATTATGGGTTTTACAGTGCTTTTCCTTTTGCCAAAGAGGAAAAATGCAGTGAATTTAAGTTTTGCTACGTGTTGTGGATTTTAAGACATCTCACGTAAGGACGTTCTTTTCTGCATTGTCAGATGAAGGACTGGCACACAGTACGATCAAAGGTCTTTATGGCTTATTGAATCCCAGTTTTGAACTGACAGTGGAAGATGGGATTATCCGCAAGAATCCAGTAACAGGAACACTTGGAGATTATGGGGCTCCGGCAAAGGAGAAAGAAGCATTGACACTGGAACAGCAGGAAAAACTTTTGAAGTTTGTTGAACAGAGTAATGTGTATAAGCCTCATCTTCCAATGATGCAGGTTATGTTTGGGGCTTGCCTGAGAGTGAGTGAAACCATCGGCTTAACCTGGTCAGATGTGGATATGAAGAACAGGGAGATCCATGTAGGTGGACAGCTTGTGTATTATGAAGGTGATGACGGATATTGTTTCCATGATTCAGAAACCAAAACGGATGCAGGAATCAGAAATATTCCTATGACACAGATGGTATATGATGCGTTCCGTAAGCAGAGAGAACTGAACCTAATGTTTGGTTTACAGAGTAATGTTGAGATAGGTGGACGCAGTGGATTCATCTTTAATATAAAGCATGGACGTCCGATTATGCCAGCGGGAGTGAACAGCTTTCTGAAAAATATTGTTAATGCCTATAATAAAAAAGAAAGCAAATTGGCAGAAGAAGAGAAGCGAGAGCCGGAGTTGATGCCTCCTATTTCATCGCATACCCTTCGTCATACGGGATGTACCAGATTGGGTGAGAACAATGTCAATCCCAAAGTTATGCAGTATGTGATGGGCCATTCAGATGCACAGATCACAATGAATGTCTATAATCATATTTCAGATAAGTCTCATGTGGAGAATGAGATGTCTAAAATGAACCTGCCAGAAACCGTACCTGCTGTGGTATAAACCATAAGTTGTTGTCGTAAAATGTGGTAAGAAAATCAGACGAATATATTTTTCCAAGAATTTGTGGTAAAAATGTGGTCAAATCAAGAAAATCGAGTGCGAAAGTAAGTGAAAAATCCCTGTGAAGTAGTGGCATACGCCATGCACAGCTCGGGAAAGACTTCCCTCGCTGTAGGGCTGTCGCCCTATACATTTCCATGAAAGAGCCATCTTTATCAAGCAAGCTTGAAAGATGGCTCTTTCACGTAAATGTGCATGGCTCGTAGCGTTCACAAATTCTTCACAAAAAAATTAGCACTCGCCTCTTGACAGTGCTAATAAGAAGTGCTATAACATAGCCAGAACGAAGGAAGAGGAAGAAAAGAAAAGTTCCCAGACCGTCCCGGTTCCGAAAATGTTGGTAAATAAACATAATGAAATGAAGTTAGAAAAGGAGAGATGACTTATGTTAATGCCGAGTATTTTTGGAGAAAATTTGTTTGATGATTTCTTTAATGATTTTCCGTTTTATGATGATAACGCCGGACAGAAGATAGAGAAAAAGCTGTATGGACGCCATGGACAGAACCTGATGAAGACCGATATCAAGGAAATGGAAGATGGCTATGAGCTGGAGATGGATCTGCCGGGATTTAAGAAAGAAGAGATTTCGATTTCCCTGGAAGATGGTAATCTGACGATTCAGGCTGCGAAGGGACTGGATGAGGACGAGAAGGAGAAAAAGTCCGGTCGTTACATCCGCAGAGAGCGTTACGCAGGTTCCAGTGCGAGAAGCTTCTATGTCGGTGATGATATAACAGAGGAAGATATCAAGGCGGAATTTAAGCATGGTATTTTGAAGATTTTTGTTCCGAAGAAAGAAGCAAAACCGGAAGTCGAGCAGAAAAAATATATTGCGATTGAAGGATAATGTAGAAGAAGCAGTCAGCCGGATTGATGGATGCAGTTGTCTGGCTGTAACGTAGAAAAGAGCGCTGCGGCACTCATGGAGCGGTTTTACCAGAAATGGAAAGCCGGTTTGTGAGTGTTGCGGCGCTCTTTTTCACTATTTTATATCTGATTAGTAGTTAATACCTGTGATACCGATAGATCCCTCTTTGTCCAGACCAAAGGTAACTGCCGGTTTACCGGATGGATCGCCTACGATGAAACCTGCCTTGGTCAGTTCGGTGGAAGAAACATCGGCTGTCTTGACTGCCTCAATCAGCGCGTCGGTAAATACCTTGTCTGCGTCGAGAGCCATAAATTCAGTTCTGTTATTTACGACAATCCCGTCATCGATGCCGATGTAGGACGGATAGACAAGCAGCTCGGCTAAATCGTTCATATTTTTATTGGCGATGATGCTTTGAAGGGATCTGGCAAAACCACGGTAAAGTTCTGTGATTTCTTTTTCGCTCAGAGTCTCGTCTTCTGCATAATCTGCATCCGTTGTCTGGGCGGTTTCTTTTTCTCCGGCAGTAGTTGTTTCGCTGGCATCGCTGCTTTCTGCTGATGTATCGTTTTCCTGTGTGGATTCAGCGGCAGTTGTTTCAGCCGTGGTTGTTTCAGACGGCTGGCTGGAGCAGGCGGTCATGCTGGCGGCTGCGATGAGAGTGGAAACCATCAAGGTATAAATTGATTTTCTCATAATTTCCTCCATTTGCAATCAATGGACTCCCGGAAGCTTTCTGTGCTTAATGTTGTGAGATGATTTGCAGGAAAGACTCCGAGAGTACCTATCAATAAGGTATGGACAGTAGGTGTCCTCTGTCTGTATGTTTGGCTGATATGATTATCATATCATAAGGCGATGGGAATGTATATGAGGTTTAATGTAATGCGTTTAAATCCGCCTTTTTTAGCCTTTTATTTTTTATAGAAACAATTCCCACCAACCACCTGATAGCTGGAGTAGCTGTCGTAGTTTGCTGATTTGGTCGAGGTAAAATAAAGGTAGTCGCCTATCTGATTTTCCCCGGCGAGCGCTGCCTTTGCCGCCTTGGTGGCAGTAGAGGACGGTCCTCTATCGAGATATTTGTCAAGCAGGCCGGAGGTCGCGCCTGGGAACTGTCCGTCCGCGTAGATGACGCTGGAGATGGATTTGCCCCATTTGCCAGATTTGACGCGGTTGACGATCAGACTTCCGACTGCCAGATAGCTTTCATAGGATCCGCCGTTGGCTTCCATCGTGAGGCAGGCGGAGAGCAGATAAACGTCGCTCTCGGAGGCGGAGATCACGTAGGATGATTTAGCGGCTGGTGCAGCCGTGCTCTTTTTCGAAGAGCTTCCAGAATTTCCAGATTTTCCCGAAGTCTGGGAGGAACCTTTAGCCGCGTTTGCTTCTGCCTGCGATTTTGCGGCTGCAATCTGGGCCTCCTCGGCGGCTCTGGATGCCTGCTCAGCTTCTTCAGCAGCCTGCCGTGCCGCCTCCAGCGCTGCCATCTCAGCCTCAATGCTGATTGCGCGTCCTGGCTTAACGCTGATTGTGACATAATCAGAAGAAACGTAACCGGAGGTGTCAACGGAAAGCTGGATTTTGACCCATCCAGTTTCCTGACTCAGTACAGGATAGTAGTCTTCCGCGGCAGCCAGACCGACGATGGCAGAATCCGTGCTGGCTTCCTCACGTACATGGAGTGTCTGTGTGCTGACGGTAGCGATATAGAGACCGAGCTCTTTGGCGAGCGGCTTGATATCATCGCCAAATACAAGATAATCGTCCTTGAGCCATCCCTCCAGCCCACCGGAGCGGATTTTTGTCCAGCCATTTTTGCGTTTTAAAATGGTACCGCCGCCTCCGCGGAAGCAGGTGCCGAGTACCTTGGCATCTGTATCTGGTTTTTCTCTCAGGTTCAGCGCATCATCCACATTGGCGACCGCGAGATTTTCATACGGATCGACCGGCTTTTCTTCTTTGATTTTGGCTTTCGCCGTACTTTTAGCATCGGTGCCGATCTGATGACTGTTTTTTAAGGTGCTGGAAGAAGCGATGGAAGGATCAGAGCCTGCTTTGTTCTTCTTATCAGAAGGTTTAGAGAGGCATAGAAATACCAGCAGAGCCGCCCCGGCCACAATAAAAAGGATCAGGAAATAGATCGCCATCATTGTTTTATCCATTTTTTTGCGCCTGGAAGAAGCCGGTTTCAAAGGGGAATCGTTCATATCGTATATCCTTTCTGATATAAAAACATCTTGGAAATATTACAAAGATATTACAAAATTCTTCATTTACTATAGCAAATGGGGAAATCCTTGTCAACAAAGGCGGATTTTACGATTAGAAGAGGAGATGAAGCTGAGTAAAAATGATGTTTTTGGAAACACTATTCCATCAGTGACAGCAATCGTTTCGCCGGAATTCACACGAAACAATCAATCAAAAACAATCATAAAAAATCAAAATTGTGCAATATAACCCAAAAAGAGGCAGCATGTTTGTGAATAAGTTTGATTGATTTTGAATGAAAATGATTTTATAATACAGTCAGAATCAATCAAGATAAGAAAGGAATGAAGGCTTATGATTTATACGGTAACCTTTAATCCATCGTTAGATTATATTGTGTCAGTGAGCGATTTTAAGCTCGGACTGACCAACCGGACAGATTCGGAGCTTTTGCTTCCGGGCGGAAAGGGAATCAATGTTTCGACGGTCCTTCAAAACCTTGGAATTGCCAATACGGCGTTTGGCTTTACTGCCGGGTTTGTCGGCGAGGAGGTTCGGAAGGAAGTGGAGCAGCTGGGCGTGAAAGCCGAGTTTATTTCCCTGGATGAGGGAGTCTCCCGCATCAACCTGAAGCTGAAATCCATCGACGGGACTGAGATCAACGGTCGGGGACCGAGGATTCCGCGGGAAGCGGTGGATGCGCTGATGACCCAGCTTGACCGGCTGGGGGCGGATGATACGTTGGTGCTGGCTGGAAGTATTCCAGCGTCGATGCCGGATGATATTTATCAGAAGATTATGGAGCGCCTGGATGGCAGGGACGTCCGGATTGTTGTGGACGCGACCAAGGATCTGCTGCTCAATGTGCTGGGACACCATCCATTTTTAATCAAACCGAACAATCATGAACTGGGAGACATTTTCGGCGTGAAGCTCTCGGAGCGGGAGGAAGTTGTTCCGTATGCGAAGAAGCTGCAGGAAAAAGGTGCGGTCAACGTGCTGGTTTCGATGGCAGGCAAGGGCGCGGTTCTTCTGGCGGAGGATGGAAGCGTCTATGCGGCGGAAGCACCGAAGGGAACCTTGAAAAATGGTGTCGGAGCCGGAGATTCGATGGTAGCCGGTTTCCTGGCCGGATACGGGGAGAGCGGAGATTATGAACACGCCTTCCGCATGGGACTGGCAGCTGGAAGCGCGAGCGCCTTTTCGGAGCAGCTGGCGACGAAGGATGAGATAAAGAAAGTGTATGAGACCTGTAAAATCACAAAAATCGGATGAGGTTGTATGCAGACATTTTTGAAGCTGGCAGAATGTACTGCCGGATATGCAATGCATACCTGACATTCGGGCATAAATAGGGAGGCAACAGATATGAAGATTACTGATTTACTGGATCCGAGAAGTATATCGCTGGATGCGGCACCCACCAGCAAATCGGAGACACTGGACAAGGCGGTAGAGCTGATGGCGGCGAGCGGAAAGCTGTCGGATGTCGAGGCATTCCGCAAGCAGGTTTATGCGAGAGAAGAAGAGAGCACGACCGGTATCGGCGAGGGGATTGCAATTCCTCATGGAAAATGTGATGCGGTCAAAAAGCCGGGGCTGGCGGCGATGGTCATCAAAAATGGCGTGGATTTCGACTCCCTGGACGGCGAACCGGTCACTCTGCTGTTTCTGATTGCAGCGCCAAATACAAAAGATAACGTACATCTGGATGTGTTGAGCAAGCTTTCCGTTCTCATGATGGACGAGAATTTCTCAGATTCCCTGCGAAATGCTTCTTCGGTGGAAGACTTTCTTTCCATTATTGATAAGGCAGATGCAGAACAGGCAGGCATCGATGAGAGACTGGCGGCTGATTCCGTCGAAGAAGCGGCAGATACAAATGGAGAGAATGCCGCACAAGCAGGTGGTCAGGAGATTCAGGCGAAAAAAGCGGGTGCAGAGACGGAAAAGACAGCCGGACCGAAGATCTTAGCGGTTACTTCCTGTCCGACCGGTATCGCGCACACCTACATGGCAGCCGAAGGCCTGGAAAAAGCGGCACGCGCGAAGGGCTGGAAGATCAAAGTTGAGACGCGCGGTTCAGCCGGAGCAAAAAATGTGCTGACGGCACAGGAGATCGAGGCGGCGGACTGCATCATCGTGGCAGCGGACGCACAGGTGCCGATGGATCGGTTTGACGGAAAACGAGTGATCGAATGTCAGGTTTCGGACGGTATCAGCAAGGCACCGGAGCTTTTGGAGCGCGCGGCGTCCGGGGAGGTACCGGTTTACCACGCAGCATCATCTGGAAACAGCAGCCCGGCAAAGGCAGCCTCTGGCGGCAAATCGGGCAGTGTCGGACACCAGATTTACACGCAGCTGATGAATGGTGTCTCCCACATGCTCCCATTTGTAGTCGGCGGCGGCATCCTGATTGCGATTGCGTTTCTGATTGATGGTTTTAGTGTGGATATGAATGCACTTCCGCTCGACCAGCGTGTAAACTTTGGTACGATTACCCCGCTGGCGGCATGGTTTAAAAATGTCGGCGGTGTGGCATTTGGCTTTATGCTCCCGATTCTGGCTGGTTTCATCGCGATGGCGATCGGAGACCGCCCGGCGCTGGCAGTCGGTTTTGTCGGCGGCATGATTGCTTCTCAGGGAAAATCAGGTTTCCTTGGCGCCCTGGCGGCAGGTTTTATTGCCGGATATCTGATTCTGGCGCTTCGGAAAGCGTGCGAGAATCTTCCAGAGGCACTGGAAAAGATTGCTCCGGTCCTGATTTACCCGGTTGTGGGCGTCCTGCTCATCGGACTGGTTATGAGCTTCGTCGTAGAGCCGGTCATGGGCGCGATCAATATGGCGTTAAACAATGGTCTGAGCAGCATGGGTGGTTCGAGTAAGCTGATTCTTGGTTTTGTGCTGGCGGCGATGATGGCGATCGACATGGGCGGTCCATTCAACAAGGCGGCATATGTATTTGGTACGGCGGCAATCGCCTCCGGCAACTACGATGTGATGGCAGCTGTTATGATTGGCGGTATGACACCGCCGTGTGCGATTGCGCTGGCAACAATGCTGTTTAAGAAGAAATTTACAAAGGAAGAGCGCGAGGCAGGACCGACCAACTTCATCATGGGTCTGGCATTTATCACGGAGGGCGCGATTCCATTTGCAGCGTCCGATCCGGTACACGTGCTTCCAGCCTGCATCGTCGGTTCGGGTGTTGCGGGAGCGATGAGCATGTTATTTAACTGCACACTGATGGCGCCGCATGGCGGAATCTTCGTATTCCCAGTCATGGGAAATCCGCTGTTCTATCTGCTGGCACTGGTGGTTGGCATGGCGATCTCGACGGTACTCTTAGGAGTTCTCAAGAAGAATGTAGAAGAATAGATAAATAATTTTTTTGACGGAATGTGAATCTTTATTAGAAATTTTTTGGTCAAATCAATCAAAATAGGTTATAATGAGAAGGAGAACATCATCATGAAAGAGTTTAAATATACCATTACAGACCCGGAAGGAATCCACGCACGCCCGGCAGGTGAACTGGTAAAGGCGGCAAAACAGTTTACGAGTACGATCAAACTGACGAAAGACGGAAAGAGCGGCGACTGCAAAAAGATTTTCGGTATCATGGGACTGGCAGTAAAGAACGGGCAGGAAGTAACCCTGACCTTTGAGGGTGAGGATGAAGAAGCAGCTTATGAGGCAGTCAGCCAGTTTATGAAGGAAAATATGTAGTTTAACAAAGATGCCGCGATGTAAGGGATTATTACATGGCGGCATTTTTCGACAATGGATCAATGGAAAGGGGAATGGTCATGCAGACGTATCGTGGAAAAAGTGTATTTGGCGGTGTTGCAGTTGGAAAAATATGTGTGTATCAGAAAGGCGAGCAGACCGTAAAGCGGACGAAAATAGAGAATACAGAGCAGGAAAAAGCGCGGTTTAATGCGGCAGTTCAGGAGTCCATCCGCCAGCTCGGCGAGTTGTATGAAAAGGCGGTAAAAGAAGTTGGCGAGGCGAATGCGGCGATTTTTGAGATTCACCAGATCATGCTGGAGGACGAGGACTATCTGGACGCGGTTCAGAATATCATCGATACGCAGGAGGTCAATGCCGAGTATGCGGTTGCGGTGACCGGTGACAATTTCGCCCAGATGTTTGCGGCGATGGAGGACGAATATATGCGCGGGCGCGCGGCGGATGTCAAAGATATTTCGGAGCGGATTGTGCGCGTTCTGTCCGGAGGCGCAGGTCAGGGCATCCATACGGACGAGCCGGTGATTATTCTGGCAGATGATTTAGCACCGTCAGAGACGGTACAGCTTGAAAAGGACAAGGTGCTATCCTTTGTGACGGTACACGGTTCCGTCAATTCCCACACGGCGATCCTGGCGCGTACGATGAGCATTCCGGCTCTGATCGGAACGGACGTGGCGCTCGATGAGACGGTAGATGGGAAATTTGCGATTGTGGATGGTACGAACGGAGTCCTGTATGTGGAACCGGATGAGGAGACATTGGAAACAATGCGCCGCCGGCAGCGGGAGGAACAGGAGAAGAAAGAACTGCTGCAAACACTGAAAGGGCGCGAAACAGTCACTCTGGATGGCAAGAAGATCCGCCTGTATGCGAACATTGGCAACAGCAAGGATCTGGCGTCGGTCATTCAGAACGATGCGGCGGGCATCGGATTGTTCCGCAGCGAATTTTTGTATCTGGAAAAAGAAACATTTCCGACGGAGGAGGAGCAGTTCCAGGTATATAAACAGGTAGCGGAAACGATGGCGGGCAAACCGGTCATTATCCGCACGCTGGACATCGGCGCGGACAAGCAGTGCGATTATTTTGAACTGAAAAAAGAGGAAAATCCGGCGATGGGCTGCCGGGCGATCCGTATCTGCCTGACAAGACCGGAGATTTTCAAGACACAGATTCGCGCGCTGTTTCGGGCAAGTGCCTATGGCAATCTCCAGATCATGTATCCGATGATCACAAGTGTCTGGGAGGTCGAGGCGATTGCGAAGATTGTCGAGGAGGTCAAGACGGAGCTGACCGCACAGAATCTCCAGTTTGGCGATCCGAAGCAGGGCATTATGATTGAAACCCCGGCGGCAGTCATGGTAAGCCGGGATCTGGCGAAAAAAGTGGACTTTTTCAGCATCGGAACGAACGACCTGACCCAGTATACGCTGGCAGTTGACCGTCAGAACCCGGAGCTGGATGCATTTTACGATCCGCACCATCCGGCGGTACTGGCGATGATCCGCATGGTTGTCGAAAATGCGCACGCTGAGGGCATCTGGGCAGGTATCTGCGGCGAATTGGGCGCGGATCTGAGTTTGACAAAAGAATTCCTGAAAATGGGTGTGGATGAGCTTTCCGTATCGCCGGGGCGTGTGCTGCCGATTCGGAAGGTCATTGTCGAAAGCAGCTGCAGTTGATAAGAATATTAAGACAGAGAGAAGTGAAAAATTGAGCTAAAAAAAGTTCAACCACAGCAGAAGATGAAAGGAAAAGAGTCATGCTGACAGAAAAAAGATACGAACTGATTTTGGAACTTCTGGATAAAAAGAGGAGTGTGACAGTTCCTGAGATTAAAGAGGTGCTGGGAGTTTCGGAATCGACGATCCGGCGGGATCTGAATGCGCTTGACAAGGCGGGGCGCCTGACCAAGGTGTTTGGCGGCGCGGTGTCCTCGGACGGGACATTTACGGGAACTGAGCCGTCAGTGGCACAGAAGATGGAATTGCAGCAGGAGGAGAAAAGGAGAATCGCCCAGTTTGCGGCGGGACTTATCCAGCCGGATGATTTTGTCTATCTGGACGCGGGCACGACGACCGGTTATATCTTAGACTATCTTCCGGCGCGCAGCGCCACGTTTGTGACGAATGCGGTATCACATGCCAAACGGCTGGCAGCCGCCGGAAACCGCGTAATTCTGATTGGCGGTGAGTTAAAGGGCACGACGGAGGCGGTCATCGGAAGTCAGGCGATCCTGACGATCCAGAGCTATCATTTTACAAAGGGATTTTTTGGAACCAACGGCGTCAGCAAGCGCCACGGTTTCACGACGCCGGATCCGAATGAGGCATTAGTCAAGCAAGAGGCGATGCGCCAGACAGAGCGCTGCTATGTGCTGGCGGACAGCCAGAAATTCGGCATGGTAAGTTCGGTGACGTTCGGGGGGGTTGAAGAAGCGACGATCCTCACGGAGACAGAGCCGCCGGAAGGATTTAGCGGCAGCAAGAATATCCGGGTGGCAAAGTAGAATAGTGAGCAGTAACAATCGAGTTTTTCTAATGAAATCCTAACATATATACGATTTGACAAACTATTAGAATATTGCTATATTTATAGAAAATCAATAGGGTGGCAAACGGGCAGGATTATGTATGACGATCGGGAGGAACGATGGATCCGAACCGATCGCAGTCAGCATGGATCCTGAATCGTTATGCTGCCCTTGTTAGTGTTTACAGTTATGTAAAAGGAGAACTTTCTAAAAGGAGAATTTACCATGCAGCAATTTCACGGCAGTGACGAATACATCGCTTCGGATGAACTGATCCGCAGCGTTAACATTGCGGCGGCGCTCAAAAAGCCGCTCTTAATCAAGGGAGAACCGGGCACTGGAAAGACGATGCTCGCGGAGGCGATTGCCAGATCCCTCGATATGGAACTTTTGATCTGGAATATTAAATCGACGACCCGCGCACAAGACGGTCTTTACGTGTACGATACGGTACAGCGTCTTTACGACAGCCAGTTTGGTGCGGATGGCGTTGATGATATTGCCAGATATATCCGCCTCGGAAAGATGGGAGAGGCATTTGAGAAGGAAAAGCAGACGGTTCTTTTGATCGATGAGATCGATAAAGCGGATTTGGAATTCCCGAACGACCTGCTCTGGGAACTTGACAAGATGGAATTTTACATTCCGGAGACGGGAAAGACTGTCAAAGCGAAGCACCGTCCGATTGTGATTATTACCTCCAATGCGGAGAAGGAGCTGCCGGATGCGTTCCTGCGCCGCTGTATCTTCCATTATATTGCATTCCCGGAGCAGCCGATGATGGAGAAGATCATCAAGGCACATTACCCGGATCTCGACCAGAAGCTGATCGACGGCGTGCTGGACGCCTTCTACCGGGTGCGCGATCTGCGCGGCCTGCAGAAGAAGCCGAGTACCTCCGAGGTGTTGGACTGGATTCAGGCGCTTGTGATCGGCGGCGTGCCGGTGGAGAAGCTGGAAAAGGAGATCCCGTTTGCGGGGGTACTCTTAAAAAAGACAGAGGATTTAAAGCTGGTGGAGAATAACCGATATGTTTACTGATTTTCTGTATCTACTCCGTTCTTACGGGATGAAGACGAGCCTCAATGAGTGGAACAGCCTGATGGATGCGCTGGAAATGAACCTGAACGACGCGAGCCTGACGGAGTTTTACTATATGGCGAGGGCGGTTCTGGTCAAAAAAGAGTCCGAATATGACAAATTTGACCAGGCATTTCTGGCATATTTTAAAAATGTGCAGACGTTTGAGGAACTTCCGAAGGAGGTCTTAGACTGGCTTGCCAAGGCGCACGCGCAGACGCCGTATGATAAGGATGAGGTCGATGCGCGGTTTGCGGGACTTGATCTGGACGATATCCGTAAAATGATGGCGGAACGACTGAAAGAGCAGCATGAGCAGCACCACGGCGGCAATAAGTGGATTGGAACCGGCGGTACGTCGGCATTTGGACATTCCGGTTACAGCCCGAAGGGCATCCGCGTGGGCGGACCGGGCAAAAACCGGAGCGCGCTGCAGGTGGCGGAACAGCGGAATTACCGAGATTTCCGCGACGATGCGGTTATCCAGATCCGGCAGTTCCAGGTGGCGCTCAAAAAGCTGCGTCTTTTATCCTGCCGTGAGGATGGACCGAAAACGGAACTCAATGTGGAGAAAACGATCGAGAAGACCTGTGACGAAGGCGGACGTCTGGAGCTCGTCATGGAGCGCCCGAGAAAGAACCAGACGAAGCTCCTGCTTCTGATGGATAGCGGCGGGTCGATGTGGGCATATGCGGATCTGTGCAACCGGCTGTTCCAGGCGGTCAATCAATCGTCCCATTTTAAGGATTTGAAGATTTATTATTTCCACAACTGTTTCTACGATCAGCTGTTTACGACGCCGTCCTGCTCCTGGAGGGATAAGATCTCGACCGAGTGGGTCTTTCACAACCTGAAACCGGAATACAAGGTAATTCTGGTTGGGGATGCGTCGATGGCGCCGTCGGAACTTCTGTACCGCGGCGGCAGTCTCGACTATTTTCACAGCAACGAGCGGACGGGCATTTACTGGCTGCAGGAGATGCACCGGCGTTTTCCGTCAGCGATCTGGCTGAACCCGATGCGGGAAAATAACTGGGCATATGCCTACGGTGCGTACACGATCAGTCTGATCCGCGAGGAGATTCCGATGTTTCCGCTGACGGCGGCAGGACTTGAGGCTGGAATTAAGGAATTGAAAAAATAAATATGGAAAAAGGGGCGGTTCCCGATATTGACAATAAAGTAAATTTGTGCTATTATTCATCATAAACTCTTTGCACTGCATATCAAACTACAGTACAAACTGAGCAGACCGTGAATATCATGGGGTCGGGTCGCAGAAGCGACAGTGGAAGTTAGTTTCATCCACGGGACAGTAGTTACTCATACTGGTTCGTGGGTGTTTTTTTATACTTTTTTATGGATTTGCAGCACCCACCTATCGTTAGTGCCATGAGATATTTTTTGGAGGTAACGAATATGAAACAGAATGATTTTCAGAAGGTGGCAAATCAAGTGTCTTTTGTAACGATAGTAGTGAACATCCTTTTGGCGTTTATGAAGCTGTTAGCCGGCGTGTTCGCACATTCGAATGCGATGATCAGTGACAGTATCCATTCGGCGTCCGATGTGTTCAGCACGATGATCGTGGTGATTGGAATTAAGCTGTCGTCCAAACAGCCGGACAAGGAGCACCCGTATGGACATGAGCGGATGGAGTGTGTGGCTGCGATTGTCCTCTCGATGGTTCTTTTTATGACAGGTCTGGGGATTGGCGTGGAGGCGCTTACGGACGTGCTCAAGGGAGAATACAGTCACCTGCAGGTTCCGGGAATGCTGGCGCTGGCAGCGGCTGTTATATCTATTGTCAGTAAAGAAGCGATGTACTGGTACACCCGATATTATGCGAAAAAGATTGATTCCAGCGCACTGATGGCAGATGCATGGCATCACCGTTCGGATGCGTTTTCCTCGATCGGTGCGCTGGTCGGAATCGTGGGCGCGAGAATGGGATTTCCGGTCATGGATCCGATCGCGAGCCTGGTTATTTTCGTCTTTATCGTGAAAGCGGCGTATGAGATTTTTAAAGATGCGATGGATAAAATGGTCGATCATTCCTGTGATGAGAAGACCGAAGAACAGCTGCGCGCCTGCGTTCTTCAGAATCCAGATGTGGCGCGGATTGACCTGCTTCAGACGCGGATCTTTGGCAATAAAATTTATGCGGACATTGAGATTGAGGTAGATGGTTCCATGCCGCTGCGGGAGGCGCACAAGATTGCCGAGGTGGTGCATAACAGCATTGAAAAGACATTTCCGAAGGTAAAACACATTATGGTGCATGTCAATCCGGAAATTGACCGGAAATAGAAAGAAGGACTGCCGCAGACTGGCATATTTCCTTTTAAGCAGACCAAGATAACAATAAAAATCTTGTTTACTTAGAAGAGGGCATGCCAGATGCGGCGGTCCTTTTGGCGCTTTTGGGAACATGAAAATTTTAAACATTTTTAAGGACGTTCTGAAAGTTATACTTCCCATTTGCAATGAATACCATCATACTGCAAAATGGAAAAACTGCAATCATGAATATGGAAAAAATGAAAGAAAAAGGAAAGAAAAAAGGAACCGTTAAGAAATTCTTACGAATCGGATCTTTTGACGATCTTTTTTAGAATCGGTCTGGACTTTTTTTCCGACTCTGCTATAATAAGGATTCAGAATCCATATATACAGGCCGCAGCCATATGGCGCGGCAGAGAGGTTTGTGAAAAAATGAAAAATAAAAGTATGAGTATACTTAAAATGACTGGTGCAGCAGCTGCACTGGTGCTGATGTTTGCACAGCCAGTACTGGCAGATGGCAGTTTTGCAAATGGAACAAGTGTAAATGGCGTCGCAGTCGGCGGAATGAGCAATGAGGAAGCGAAGGCAAAGCTGGAGCAGAATTACGGTTCTTATAAATTAACGATCAAAGAACGCGGAGGCAAGACAGAAGAGATCACCGCAGCGGAGATCGGCTATAAAGTAGTGATTACAAATGAGCTGCAGGCAGCGATTGACCAGCAGGCAGCAGGGGTAGCTGGAGCAGGAGCGCTGACGATCGCGATGCCGCTTTCCTGCGATCAGACGATGCTTGCAAACCGCATTGCTTCCTTAAATTGTATGTCAGATAGTGTAGCACCGACGGTAGATGCCCATATATCCGCCTGGGAAGAAGGAAAAGATTTCACGATTGTTCCGGAAGTAAAGGGAGAATCTGTGGATAAGGCAAAGGTACAGACGGCGATCAATGCGGCGATCGCCTCCGGCATGACAGAGATCGATCTGGAAGCATTGGGATGTTACACACCGATCCAGGTGACTTCCGGCGATGCATCCTTAAAAGCACTCTGCGCCCAGATGAACCAGGCTAAAAATGCGACCATCACCTTCCATATCGGTGATGCGACCGAGACACTGTCCGGTACTGAATATGTCAGCTGGTATACAGGCGGCGAGAATGGTGTCATTACTGTAGACCGCGATAAGGCAGCTGCTTACATCAAGGCGCTGGCAGCGAAATACGACACAGCTGGAACTACCCGTACTTTCCATACCACTTCCGGAAAAGAGGTAGCCTTGACAGGCCCTTATGGATGGAAGATTGACCAGACTGCGGAGACAGACAACCTGGTTCTGATGGCGCAGACAGGTATCAATCAGGAACGTGAAGTCCAGTTCTCCCAGCAGGCAGCCAGCCATTCAGACGCAGACTGGGGCAATACCTACGCAGAAGTTGATTTCGGCGCCCAGCATGTATATATGTATGAAAACGGCGCCCTGACTTGGGATGCTCCGTGCGTAACCGGAAACGTGTCCAAAAACTACACAACCCCGGAAGGTATTTACAGCCTGACCTACAAGCAGGCCGACCGCGTTCTGCGCGGCGCCAAACAGGCAGATGGCACATATGAATATGAAAGTCACGTAGACTATTGGATGCCATTCAACGGCGGCATCGGTTTCCATGACGCAAGCTGGAGAAGTAAATTCGGCGGAACCATCTACCAGTATTCCGGCAGCCACGGCTGCATCAATCTGCCGGTTGATAAAGCAAAACTTCTCTACGAGAAAGTATACAAGGGAATGCCAGTTCTCTGCCATAACTAAACGTCTATTCTAATTGCTCATTCAGCAATTAGAAGAAGGACTAGCAGTGACGGCATTACTTTATTAGATAATAAGATAAGACAGTAGATGTCAGCTAAAATCATAAACACAATACTGTCATAAAAAAAGATCCTACGTCGTCATCCAGCCGCATTCATGCGCTGGATGACACCAGGATCTTAAATTTTACCAAGTTATCATCCAATAAACAGGAGAAAAAGCCGCCCGGGCAAAAATGGAATTTTCGAGACTGTGGATTTACTTGGCAGATTCGGATTTGATGTTGAAAGAAACCGCAACAAACTTGCTTTGTGAGGATTTCTTTCTGTTTTTAATCAAACCGAAAATGCCTAGAAAATCCCAGTCCTCGAAACCTGATCATTTTTGCCCGGGCGGCTTTTTCTCCGTCCCTCTCACGAAAATCAAACTAATTATCTATTTTCCTTCCCCAATAATCAATTCTTCCCCATACGGCAAAGTCTTGATCCAGTCACAGAATGTATGCCACTCCGCCAGCTTATGATCCTTTCTGGCATAATAAATATTAATCAGTGTCTCATAATTAAACGAACAAGTCCGCATCTGATTATAACTGCTCGGCAGCAGCTGGATCATATCATACCAGTCATCCTTATTCTTTGTCTCCAGATAACGCAGGCGGATTTCCTCCAGCTTGGCGACAACTGTTTCCATAAATGCGCGTGTTCCGGCTGTCATGTGGTCGCAGCTGAAATCGTCCATCGAAAACGGTTTGCTGGCGATTTTGTGCATCGTGCTGGTTGAATTGGCGACGGTCGCTACTTTATAAGTATCATATTCTTTCCACCAGTAGAGAGGTGCGGTCACATCGACTGAGACAAATACCTGGCGCAGAAACTTGCGGTGGTCGCTGCCTGCTTTGCGGAGACGTTTCGCAAGGTCGAGATCGTTCGGTCCCAGTTTATATTCGCCATTCTCATCATAAAAGCTGTCCATCCGTCCCCAGCTGTTCATCGGATTGCGGGCACCGCGCATGGCATTTTCCAGATTCATGACGCTGGTACGTTCTAATTTAAGCATAATCAAACTCCTTTTTTCATATAAGTGAATTATTTTCAGGATAAACTCACTTTTGTGAGTTGTTTCAGGCGGGATCAGTATACCACAAAAACCATGTCCCGTAAACAAAGCATAAAAAAACATACAGAATTACAAGAATCGATAGTTACTGTTCCCGGGTGGACACTTTTGGAAGCAAAAGTGCCGTAAGAAAACGTGGTGGCAGCAGGAATTTACCGTATTTAAATGCGAAGCCACGGCAAATTCTGTTACTGGGCACGTATGCGTGAACAGTAAGATCGATAAAAATTACAATCCAAAACAGAATACAGGAAAAAGCAAAGATATTATGCGATATGCACAGAAAAACATAATGAAAATATGTATTTTTAAATATGAAATAGTATTGACACAAAATGAAAAACATGCTAATATTTAGCCATAGAAATTCACTAATATGAAAATTGAAAAGAAAAAATTAGATTTTACGAAAATGAAGTGAGAAAAAAATTCATATCATAATCACGAATGAGACAAAATGTCAAAAAGGAGAGATGAACAATGAGCAATGGATATTTCAAAGTAGAGATGCCGAAAAATGAGCCGGTAAAAGCATATCTTTCAGGAAGCCCGGAGAGAGCCAGCTTAAAGAAAGAACTGGAGCGCCAGTCCGCACAGGTTGTTCAGGTTCCGATGATCATCGGTGGTAAGGAAGTTTGGACAGAGAGAAAAACCAAAGCAGTTATGCCGCATGACCATGCTCATGTAATCGCAGAAGCAGCTTCCGGCGGTGAGAAAGAGTTAAAGGATGCAATCGCAGCGGCTCTGGCAGCTAGAAAAGCATGGACCGAGATGCCGATGGAACACCGCGTATCTATCTTTTTAAAAGCAGCTGATTTAATCGCTGGTCCGATGAGAGATAAAGTAAATGCAGCTACCATGTTAGGACAGAGCAAGACCGCATATCAGGCTGAGATTGATACCTGCGAGCTGATTGATTTCCTTCGTTTCAACGTATACTACTTACAGCAGATTTATGACAGACAGCCGAACAACACACCGAATGTTTGGAACCGCATCGAGTACCGTCCACTGGAAGGTTTCGTAACCGCGATTTCCCCATTCAACTTCACATCCATCGGTGCTAACCTTCCGACCGCTCCGGCGATCGCAGGTAACGTAGTTCTCTGGAAACCGGCTACCACAGCAGTTCTTTCCAACTACTATGTAATGCAGGCCCTGATGGCTGCAGGGCTTCCGGCAGGTGTTATCAACTTCGTACCGAGCCGTGGTTCTGACATGAGCAAGTACGTATTAAGCGATCCGAATCTGGCAGGATTCCATTTCACAGGTTCTACCGAAGTATTCAGTGGTGTTTACTCCTTAGTAGGCGAGAACATCAAGAAATACAAAACATATCCGCGTCTGGTTGGCGAGACTGGTGGAAAGGACTTCATCTTTGCTCACAATTCCGCAGATGTACCGGGTCTGGTAGCAGCTCTGACAAGAGCATCCTACGAGTATCAGGGACAGAAGTGCTCCGCAGCTTCCCGTGCATTTGTTCCGGCAAGCATCTGGCCGCAGGTTAAAGAGGGTATGCTGGCAGAGATTGAGAAGATTAAAATTGGCGATATAACCGATTTTACAAACCTGATGGGCGCTGTTATCGATGCATCCGCATTCAAGACCAACAAAGAGTACATCGACTATGCAAAAGCATCCGAGGATGCAGACGTTATCTGCGGCGGATACGATGATTCCAAGGGATATTTCATATATCCGACCCTGATTGAGGCTAAGAAGCCAGATTTCAAGACTATGGTAGAGGAAATTTTTGGACCAGTTATGACCGTATATGTATATCCGGATGACAAACTGGATGAGACTCTGGCAAGCTGCGATACCGCAACGTCCTATGGCCTGTCCGGAGCAATCTTTGCAGATGACCGCGAAGCTATCGTTAAGATGGAAGATGCACTCAAAGGAACAGCCGGAAACTTCTATATCAACGACAAGCCAACTGGTGCAGTTATCGGTCAGCAGCCGTTCGGTGGTGCAAGAGCATCAGGAACCAACGATAAAGCCGGAAGCGAGATCAACATGTATCGCTGGTTAAGCCCGAGAACCATCAAAGAACTTAGAGTACCGTGCCTGGATGTAACTTATCCATACATGGTTGAGGCATAGGAAAAGCGCAGCTTTTTTGAGCTGGGGCACTGAGCACGCTGAAGCCACTGAGCATGCTGGGGCGCAGCTCTTCCCCATAATTTACTAAATTAAAACCAACCACCCAGAGGATCGGCGCTGATCCGGAATCTGTGTAACGAAACACACGATTTCATATCGGTGCCGATCTTTTTTATAATTTAGAAACTCTGTCCGAGTATCCCAGCTACACCCGCTCAGATATTGTTCCGTTTGTTTGGAATGAAATTGCGGCATTCTGTTATTAAAAATCCCATTATGTTACTGCTCACACATGTGTGCCCAGCAACGGGATTTTGCCGATGCTACGCATTCCAAATCGGCAAAATCTGCTGCGAGAACTGTATCGTACGGAATTTTCAGTTCAGAAAATTCCTATTTGTGAACAGTTACCCTATTATTCCTTACATTCATCTGATTTGAAGCAGTCCTTGTATTTCTCATAAAGATCCAGTAAAATAAAATCAAATACGAAATATGGATTTGAGGATTTGTTTTTGTTCAAATTTTCTCAGTTCGATTTTAAATTCAAACAAAAAGGATGAGAAAGCAATGACGGTGATTGATGTATCTGGCTGCGGAAGCGGTGCAGTGTTTTTGATAAAGGGAAAAGCCAATCTCCTGTTCGAGGCGGGGATGGCGTATGCTGCCGATCAGATGGTGGAAAATATAAAAAGAGAACTGGGCGATGCAGAGTTAGACGCGGTTCTTTTATCCCATTCCCATTATGATCATGTAGCGGGGCTTCCGGCGGTGCGGAAAGCATGGCCGGGGGTGAAAACATATGCTTCCGAGCGCGCAAAAGAAATTTTAGTGAAACCGGGCGCTTTGAAGACGATCCGGCGTCTAAGCGGCGAGGCGGCAGAAGCGGCGGGGCTTCCATGGGATTCGGAATATGACGATGCAGATTTACAGATTGATGTATCGCTGGAGGACGGTGAGACGATCGAACTGGGCGACCATACGATCTACGCGTTTGCGACGATCGGCCACACGAAATGTTCCATGTCTTACCTGATTGACGATGAGTTGATGCTGTGCAGTGAGACGGTAGGCGTCATGGGGCATGATGGGAGTTATATGCCGTCGTTTCTGGTAGACTATAAGGCGGCAGAAGAATCGATCGAGTATTCATCGGAATTGGATGCAAAAGAGATTATTTTAAACCACTATGGCTTTGTCAGTGAAGCGGATAAGGCGACGATCTGGGATGTCCTGATGCAGAAGCTTCGTGACAGCCGTGATGCAATGATTGATATTATGAACCGGTTCCCGGAAGAAGAGACGGCGCTTCGGGAGATGGAGCGCGTGTTCCATTCTCATGTAGATAAGAAAGAACAGCCAGACGAGGCATTCTATATCAATGCGGCGAGCATGATGAAGACACTCAAAAGACAGTTTCCGGAACGGTTTCCGAGACATTTTCAGCTGATTGCGGCAGTGGATCGGAACTGGGGTATCGGCAATAAAGGGCAGATGCTGACGGTGATCCCGGCGGATCAGAAATTATTCCGGCAGGAAACGATGGGAAAAATCATCGTGATGGGCTATAAAACGTTTCTGACTTTCCCGGCTCAGCGACCGCTGGATGGCAGAATCAACCTGATTTTGACAAAAAAGAAGGCTCTGAGCGTAAAGGGGGCAGAGATCTGCCACAGTGTCGAGGAGGCGCTGGTGCGGATTGACGAGCTGAAACAGGAAAAACATCTGACAGATGTAGATGTCGTCATCATCGGCGGCGAGTCGGTTTACCGGCAGTTCCTTCCGTTCTGCGACACAGCGCAGATCACCTGGATTGATTTTTCCTATGTGGCAGACACACATATGGTTGATCTGGAGAAAGAAGGCTGGGAACTGGTAAGACGAAGCGGCGAGCAGACATTTTTCAATTTGTGCTATGAATTCAGGGAATATCGGAAGCTGGAAAAGGAATCGCTCTAAGGTTGTCAAAAATAGGACAAAGTGGTAAAATAATTGAGAATTCTGAAAAGTCAAACAATAAAATGTTCATATAACTGTAAGGAGGAATAGAATGTACCCGATTTTAAAAGCTGAAAAACTGGCAGATAAGATTTATCTGATGGTTGTAGAAGCACCGCGTGTAGCGCGTGCATGTGAGCCGGGCGAATTTGTCATCGTCAAGATGGGCGAAGAGGGCGAGAGAATCCCGCTGACCATCTGTGATTTTGACCGTCAGGCAGGAACGATCACGATCGTATTCCAGACCGTGGGAGCTTCTACCGAGAAGATGAGCACCCTCAAGGCTGGGGATGCATTCCATGATTTCGTAGGACCGCTTGGAAATCCGTCCGAGTTTATCCATGAGAATATAGAAGAGCTGAAAAAGAAGAAATACCTCTTCGTAGCCGGCGGCGTCGGTGCGGCTCCGGTTTATCCGCAGGTAAAATGGATGCATGAGCACGGCATTGATGTAGATGTTATCGTAGGTTCTAAGACCAAAGATCTGCTGATTCTGACCGAGGAGATGGAGAAGGCAGCCGGAAACCTTTACATCACAACCGACGATGGCAGCTTTGGCATTAAAGGTATGGTTACAGGTGTCATCGAGGATTTAGTTGAAAAACAGGGACGCAAGTACGATGTCTGTGTTGCAATCGGACCGATGATCATGATGAAATTTGTCTGCCTGCTGACGAAAAAACTGGAGATTCCGACGATTGTCAGTCTGAACCCGATCATGGTAGATGGAACCGGTATGTGTGGTGCCTGTCGTGTCACCGTAGGCGACCAGGTCAAATTTGCCTGCGTAGACGGACCGGAGTTTGATGGACATCTTGTTAATTTTGACGAGGCGATGGAACGTCAGAGAATTTATAAGACTCAGGAAGGCAGAGCGATGCTGCGCTTGAAAGAGGGCGATACTCATCACGGCGGATGCGGACAGTGCGGAGGTGACAAATAATGGAAGCAAAGAGAGATATGATGAAAAAGGTGCCGGTCAGAGAGCAGGATCCGAAGGTACGTGCGACTAATTTTAAAGAGGTATGTCTCGGCTATAATATGGAAGAAGCAGTTGCGGAGTCTGAGAGATGTCTGAACTGTAAAAATGCAAAATGTATCGCTGGATGCCCGGTTTCCATCAATATTCCGGCGTTTATCCAGGAAGTAAAAGCGGGAAATATTGAGGAGGCAGCGAAAGTCATCGCACTTTCTTCGGCACTTCCGGCAGTCTGTGGACGTGTCTGCCCACAGGAATCCCAGTGTGAGGGACAGTGTGTGCGCGGTATCAAGGGCGAGGCGGTTTCCATTGGTAAACTTGAGCGCTTCGTGGCAGACTGGTCCCGTGAGCATGGTTTTGTACCGGCAGCGCCGGAGAAGACAAACGGAAAGAAAGTAGCAGTCATCGGTTCCGGTCCTGCAGGTCTGACCTGTGCAGGCGATCTGGCAAAACTGGGCTATGAAGTAACCATTTTCGAGGCACTTCATGAGCCGGGCGGAGTATTGACCTACGGCATTCCGGAGTTCCGTCTTCCGAAGAGCGGCGTTGTACAGCCGGAGATCGAGAATGTCCGCAAGCTGGGCGTTAAGATTGAGACAAACGTAGTTATCGGAAAATCTATCACAATCGACGAGCTGATGGATGAAGAAGGTTTCCAGGCAGTCTTCATCGGTTCTGGTGCCGGACTTCCGAAGTTCATGGGTATTCCGGGTGAAAATGCCAACGGCGTATTTTCCGCAAATGAGTACCTGACCAGAAATAACCTGATGAAGGCATTCCGCGATGATTATGACACACCGATCATGGAATCGAAGAAGGTAGTTGTAGTCGGCGGCGGAAACGTAGCGATGGATGCGGCAAGAACGGCTCTGCGTCTCGGTGCAGAAGTTCATATTGTATATAGAAGAAGTGAGAAAGAGCTTCCGGCACGTGTGGAGGAAGTACATCACGCAAAAGAGGAGGGCATCCATTTTGACCTTCTGACCAACCCGGTTGAGATTCTCGAAGATGAGAACGGATGGGTCAAAGGCATCGTATGCCGCCGTATGGAGCTTGGCGAGCCGGATGAATCTGGAAGAAGACGTCCGGTTGAGGTGGTCGGTTCTGATTTCACGATCGATGCAGATACTGTTATCATGGCGCTGGGTACTTCCCCGAACCCGCTGATTTCCAATACGACCAAAGGTCTGGAGATTAACCGCTGGAGATGTATCGTGGCGGATGAGAGCAATGGAAAGACAACGAAAGAGGGCGTTTACGCCGGAGGCGACGCAGTGACTGGCGCGGCTACGGTTATTCTCGCGATGGAAGCCGGACGAGCAGGTGCAAGAGGCATCGACGAGTATCTTTCTGCAAAATAATGAAATCTCATCATGTAGATTTGCTGAATGAAGCAATCGCTCCGGCACTGACCCGGCTGGCGCTTCCGATCATGGCGACCTCTCTGGTTCAGATGCTTTACAATCTGACTGATATGGCGTGGATCGGACGCCTCGGGGCAGGCGCCGTCACGGCGGTGGGATCGGCAGGTATGTATACCTGGTTTTCACAGGGATTTGCGATTTTGGCGAGGACGGGCGGTCAGGTAAAGACCGCCCATTGTCTTGGTGCGGGAGAAAATGACAGTGCGGCGCAGTATGCGAGAGGTGCGCTGCAGTTGGGAATTTTGTTTGCCGTGCTGTATGGGCTGGTTTCGCTCTTTGGAGCCAGTCGGTTAATTGGATTTTTTAAATTAAACAGCCCGGAGGTGATTGCACAGGCAGAATGGTATGTGCGGATCGCCTGTGGGCTTGTGATCTTTTCTTATCTAAATGCGATCTTGACCGGACTTTTGACGGCGGCGGGAAACAGCCGGACTCCGTTTATCGTCAACGTGGCGGGGCTTGTATTCAATGTTGTACTGGATCCAGTGCTGATCTTTGGAATCGGACCATTTCCGGAACTGGGAGTCAGCGGAGCAGCGGCTGCGACGGTCACGGCACAGGCGCTCGTAAGCCTCCTGTTTTTCAAGGCAGTCCTGCGGGAAAAGGTGCTGTTTCCGCATCTGCGTCTCTGGGTGCTGGTTCCAGTGAAGGTTTGGAGGGAGATCGTGCGGATCGGTGTGCCGTCGGCGGTGCAGAACCTGATTTACGCAGGAATTTCGATGATTCTGACCCGCCTTATCACCGGATGGGGTGATCTGGCAGTGGCGGCACAGCGTGTTGGCAGTCAGATTGAATCCGTTTCCTGGATGGTCGGAGATGGCTTTTCGGCGGCAGTCAATGCATTCCTCGGACAGAATTATGGGGCGAAGCGGTATGACCGTGTGCGCCGCGGCTATTTCTGTGCGATCGCGATGACGGCGGCGTGGGGACTCTGCACGACATTTTTGCTGATCGGAATGGCGCGTCCGCTGTTCTCGATCTTTTTGCAGGAAGAAGAGGTCATGGCGCTCGGCGTCAATTACCTGCGGATCGTGGGACTGAGCCAGATGTTTATGATGGTGGAACAGACCTCGATCGGTGCGTTTTCCGGTCTGGGGCGGACGCTGTATCCGTCGATCGTCAGCGTGACCTTTACCTCCGCGCGCATCCCAGTGGCGGTGTTGTTGTCCTCTGTGATGGGACTTAGCGGTATCTGGTGGGCGTTAAGTATTTCCAGCATGGTAAAGGGATGTATTCTGTTCGTTAGTTTTGTCGTGTTTTTGTATGTTTTTTTGGAGAGAAAGAAGATTGAGAAAACCGTCTGAAAAGTTACAAAAAACCTATGGACGAATTGAGAATTTCGTGAGATAATAGGGACAGGATTGATGTGATAAAATTAACAAAGTACAAAATCCAATCATTTCGAAAGGAGTCTTACAATGATTTATTCACAAGAAGTAGAAAATATGTGTCCAGTAGCCCAGGGCGTAAATCACGGCGCTGCTCCGATCCCGGAGGAAGCAAAGTGGGTTAAGTCCAAAGAAGTAAAGGATATTTCCGGTTTAACACACGGTGTTGGCTGGTGTGCGCCGCAGCAGGGTGCTTGTAAGCTGACCCTGAATGTTAAGGAAGGTATCATTCAGGAGGCTCTGGTAGAGACGATCGGATGTTCTGGTATGACACATTCTGCAGCGATGGCAGCAGAGATTCTTCCGGGAAGAACCGTACTGGAAGCATTAAATACAGACCTTGTCTGTGATGCAATCAACACCGCCATGCGTGAGCTGTTCCTCCAGATCGCATATGGCAGAACGCAGAGTGCGTTTTCTGAAGAGGGGCTTCCGATTGGTGCCGGCCTTGAAGACCTTGGAAAAGGACTCCGCTCTCAGGTAGGTACGATGTACGGAACTCTGAAAAAAGGTCCGCGTTACCTTGAGATGGCAGAAGGCTATGTAACAGGAATTGCACTGGATGAAGAAGATCAGATCATTGGTTACCAGTTTGTAAACTTAGGTAAGATGACCGACTTCATCAAGAAGGGCGACGATCCGACCACTGCATATGAGAAGGCAAAAGGTCAGTACGGCCGTGTAGACGATGCAGTTAAGATTATCGATCCGAGACAGGAATAATTGTTATTGTACATAGATAGGAATTTTCTGAACTGAAAATTCCGTACGATACATTTCTGACATCGGAGTTTGCCGATTTGGAATGCGAAGCATCGGCAAAATTGCGTTGCTGGGCACGTATGCGTGAACAGTAACAAATAATCACAGGGTACATAGTTAAGGAGGAACATCACAATGGCATTATTTGAATCATACGAGAGACGAATTGACAAGATCAATTCCGTATTAAATAGCTATGGCATTGCTTCGATCGAAGAAGCTGAGAAGATCACGAAGGATGCCGGACTGGATGTATACGATCAGGTAAAGAAGATCCAGCCAATCTGTTTTGAAAATGCGTGCTGGGCTTACACGGTAGGCGCGGCAATCGCAATCAAGAAAGGCTGCCGCAGAGCTGCCGATGCGGCGGCAGCGATCGGCGAGGGACTGCAGGCATTCTGTATTCCGGGTTCCGTAGCAGATCAGCGTAAAGTAGGTCTGGGACATGGAAACTTAGGTAAGATGCTTCTGGAAGAAGAGACCGACTGCTTCTGCTTCCTGGCAGGTCATGAGTCCTTTGCAGCCGCAGAGGGTGCGATCGGTATCGCAGAGAAAGCAAACAAAGTCCGTAAAAAACCGCTTCGCGTTATCTTAAACGGTCTTGGCAAAGATGCGGCTCAGATCATTTCCCGTATCAACGGCTTTACATATGTAGAGACAGAGATGGATTATTACACAGGCGAAGTGAAAGAACTGTGGAGAAAATCTTACTCCAAGGGACTTCGTGCGAAAGTAAACTGTTATGGTGCAAATGACGTTACCGAGGGTGTAGCGATCATGTGGAAAGAGGGCGTAGACGTTTCCATCACCGGTAACTCCACCAACCCGACCCGTTTCCAGCATCCGGTAGCAGGTACATATAAGAAGGAATGCGTAGAGAAAGGCAAGAAATACTTCTCCGTAGCATCCGGCGGCGGTACGGGACGTACCCTTCACCCGGATAACATGGCAGCAGGTCCGGCTTCTTACGGTATGACTGATACCATGGGACGTATGCACTCCGATGCACAGTTCGCAGGATCTTCCTCCGTACCGGCTCACGTAGAGATGATGGGTCTGATCGGTATGGGTAATAACCCGATGGTTGGCGCTACTGTGGCGGTTGCAGTTTCGATTGAGGAAGCAGCTACAGCTGGAAAATTCTAAAAAATATTGATTTTTCAAGGGTTTTAAGGGTGGTTAGATGTGGTAAAAAGCAGTAAAAAGTACATCATTTGTTAATTACTTGTTAACTATTTGTTAACCATACTTGTTAACCTAAGAAGAGTGGGAAAAGGGGTCGATTTCGATCCCTTTTCTCGTGAGAGCGTTTGGTTCCTTTTATGATGTATTGTAATCCTAGTTACTGTTCACGGGTAGGCACTTTTGGAACCGAAAGTGCCGTAAGAAAACGTGGTGGCAGCAGGAATTTGCCGTATTTAAATGCGAAGCCACGGCAAATTCCGTTACTGGGCACGTATGCGTGAACAGTAACTAATCCTACATATTTTATATGGTTCCGAGGAAGCGTAGCTTGTACCTTTCCTAAGAACATGGTATCATAAAACCAGTATATGGATGAAACTGCTTTTATCAGGGCAGTTTCGAAGAAAAGGGGAAACGATATAATGTATAAGGATGATACGATTCTGGTTGTAGGTCAGGCGAAACCGAGCAAGGAGGACGCGATTTACAGCCTGCACGGCGAGTTTTATGTGAGTTTTGTAGTAGAACGGGCGACGGGAAAGATTCTTGATCTGGAGTGCAATACGATTTTGTCGGTGACGCGCAATTTTGTTGTGTCGATGCTGCTTGGAAAGAGTTTGAAAACGGATTTGGACGAGATGCAGCAGAGTATCCGGGAAAGGTATTTTGCACTGACTCAGAAGCCGCTCATTGCCTGTCTGAAGGACGCACATAACCGTTATATGATGGTGACAGGGCAGAAGTGATGTGGGTATTGGCGGTGTGCTTGTATAAACTATAAAGGCACGGTGCTGATAAAACGATTGGCAGAGAATTAACAGAATAAAGATGGCAGCTCATCAGCAGAAATTGATGGGCTGCCATTTTGGTTATCATAGAAACGTATTCTACAACATTATTCTTTTCCGTTCCAGCAATACGTACACAGCTTGCACGGTTCCAGACCAATCGACTCGATTAAATCGTCGAGGCGGTGGAACTGCAGGGAGGTAAAGTTTAAGCGTTTACGGATTTCTTCGACCATTTCCTTATAATTCTGGCTGTCTGGGTTTGCATAATCATCCAGAAGCTCCGGGGAAACATTGTCGCCCTCACGGTCGCGGATGATGCGGCGTGTGATGAGGTCCAGCTCGGAATTGGAGCGGGAGAAGTTCAGATATTTACATCCAAACAGCAGCGGCGGACAAGCCGGACGGATATGTACTGCTTTGGCACCGCTCTGATACAGAAATTCGGTTGTTTCGCCGAGCTGGGTGCCGCGGACGATGGAATCGTCGATTAAGAGCAGACTCTTGTCGCGGATCAGGGCGTCTACCGGGATCAGCTTCATACGTGCGATCAGGTTTCTCTGGCTCTGGGTGGTCGGCATGAAGGAACGCGGCCAGGTTGGGGTATATTTAATGAATGGACGGGCAAATGGAATGCCGGATTCATTGGCGTAGCCGACTGCATGCGCGATACCGGAATCGGGGATTCCGGCTACCAGATCGGCGTCGGACTGATCGCGTTTGGCAAGCATACGACCGCAGTGGTACCGCATTTCCTCGACGTTGATTCCTTCGTAGCAGGAGGTCGGATAACCGTAGTAAACCCACAAGAAAGAACAGATTTTCATTTCCTTGCGAGCCGGGCTGAGTACCTCTACGCCGTCGGCGTTCATGCGGACGATCTCGCCCGGTCCCAGTTCTTTGTAGTCCGTGTATCCAAGGTTGATGTATGCAAAGCTTTCAAAGGAAACACAGAACGCACCATCTTTGCGTCCGATGATCGCCGGGGTACGTCCGAGGCGGTCACGGGAGATATAGATGCCCTCCGGGGTCAGCAGGAGAATGGTCATGGAACCCTTGATTTTTTCCTGTGCCAGTTTCAGACCTTCAACAAGGGAATCTGCCTGACTGATGATGGCGCCGACCAGCTCGGTTGCATTGATCTTGCCGCCGCTCATTTCCATGAAATGAATATGCCCGTTCTTAAATGCTTCCTGAATCAGCTCTTTTTCATTATTGATCTTGCCGACTGTGGTAATGGCATAGCTTCCTAAGTGCGACTGAATTAACAGAGGCTGCGGTTCCATATCTGAGATACAGCCGATGCCCATGTTACCCTGCATTTCATCGACATCGTGCTCAAATTTTGTACGGAACGGGGAATTCTCGATATTGTGGATAGAACGGCTGAAACCGTTTTCTCCATAAACCGCCATACCACCGCGTCGTGTTCCCAGATGGGAATGATAGTCCGTACCAAAAAAAAGATCCAGTGTACAGTTTGTTTTTGATGTGACACCAAAAAATCCGCCCATTTGTTACTTCCTTTCAACTCTTTTGTCAATAAACTCCATGTGTTACGTTGCACGCGTTGTGATGCGTAACGACATCATTTTTATCATAGCATATATTAGGTGTATTACACAATATGAAATATTTATTAAAAATACTTATGAATATTCTTTGGAGCTGTTTACAGGCAGGCACATTTGGGATCGAAAGCGTCATAAGAGAACGTGGAGGTAGCAGGAATTTGCCGTATTTAAATGCGAAACCACGTCAAATTCCGTTACCGGGCACGTATGCGTGAACACTAACCTTGTCAGAAAAATGTAAGAAGTAAAATGGGACGAAGTGTTCTTAATAAAGGAAGAGTGTGATATAATAAAACCATTGTACGTGAGTATGTCACATGGTCGGCTGTTCCGGATTGCATCGGAATGGCAGAAGAAAAAGAAAACAATTTGGAGGGTTTGGAGCGGTATGAGAAAAACATGGAAAATGAGAGCAGCAGCACTGTTACTTACGGCGGTCTGTACGGTAGGGGCGTCGTTTGCGGCGTATGCGGATGATGTGCCGTCCGGACCGGCATCGGATATGGAGCTGATTCAGAGGCGGGAGCAGGCGTCCGGTTCCCAGAATGAGGCGGGGGATGCACAGACGGCTGCTGGCAGCGAGAATCATGCTGGCGCAGCGGAAGGACAGCAGACAACAGAGAACCAGGAGACAGGAAATAACGGACAGACTGCTTCTGAGACACAGGGAACGGAGCAGGGGGACAGCCAGGTTCCGGATGGAATGGTAGCCAGCGGCGGTCGTTATATCGATCCGAATGCACCGATGGTGGCACTGACCTTTGATGATGGTCCGTATGCCCCGGTTGGAAACCGCATCATGGATTGCGCGGAACAGTACGGCGGCCGTGTGACCTTTTATGTGGTCGGAAACCGTGTGAATTCCTATAAGAGTGAGATTCAGCGGATGTATGCCAATGGGCATGAGATTGGAAATCACACGCAGGATCACAAGTATCTCCAGAAGTTAGGCGCACAGGAGATTCGTCAGCAGGTGGAGGCCTGCAATCAGGCGGTTGCCGCGATCACAGGCGAGGCACCGAAAACAGTCCGTCTTCCGGGCGGTGGAAAAAACAGCACTGTGCTTGCCAATATCAGCCAGCCGATCGTACTCTGGGATGTGGATACGCTGGACTGGAAGACGCGCAATGCGGCTTCATCGGTGCAGACCGTGTTAAACCAGGTAAAAGATGGCTCGGTGGTTCTGATGCATGAGCTTTACAATGCTTCCGGTGATGCGGCAGTCACGATCATTCCGGCGCTTGTGGAGCGTGGCTATCAGCTGGTGACGGTCAGTGAGCTGGCGCAGTTCCGCGGTGGACTGGCAGGCGGAACCGTCTATTACAGCTTCCACAAATAAGAGGCTGCATTCACATACGGCGAAAGCCCCCATATTCTAACAGTAAGGGAAGAATATGGGGGCTTTTTCCTGTGAACCGGGCGAGAGAATGGATTCATTGCAATGAGGCGTACAGACGAGGACTGACAGGAAAAGGCGTCGGGGTGGCGATCCTGGACACAGGGGTATTTCTGCATCCGGATTTGGAAAATTGCGTTTACGGATTTCGGGATTTCCTTAAGAAAAAGCAGCAGCCGTATGATGACAATGGGCATGGAACGCATGTGGCAGGGATGATTGCCGGCAGCGGCACGGCGTCGGCGGGACGCTATCAGGGTGTGGCGCCGGGGGCGCAGCTGGTCTGCCTGAAAGTGCTGGATCAGAGGGGAAATGGGTATGTATCGGATGTGCTGGCAGGGCTTCGCTGGGTGCGCCAGAATGGCAGCCAGTACGGGATCCGGATTATCAATATATCGGTTGGCTCCTTTACACCGAAGGGAATGAGCGAGGATTCGGCGCTGGTGCGCGGTGTCGATGCGGCGTGGGATGCCGGGTATGTGGTCGTGGTGGCAGCGGGAAATAATGGTCCAGCCGCGCACACGATCACAACGCCGGGGATCAGCCGGAAGGTCATCACGGTGGGATGTGCGGATGATGACCGGGAGGTAGAGGTGGCAGGCAGCCGGATGGTGGACTATTCGGGGCGGGGGCCGACGGACGCCTGCATCTGCAAGCCGGACATTGTGGCGCCTGGATCACGGATTGTGAGCTGTAACCTGCGGCGGAACGGGTACCGTTTTAAAAGCGGGACGTCCATGTCTACGCCGCTTGTCGCGGGGGCGGCGGCGCTTCTGCTGGAGCAGAACCCGGACATGACGAACCGGGATGTGAAGCTTCGCTTTAAAGAGCGGGCAGTGGATCTGGGGCTGCCGCGCAACCAGCAGGGCTGGGGGGCGCTGGATATCGGGCGTCTGTTAGAGTAGAAGCGGGGCGGTGCCAGATGACGTGTACAGGCAGGCATTTTTGCAACGGAAGGTTTTGTGTGAACAGTAATGGTGGCAGCGTAACTGTTCACAGGTAGGAATTTCCTGAACTGAAAATTCCGTACGACACAGTTCGGGTAGCAGCTTTTCTCGGCAAAATAATAGACAGAACCAGCCGGAAAATGATATAATTGTAGATACTTTGAATCGCAGAATCAGGTTATAGATCCGGCAGCATCCTGCAGTGCGTCCGGGGGAAAACCAAAAGAAAACAGTTGACATTTACAGCCGGATCCGCTATGATAGAGCTAAGTTTAGAACGTTTGTTCGTGATTGGCCGCGGAGCGGCGCTTTGGAGGGAAAGATGAATAAAGAAGACAAGCTGAAAGCATTGGATGCTGCGTTGACACAGATTGAGAAAGCATACGGAAAAGGCTCGGTGATGAAGCTGGGTGATTCTGGTGCGAATATGAATATAGAGACGATTCCGACCGGCTCCCTGAGCCTGGATATTGCACTGGGACTGGGCGGTGTTCCGAAGGGACGAATCATCGAGGTATACGGACCGGAGTCCAGTGGTAAGACGACGGTTGCCCTGCATATGGTGGCAGAAGTACAGAAGAGAGGCGGTATCGCTGGATTTATCGATGCAGAGCATGCACTCGATCCGGCATATGCGAAGAAGATCGGTGTTGATATCGATAATCTGTATATCTCCCAGCCGGACAACGGCGAGCAGGCGCTTGAGATTACCGAGACGATGGTGCGCTCCGGTGCGATCGATATCGTGATTGTGGACTCGGTTGCCGCACTGGTTCCGAAGGCAGAGATTGACGGTGAGATGGGTGATTCCCACGTAGGTCTGCAGGCACGTCTGATGTCGCAGGCACTCAGAAAGCTGACCGCAGCAATCAGCCGTTCAAATTGTATCGTTATCTTTATCAACCAGCTGCGTGAGAAGGTTGGTATCATGTTCGGAAACCCGGAGGTTACGACCGGTGGACGGGCACTCAAGTTCTATTCTTCTGTCCGCATGGATGTCCGCCGGATTGAGTCTCTGAAGCAGGGCGGCGAAGTGATTGGAAACCGTGTCCGCATCAAGGTTGTGAAGAACAAGATTGCTCCGCCATTCCGTGAGGCAGAGTTTGATATCATGTTCGGAAAAGGTATTTCCCGTGAGGGCGATATCCTGGATCTGGCGGCGAAGGAGAACATCGTGGAGAAGAGCGGCGCCTGGTATGCTTATGAGGGCAGCAAGATCGGTCAGGGACGCGAGAACGCGAAGAATTTCCTGGCAGCAAATCCGGAAATCTGCCTTGAGATTGAGAACAAGGTACGTGTCAAATACGGACTTTCCGAAGACACGATGATGCCGGAGGCGTCCAAGGAAGCACCGACGGAGCTTCCGCCGGTAGGAGTGGACGCAGAGGACGAAAAATAGAGTAAAATCCTGTTACAGGGCACATATGTGTGAACAGTAACAGGAAAAGTTACAGCTGGCAACGTGTGAACTGTAGCTATGAAAAGGGGCTGTATATGCGGATTGAACGCGTAGAATCCCTGGATAAGAGAAAGTGCAAAGTTTTCACGGATGAGGACTTTGCCTTTCTTTTATATAATGGGGAATTAGAAAAATACGGTGTCTGTGAGGGCGCGGTTTTGGAAGAAAGAACGGAGAGGGAGCTTTTGGATCTTTTAAGCCGCCGGGCACATGAGCGGGCGCTGAATCTTTTGAAGGTGCAGGACCGGACGGAAGGAGAAATGTGCCGCCGCCTTTTCCAGGACGGGTATCCGGATTCGATCGTGCAGGAGACGATTGGATTTTTGCAGGAATATCATTTTGTGGACGATGCCAGATATGCGGCGAATTACCTGCAGGTTCATGGAACGCGGAAAAGCCAGGCGGAATTGAAGCTTTACCTGCAGCGAAAAGGCATATCGCGCGAGATCATCCGGGAGCAGCTGGAAGAGACAGAACATGATTCGGGCGAGGCAATCCGCGTTTTGCTTGAGAAGAAGCATTACAAGGCGGGAGAGACAGCGCCGGAGGAGGAAAAAAAGATCATTGCCTATCTGATGAGGCGGGGATTTTCATGGGAAGATATCCGGAGAGAGATGAAGGAGCGGGAGGATGCATTTAGTTGACTTTCAGGCGCAGAGTCATTTACCAAAGATGATTTTGAATGGATTTTGTTTCATGACTGTGAACGTGCAAATGTATTATGAAACAGAACAGAACGCTGTCTGAAGGTGTCCCAGGAAGCTGGTTAGGAAGCGCTTATTCTGCTTGACATACTGTATAAAACCGTTTAAAATTATAGTATTGTATTTTCGTACAATGAAAACTAAATAAGGAGGTGCTCCTGTGTCACAAGTAATAATTGCGGTTATCGTTACAGGTGTTATTGTAGCAGCTATTACTTGGGTCGTTGCGAACCAGCATCGCCAGAAGACATATGAGGCGAAGATTGGAAGCGCAGAAGAACGATCCAGGGAAATAATAGATGAAGCATTGAAAATTGCTGAGACAAAGAAGCGAGAAGCTCTCCTTGAAGCGAAGGAAGAGTCGTTAAAGACAAAGAATGAGCTTGAGAAAGAAACAAAGGAAAGAAGAGCTGAGCTTCAGCGCTATGAAAGACGTGTACTGAGCAAAGAAGAAAACCTGGACAAAAAAGCAGAAGCGATGGAAAAGCGTGAAGCGGGTATGAATGTCAAGGAGGAGGCACTCAAGAGAAAGACTGCGGAGGCAGAGGCTCTCTATGAGAAAGGTATGCTGGAACTGGAGAAGATCTCCGGTTTAACCTCTGAACAGGCAAAGGAATATCTGCTGCGTTCCGTGGAAGAAGATGTAAAGCATGATACGGCGAAGCTGATCAAAGATCTCGAGGCGAAAGCGAAAGAGGAAGCAGAGAAGAAAGCCAAGGATTATGTGGTGACAGCGATTCAGCGCTGTGCTGCGGATCATGTGGCTGAGACAACCGTATCAGTCGTACAGCTTCCGAATGATGAGATGAAGGGACGAATTATCGGACGTGAGGGAAGAAATATTCGTACACTGGAGACTCTGACGGGCGTGGAACTGATCATCGACGATACGCCGGAGGCAGTTGTCCTGTCTGGCTTCGATCCAATCCGGAGAGAGGTAGCGCGTATTGCACTGGAACGTCTGATTGTGGATGGACGGATTCATCCAGCCAGAATCGAAGAGATGGTAGAGAAGGCACAGAAAGAAGTGGAAAACATGATGCGCGAGGAGGGCGAAGCGGCTCTTCTGGAAGTTGGCATTCATGGTATCCATCCGGAACTTGTCAAACTACTTGGTAAGATGAAATTCCGGACAAGTTACGGTCAGAATGCATTGAAGCATTCGATTGAGGTTGCACAGTTAGCCGGACTTCTGGCGGCTGAGGTGGGCGTCGATGTACGGACCGCCAAACGTGCAGGTTTATTACATGATATTGGAAAGGCAGTCGATCACGAGCAGGAGGGAACCCACGTAGAACTGGGTGTGGCGCTCTGTAAGAAGTACAAAGAGTCCGCAACCGTTATCAATGCAGTGGAAGCCCATCACGGCGATGTAGAGCCACAGAGCTTGATTGCATGTCTGGTACAGGCAGCTGATACGATTTCAGCGGCACGTCCAGGTGCGAGACGAGAGACTCTGGAAACATATACCAACCGTCTGAAACAGCTGGAGGATATCACGAACTCCTATAAGGGTGTTGATAAATCCTACGCAATTCAGGCAGGTCGTGAGGTGCGTATCATGGTTGTACCGGAACAGGTCAGCGACGATGATATGGTTCTGATGGCGAGAGAGATTTCAAAGCGGATTCAGGAAGAGTTACAGTATCCGGGACAGATCAAGGTCAATGTAATCCGTGAATCGAGAGTTACCGAGTACGCCAAATAAAACCCGGCAGCAGGGCTGCATGGAGTAAACTTGAGCATGAAAATAAAAGTCTTATGGATGAAGATACATTACATTCATAAGACTTTTTTGTTTCATGGGGAATTGCGTCCTATGAAACAAAAAAACGCTCCGCGAGGATGCGCACTCGCGCGAAGAAGAAACATGTCGCAAGCGACCGCGCGAGACGCCCGAATGTGCCAAGGCACATTCTTTACATCTTTTTTGAGAGAGAAAGAAAAACAGAAAAATACAGGTTTTTTTCATGAAGCGGAAAACGGAAACTCTGTTTTTCGGACAGACTGAAAATTTGCATGAGCAGGGTAAAATAAAGGGTCGTGAGCGTGAAGGCAGGCGGAGAAATTTTGCTTGCAAACTGTCCAAAAGACGAGTATTATAGCATGATAGAGTTGAAAAATAGTGATTATTTAGCAGTTTCATGCATTTATTGTGGCGTAATGGTAAGAAGATTGAACCGTTACCAAGATGCTGAATAGAAAGCCAGATGTGGCTGTTGGAAAGAGCAGCTGCAGTCAGACAACAAATGGAGGATCATCCGGCAGGGAAGTGCCGGATGGCAGATGGAGGGAGACAAAGATTATGGCGAAAATTGGTTTTATCGGAATGGGAAATATCGGCTATGCGATCATGCGAAGCCTGCTGAACAAATATAAAACGGAAGATATCACTTTTACGGATCTGAACCGCCGGAGAGTGGCACAGATAGAGAAAGAGACAGGTGTCAAGGCGGTTGACACAAACCAGGATTGTGCGGAAAATGCAAAATATATCGTATTAGCTATAAAACCGCAGTTTTATGACAATGTACTGGCAGATATCAAGGACCATGTAACGAAAGAAAATATTATTATTTCGATTGCACCGGGTATCACGATTGACAGTGTCAACGAGAAGCTGGGCGGTGACCGCCGTATCGTGCGTGCGATGCCGAACACGCCGGCGCTGATCGGCGAGGGTATGACAGGTGTCTGCTACGACAAGAAGCTGTTTGAAGAGACAGAAAAGCAGATGATCAGCAATTTCTTTGAATCTTTTGGTATGATGGAGATCGTTCCGGAATATATGATGAATGCGGTTGTATGTATCAGTTCCAGTGCACCGGCATACATCTATATGTTCATCGAGGCGCTGGCAGATGCGGGCGTTAAGTACGGCATGCCGCGAGATGTGGCTTACCGGATGGCGGCGCAGGGCGTTGTCGGCAGTGCGAAGATGGTACTCGAGACCGGCAAGCATCCGGGCGCGCTCAAAGATGATGTCTGCTCGCCGGGCGGCACGACGATCTATGCGGTCAGCGTCCTGGAGGAGTATGGTTTGCGGAATGCGGTTATCAAGGCATGTGACGCATGCTATGAGAAGTGCATCGACCTGAAATAGTGAAAAAATGTTGAAAAAGAACCCAGAAGGAACCTGGATATAAGGGTGAGAAAATATGGAACAGAAAGTAGAAAAGCAGGCATCGCTGGAGTCCGTGCCGGTCAAACGCCTGAAACGAGAGTTAAAATATCAGGGAACCATCTTGAAAATGTACGAAGATACCGTCGAGGTAAACGGACATCAGGCAAAATGGGATTTTATCCATCATGACGGCGCGGCAGCGGTGCTTCCGGTTACGGAGGATGGAAAGATTCTCATGGTGCGTCAGTACCGCAATGCGCTGGACCGCTATACACTGGAGATTCCGGCTGGTAAGCTGGATTCGCCGGATGAGGCGAAGATTGACTGCGCGTACCGCGAGCTGGAGGAGGAGACGGGCTACCGTTGTGACCATCTGGAATATCTGATGAGCGTCAACACAACGATCGCGTTCTGTGATGAGGCGCTGGATATTTTTCTGGCACGCGATCTCAAGAAAACCCATCAGCATCTTGACCCGGACGAGGAGATTGAGATAGAGGCGTGGGAACTTTCCGACCTTTTGAAACGGATCTACGCAGGAGAACTGACGGATGGAAAGACTGTGTCCGCGATTCTGGCGTATGCCTGCAAAGCAGGACAGAAGTAAAAATAAGGATCAGCGAAGCACTGTAAGCATCTGTGATGAAATAAATATATGGATTAAACGCTGAAAGACGCATGAAGCTAACAGCATATAGAGGCAGATATAAAGGCATATTATAAAAAACACTGAATACAGATAAGGTAACAAAGGAATAGGCAGGGATTGCATGTGAAAAGGAGATTCCGGCTTCCGGCTTTAAGTACCTGGGATGTATCAGTGTTTTTTTGGATCCTTGGGATTGTATTGGGGACGATAGCAGCCGTTTGTTTTCAAATTTCGTCCGGGAGCGGACATGCCGGGCTGGAAAGTGTGCTGGCAGCGAGGCTTGGACAAGAAATTGGAGATCCATCGGGTGCCGGGTGGCATCTAAACGCCGGAATGAAGGCAGCCAGCCGGGGAACTTTGTTTTTTCAGGTCTGGCTGCAGCGGTCAGGGATGGCGCTGATGCTGTGGCTGGCAGGTATGACGCCGGTCGCATGCCTGGCTGCGTGGGGGGCTTGTCTCGTCTTAGGTCTGGAGCAGGCATGGCTGCTGGCAGGATTTACTGGCTGGGGCGGTTTTTGGGGACTGCCTGTATTTGTGGCAACGTTATTTCCACAGGTGGTGTTTTATATTCCTGTGTTCTGGCTGCTTCTTTCCTGGGCGCTTGCAAAGGAGAGGCGGATACGGACGGCTGGATTTTTAATCCTTTTATTGGTGCTGGGGATGGGAACAGCGCTGGAAGTGTGGCTGAATCCTGGTTTTGTATCATTACTGGTCTCACACTGCCCATTTTAATGGGGCTGTCCGAATAAAAATATAATTCAAAATTTACAACATATGGGGGTGGAAAAAGTGGACGCACCATATGTTGTATTTTTATGTAAATCAGTCGAAAAATGTAGGAAAAGTGGGGAAAATTATGTTTGATTTTATGGGAAAATGTAGATATAATGATACCTGCGGACGATAAAAGCCCTGTTTGTGGAGAAGAAGGTAAGTTGCAGATAGGGTGAGAAAACCTCAGGAGAATGGATGGTTCGGATGGAGAAATCGATAGGATTACCGCGGAACGATATTTGTCCTGCAGGCTGGGGGGTTGGCAGAAAATGCCGTGAATAAAAGAATGGCGGAAATGGTTACGAGAATAGATTGGGGAAGTATGAGAGGGGAAGTAGACAGATTTGAACAGTACCTGCGGGAGGTAAAACAGGCATCGGAAAATACCGTACAGTCATATCGGAGAGATCTGATGCAGATGATTACTTATCTGGAGGAGAAAGAGATCCGGGAGGCGGCGAAGGTGACAAAGACCAGCCTGCATGGATATATTCTTCATATGGAAGAGCAGGGAAAGGCGGCTACCACCATTTCACGGATGATGGCGGCGATGAAAGCGTTTTTTAATTATGAATGTATGCAGGCATGCATCCGGCGGAACCCGGCGGAAAGTCTGCATGCGCCGAAAGTGGAGAAAAAGGCGCCGGTGGTCCTGAGTGTCGATCAGGTATCAGCGCTTCTGGCACAGCCATCCGGGCAGACACCGAAGGAGATTCGGGACAAGGCGATGCTGGCTCTTTTATATGCGACCGGAATCCGGGTGTCAGAGCTTATAGGGATCCAGATGGAAGATATCAATATGAACATTGGATTTCTGGTCTGTCGCGACGGGGAGAGGGAGCGGACGATCCCATTTGGACGTTCGGCGAAAGCAGCGCTGGAGGAGTATTTGGAACATGCGAGAAACGAGCTGCTGCGTGGAAAGGGATCGGACTATTTCTTTGTCAACTGTACGGGCGGCGCGATGAGCCGGCAGGGATTCTGGAAGATTATCAAATATTACGGCGAGAAAGCCGGGATTGAGGAAGATATCACGCCGCACACGCTGCGCCATTCCTTTGCGGCGCACCTGATTGCGAGAGGTGCAGACATGCGGGCAGTTCAGACGATTCTTGGACATTCGGATATGGCGACGACGCAGATGTATGCGGCGTACCGGGAAGATTGAAAAATATCATATAAACTATAAAAATAAAGCACCTGTTTTGTGAAAGACTTGACAAAACAGATGCTTTATTATATACTTTAGTGGTTTAAAGCGCAAACGTTTAACGCAGATGAGGAAATGTGAAGGAGAAAGACAATGGAGCAAGTACATTTAAAGTACGGAACGTCGGCGGTCGATTTTGAGATTGACGGTGCGAAGAGTGTAAAATACCTGTATGAAAATAAGATGCGGGTCATTGAAGATATAAAAGCAGAATTTTTGCATTGTGTGACGGATGGTGTGATTGGCACGAAGCCGTTAAAGGAGTTGATTGCACCGACCGATCCGGTTACGATCGTGATCAGTGATATGACGCGTTTCTGGATGCGTCAGGACGTGATTTGCGAGCTTCTGGTAAAATATCTGCACGATGAGATGGGCGTGGGATATGACCAGATTGCGGTTGTGGTTGCACTGGGAACACACCGCAAGAATACGGCGGAGGATCGCAGAAAACTTGCAAGCGAGTTTGTCTACGACCATGTAGCGAGCGTGACTGACCATGACTGCGATGCGCCGGATCTGGTATACATCGGTACGACGTCCTTTGGAACGCGTGTATCGGTCAATCCGCTGGCAGTCGGCAGAAAGGTCATCTGCATCGGCGGTACGGTGCACCATCTGATGGCAGGCTACGGCGGCGGAAGAAAGAGCATCGTTCCAGGTATTGCTTCCCGTGAGACGATCCGCATGAACCATGAGCGTGCGCTGGATCCGGAGAAACCGATGACGGATGTGCGTGTCGGTAGCGGTCTGGTGGAGAACAACCCGATCAACCTGGATATGCGAGAGGCAGGTGCCATGGTACATGTTACGTTCGGTATCAATATCGTGGTAGATACGTCTTCCCGCCACAGCGGTTTATTCTGTGGTGAGTTTGACAAGGCATGGCAGGCAAGCTGCAGTTATGTACAGAAGGGATACGGACTGCCGATCGACTATCAGGCAGATGTCGTAATTGCAAGCTGCGGCGGTTTCCCGAAGGATCTGAATTTTTATCAGTCCACCAAGACGCTGTTTAACGCATCGAGAGCGGTCAAAGAGGGCGGTACACTCATTATGCTGGCGGAATGCCCGGAGGGAAGCGGTTCCAGGGATTTCTTCGATTGGATTAAGCCTCTCTCTAAGGGATGCCTGGATGAGGCACTGCGTGCGTCTTTCACCATCGGCGGCTATATTTTCTACGCAGCCTGCGAGTCCATCCGTCGTTCGAAGACGCTGCTTCTGTCTTCCATGGAGCCGGAGCTGGTTCGGGATATGGGCGTAAGATCGTTTAAAGATATGAAGGATCTGCTGGCAGAGGTAGACTTTAACGGAAAAGATGTATATGTAATTCCGTACGGCGGAAGCGTGCTCCCGCAGACAAAGGAAGCCTACGAGCGTATTTGCCGCGAGGCAGAGGAAAATGGAGGCGCGAAGTAATGAATATTCCGCTGCTAATTGTTATTTTATATGTGCTTCTGCTGTTTGGCATCAGTATCTATGTGTCTTACAGCCAGAAAAAGGATTCAGAGAACTTTCTTTTATATAAAGGAAAAAATAATGCGTTTGTCGTGGCAGCTAGTATCGCGGGTCTGGCGATCGGCGGCGCTTCGACGATCGGTATCGCGGAGAACGCCTTTACCGTGGGGCTGTCGGCAGGCTGGTATGATACAGCATGGGCGATCGGCGCGGTTGTTTCTTCTATGCTGGCAGTCCGTTACCCGCGTAGAAGCCAGTACACGACCATCAGCGGTCTTGTAAGGGACCTCTATGGCACAAAGACGAAAATAGAAGAGCCCAAAATAGAAGAGTTTAAAGTAAAAAAGAACGTCAAATCCAAGCGAAAAACTTAGAATTTGACGTCCTTTTTGCATATTTATATTCGATTCGATGCTACTCAACCGTCCCGGCGTCTTTGATATAGGAAATGAAACTCTTCTTGATCGAGGTCACGATTTCTTTGCATTTTGCATATTCTTCGCTGTCGCTGGCATACTGCTCGTCGTAGTGCGGATCCAGAATGAAGATCTTGTTGCCGCAGAAGCCTAAGATGGTGCAGCCGTTTAAATCGCGGTAATGTGTGTCCTCAAATGCGAGAATGCGGAAGAGAAGTCCGCCTCCGTTGGCTTCATAGGCTGTTTTTTCATATACCTCGTAGGAATCCCCGTTCGGAACCATGATGAGTCTCGAAAATGACTGGGATGGAAGTTTGAATGAAAAATCGTCGGTAATTACTTTGGAGCCGGTCAGCTCGATGGAGAGGTTGTCCGGGTCCTCCTGAGAAAAACTCACAACCTGTGCGGAATAATCAGCTGCATAAGACGGCGTCACGTAGAGAGCTGCAGCCAGAGCCGCGCAGAGGAATAATTTTGATTTCATCCTGAGATCTCCTTTTAGTCTGTCTTTTTGTTCCCCTATATAGAAGATAGGCTATGGAATCCACAGCCTATCTTAAACTCCATATAAATTTATTATAGCACAGACGTCTTTAAAAGTCAGCTGGAAATTTTATCCAAAATCAATCCAAAATCATCCAATTCTTGACTCCTTTTTTCTTTCTGGCAGGTTCTTCTGTGCGGTGGAAAGCATCAGTTTGATACGGTTCAGCTGATTGACTTCGCTGGCCCCCGGATCGTAGTCTACGGCGATGATATTCGCCTCCGGATGGCTGGCGCGCAGTCCTTTGATGACGCCTTTTCCGACGATGTGGTTCGGCAGGCAGCCGAACGGCTGGGTGCAGATGATGTTCGTCGTGCCGCTGTGAATCAATTCCAGCATCTCACCAGTCAGGAACCATCCCTCGCCGGTCTGATTGCCGAGGGAAACGTAATGCTTCGCCATCGACGCCAGATCCTGAATCCGTGCAGGCGGAAGGAAATGTGTGCTGCGTTCCAGTTCGCGGCGGCAGGTGCGGCGGAAATACTCCAGCAGGGAGATTCCCATGTTGCACAGGTGTGCGGTGGAACGTTTGCCGCCCAGATTGTCGGCTTTGAAGTTGCTGTTGTAGAAGCAGTAAAGCAGGAAATCAAGCAGATCCGGCATTACAGCCTCGGCACCCTCGGCTTCCAGAAGCTCTACCACGTGGTTGTTTGCTAACGGGGAGAATTTTACCAGGATCTCGCCGACAATGCCAACCCTCGGTTTCTGGACATCGCGTCTCGGAAGTTCGTCGAAGTCATGGATAATACCGCGGATGTTGCGGTTAAACTCTGCCATGGATAAAGAGTGTTTCTGCAGCGATTTGATGCAGATTGCTTTCCATTTCTCATGCAGGGCATTGGCGGAACCGGCTTTTGCCTCGTATGGGCGGGTCGCATAGAGAACCCGCATGAAGAGGTCACCGTAGACAACCGCCTGCATTGCCTTGGTGAGAAGCGGCAGGGTAATCTTGAAGCCCGGATTCGTCTCCATGCCGTTGGCATTTAACGAGATAACCGGAATCTGCGGCATACCGGCGCGCTCTAAGGCACGGCGGATAAAGCCGATATAGTTGGAAGCACGGCAGCCGCCGCCGGTCTGGCTCATGATAACAGCTGTATGCTCTAAGTCGTATTTGCCGGAGAGCAGCGCATCCATGATCTGACCAACCACGATCAGGGACGGGTAGCAGGCGTCGTTGTTGACGTACTTAAGTCCTGTGTCGATAGCGGTACGGTCGGAGTTCTGCAGCACCTCCAGGTTGTAACCACAGCTTCGAACTGCCGGTTCGATGAGGTCGAAATGGATCGGCGACATCTGCGGGCAGAGGATTGTGTAGTTTTTCTTCATTTCCTTCGTGAAATAAACACGGCTGTATGCGCTGGAAACGATCGGTTTATGGTAGTGGCGCATCTCGCGCACACGAATTGCGGCGATCAGGGAGCGCACACGGATACGTGCGGCGCCGAGGTTGTTGACCTCGTCGATCTTGAGCAGCGTATAAATTTTGCCAGAGCGGGTCAGAATATCATTGACCTGATCAGTAGTAACTGCATCCAGACCGCATCCGAAGGAGTTGAGCTGGATCAGATCCAGGTTTGGCTGTGTCTTCACATAGGAAGCTGCCTCGTAGAGGCGGGAGTGGTACATCCACTGGTCGGTGACGATCAGCGGACGGTCAACGCGTCCTAAATGGGAGACGGAGTCCTCGGTCAGCACGGCAAAACCGTAGGAAGTGATGAGTTCCGGAATACCATGGTTGATCTCCGGATCTACATGGTACGGTCGGCCTGCCAGCACGATGCCGTGGTGTCCGGTTTCTTTTAACCAGGTGATGACCTCCTCGCCCTTCTTTTCCATATCCTGACGGGAGGCGATGAGTTCCTGCCATGCCTTGTGAGCGGCGGCGCGGATCTCTTTCTCCGGGATCGACTGATCCCTGGTAAATTCTTCGACCAGACGTTTTGTCAGGATTTCCTCATTTGTAAATGCCATAAACGGATTCCGGAAATGTACCTTGTGATCCGTCAGGGATTCTACGTTGTTTTTGATGTTTTCCGCGTAGGATGTGACCATCGGGCAGTTGTAGTGATTTCCCGCTTCCGGGGTTTCGTTGCGCTCGTAAGGAACGCACGGATAGAAAATGTAGGTCAGTCCCTGGCGGATCAGCCATTCGATATGACCGTGCGCGAGTTTTGCCGGGTAGCACTCGGATTCGCTCGGGATTGATTCAATACCAAGTTCGTAGATCTGTCTTGTCGATTTCGGGGACAGAACGGTGCGGTACCCCAGTTCCCTGAAGAAGACTGCCCAGAACGGGTAGTTTTCATACATATTCAGGACACGTGGGATGCCGACGGTACCGCGCGGCGCCAGATCGGCGGTCAGCGGTTCATAATCGAACATACGGTGGTATTTATAGTCGAATAAGTTCGGAATGTCTTTTTTCTGTTTGTTGCCGCCCAGTCCGCGCTCACAGCGGTTTCCGGTCACGAACTGACGTCCGCCATCGAAACGGTTGATCGTCAGGACGCAGTGGTTTGTACAACCCTGGCAGCGCGCCATCGTCGTCTTGTAGGTCAGGCTTAAGATCTTGTCGATCGGCAGCATCGTGGTCGTCTTGGAAGCATCGTAGCGCTCACGGGCAATCAGAGCCGCGCCGTAGGCACCCATGATACCGGCAATGTCCGGGCGGACTGCCTCACAGCCGGAGATCTTCTCAAAACTGCGGAGAACCGCATCGTTGTAGAAGGTACCGCCCTGTACGACCACGTGTTTTCCGAGATCGGAGGCGTTGGTAATCTTGATAACCTTAAACAGGGCGTTTTTGATGACGGAGTAAGCCAGTCCGGCAGAAATATCTGCGACGGAAGCGCCCTCTTTCTGCGCCTGTTTGACGTTAGAGTTCATGAAAACAGTACAGCGGGTACCGAGGTCGGTCGGATTTTTGGCAAAGAGTGCCTCCTTGGCAAAATCCTGTACGCTGTAATTTAAGGATTTAGCAAATGTCTCGATAAAGGAGCCGCAGCCGGACGAACAAGCTTCGTTGAGCTGTACGCTGTCTACGGTGCCGTCCTTGATCTTGATGCATTTCATATCCTGACCGCCGATATCAAGGATGCAGTCTACATCCGGCTCAAATGCCGCCGCTGCGTAGTAGTGGGAGATCGTCTCGACCTCGCCCTCATCCAGCATCAGGGCAGATTTTAAGAGCGCTTCACCGTAACCGGTGGAGCAGGAATAAGCGATCTGTGCTTTCTCAGGAAGCTGGTCGTGGATCTCCTGCATCGCGCGGATCGCCGTCGCCAGCGGGCTGCCGTTGTTGTTGCTGTAGAAGCGGTATAGAAGAGAGCCGTCCTCGCCGACAAGCGCCACCTTGGTTGTGGTGGAACCGGCGTCAATGCCGAGGTAGCAGTTGCCTTCGTAGGTCGCTAAATCACCTTTTTTGACGTCATGACTTGCATGGCGGGTTCTGAATTTTTCATAGTCAGCTTCATCAGTAAAGAGGGGTTCCATCCGCTTTACCTCGAAATCCATCTTGATGCCGTGGGAAAGCCGTTCGATCAGATCGTGCAGGCTGGCAGTCGTCTTCGGATCAGAGTTCATCGCCGCGCCGATCGCCGCAAACAGATGCGAGTGATCCGGGGCAATGATCTGGTCCGTCCCCAGATTCAGGGTGCGGATAAATGCCGCGCGCAGCTCCGAGAGGAAATGAAGCGGTCCACCGAGAAACGCAACATTGCCGCGGATCGGCTTGCCGCATGCCAGACCGCTGATGGTCTGATTGACAACCGCCTGGAAAATGGAGGCGGACAGATCCTCTTTGGTTGCGCCCTCATTGATGAGGGGCTGGATATCCGTCTTGGCGAAAACGCCGCAACGCGCCGCGATCGGATAGATTGCCTTGTAATTTTTCGCATACTCATTAAGACCGGATGCGTCCGTCTGAAGCAGCGAAGCCATCTGGTCAATAAAAGAGCCGGTACCTCCGGCGCAGATTCCGTTCATACGCTGGTCAATGCCGCCGGTAAAATAAATAATTTTCGCATCCTCGCCGCCAAGCTCGATGGCAACGTCGGTCTGCGGGGCATAATCCTTCAGGGATGTGGCAACCGCTACAACCTCCTGGACAAATGGAATGCCCAGATGCTTAGAAAGTGTTAAACCGCCGGAACCAGTGATGACCGGCTCGACGGTCAGTGCGCCAAGTTTCTCTTCACCCTCACGGAGCAGGTCCGCGAGCGTCTCCTGTATGTTTGCAAAATGACGTTTATAATCGGCGAAAAGAAGCTTACCGCCGTCTTCAATAATAGATACTTTAACCGTTGTGGAACCGATGTCGATTCCTAATTTTTTACAGGAATTCATGTACAATCGGGGCAGTGCCCCTTCCCTCCTTTGTATTACACATGTATTCGGCTATACTTTAACATAGAATAAGGAAGAAAACAATCGGTAGGGTGCGTTAAAAAGATGCTAAAAATGTGCAAAATTTGTTAATATCGCGCATAATGGGAGAAGGGCGTTCCTGTACAAGGAAAGGCATTTTCTGCGTGGAAAATACCGCTTTTTCTGAGTTGGAATGCAGCCATTACAGAGCGCAGGCGTGCACTTTTGGAACCGAATGTGCCGTAAGATAACGTGGTGGAAGCGACAATATAATTTGACAAAGAATCCGCCGCTCTCTATAATGGAAGGAAAACGGAAAAGGATGTGAATTATGAATTTTTTTAGAAAATTAGAGCGCAAATTCGGTCGGTTTGCGATCCCGAATCTGATGTACTACATCATCATGATGTATGCGGCTGGATTTGTGATGAGCCTGTTTAATCCATATTTTTACGTGCAGTATCTGGCACTTGATGCGGCGGCGATCCTGCGGGGGCAGGTGTGGAGAATCGTGACCTTTCTCGTATGCCCGCCTCAGTCGGGCGTCCTCTTTGCGCTGCTCGCGATGTATCTCTATTATTCGATTGGATCGACGCTGGAGCGCGTGTGGGGAACCTTCCGATTTAATATGTTTTTCTTTATGGGCGTGCTGGGACACATCATCGCGGCATTCCTGGTGTACGGTGTGACCGGCTTTTCGGTGCCGATGTCCCCGTATTACTTAAATGAATCGCTGTTTCTGGCGTTTGCCTGCACCTTTCCGGAGATGCAGTTCCTTCTGATTTTCATTCCGATCCGGGCGAAATACCTCGGAATGATGTACGGAGCGCTTCTGGTCTACAGTTTCTTAACGGGTGGCATTATCGCGAAAATTGAGATTGTTGTTTCGATGCTCAATTTTATCATTTTCTTCCTGATGACGCGTAACTACCGGAAGATCAGCCCGAAAGAGGCGGTCCGCAAGCAGAAGTTCAAAAACGAGATGCAGAAGGCGCAGATCCAGAAAATTTCCCTGACCCGCCACAAATGCGCGGTCTGCGGACGTACCGAGAAGGACGATCCGAACCTGGAGTTCCGCTATTGTTCGAAATGTGCGGGAAATATGGAATATTGCATGGATCACCTGTATACGCATAAACATGTGACGGAAGAAGAATTGAAAGATTCTAAATAGAATCAGGCGGTGGATTGTTTTTTAGCAGGGGAGTAACTGTTCAGCAGGTTTGCGCATTTACTGAACAGTTACGCAGGGGATTTAAATAGGCTGGATAAAGCATACAAAAGAGCCTATAAATGATTCGCTGATGGGAAAATTCTTAAAAAAAGGACAGAATATGAGGAGGAATAACGGCATGAAAAAGACAAAGATTGTCTGCACAATGGGACCAAACACCGATAACCGGGAGATTATGAAGGAGTTGGCGTTAAATGGCATGGATGTCGCACGTTTTAACTTTTCGCATGGCGATCATGCGGAGCATAAACATCGTTTGGAGATTCTGGAAAGTGTGCGCGAGGAGCTGGGGATTCCGATCGCATCGCTTCTGGATACCAAGGGACCGGAAATCCGTACCGGCAAATTAAAAGATGGAAAGAAAGTGACGCTGAAAGAGGGCGATCTGTATACGCTGACGACCGAGGAGATTGTGGGGGATGAGACACGCGGCTACATCAACTATGCGGGGCTGGCGGAGGATGTAAAGCCGGGCGACCGCATTTTGATCGATGATGGCCTGATTGAGCTGCACGTGCGGGAGGTCAATGGAACAGACATCGTCTGCCGGATTGAAAATGGCGGCGAGCTGGGCGAGAAGAAGGGCGTCAATGTACCGGGAGTACGGGTCAAGCTTCCGGCGCTGACCGATAAAGATAAGGAAGACATTCGTTTCGGCGTGGATGCAGGCTTTGATTTTGTGGCGGCTTCGTTCGTCCGCAATGCCGATGCGATCCGCGAGATCCGGGAGATTCTGAATGAAAAAGGTTCTGCCATGCAGATTATCGCGAAAATCGAGAATGAAGAAGGAATTGAAAATATTGATTCCATCATTGAGGCGAGCGACGGCATCATGGTAGCCCGGGGCGATATGGGCGTGGAGATACCGGCAGAGAAGGTTCCGCACATTCAGAAGATGATCATCCGCAAGTGTAACTTAGCGTGCAAGGTCGTTATCACGGCGACCCAGATGCTCGATTCAATGATCCGCAACCCGCGTCCGACGCGTGCCGAGGTATCGGATGTGGCGAATGCAGTGTACGAGGGAACCGATGCGGTTATGCTGTCCGGCGAGACTGCGATGGGAAGTTATCCGATCGAGGCAGTCCGCATGATGAGCCAGATCGCCGAGGAGTCGGAGAAATATCTGGATTATATGTTCTACCAGAGAAGAAAGGTATCGGCGGAAAACCTTCGAAATATATCTAATACGGTATGTTATTCGTCTGTAGCGACCGCCTCCGATCTGGAAGCGCCGGTCATTGTGGCGCCGAGTGTCAGCGGATTTACGACGAGAATGCTTTCGAAATGGCGTCCGAAAGCATTGATCGCAGGACTTTCCCCGAGCATGACGGCTGTCCGCCAGATGCAGCTCTACTGGGGTGTTAAGCCGTTCCATGCAAAACGCGCCGAATCGACGGATGCGCTCTTATTTGCATCGGTGGAACTGCTGAAAGAGAAAGGTATCGTCAAAGAGGGTGAGATTGTGGTTGCAACCGCGGGTGTGGTGACACGTGCCAACCGCCATGAACCGGTAGCCGATACGAATATCATGCGTGTAATTGTGGTAGAGTAGAAACTGGATTCTGCGCCTGAATCTGTGCCCGGTTCATAGATGTATCTGGAAAATGATTCAATTTGTCCGGAGTTTGTGTCCTGGCGGAGAAAACGAGAAAAAATACCGTTACTGTTCACGCATACGTGTCCAGTAACGGAATTTGCCGTGGCTTCGCATTTAAATACGGCAAATTCCTGCTGCCACCACGTTTTCTTACGGCACTTTCGGTTCCAAAAGTGCCTACCCGTGAACAGTAACAAAATACCGTCCAATTGTGGACGTTTTTTTGGAAATCAGTTGATAAAACACGGTTTTTGGTGTATAAATAGTAGCAGGACAAAGGAGTCTGGGCGTGCCGGGAGTAGTGTATGTTCCCGGTAGTCCAGACTTTTAAGTTTTATATGTAGATTTTAGTTCGGAGGATGTAAAAGTGGAGAAGAAACCATTTGTAACACGGGAGCAGCTGGAGGAGATCAAGAAAACATACCCGACACCGTTCCACCTGTATGATGAAAAGGGAATCCGCGAGAATGGCGAGCGCCTGATGCGTGCATTTTCCTGGAACAAGGGATTCAGAGAGTATTTTGCTGTAAAGGCAACACCGAACCCATTTGTAATTGATATTTTAAAGAAACTTGGATGCGGCGTGGACTGCTCTTCGCTGACAGAGCTTATGATGGCAAAGGCGATGAAGTACGATGGCGAGAAGATCATGTTCTCCTCCAACGATACACCGCCGGAGGAATTCAAGATGGCTGCCGAGCTGGGCGCGATCATCAACCTTGATGATTTTACGCACATTGATTTCCTGGAGAAGACGATCGGTTATATTCCGGAGACGATCAGCTGCCGTTACAATCCGGGCGGACTGTTCAAGATCAGCAATGATATCATGGACAACCCAGGCGATGCGAAATACGGTATGACAACCGAGCAGCTATTTGAGGCATTCAAGGTGTTGAAAGCAAAAGGTGCGAAACATTTCGGTATCCATGCCTTCCTTGCAAGCAATACGGTTACAAATGAGTATTATCCGATGCTTGCGAAGGTATTATTTGAGGTGGCGGTCAAGCTGAAAGAAGAGACCGGCGCAGATATTAAATTTATCAACCTGTCTGGTGGCGTTGGCATTCCTTACCGCCCGGATCAGGAGCCGAACGATATCTTTGCAATCGGCGAGGGCGTCCGCAAGGTTTATGAGGAAGTTCTGGTTCCGGCTGGCATGGGCGATGTAGCGCTTTATACAGAGATGGGACGTTTCATGCTGGCGCCGTATGGCTGCCTTGTGACAACGGCAATCCATGAGAAACACACCTACAAAGAGTATATCGGTGTGGACGCGTGTGCAGTCAACCTGATGCGCCCGGCGATGTACGGCGCATACCATCACATCACGGTCATGGGAAAAGAGAACGAGCCGTGCGACCACAAATACGATGTAACCGGTTCCCTGTGCGAGAACAATGATAAATTTGCGATTGACCGGATGCTTCCGAAGATTGATATGGGCGATATCCTTGTCATCCATGATACCGGCGCACATGGTTTTTCGATGGGCTACAACTACAACGGAAAGCTGCGTTCGGCTGAACTGCTCCTGAAAGAGGATGGTTCCGTGGAGATGATCCGCCGGGCAGAGACACCGAAGGATTATTTTGCGACCTTTGATTTTTGTGATCTGTTTAAGGATGTGCAGTAAAAAAGAACGTTAAATTAATATAATGCAGGAAAGACGATTTTTATTGCATCGAAATGGTGAATCTTAAGAATTTCTTCATAATTTATTTAAAGAGAATACAAACATTTTGGAGATAGGCATGATATACTATAACCATAATAAATGCATGATACAAAAGATTTAATCCTTTAACCTTTTTGAAATCCGAATTCCTAACGAAAAAAGTCCGGCGGAGCTTTTCCACCGGACTTTTTTTCTGCATATTTCTATATTTTACAATCCTTCAGCCATTTCATACAGCAGACGCTCGGAATCATCCCATCCCAGACACGGGTCGGTGATGGATTTTCCGTAGATGTGTTCGCCAACTTTCTGGTTGCCTGGTTCGATGTAGCTTTCGATCATGACGCCTTTGACGAAATTACGGATATCGTCGGAGTGACGACGGCTGTGGAGTACTTCCTTGACGATACGGATCTGCTCCATGTATTTTTTGTTGGAGTTGGAGTGGTTTGCATCGATGATGCAGGCCGGATTCTTCAGATCACGCTCGTTGTAGAGGTCTAAGAGCAGCTTCAGGTCTTCGTAGTGGTAGTTCGGCAGGCACTGGTCATGCTTGTTGACAGCACCACGCAGGATGGTGTGGGTCAGCGGGTTGCCCTGTGTCTTTACTTCCCAGCTGCGGTAGATGAACTCATGACCGTGCTGTGCTGCGTGTACGGCGTTCAGCATGACGGAGAGTGCGCCGCTGGTCGGATTCTTCATGCCGACCGGTACGTCGATGCCGCTGGCAACGAGGCGGTGCTGCTGGTTCTCAACGGAACGTGCGCCGACTGCAACATAGGACATAACGTCGGAAAGGTAGGTCAGGTTCTCCGGGTATAGCATCTCGTCTGCGGTCGAGAAGCCGGTTTCTTCGATCACACGCATGTGAAGTTTGCGAATCGCGATCAGACCCTGGTATAAGTTTGGCTTACCTTCCGGATTTGGCTGGTGTAAAAGTCCCTTATAGCCGTCACCGGTTGTTCTAGGTTTGTTGGTGTAGATTCTAGGAACCAGAATCAGTTTGTCCTTCACTTTCTCCTGTACCTTGGCAAGACGGTTTACATAATCAATAACCGCATCTTCCCGGTCAGCAGAGCACGGACCAATGATGACAAGAAACTTGTCGCTGTCGCCTGTAAAGACGTCACGGATAGCAGCGTCCTTTCGAGCTTTTTCTGCGGCCAGCTCCGGTGCCAGTGGAAACTGTGCACGAATCTCGTCCGGGGTCGGCAGCTTGCTGACATATTCAAATCCCATGAGTTTTATCCTCCTGTATTGTCTAAAAGATTTTCGCACTTTAAAGCGTATGATGTTTATTATAGTATAGAAAAATCAAATCATCAATAGGTTGAGGGAAAAGAATTTTATTTCTTTTATGCTATTTTTACGCAGCTTTTATTAAATAGACCGTAGTCTATAAAAATGGTTGACGTATTTATTAAAAAAGTGTAGAATATATTCCATATCAGCAATATTTAATTTTAGTTTGATATTGTTCCATATGAAAACGGAACCGTTCATGCCTCGATTGACTGAGAGCAAGGGCGCGGCGGTCACTGTTTTTGTACGAATCCCGCACAAGCGGGAGTAGCGTTTGTTTGTTTGGTGCTGCATATGTTTGCGTGTTTTCCGAGAAAAACAGAACATTTAGCAGAAATCTGGCACTTCATTCGTCCCTATTATCTGGGGGCGTTTTTTTATGCCTTAGGAAATTGCGTCCTATGACACAAAAACGTTCAGATGAATGCGTACAGCCGACAGAAATGTGGAAAAATGAGATACTTATTTTAGGAGGAGAGCGCAGTATGAAAGGATATAAAAAGCTGATGGATATTGTGGCGATGGTTGAGAAAACCGTGCTGGTAGTCACGATGCTCCTGATCCTTGTACTGACGGTGGGAAATGTATTTTCCCGTAAGGTGATTCACCAGTCCTGGTCCTTTACAGAGGAGCTGGTTGTTGCCATTTTCGTATTAATTACACTGCTTGGCGCGGCGCTGTCTGCGCGTGAGGGCGGATTGGTAGGCTTAAATCTGGTAACAGAGCGTCTGCCGAAATCAGCAAAGAAGCCGGTTGTGATTCTGATTACGATCTTTTCGGTTCTCTTTATGGGAATCTTATTTTACTATGGCATGGACAAGGTACTGGCGCAGCTTGCGAACCAGAAACGTACCTTTGTGCTGAACTGGCCGGAGTGGATCTTCTGGTCCTTTGTACCGATCGGTTCGGCGTGCATGATTCTTCATTTTATCGAGTTCTGTCTCGATGAGTGTACGAAAAAGGAGGACAAATAAATGGTTAGCGCAGTTCTTTTTATTACCTTTTTCGTATTATTGGTGCTGAATGTGCCGATCTCCGTCTGTCTGGGACTTTCTTCCGCAGCGGCGATCCTGTATTCCGGTACTTCTTTAACGATTGTAGCGACGAATATTTACTCCGGCATCAGTAAATTCCTGCTGCTGGCGATTCCGTTTTTCGTATTATCCGGAAATATCATGGCGAAGGCGGGGATTTCCACGCGCCTGATCCGTTTCGTTGACACCTGTGTCGGTCACAGAAAAGGCGGCATTGCGAATGTGTGTATCATCGTAGCCTGCTTCTTCGGCGCGATCTCCGGTTCCGGTCCGGCGACGGTAGCGGCCCTGGGTGCGGTCCTGATTCCGGCGATGATAGAGCGGGGAGGTTTCTCCGCAGCCTTCTCGACGGCATTGATGGCAACTTCCAGTTCCATCGCGATCGTCATCCCGCCGAGTATCGCGTTTGTCGTATACGCGTCGATCACAGGTGTTTCCATCGGAGATATGTTTATGGCAGGCATCATTCCGGGTATCCTGATGGGTCTGGCTCTGGTAGTTGTCGTTATGCTGGAGGTACGCCGCGATCATGTCGTGCCGTCCAACGTAGAGAAAGCATCCGCAAAAGAGCGCTGGAACGCATTTAAGGATGCTTTCTGGGGATTTTTGATGCCGGTCATCATTCTGGGCGGTATCTACGGAGGCATCTTTACACCGACCGAGGCGGCAGCCGTATCCGTTGTGTACGGTCTGTTTGTCGGCATGGTTATTTATAAGGAAGTAAAATTTAAAGACCTGTGGGAAATTCTGATTGATTCGGCAAAGACCACCGGCGGCATCATGCTGATCGTAGCGTGTGCGTCGTTGTTCTCCTTTGTCTGCACCCGTTTCGGTATTTCGACGGCTGCTTCCGAACTGTTAGCAAGAGTGGCAGGCAACCAGTTTACTTTCTTGCTGATTTGTAACATTATTTTCCTGATCGCGGGCTGCTTTATTGATGCAAATTCTGCAATGTACATTTTCATCCCGATCATGCTGCCGGTCTGCAAGGCACTGGGCTACAACGTGATCGCATTTGGTATCATGGCAACGGTCAACCTGGCAATTGGTCAGGTAACACCTCCGGTCGGTGTCAACCTGTTTGTCGCGATCGGCATCAAATTAAGAGACGGTATCCGCGTAACGCTGCAGGAGATTTCCAGGGCAGTCGTTCCGATGGTAGCCGCTTCCATTGTTGTTTTACTGATAATTACTTATATTCCGCAGATTTCGACCTGTCTGCCGGCGGCACTGGGAAGTGCGGCAGCCATTGAAAATGGCGAGACAGCCGGAGGCGACAGCGGAACCACCCAGACAGACAATGACGATTTCAACACGATCGGCGATTACAGCGATCTGGATTGGGCGGATATGACCTGGAACTTTACGTGTTCCACAACCGAGACAAGCACCTGGGCACAGGCGGGACGCAAGTTTGGCGAGCTCATGGAGCAGGCGACCGGCGGCAAGGTCAAAGTAGATGTTTACGCAGCCGATCAGCTGACCGGTGGAAACCAATCTGAGGGCATCCAGGCACTGATGAACGGCGATCCGGTGCAGATTTCGATGCACAGCAACCTGATTTATTCGGCATTTGACCCGCGGTTCAATGTTGTATCACTGCCGTATCTGTTTGATTCTGTTGAGACAGCGGATGCAGTCTTAGATGGTCCGGCGGGCGACAAGCTGGTTGAGATCCTGGAAAGCTATGGCCTGCATTGTATGGGTATGGCGGAGAATGGTTTCCGTCAGCTGACCAACAGCGAACATCCGGTTCGTTCCGTGGAAGATATGAAGAACCTGAAGCTGCGTGTGGCTGGTTCGAACCTTCTGATGAAGTGCTATGAGCTGTGGGGCGCAGATGCGACCAATATGAACTGGTCCGAGACGTATACGGCGCTGCAGCAGGGCACGGTAGACGGGCAGGAGAACCCGCTTCCGGCGATTGATGCGGCGAGTGTACAGGAAGTACAGAAATAGGTTTCACTGTGGAACGCAAACTATGACTGCCTGTTCTTCTGCATCAATCAGAAGCTGTATGACAGCCTGACACCGGAGCAGCAGGCGGTTGTTGATGAGGCAGGCCGTAAGGCAGTTGCTTACGAGCGTGAGATCAACCGTGCAGGCGATGAGGAGATTCTGGATCGCTGGCAGACTAAGAACGGTGTGGAGGTGCTGAAATATGAGGACCTCGACATCGAATCCTTTAAGAAAGCAGCTGAGCCGGTAACGGAATGGTTTATCGGAGAACTGAAAAACCAGGGCTTTGATGATGCAGAGGATCTGGTAAACACCTTTACTGAAAATGCGGCTAGTGCAGTTAAGACGGCGGGCATTGAAAATTCTTCGACCTATCAGGTGGAAGATCACAGTGACCTGAACTGGCCGGAAATGACCTGGAACTTTACGTGTTCCACGACAGAAACCAGTACCTGGGCACAGGCAGGACGCAAGTTTGGCGAGCTCATGGATCAGGCAACGGGCGGCAAGATAAAAGTAGATGTTTACGCAGCGGATCAGCTGACCGGTGGAAACCAGTCCGAGGGCATCCAGGCGCTGATGAACGGAGATCCGGTGCAGATTTCGATGCACAGCAACCTGATTTATTCGGCATTTGACCCGCGTTTCAACGTGGTATCGCTGCCGTATCTGTTTGATTCAGTGGAGGACGCCGACGCGAAGCTGGACGGCGAGGCTGGCCAGAAGATGGATGAGATTCTTTCTTCCTATGACCTGCATTGTATGGGTATGGCGGAAAATGGTTTCCGTCAGCTCACGAACGGCGTGCGCCCGGTTCATTCCGTGGAAGATATGAAGAACCTGAAAGTGCGTGTGGCTGGTTCAAACCTTCTGATGAAGTGCTACGAGCTGTGGGGCGCAGATGCGACCAACATGAACTGGTCCGAGACTTACACGGCATTGCAGCAGGGTACGGTAGACGGTCAGGAGAACCCGCTTCCGGCGATTGATGCGGCAAGCGTACAGGAAGTACAGAAATACGTTTCCATGTGGAATGCAAACTATGACTGCCTGTTCTTCTGCATCAACCAGGATATTTACGACAGCCTGACACCGGAGCAGCAGGAAGTAGTCGATGAGTGCGGTAAACTTGCTGTTCAGTACGAGCGCGAGATCAACCGTGCAGGCGACGACGAGATCCTTTCCAGATGGCAGTCCAAGAATGGCGTCGAGGTCATCCCGTATGAGGATCTGGATATCGATTCCTTCAAGGCGGTTGTAGAACCAGTAACCGAGTGGTATATCGGGGAACTGAAAAAACAGGGTTATAAGGATGCGGAAGAGCTGGTTGCTGCATTCAAATAGGAAAATTAGAAGTTTGAAGTTAGAAGTTTGGTAAAATTGAATCATTGAGTTTGGTTTTCTGGCGGTTCTGGTCCTTGGGATCAGACCGCCAGATTGCGTATATGGGGAAATATTTCAATGTAAATTTTCAATCGGGCAAATATTGTGGTTGGCAGTTTGATATGATAAGATAGTTGGTATCGGTGCGCTGAAAAGCGAGATAAAAAGAAAGAAAAGGAAAAATATATGGGGTGTGTACATCTGTACTGCGGCGACGGAAAAGGAAAGACGACGGCGGCGATCGGTCTGGCGGTCCGGGCAGCAGGAGCGGGAAAACAGGTAGTTGCTGCCCGCTTTTTAAAAACGGACCAGTCTGGGGAGGTGGAGATTTTAAAGCGGCTCCCGGAGGTGACGTTGATTCCCTGTGAAAAAACATTTGGATTCACGTGGAAAATGACCGATGAGGTGAAGCGGGAGGCGGCGGATTATTATAAAAGTATGTTTGAGACAGCGTGCTGTGAGGCAGTGAAACGGTGTGGGAAAACGGAAGATTCAAGAAGCAGGAAAATACAGAATAATGAAACCTGCGATGTTCTGCTGGTGTTGGACGAGGTCTGCGCTTCTCTTTCTTCGGGACTTTTGGAGCTGGCGGATATAGTGGATTTTCTGGATCACAGACCAGCGGATCTGGAAGTTGTGATGACGGGGCGGAAACCGCCGGAGGAGCTGCTTTTGCGGGCTGATTACGTGACAGAGATGGAAAAAATCAAGCATCCGTTTGACCGGAAAATCCTGGCGCGGCGGGGAATTGAATATTAGAGAGGGGACTCTGAATGGGATTTATAAAGAGAAAGCATCGTCCGGAGTATGCTGCAGTGCAGCGGGAATGGGCAATGTGGGGAAAACAGATGGAAAAAACACTTCCGGGTTACGGGGAGCAGAATGAGGCATTGCACTGGATGGTACGGATTCTGACGGGGGTGCGGGTTCTGTACTGCCTGTTTTATCTGATTATGACATTTGTCTATGGAATGGAGAAAACAAATGCGGTCATGACGCTTTTGGGACCGTTTATTTTTTATGGCTGGTATATGCTTATGCTGCGGGAGAGCCCGGTGCTTACGGTGTTGATGCTGATCGGGCGTGGGGCGAGTATCGTGTGGGGCGGCGTATCGCTGCTTCAGATGAGCTGGTGGCTGCCATTTCCGCTGGTTTTCATGCTGGTGACGGCGGCGGCAATCGAATTTATAGAGGCGGTATTCTGCATCTATATGCTGTTTAACCCGCTGGCACGGCACACAATCCGCTTAAACCGGGCATTTGCACGTGGAATGCGCGTACAGGTGCCGGATGAGGGGCTGGAATAGATGGCGGCGTATCGGAATGAAGCGGCGATACTGTACACGGGTAGGCACTTTTGGAACCGAAAGTGCCGTAAGAAAACGTGGCGGCAGCAGGAATTTGCCGTATTTAAATGCGAAGCCACGGCAAATTCCGTTACTGGGCACGTATGCGTGAACAGTAACGAGGCGGCAGATGAAGAGGACAATGAGGAAGTCAAGTCTTGATTTTTACAGAATACTCTGATACAGTGGAGTCAAGACAGGATTCCGCCAACGGATCTTGTGGGACGTAGAAAAGGCATAGAAAAGAAAGAGGTAAAATATGGCAGATAATAAGAATATGACGCAGGAAGAGATCGACAACGGCGAGGAGATGACCGTGACTCTGACATTGGATGACGGCAGAGAGATTGAGTGTGTTGTTCTGACGATTTTCCCGGCAGGCGGCAAGGATTATATTGCCCTTCTTCCGATGGATGACATCGAGGCAGAGGACGGAGAGGTATATCTGTACCGTTACAGCGAGGATGAGAACGGACAGCCGAACCTGGAAAACATCGAGGACGACGATGAGTATGAGATCGTGGCAGATGCGTTTGACGAGCTTCTGGACGAGCAGGAATATGATGAGCTGGTCGGCGAGGACGAGCTGGATCAGTAATTAGGCAGGCAAAAGACAGGACGCCCAGGTACTTCGCAGGCAGAAACGGCGAGGCATCTGGGCGTTTTACATATTTTCAGGGGTGGTACGATGGAACTGAAACAGGAGTTAAAGCTCAAACAGACCTTGTCCCAGAAAATGATACAATCCGCAAATATTCTTCAGATGGGGCAGATAGAACTGAAAGAGTACATAGAAGAGATGGCGCTGGAAAATCCGGTGGTGGATCTGGAAGAGCGGGAGCCGGAGAACGGACGGCTGGAAGAAAATGGAGAGCTGAACGAGAAAATCCGCAGACTTGAAGAACTTGCCAGCCTTGACCGCCAGAACCAGACCTATTATCAGGATGAGGAAGAAGAGGCGGGGCGATTAGAGCCGGGACGAAGCCAGGAGGGGCTTTTGGAATCACTTCTGGAACAGGCGTGTATGCTGCATCTGACGAAAAGAGAAGAAAAAATATTCCGCTATATGATCAAAAATCTGGATGCAAGCGGATATCTCAGCGTGAATTTTGGAGAACTCTGCGCTGGGCTGGGAATTGAGGAGACAGAAGGAGAACGGATCTGGAAAAATTTTGGCAGGCTGGAACCGTGTGGGATCGGGGCACGGTCGCTGAAGGAGTGTCTGTTGATGCAGCTGTCTTATCTGGCAGAGGACGGCGGCGCGGTGATTGATATTGTTCAGAATGGAACGATGCGAACCGAAATTCTGGCGGCACGCATCATTTCCAACCATCTGGATCTGCTGGGAAAAAACCAGATGAAGCAGCTTGCCCGTGCATGCTCCTGCAAGCTGGAGGAAGTGCTTCTGGCAGCAGCGCGGATCCGGGAGCTGAATCCCAAACCAGGAAGCGGATATGGGGATGAGAGCTATGATAAATATATCGTACCAGATATAATTATCTCACAGACGGAACACGGATTTGAAATGCAGCTTTCCGATGAGACACTGCCGCAGATTGCCATCAATCCGTATTATTTGTCATTGATGAAGCAGAAAGATACCGAGACGGAGGCGAAGGAATACATCGAGGGGAAAATCCGACAGGCTGAATGGGTCTGCCAGTGCATTGGGAAGCGCAACCAGACATTGGCGCGGCTGGCAGAAGAGATTTTGTGCGTACAGGGGGAGTTTTTTGCAAAAGGAAGTGGAAAACTGGCTCCGTGGACGCAGAAACAGGCGGCTAAATCGCTGGGGGTCAGCGAGCCGACGCTGAGCCGGACAGTGCGTGAAAAATATCTGCAATGCCGCTGGGGGATCTTTCCGCTGTCATATTTCTTTTCAAGACACATGGCTGCGGGGGGATTCGGGATGACGGATAAGGGAAGACTGGCAGATCGGGAAGAGGCGGCGAATCAGGAAGAAACGGCGGTTCAGGCAGAAGTGGTGAATCGGATGGAAACAGGCAAAGATCCGCGGGAGGCAATCCGCCATCTGATCAAAACGGAAAATCCGAGAAAGCCGTTCAGCGACCGCGTGCTGTCAGAAAAACTGGCGGAAGCGGGGATCACGCTGTCGCGGCGGACTGTGGCGAAATACCGGGAAGAAATGGGAATCCGGGATGCATCCGGGCGGAAGTGCTTTGGTATCTGACAGAAAACATAGACAGAAAGACAGAGGGAAAACTATGTCATTGCAATTTATAATCGGTGGTTCCGGTTCGGGAAAGACACGGACATTGTATGAAAATCTGATCCGTCAGTCGATGGAAGAGCCGGACGAACGTTTTTTTGCTCTGGTGCCGGAACAGTTTACGATGCAGACGCAGAAAGAGATCGTGATGCTGCATCCGAACCATGGCGTGATGAATATCGATATTGTCAGTTTTGAGCGTCTGGCATACCGGGTGTTTGAGGAACTGGCGATTGAAAATCTGGCGGTGCTGGATGATATGGGAAAATCGATGGTTCTGCGGCGCGTCTCATCGGGCGTCCGGGGAAATCTGCACCTGTTTGGAGGGCATCTGGACAAGGCGGGCTTTATCAGCGAGATCAAATCGATGCTGTCTGAGTTTTTCCAGTACGGCATCACGGAGGAAAAGCTGGAGACGCTGATCGGGGAGACGAAAAGCCCGCTGCTGCGCCAGAAGCTTCTGGATATGCAGGTTTTATACCGGGCATTCCAGGCGTATACCGAGGAAAAAGTGATCGTAAAAGAAGAAATTTTAAGCCTTCTCTGCCGGGTGCTGCCGCAGTCACAGCTCATCCGCGATAGCGTTGTGACGCTGGATGGCTATACGGGCTTTACGCCGATCCAGTATGAGCTTCTGGAACTCTTATTCCGGTGCTGCCGGAAGGTGATCGTGACGGTCACGATGGATCCGGAGGACAACCCGTACCGCGAGAGCGTGCAGCAGAAGCTCTTTTACATGAGCCGTCATACCGTCTGCCGTCTGATTGATCGTGCTGCAGCTGCCGGATGCAGCCGGGATGAGGATATTTTGTTGAAAGAAAAACCAATGTGGAGATTTAAGGACAGCCCGGAACTGGGATTTATTGAAAATGAATTGTTCCGATATAGGGGAAAGGTGTATCATTCTGGGAGCGGGAACGAAAGCGGGGCTGCGGCTGAACACGGCCGGGAAAGCCTGCGTCTAATTGAAGCAGCAACCCCGCAGGCGGAAATCTCTTTCTTATGCGGAGAAATCCGGCGTCTGGTGGCATCGGAGGGCATCCGTTACCGGGAGATCGCGGTGATTACCGGCGACTTGGAGACATATTCGCGGGAGATTCTGAGGCAGTTTGAGAAGAATCAGATCCCGTGTTTTATTGATTATAAGAAAAATATTTTAAGTAACCCGATGGTGGAACTAATCCGGGCGGCGCTGGAGGTGCTGCAATCGGGCTTTTCCTATGAATCGGTGTTTCGATTCCTGAAAACAGGGCTGGTGATGCCGCTTGCGGGGCTTTCACCGGAAGTGATCTATCAGGCGGAAAATTATGTGATTGCGCTTGGAATCCGCGGGTTTAAGCGGTGGAACAGTACATGGGAGCGCGTGTACCGGGGGGCAGAGCTTATCAATCTGGATGAGTTAAATCAGTTCCGTGAGGCGGTTGTCACACCATTTCTGCCGCTTCGGGAGGTGTTTTCCAACTGCAAAGCAACGGTGCGCGAGCGGACGGAGGCGCTGGTCCATTTTCTCGAGGCACTTGAGATGGAGCAGAAGCTGGCGGCGATGGCGCAGCAGTTTGAAGAAATGGGCGATATGAGTCTTGCCAAGGAGTACGGGCAGGTGTATGGGCTGGTGATGGACCTGTTTGACCGGATTGTGGCGCTTCTCGGCGAGGAGGTCATGGGACAGCGGGAGTATGCAGAGATTCTGGACGCCGGTTTTGCGGAGATCAAGGTAGGACTGATCCCCGCGGTCGTGGACCGGATCGTGGTCGGCGATATCACGCGAACCCGTCTTTCCAATATAAAAGTGTTGTTTTTTGCCGGAGTCAATGACGGGATAGTGCCGTCTGTTTCGGGACGCGGCGGGCTCCTTTCGGAGGCGGATCGCCGGGCGCTGCGGGAAATGCAGGTAGAATTGGCGCCGACCGCGCGGGAGGAAAGCTTTTTGCAGCGATTTTATCTCTATCTGGCGCTGACAAAGCCGTCGGACTATCTCTATCTGTCGTGTGCGGCGTCCTCTGCCGAGGGAAAAGCGATGCGTCCTTCGAGTCTGATGCTGCAGCTGCTTAAATTATTTCCGGAGAAACGTCTGGAACAGCCGGAGGAAGAGAAGGAAGCGCTCTGGTCGCCGGAGCTTGGCATGAGCTGGGTGCTTCGGGGACTGCAGGATGAAAAAAGCGGGGAAAATGACCAGTTTATATCGCTGTACCGATACTTTATTCAGGCAGAATCGTACCGGGATGAAATGCAGGCGCTCTCGGATGCTGCATTTTATACCTATCAGGATACGGGCATCGGGAAGGCGGCGGCGCGGGCGCTCTATAGCCCGATTCTGCGGGGCAGTGTGACGCGTATGGAGCTGTATGCGTCGTGTGCGTATGCACATTTTCTTTCGTATGGGCTGGAATTGTCGGAACGGCAGATGTACGAGATTGCCCCGTCGGATATCGGAAATCTGTTCCATGCGGCGATCGACATGTATTTCACGCGGATGAAAGAGGAAAATCGCCGGTTTTCCGGCATTTCGGAGGAAGACCGCCAGAAAATGGTGGCGGAGTGTGTGGCGTCGGTCACGGAGGAATACGGCAATGCGATTCTGGGAAGCTCGTACCGGAACCAGTATCTGGAACGGAAGGTATACCGGATCACGGATCGGACGATCTGGGCACTGACGGAACAGCTAAAAAAAGGTGATTTTGAGCCAGCCGGGTTTGAGGTCAGTTTTTCACCGATGGATCACCTGAGAGCGATGCGGATTCCGCTTTCAAGCGAGGAGGCGATCCATCTGCGCGGGCGGATTGACCGAATCGATCTCTGCGAGGATGGAGACCGGCTGTACCTTAAGATCATTGATTACAAGACGGGAAAAACGAAATTTGACCTGACGGATATTTATTATGGATTGCAGCTGCAGCTGGTTGTCTACATGGATGCGGCGATGGAGAAGATCGGGCGGGAATACCCGGATAAAACGGTGGTTCCAGCGGGGCTTTTCTATTATCATATCGAGGATCCGATGGTGGAGCGCAAGCCGGTGGAGTCGGAGGAGGAGACGAATGCCGATATTTTGAAGGCACTGCGGATGAACGGGCTGGTAAACGGCGATCGGGAGGCACTGGCACATCTGGATAACCGGCTGGGCGAGGAGGCGACGGCGGATTCGGATGTTGTGCCGGTTTCGATTAAAAATGAGGCGATCGTTGAGCGGCGTTCGCAGGCGGCAGGGGAAGAAAAATTCCGTGTGCTGGGCGCGTATGTGAACCGGAAAATGAAGCATATGGGGCGGGAGATTCTGGATGGAAACATTGCGGCGTCGCCGTACAAAAACGGCCAGAAAACGGCGTGCGATTATTGCCCGTACCACAGTGTGTGCGGATTTGATTTGAAAACGGACGGCTACCAGTTCCGGCGTTTTGATAAGCTGAGCCCGGAGGAGATCTGGGGGAAGATGGAAGAAAAGGATAAGGAAACGGAACGGTAAGTTTGTGTTTGGCTGTGACTGTGGGAATGAAAGAAGAACCAGTCATGAAAAAGGAAAGGGCGAGAAATGGCAGTAAATTGGACCAGGGAACAGAAGCAGGTAATTGAGGGGCGGGAGAAAAGCCTCCTGGTGTCGGCAGCGGCCGGAAGCGGCAAGACCGCGGTGCTGGTTGAGCGTATCATCCAGATGATTACGGAGGGGGAGAACCCGAAGGACATAGACCGCCTGCTTGTCATGACTTTTACCCGGGCGGCAGCGGCGGAGATGCGGGAGCGGATCCAGGCGGCGATTGAGAAAAAACTGGAATCGGAGCCGGAAAATGAACATCTCCAGCAGCAGGCAGTTCTGGTTCAGTTTGCCCAGATCACGACGATCGACAGCTTCTGCCTGCATATCATGCGGGAACATTTTGACCGGCTGGACATCGATCCGGCATTCCGGGTTGGCGATGAGGGCGAAATGCTTCTGATGCGCGCTGATGTGATGGATGGGCTGCTGGAAGATTATTACCGCGACGGCGGGAAACGGTATGAGGAGTTTGTGGACGCGTATGCGACGGGCAAGGCGGACGGTGGAATTGCCGAGTATGTGATGCAGGTCTACAATTTCGCCCAGAGTAACCCGTGGCCGGATGCGTGGTATGAAAAATGCCGTGAGGAGCTGCTCTTGACCGAACAGGGAGAGCTGGAGCAGACGGAGTGGATGCAGTTCCTTTTGCGAGATATTGCATTGCAGGCGCAGGAGTGGAAAATACAGCTTCGGGAGGCGTGGGAGATCTGCCAGGAGACGGGGGGACCGATGCCGTACCTGCCGATGATCGAGGAAGATCTGCGCCATGCGGAGGCAGTTTGCGGGGCAGCCGGTTCGTTTGAAACGATCTCGGAGGCATTGGAACAATTTACATTTTCGCGTCTGGCGGCGATCCGTGGCAAAAACGGGGAGGTCGATCCGGAGAAAAAGGCGCTTGTTTCCGACTGCCGCAGTCGGGTCAAAAAAGCAGTTGAAAAGTTGAAAGGAGAGTACCTGTTTGCCTCCCCGGAGCAGATGCTTACGGATATGGAAGCTGGAAAAGAGCGGATTTTGGAACTTTTGGAGCTGGCGCAGGAATTTGGACGGCGGTTTAGGGCGAAGAAGAAAGAGAAAAATGTGGTGGATTTTCATGATCTGGAACATTTTGCGCTGGAGATTCTGACAGAACCGGAATCAGAATGTTCCGAGGCGGAGGAAACTTCAAGTGCAGAAGAAAACGATCAGATGCAAGGGAAAAATGTCTGGACAGTGCGCGTACCAGGCACAGTCGCGGATGAGCTCGCCGTGCAGTACGACGAAATTCTGGTGGACGAGTACCAGGACAGCAACCTGGTTCAGGAGACGCTGATCCAGTGCATCAGCGGTGAACGTTTTGACCGCCCGAATGTGTTTATGGTGGGCGATGTCAAGCAGAGTATCTATAAATTCCGCCTGGCGAGACCGGAATTATTTCTGGAAAAATACAGCACATACACGTCGGAGGAGAGCGCGCACCAGAAGATCGAGCTTCACCAGAACTTTCGAAGCCGGGATCACATACTGGAATCGATCAATGCGATTTTTTACCGTATCATGACGGAAAAGCTGGGAAATATATCCTATACGGAAGATGCGGCACTGCATCCGGGCGCAGCCTTTGAAGAGCGGGATGGCCTGGATGAGTTAAAGACGGAGCTTTTGCTGGTGGATTTGTCGGTGCAGCCGCAGAAAGAGACGGAATCCCCCGAGTTAGATGATGAGGCAGCCGATTACACCGCCAGAGAGCTGGAAGCGCGCATGATCGCCGGAAAGATCCGTGAGATGACGGATAAAGAACGGGGGATCACGATCTGGGATAAGGAGCTTGGCGCTTACCGTCGGGCGCAGTACGGGGATATTGTGATTCTGCTTCGAAGCGTTAGCGGATGGGCGGAAGAATTTATCGAGGTGCTGGCGACGCAGGGGATTCCGGCGGTCGCAGAGTCTCGGACGGGATATTTTAATACGCTGGAAGTCGAGACGGTGCTGAATCTTTTGGCAGTCATTGACAATCCGATGCAGGACATTCCCCTGGCGTCGGTGCTCAAATCGCCGTTTGGCGGCGTTTCTGATGAGGAGATGGCGTGGATTGTGGCGGAACATAAGGCGGGCGTTGACCGGTCGCGGGATGCAGGGCTTTACCGGGCGGTTGTGGAGTATATGAACGAGGATGGACCGGTGAAGTCGAATGACGAAAGTGACGATTCGTCGATCGCGGATGCGTTTCGTTTTCAAAAAAATAAATTAATTCAAAAGAATAACCTGCGCCGAAAACTCCAAAAACTCTTTACTCTCCTGGATACATTCCGCCAGGAATCTGTTTACCTGCCGATGCACGAACTCCTCTACCGGATTTACGACAAAACGGGCTATTACCGCTATGTGTCGGCGCTTCCGGGCGGGGCGGGACGGCGCGGCAATCTGGATATGCTGGTGGAGAAAGCGGCAGCCTATGAGGCGACGAGCTACCGGGGTGTGTTCCATTTCATCCGGTATATTGAGAAGCTGAAAAAATACAATACAGATTTTGGTGAAGCGCCGGTGGCAGATTCCGAGGGAACGGTGGTGCGGATCATGAGTATCCATAAGAGCAAGGGACTGGAATTTCCGATCGTGTTTGTGGCTGGAATGGGAAAAAATTTTAACAAGCAGGATACGCGGGGGAAACTTCTGATTGACGCGGATCTGGGAATCGGAACCGACTATCTGGACAGTGAGAAGCGCATCAAGGGACTGACGCTCAAGAAAAATGTGATGAAACGCCGGATGGAACTGGAGGCGCTGGGCGAGGAACTGCGCGTTCTTTACGTGGCGCTGACGCGTGCGAAGGAAAAATTGATTCTGACGGCGTCCTCCCGGAAATTGGAGGATCGGATTGCGAAGTGGAGCGCAGTGGCAGCCGAACACGGGGCGATTCCGTATACGATTCTGACGCTGGCCTCCTCGTATCTGGATTGGATTTTGATGAGTATTCCGGAAAAAAATCCGTGGATTTCATATCAGATGGAAACGCTTTCCGACCAGATCGACCGTGAGATTGGCACGCAGATACGCCAGACGTTATCGAGAGAGTGGCTGCGGTGGCTGGCGGGGGAGGACAGCCATTTGTCGAATGACGAGAATCATCCAAACACGCAAAATCGGCTCGAAAATATCAGGCAAATAGAATCGATCATCAGCAACAACTACCATTTCCAGTACCCATACCTGGACGATCTGAGTCTCAACACCAAGATGTCCGTTTCTGAACTCAAGAAAAAGGGCATGGAGGAAGAGGAGGAGGAGATGGTATTTCTGCCGACGCTGCCAGTGTTTATGGAGAAGGAGCAGGAAGAAAAAGGCGGCGCGACGCGCGGTACAGCGTACCACCGTGTGTTGCAGTTGTTGCCGTTTGAGCGGGCAATGTCGAGACAGGAGTTAAATGCATTTCCGGCGAAGCTGGCGGCTGAGGGGCGGATGGATGCCGAGGCGGCGGCGTTGGTGCGCGGCTCAGATCTGGCAAAACTGACAGCCAGTTCATTGGGAAAACGCATGCAGAGAGCGGCAGCAGCCGGGAAACTGTACCGGGAAAAACAGTTCGTCATCGGTATTCCGGCGCGCGAGATGGGCGAGTGGGATTCGGATGAGCGGATTCTGATACAGGGTATCATCGACGCCTTTTTTGAGGAGGACGGCAAGCTGGTTCTGGTGGATTATAAGACAGATTATGTGGAAAATTCAGACATTCTGATCCGCCGCTATGAGGCACAGGTGCGCTACTATACCCGCGCACTAGAACAGATGACAGGAAAAAGGGTGGCGGAGCGCTACCTGTATTCATTCCGGTTTGGGGCGATTGAAGTGTAAGGCAGTGATTCTGGATACAGATAGGCACGTTCGGAGCCGATCGTATTTCCAGTCAATACGCCGGGATATGCGGCTCAGGAGGATCTGACGGAGTACCGGAGTTTTACGGATTATACGGATCAGGGCTTTGTTTATGTCCATGCGGGCTGCCGCGGCCGATAACTTTATAGAGTGGGTCAATGCGTGCTGCGCCCAGAGGAATTAAAATAATAAAATTAGAGAAATAAGTTTTGGTTAAAGGGTATCATCCGCCATCAGAACCGCTACCTGCGTCAGAAAATTCTCAGGATTTTTGTGCTGGGGCGGTCCCTCCAGATAGAGGTGGCGGGCGGTGCCCTTTAATGGAATCTGATATTTGTTAGCATACGCACAAAGATGCTTCACAATTACCGGAAGACCTTCATAGGCACCGTGATAAAAGATACAGAGCGCTTTCTGGCAGGGCAGGGTGACGAGATGTTCACCCAGGCTTTCCGGCGGGACGGCGATGCAGCAGGTAAAATCGCCCGGATTCGAAAGGTTGTATTCGGTGAAAAACATATGCTGGGTGGTGTCAGAACCATATTGGCGGATCGCCTTGATGAAGACGCTACGTAATTGCTCTTTCTTGTCTTCAAGTTCTGTCGAATGCAGATCCTGGCAGTAAACGGTCTGGGCGGGAAGTTCTATCTGTCGGATTTCAAAGTCATTGTGCCCTTTTGAATGTTCTTTTAATTTCTCAATATTCCGGCTGATCTCGTCACGCAGATCTTCCAGACGAGTGATCAGCGGCTCCAGATCCGTCGTGCCGTGATAATAGGCATAGATATCATCCAGCGACAGACCGAGATTCTGCAGAATGCGGATGCTCCGGATGCGCGAGACGGTGTCTGCTGTATAGCAACGGTTTCCATTGATACCGTCTCTCTGATCCGGCAGAATAAGACCCTTGTCTTCATAATTTAAAATCATGCGCCGGGTCACTTCCAACGCTTTGGCTGCCTCGCCGATCGAGAGCAGCCGTTTTTTATCGTGCGTCATAAAACCTCCTGTTAGATATCCATAAGATGTGCAATCATGTATATTTGTTATGTAGGGTTCTGGTGCAATTTTTTACACTCATAGTTTTTTATAATTACATGAAAAATAAGTAAAAATTATATAAATTAGCTAAAAAGGGATTGTATCGCACATCAATGTACGATGTATAATCATTTTATTGAAAGCGGGATGCTGTGTCAAGTATCCCGCCGATGCAAAACGCCACACAATTTGTCATACTATGCACGTTGAAAAGGAGTATCCGGGCAGGCAGGAGCGTCAGAAATTGGGGAGAATGAGTATTTTATATACAGAAAGATTTGATGGCTCATCTGCAAACATCTGCCCGGAGAAACATTTCAACCAAAACGCCTTTATTGTATACCTATGATGCTGCGTTTTATCTGGAAAAATCAAGAAAGAATTGACATTTGAACGCCTTCCATATATGCTTGAACCAATATGATTTTCGATTTGACAGATGGGAAAATCAATGGAAAATCTAAGCAGATATGGGAGGCTTTTATGGATCAGGAAAATCAGACACCACACAAACGGCGTGTCAGATATAAAGGAAAATATCCAAAAAAATTTGAAGAAAAATATAAAGAGCTGCAGCCGGAGAAGTATCAGGACACGATCCAGCATGTGATTCAGAAGGGAAATACACCAGCGGGCATGCATATTTCCATTATGGTGCAGGAGATTCTGGACTTTTTGCAGATCCAGCCGGGGCAGGTCGGATTTGATGCGACGCTAGGATACGGCGGACATACGAAGGCAATGCTGGCCTGCCTGAAAGGGCAGGGACATATGTATGCGACCGATGTTGATCCGGAGGAATCCGCCAAGACGCGGAAACGCCTGGAAGAAGCGGGCTATGGCGAGGACATGCTTTCAATCCGTCTCCAGAACTTCTGTACAATCGATGAGATTGCCAAAGAAGCGGGTGGTTTTGATTTTATTTTAGCCGATCTGGGCGTGTCTTCGATGCAGATTGACAATCCGAAGCGAGGCTTTTCGTTCAAGGTAGATGGGCCGCTGGATCTGCGCCTGAATCAGGAAAAAGGCATCAGCGCCGCCGAGCGCCTTGACACGATCGAGCGTGAGGAGCTGGCGGGCATGCTGTACGAAAATTCAGACGAACCGTATTGCGAGGAGCTGGCAAAAGCGATCACGGATGAGATCCGCCGTGGAAACCGGATCGATACGACCACGAAACTCCGTGAAATCATTGAAAAAACATTGGATTTCCTTCCGGAAAAGGAGAAAAAGGAGACAATCAAGAAGACCTGTCAGCGTGTTTTCCAGGCGCTCCGGATCGATGTAAACCAGGAATTTGAAGTACTCTATGAGTTTATGGAGAAGCTTCCAAATGCGCTTCGACCGGGCGGACGGGCAGCGATCCTGACCTTCCATTCCGGAGAGGATAAACTGGTGAAAGCGGCGCTCAAAGAGGGATATCGCGTCGGTATCTATAAAGAATATTCCAAAGATGTGGTGCGCCCGTCCGCGCAGGAGTGCGTACAGAACCCGCGTGCCCGCTCGACGAAGATGCGCTGGGCGATCCGGGCGGAAGAGTAAAATGAATATAAAAGAAAATATATGAAAAAACAGGGCAGCTGTTCCGAGCAATATGGGAGCGGCTGTCCTGTTTTTATTGTGAAGATCAAAGAGAGTCCATGTGAAAAAATTTCGGGCGCAGTGATGTCTGGTTCTGCAAAAATCCGATTAAAAGAGCAAAAATGTTTTTTTAGCGAGATTTCTGTTTCCGGTGCGTATACTATAAGATTACTTTTCAGAAAATAGAAAAGTGGTCACAGTTGTGAAAGAAGAAACAGCTGCGAAAAAAACAAATCCGCGAGAAAGTTTCGTGAGAAAGAGAGGAAACGCATTGAAACAGGAAACACAAAATGAATTGGAACGATTTAGGGATTATTTGAGAGAACAGGAAAAAAGCAGCCATACGATCGAAAAATACTGCCGGGATGTGAGAAAGTTTTTGATGTTTGTGGGTGAAGAATGGGATAAAAACACAATTATATCGTTTAAGGAATATCTGCAAGCCCATTATAAAACATCCAGCGCCAATTCGATGCTGGCATCTCTGAACAGCTACTTTCATTTTATCGGAAGACAGGAATACTGTGTCCGCACGTTCCGGGTGCAGAAGCGGATTTTCTGCGATGAGAGACGGGAAATGACGCGCAGCGATTACCAGAAGTTAGTTAAGGCGGCACGGGGACGCGGCGATGAACGTCTCTGTGCGATTTTGCAGACAATCGCGAGCACGGGCATACGAATCAGCGAGCTTTCATATATTACAGCGGAATCGCTGGCACAGGGGGAAGTAGTGATCGACTGTAAGGGAAAACAGCGGGTGATCCTGCTGCCGCAGTCGCTGATGCTGTATTTGACGCAGTACTGCCGGAAGCAGCGGATTGTGAGAGGCAGCATCTTTGTCACAAAAAACGGGCAGGCAGTCCGCAGACAGAATGTGTGGGCGGACATGAAATCCGTCTGCGCCGAAGCGGGTGTTCTTCCGAGCAAGGTATATCCGCACAATCTGCGCCATCTGTTTGCCAAGATATTTTACGAGCGCGATCACGATCTGGTCCGTCTGGCAGACTATCTGGGTCACAGCAGCGTGGAAACGACAAGACGTTATACGATCATCAGCAGCCGTGAAGCGTGCCGCAGACAGCTGGAATTAGGTTTGTTGATTGATAGGGAAAATTGACGAAAAACATAATGGGGATTATGTCATGAAATGAAAAAAATCTGCATACATATCTAAATATATGATTTTATTATCAAGTTTATCACTTCTGAGAAAAAATTTCAACCTACAAAGACGTTAAAAAACAGTACTTGAAAGTACAGATATTTTATCCAAAATCCGACAAAAACCTTGCAAATTAAAGAAAAAACAAAACAGGTGGATATGACATAATCCCCATTATGTCAGCCGGGGAGGTGGAGTATGTGAGAGAAGATCTGACGGGGCGCCGGTATGGACGCCTGACCGTCTGCCGGGAGATAAAACAGGCAGAAAAAAGCCGCCGCCATTACTGGCTGTGCCGGTGTGACTGCGGGAAAGAAAAAACCGTGGAGGAGTCCCATCTGAAAACAGGGCATACGAAAAGCTGCGGGTGCTATCGGAAGGAACTTCCGTCCAGTCGGCGGATCGATCTGACAGGTCGTCAGTTCGGACGTTTGAAAGTGCTTGAAGAGGCGGATAATTCCAACCGGACAGGTGAATATTGGAAATGTGTCTGTAGCTGCGGACGCCTGATTGAGGCATCCAAAGAAAGCCTGTGCGCGGGAAAAACCAAGAGCTGTGGGTGCCTGCAGGCGGAGACACGAAAGAAAAACATGAAAAAAGCGATTCATTTTGTAGGCGGAACCTGCCTGGAACGAATCGCCAACCAGAAAAATACGGCAAACAATACAAGCGGCTACCGAGGCGTCTACCAGCGGGAAAATTCCCGGTGGCGGGCAGCGATCGGCTTTCAGGGAAAAGTGTACAACCTTGGAACCTTCGTAAACCTTGAGGATGCGGTGGCAGCGCGGAAAAAAGCAGAAGAGGAATTGTACGAGCCATTTTTGCGGGAACATGGCGTGAAAGCGGTGCAGAAGGGAGGTATTTAAATCTGCATAAGGGGACCTGCGTTGATGATAGATAAGACAGGAGGCAAAAAGAATGAAAAAAGCGAAGAAAAAGGGGAAAAGTTACAGTCAAGGCTGGTTTGAACGTCAGTCAAGGCGTTTCATGTCAGTGCTTTTGTGCAGCAGTATGTTGAGCACAAGCGTGGCAAATACAGCCGCATTTGCAGCTGCCACATCCGAAGGAGGGGATGAAAGACAGGAATTTTCATTGGAAAAAGAAGTTCTCAGGCAGGCAATCCGGGATGCTGCTAAAAAAGGGAAGACAGTAAAAGAGGATGCATTTACGTTTTCCGGCGATGAGGCAGAAACCTACGAGGGACTGTTTGAAGAAGGAAATCTATATGAACTGCATCCAGATTTCGAGAAGAAAAACGACCGGCTTACTTTGAAAATGTATGCCCGCTTAGAGGATGAAGAGGACATGGATCAGTATACGATCAGCGGAAATGAAGAAATTATTTTCCTGATGACCAACTCTTCTTCAAAAGAGCGCACCGGACGGATTCTGGTGGATGGAAGAGCCAGCGCATGGATGACGGTTGCGCCATTTGGTGAAGTAAAAAAGCAGGTTGAGCTGGAGACAGAGGAAGCGGTTCCGACCGAGATAGAAAATGAGGTAAAAGAACCGGAAAGTGCAGTTCCGGCAGGAAGTGAAGATATCACAGAAGAGGATACGGCTCTGGAGGACGATGTAAAGGAGCAGGAAAATGCTTCAGATACAGGTAACAATCAAATAAAAGAAGAAACCTCGGATCCAGAAAAACAGGACAAAGCAGAGCAGAAAGCTCAGGAACCGAATACAGGAGATTCAGAAGATACCTCGGATATAAAAGAAGAACCGGAAGCAGCGGATGACAAGAAAGATTTATCGGAGCTGGATTCTGAGAACGAGAATGAAAAAGCAGACATGGATGCGTCCGATGCAGATACATCGGATTCAGAAAATGACAGCGCCCAGGACGAAGATTCAGTTCAGGTATCACGTTCGGCTCATTTTTCGATGTTTTTGACTTCAGCTGCAATGGCATCTCCGCCTGATGCAGAAGAAGAAGAGGACGAGAACGATGAAAATGAAAAAAATAAGGCGATTGTAGGCGACGAAGCAGAAGAAGACAATTTCGAACGCATTCTGGGGGATTCATATGAAACGGTAGGCATTAAGAATGCATCCGCAGCCGCATTTGTAACTTCCGCGATGGAGCTTGGTCTGACAGACGTAGCTGTTTTGTCGGCAGTGGAAGTGGAAGAAATTCCAGACTGGCAGATTTCGAAGTCTAAAAAAGCTACCAATCTGGACGAAAACTTTGAATCCCAGGTAACACTTTCCCTTCCGTCAGCGGAGGAAAAACTGGAAAATGACATTGTGTTTGTGCTGGATAAATCTACCAGCGTGCAGCTGGAAAATGAGGCGTTAGAGATGCTTAAGGAGCTGCAGGCGCAGGCAAAGAAAAATGGCGCAAAAGTAAAGGTTGGAGTCGTTATTTTTAATAAAGAAGCGCATAAGTCTGACTTTATGGATTTGGAAACCCAGTATGATGCGATTGCGGCAGCGATCCGTGAGAATATTAGCAGCGGAACGAATCTTTCGGCTGGAATCCTTGCAGGTAAGAAAATGCTGGATGAGGATACGCAGGTGGCAGCAGGAAGAAAGAGCCTGGTGCTTTTAAGCGATGGCATTACCTATATTTTTGGGGAAAAACCGACGGCGGTTGCCTGGGGATTTGAGAATGATGGTTCAGAACATTCCTGGGCGGGACCGGATAACTGGATTCTTAAATATGGGAATAATAAAGCATTATCGGAGGATGAGTGGAACGAGCGCCTGGGTACAATCAAAGCGCAGATGGATGCACAGGGCGATGAATTTGACCATCCATATGAGCAAGGAGATTTAACGCCATGTACCCCACCTGGTGAAGGAAAAGAACGTGCCAATAGCGTTGATAAAGCACTCTATCTTTCCTATGAGGCATATCTGGAAGCGGCGAAGGAACAGTATCACTGCTATGCGATGCCGATTGGTTCATCTGCTGGTGAAAGCTATCCATGGGGACCGAGCTTTGTGAAATATCTGGCAGACGGAAAAACGGTAAGTTTTGAAGATATCAAAAATGACATCCTTTATGCCGTCGATCGGGGCTCGATGGTGGAAGATTATATGGGTTGGGTCAAGGATGACTACAATTTTGACTTAAAGAGCATCGACCGTCTGACTGTTGGCGGCAGGGAGCTTTCCAAATGGAAAGATGGAAATACCGTTTATTTTGGAAATGAAGACGTGAATGCAGCTCAGTATCGTTTTAAGGTGGAATACGATCCGTCGGATAAGGAAGGCGGAGAACATTTCATCTGGACGATGAATGAGGCGGTAAAAAATAATGAACCGGTGCAGCTGACCTATACGGTAAAACTGGTAAATCCGAAGAACAATCCAGGAGAATCGTATGGACGGTACGATGAAGACGGAAGCGAAGAGTATGATGGACTTTATACGAACCAGAAAGCAGTGCTGCATCCGGTTGGAAGCGATCAGGAAAAAGGAAAAACGGAAGTATTTTCGAAACCGACTGTATCATATACGATTCCGGGAGGAGAACTTCCGACGATTCCAGAGGGAGGAACTTCTAAATCGAAGACAGCGGAACAGCTGGATGAAAATTTTAAGTCTCAAGTGGCTTTGTCCTTGCCGTCAGCGGAGGAGCAGCTGGTAAGTGATGTGGTGCTTGTCTTAGATAAATCAACCAGCATGGGACTGAAAGAGCAGGCATTGGAAATGCTTCAGAACCTCAAGAAAGAAGTGCAGGAAAAGGGAGCAAAGGTCAAAGTGGGAGTAGTGCTCTTTAACAAGGAAGCCCATACGGATGGATTTATGGATTTGGAGACCCAATATGAGGCGATTGAAGCAGCCATTTGTCAGGAAATTAAGAGTGGAACCAATCTTCACGCAGGTATTTTAGCGGGTAAATCAATGTTAGACCAGGATACAGGAGTGGCAGATGAACGCAAGACACTGGTAGTTGTCAGTGATGGTATTACCTATATGTTTAATGAGAATCCGACGGCGGTTGCCTGGGGATTTATGGCAGATTCTCCGAAACATTTTGCAGGACCGGATAACTGGAAATCCAAGTATGGAAATAATCAGGCACCGACGGACTGGAATGCATGGCTGACCGGCATAGGAGCCAGACTTTCAGAGCAGAAGGATACACACGACTATCCATATGGAACGGAACCGGATGCATCGCTTATTACACCGGTGGAGGAAGCAGGAAATTATGTGAATTCGATCGATAAGGCATTATATCTTTCGTACGAGGCGTACGCACAGGCAGCTTCGGAAGGATATCACTGCTATGCGATGCCGATTACGCCGCCCGGAACGGCAAGTAACTATGAGTGGGGAATGAGTTTCATGCGGTACCTCGCGAATGGAAAGCAGGTTTCATTTGAAAGTATAGAAAATGATATTTTGTATGCCGTTGATAAAGGTTCTGTTGTGAAAGATTATATGGGCTATGTGAAAGAGGATTATAACTTTGATTTCGATCACTTAGACCAGCTGACAGTAGGGGGAAAAGCGCTTTCTATGTATCAGGAGGGCAACACCTGGTATTTTGGAGACGGAGAACCGGGACCGCAGAATTATCGTTTTAAAGTGGTATATGACGCGGGAAATAAGGCAGAGACAGAGATGTTTACCTGGTATATAAATGAACCAGTTTCAAACTTTGCACCGGTGCAGCTGACCTATACCGTAAAACTGATAAACCCAAAGACGGCGGATGGAACCTATGGAAAATATGACCGGGACGGCAGCCAGCACTATGAAGGGCTCTATACCAATCAGGAGGCGGTCCTGTATCCGGTAGACAGCCGTGGAAATGAGTATCGGCCAGAAGAATTCCCGAAGCCGACCGTATCATATGTGGTAGAACATGGAAGCCAGGAACCGGGATCTGATCCTACCCCGACCCCGAATCCAGGCAATAACGGAGGCGGAAGCCACGGCGGTCACGGAGGCGGAAGTAGTTCTGGCAGTAAAAAGTCTTCGACTACAACCGCGTCGGGACCGGCAGCCCAGCCGACGGAACCGGTTACGCCGGTTGTACCAGAACCTCAGCCGGTTGTACCGGCAGAAGGACTTCCGAAGACCGGGGATACGGATCGGATGGATGTGCCGATGGCTCTGCTGGCAATTGGAATGATGGCAGCAGCTTATGTATTAATGACGGGCAGAAAAAAGACGGAAGAGTAAGACAAGATATAGAAAAATAAAAATTGCCCGGTTATAAGAGCAGGTTTTTAGGGCGGCGCCAGAAAAAATGGCGCTGTCCTAAAACTATGCTGTTATCTGTTTCGTTTTGTATGCAAATTAATACATCATTTATAAAAATATATAATTTGCTTAATAAATAAAGGCGCAGAACGTTTCACGGGCAAAGATGGAGGGATCGATGCAAAAGTGGACACGGAAAGCAGCGGCTGTGATAGCTGTCATCTGTCTGGCGTTCGGTACAGCAGGGGTGGTAATGCATAAATGGGATGAAATGCGTCAGGAGAAGGCGCAGGAAGAGTTGACTGCCCAGGTTGTGGGAATGTCAGAAGCAGGGACGACGGGAGAAACAATGCCGGAGAAAAAAGTGCCAGAAGTGGAAAATGAGATAGGTGAGACGAATGCAATAAAGGAGACAGAATATGTGTCAGCAATTGATTTTTCAGCGCTGGATTTCCAGAATCCGGACGTCGTTGCCTGGATTCAGATTCCGGGAACTCAGATCAATTATCCGGTGGTTCAGGGGAAGGACAATGATTATTACCTGCACCGTGACCTGAACGGACAGAAGAGCACGGCGGGCACGATTTTTCTGGACTATGCCGATCAGGCAGATTTTTCGTCCCTGCATAACGTGCTGTACGGCCATCACATGAAGAATGGAAGTATGTTTAAGGACATTTCCAGATACAAGGATCAGGGCTATTTCGATCAGCATTCAGAAATCATTCTTTATACGCCGGAGCGGGAGATTCATTTAAAAGCCCTGGCGGCTGTCTGCACATCGCCGGATGCGATCCGCCGGAAAACGGAGTTTGCATCGGGAGAAGAATTTGCGTCATATATTCAGCAGATGACAGCGGGCGCGAGCGCGTCCGCGCCGATCGAGGGGACGATCGTGCGTTTGTATTCATTTGTGACATGCAGCTATGAATTTAACAATGCCCGGACAATTCTATATGCGTATGAGGCGGCAGAATAGAATGGGAAATAGATCTATAACAGGAGGTAAGAATATGAAGAAGTTAGAGACAAAGGGGAGGAGCCGGAAACAGAGGCATCATTTGTTTCATAAAGAAATGAAGCAGATGAAGCGTCTTTTGTCTGTCTGTTTGTGCACCAGTATGATCAGTACCAGTATTGGAAGTACGACGGCGCTGGCAGCAACGGCTCCGCTGTTGGAAAAGAATGAGGCGGAAGAAGAAAATCAGAATTTTGTCCTGGATCGGGAAGAGCTGAGTGAGGCACTATTAAAAGCGGTGAAAGGAAAACCGGTCAAGGAAGATGCCCTAACCTTTGAGGGAGAAGAATCAGAAGCGTATGAGACACTGTTTCAGGAAGATGGTTCCCTCTTTGAATTGCATCCGGATGTGAAAGCACCGGACGGAAAGGTAAATTTAAAGGTCTATGCGAGACTGGATGAAAAAGAGGATCTGGATCATTATACGATCACGGGCGAGGAAGAAATTTTATTTCTGCTGTTAAATCGTTCTTCTGAGAAAGAATATGGGCAGATAGAGGTAGATGGAAAACGAAGCGGAAAAGTTTCGATTCTCTCATCTAAAGAGTTAAAGAAGCAGATCCAGGATGAAGAAATGGAAGCAAGCGAAGAAACGGGAGTTTCCATTTCGAATGGTGCGGAAGAAAAATCAAATAAAACGGCTGGAGAGTCTGAGAAGAAAGAAAATGTAAAAGAGACAGATTCGCAGGAACCAGAAAAAGAGAATCCGGTGGAAACTCCGGAAAAGGTGGACAAGTCAGAGAACCCGGCAAGTGAACCGGAAAAAGGTTCAGAGGCGGAAAATCCGGCGAATAAAGCAGAAAACGGGGCAGAAGCAGAGAACCCGGCAAACGAGCCGGAAAAGAGCCAGGAAGCAGGCTTGGGTGCGGGTGATGCGGGAAAAACAGGTATCCCAGAAGAAAAGGACAGTCAGCCGGATGCAGATTCGGGCTCAGAAAAGGAAAAGAATGATTCTGCAGGCAGCGAAGCAGGGGACGTGGCGCAGGTATCGCGATCGGATCATTTTAAGATGTTTCTGACAGCGGCACCGGCGACGGCGAGCGAGATACAGACGGAAGATGAGACATCGGAGAAAGAAACGAATACAGCCGACCAGCCGGATGCGGAGACGGAAGTCGAGATAGAAGACGGAGCAGAGCGGCTAGAGGGCGAGACATATGAGAGCGTTCTTCTTAAAAATACGGCAGCTACTGCATTCGTGACGACCGCTGCAGAGCTGGGACTTTCCGGCAGTGTGGATGATGCGGTCTACACGGTCAATACAGATTCCGCTGTACTTACCCTGACGGTACCGGCGGGTACGTTTGAAGAAAAAGTAAAGCTGAAAGCAGAAGAGATCAAGGACGGAAGCGAAGAACATCAGACATTGAGCGATCAGATCCATGAAGAAGGATACCGCGCGGATTCCTTTACAGCCTTTGATGTGAAATTTGTAAACGAGGCAGGAGAGGAAGTCGAGCCATCCGAAGAAGTCAAGGTCAGCATTCAGTTTAAAAAGAATGCAGTTGAAAGTGAGACAGGAGAAAATCTGGAAGAGACAAAAATCCTGCATATCCATGAGGATGTCATCACAGAACTTTCTGAGGTTGAAATCCAGGATAGCACAGAGGACAGTGAAAAAACAGCAAAACTGACCTTTGGCGTCAACGAATTTTCTATTCTGCTGGCTTTAAACGAGGCAGCTGCCGGTGTGGCAGAGGTAAATGGGACAGCGTATGATACGCTGGAAGCTGCATTCGCGGCAGCAGACGATGGGGATACGGTGAAGGTGCTGAAAAATTGTGGACTGTCAAAAGCTGTTTCAGTTGATAAAGCTCTTACACTTGATTTGAATGGAAAAGTAGTAAAAGTAAAAATAGTTCCGGAAGCAAAAGCAAAACAGACAATCAGTGCATTTGCGGTTGCGGAATCGGCAACCTTTACGGTTTTGAATGGTCTGCTTGGCGGAAGCGGCAAGGGTGCAGATAACCGTGCGATCGAGGCAAACGGCGGAACAGTCATTCTGAGGAATACGATTCTGGCAGGTTTTCAGGCGTTATCTGGAAACGGCGGCGCTGTTTTGATGAATGGAGGTACGCTGGAAGCAGAGAAATGTAATTTCGGTTATTTTACAAGAGAAGATAATAATTACAAAGAATATAGTGGACAGGGAAATTTCGCCCAGAGCGGAGGTGCTGTCTATACTTCTCAGGCAGCGGTTAAAATGGAGAAGTGTAATTTGTTTTATAACAGCGCGATTGATATGACAGGAACGACTGGACAGTATTGGTTTGGCGGCGGTGCGCTTTTTGCAGATCGCGGAACGGTGACACTGAATGAAAATTATTTCTTCTCTAATACATCTAAGGATTATGGTGGAGCAATCCATCTGGATGCGGTGCAGACGGCAGAATTGACAGGCAACCGGATTCGAAATTCACATGCTTATAACCATCGGATTACAGAGATGGCAGCCAGAGGCGGCGATGGCGGTGCGATTTACAGCCGTATATCGAAAACAGTTACATTGAAGAACAATGTCATTACAGAAAATAGCAGCATGGGAAATGGCGCCGGGCTGTGGGTACTTGGAGCGGCTGATTGTGTTCTGACATTGGAAGGAAATACCATTGCTAAGAATGAAGCGGGTCAGCGTGGCGGCGGTATGAAGCTGAATATGGATAAGAACAGCCAGGTGAATTTAATCAGTGGTTTGATCAGTGAAAATAGATCGTCTGGCTTTGGCGGCGGAATTGATTACACGAATCACGAGAATCCAACGCTTCATCTTACGAATGTTCTGATAACAGGAAATCGGGCATCGCGTGGTGCAGGAATCTGGGCGTGCCCGACCTCTGAGACAGAGGTTTATTCAACTTTGGGCGGCGCTTTTTATGGAAATAAGGCAACTGGGAAGACAGGCGGCATTTCCTATTCTTATGAAGCATCAGGAGATGAGATCCGCTATGAAGGAACCGATACACCGGATAAGTTCTCGATTCAGAGCAACCCGCCGAGCGCAACTACCCACATTTCTGTTTCCGGTCGTTCTCTGGGCGGCGGTGTGATCAGATGGTATTCTGATGAGGCGGAAAATCGCTATCAGGCTGGAAATCCAGAAGCGGATCCGGCTATTTATACCAATACAAATAAGTCATTTGGTTTACATGGAGAGTTGAGTGAGGAGCACCAGAAATTGGCGTCTTCGGAGGCGCAGCTTGTTATCAGTGACAATGTTTCCAAGCGTGGCGGCGGTATTGCAACGAACAGTCCAGTCGTGATTGGTATGGAATATGCAGATGTGGCGGTAGAAGTAACCAAAAAATGGACCGAAGAAACTCATCCAGACCACGTGTACGTGGATCTCTACCGCGTAGGCGATACGAGCGGTGAAAAAGTGAAGCTCGACAGTCACGCAGAACTAAATGCGGAGAATAACTGGTCGGCGTCGTTTGAGGATCTTCCGTCAAAATGCGTTTCGAATGGAGAGGTGGAAGATTGTCACTATATTGTGGAAGAAGAAACGCTGGAAGGATGGAAGGGAAGTTCCAGTACAGAATATGACAAGGAAAACAAAACCTATCACATTACACTGACCAATGCACCAATCCGGTACGGCAGCCTGACGGTTTCCAAAGAGGTCACCGGAAGCGGAGACAAGGAAAAAGCGTTCACGTTTAAAGTAACCTTGCAGGGCGGCACTGCATTGAACGGAAATTATGGCGATATGGAATTTGTCGATAATGTAGCAACATTTACATTAAAGCACGGCGAGAGCAAGTCAGCAGCCGGTCTTCCGGAGGGAACTGCTTACACGGTGGAAGAGAGCGGAAATGAAGGCTATACCGTGACGAAAACAGGAGATGTAGGAACAATCGCTGGTGGAGAAACAGCAGTTGTAAAATTTGTCAATGCCATGAGCGGAGGCGATAATCCAACTCCAACACCAGATCCGACCCCGGATCATAATGGCGGTGGAGGTCATGGTGGTCACGGCGGTGGAAGTGGTTCTGGCAGTAAAAAGTCTTCGACCACAACCGCGTCTGGTCCGGCAGCAGAACCGACCGAACCGGTTACACCGGTTGAACCAGAACCTCAGCCGGTCGTACCGGAAGAGGGACTTCCGAAGACTGGAGAGGATCAGATGAATGTGCCGATGACTGCACTTACAGTTGGAATGATGGCAGCAGCCTATGTATTAATGACAGGTAGAAAAAAGACAGAGGAATAGAACGGGACATAGAAAAATAAAGACTGCACGGTCATAAAAGCAGGTTGATAGGGCGGCACCAGTAAAATGGCGCCGCCCTAAAACTATGCTGGAATGTGGCTATCCTTAGATAAAATACTCCGCCTCACTTCTGCGTGTATAGTTCTGCTCCAGCATCGCAACGTGGGACAGAAAAGCCTCGTTGTCGAAGTATTTGGCGCCAGCCGGGCAGATCTTGATGCACGCCTGACATTTAATGCAGATACCGGTACAGGTGTCTGGTGCATTTGCCGGGATAGAGCCCATCGGACAGACCGTTGCACAGATGCCGCAGCCAGTACATTTTTCCGGATCGGTGACTGGTTTGGCTTTCAGGAAGACAGCCGGTTTTCCGTCGGTGCCGAGCGGTGTGTAATATGGTCCGACTGGCTCATCGCCGCGCACGGCAATCGGATCCGGGATTTCGGTCAGGGAAGCGATCTTTTCGGCTGCTTTGATGCCGAATGCATGGATCTGTGCGAGATCATCTGCATCTGGACGTCCGGTTGCCAGCTTGTCGCTGAATACGTGCTCGGTCGGGATACCGGCACCTGCAATGGTGTGGAAACCGTGCGCCTCTAATTCATTGCGAAGCTCGATGAGCCCATTGTCGAAGTTGCGGTTTCCGAAGACAGCCACCGGAATGGCGAGCGCGCCATTTCCCTCAAAATGGGTCTGTACAAATGGGAGCATCTTGTTCGGGATGCGTCCCGCGTAGACCGGGGTGCCGATGACGAGCAGATCGTCTGCCCCGTATGTATGAACTTTTTCGCGGCTTTCCGGCAGCGTGAAATCATAGGAATCCATCGGGACACCGAGTGTATCCGCGATCGCCTGCGCCAGCGTGATGATAACCTTTTTCGCGTTGCCGGTCGGGCTGAAATAGACTGCGTGTACGTGATTGATTTTCATGAAAATACCTTCTCTTCATATGTTTAAATTTAATTCGGCGAAATACCTTATTATAGTAGGTATTTTAATGGATTTATGGTGGACTGTCAATGAAACTGGAGTTTTTTGGTTACTGGGCACGTATGCGTGAATAGTAATATGTTTTTTGCAGAATCGCCCAAAATATCATTACATATGTCTTGTCGCATGAAATAATATGTGCTATACTGGTGCGGATGCACAAATGAAGTTTTGGATTGAAAGAGAACTCTGTTTGCGATAGGAGCATAGAGTGGCAGATAGTATTTTGCGATTTGAAGGCTGAACTATCTGCAGGATAAAAAGATAAGTGCAAACGTATGGTATAGAAAGGAAGGCAACAAAATGGTCCGGGAGGAAAATTATGATGTGGTCATCGTCGGGTGTGGCGTAGGCGGTCTGTACACCGCTTTAAATCTGCCGTCGGAAGACCGGATCTTAATGATTTGCAAGGAAGATATAGAGAGCTGTGATTCCATGCTGGCGCAGGGAGGTATCTGCGTGCTGCGGGATGAGACAGATTATGATGCGTATTTTGAGGACACGATGCGCGCGGGACACTACGAGAACCGCAAGGAGAGTGTGGATATCATGATCCGCTCCAGCCGGGATGTGATAAATAATCTGCTGAAATTAGGCGTAGGGTTTGACAAAAATCCAGATGGCAGTTTAAAATATACAAAGGAGGGCGCGCATTCGCAGCCGCGTATCTGTTTCCATGAGGACATCACGGGAAAAGAGATCACGACGACCCTGCAGACGCGTGTAAAAGAACTTCCGAATGTAGAAATCCGGGAATATACTGTTATGACGGATATTTTGGTAGAAAAGGGCATCTGCACCGGTATTCTGGCAAAGAATGCAGACGGCGATATTTTAAAGATTCATGCGAAAGACACGGTTCTGGCGACTGGAGGTATCGGCGGGCTTTACAAGCATTCGACGAACTTCCCGAGCCTGACAGGTGATGGGCTGGATGTAGCAAAGAAACACGGCGTGCGTCTGGAACATCTCGATTATGTCCAGATTCATCCGACCAGCCTGTACAGCAAGAAGCCGGGACGTAGCTTTCTGATTTCGGAATCGACCCGGGGCGAGGGCGCGGTTCTGTTAAATGGAAAGGGCGAGCGCTTTGTCGATGAGCTTCTGCCGCGTGATGTGGTGACGCAGGCGATCGAGAAGGAGATGGAAAAAGAGGGCAGCGATCATGTATGGCTGTCGTTTGAGGCAGTTCCGGAGGAGACGATCCGGGGGCATTTTCCGCACATTTATGAGGAGTGCTTAAAAGAGGGCTACGATATCACGAAGGAACCGGCTCCGGTCGTACCGGCGCAGCATTATTTCATGGGCGGTATCTATGTCGATCATTTCTCCGAGACGACGATGAATCACCTGTATGCGGTCGGTGAGACGAGCTGCAACGGCGTACACGGAAAAAACCGGCTTGCCAGCAACAGTCTGCTGGAAAGCCTTGTATTTGCAGAGAGAGCGGCAGGCAAGATTGCCGGACGGGAGGACGAAGAGTATGAATCCAATTACGATGCAGCTTGTTGCGGATGAGTATATCCGCATGGCATTAAAGGAAGATATTAACAGTGAGGACGTTTCGACGAACGCGGTCATGCCGGAATACCGCAGGGGCGAAGTACAGCTCTTAGCCAAGGCGGACGGTATTATCGCCGGTTTACAGGTGTTTGAGCGCGTGTTTAAACTTCTTGACGAGACGACCGAGACAAAATTTGAGGTAAAAGACGGGGATACCGTCACAAAAGGGCAGTTTTTAGGTGTGATTACCGGCGACATCCGGGTGCTTCTTTCTGGCGAGCGGACGGCGCTCAACTATTTACAGCGGATGAGCGGCATTGCGACCTATACGAACCAGGTGGCGAAGCTTTTAGAAGGAACGAAGACGACGCTTTTAGATACGCGCAAGACGACCCCGTGTATGCGTATATTTGAAAAATATGCAGTCAAGGTTGGCGGCGGCAGCAACCACCGTTACAACTTATCGGACGGTGTGATGCTCAAGGATAACCATATCGACGCAGCCGGCGGAGTTAAGGCGGCGGTTGAGGCGGCGAAGGAATATGCCCCATTTGTCCGCAAGATCGAGGTGGAGACGGAAAATCTCGATATGGTGCGCGAGGCAGTGGAAGCGGGCGCTGATATTATCATGCTGGACAATATGACCCCGGACGAGATGGCGGAGGCGATCCGCATCATCGACGGACGCGCCGAGACGGAGTGTTCCGGAAATATGACGAAGGAAAATATCGCAACGATCACGAAATTAGGCGTAGATTATGTGTCCAGCGGCGCGCTGACGCACTCGGCACCAATTCTGGATCTGAGCCTCAAACATCTGCGGGCATTATAAAAATTTAAAAACTAAGAAAGGACAGGGAAAACAGGATGGAAACAACGATGACAGGAGTACAGCGGAGAAAGAAAATACTGGAAATGCTGGGACAGTCATCCACACCGCTTTCCGGCGGGGCGCTGGGGCGGGCAGTCGGCGTGAGCCGTCAGGTGGTGGTGCAGGATATCGCGCTTTTGCGTACCGAGGGACACCCTGTCCTTGCGACTGCCCGCGGTTATGTGCTGGAGGTGCCGCACCAGACGGAACGCCTCTTTAAAATGTGCCATACGACCGAGCAGACGCGCGAAGAGCTGAATACGATTGTTGATCTGGGCGGCGAGGTGCTGGATGTCATGGTCAACCACCGCATCTATGGAAAGGTATCGGCGCCGTTAAATATCCGCAGCCGCCGCGATGTTGAGGCATTTGTGGAAAATATCCGGACTGGGCGATCCACGCCGCTTTTAAACGTGACATCGGGCTATCATTTCCATCACGTGGCTGCCGATCAGGAGGAGATTCTTGACGAGATCGAGGCAGCGCTGCGGGAAAAGGGATTTCTGGCGGACTTCCTGTCATACGAGCAGGAAGAGGTGGAAAAATAGGGGGAAAGTCAAAAGAAATGAATTTTTGAAATTATTTTAAAAAATATGAAATTTCCTGTTGACATTCTTTTTCAAATGTTATATACTATCTTTGCTGTCGATGAGACAGATAAGCAGTTGGCTGAGAGGTCAGGTGCGGGAATGGTTACAGTGCCGGATAAAACGGTCAGAATCGCAAAATGAATATGAGTCTGTAGCTCAGCTGGATAGAGCAACGGCCTTCTAAGCCGTGGGTCGGGGGTTCGAATCCCTTCAGGCTCGTCGAATCTGTTTCGACAGATTCCTATGGTGGATATAGCGCAGTTGGTTAGCGCGCCAGATTGTGGCTCTGGAGGCCTAGGGTTCGAATCCCTATATCCACCTTCCTTTTAAAAGGATCTTTTGCTGATGGGCTATCGCCAAGCGGTAAGGCACAGGACTTTGACTCCTGCATTCGTTGGTCCGAATCCAACTAGCCCAGTTAAATATGGGGTATTAGCTCAGTCGGTAGAGCACTTGACTTTTAATCAAGTTGTCCGGGGTTCGAATCCCCGATGCCTCATTACGAAGACACATTGCAGACGCGATGTGTCTTTTTGTGTAATGGGAAATCCCTTGGAAGTCTCTATTACACAAAAAGGCGCTAACGTGCCAATGATGCGCGCTCGCGCGAAATTGTAATATGAGGAGGTTTTAAGTTATGGCAAAAAAGTCCATGCGCGTAATCGGGGAGTACACAATGATCACAGCGGCGACCTTTGTCGTGGCGGCAGCCGTCTATTTCTTTCTGATTCCGAGCGGTGTATCGGTGGGAAGTATTTCCGGTCTGGCGATGCTTTTGGGAAATGTGATACCGCTGCCGATTTCAGTGCTGACCTTTATTTTAAATGCGGCGCTTCTGGTGGTGGGCTTTCTCTTTATCGGACGCGAGTTCGGCGTCAAGACGGTGTATACGTCACTGATTCTGCCGGTTTTTCTGTGGGTGTTTGAGCAGGTTTTCCCGGATTTCGTGTCGCTCAACCAGGATGCGATGATGGATACGGTCTGCTATATCTTTGTTGTCAGCATTGGTCTGGCTCTTTTGTTCTGGATGAATGCCTCGTCGGGCGGTCTGGACATCGTGGCAAAGCTCTTAAACAAATATTTCCATATGGAGCTGGGAAAGGCGATGGCGCTTCCAGGCATGTGTGTGGCGCTCTCATCCGTGTTTTTTAGCGATAAAAAACTGGTGGTGCTGGGCATTCTGGGCACATACTTAAACGGAATTGTGCTGGATCATTTTATTTTCGGTCTGAATCTGAAAAAGAGAGTTTGCATTATCTCGGAAAAAGAAGAAGAGATACGCCAGTTTATCCTGCATACGCTTCACAGCGGCGCGACGATCTATCAGGGATTCGGCGCGTTTGACAATGAGCCGAAGACGGAAATTATCACGATCGTAGATAAAAACGAATATGCACAGCTCATGCCGTATATATTAAAAACAGATCCGAAGGCATTTGTGACGGTGTATGCGGTGAATGAGATTATTTATCGTCCCAAAAGATAGAAAATGATGTTACTGATAAAAAAACTCAGTAAGCAAAAATGAACAAAATTTGCTTGACGTGGTAAGTGATTCATGATATAGTCTCATTGAAGTTAGATGAGACTAACCTACGAAAAGGAAAATAGAAGGCGGAAAAAGCCTTTTATTTTTTAAAAGATAGTTAGCCACATCTAACTAAAGGTAGATATAGCTAACTAAGAGAAGCAGTCAGGAGGCAGAAAGATGGAACGGTTGTTTGAAGAAGTATTCGTAGAGGTGTGTGCGCCGACTCTTCGTGGCATCAAACCGTCGAACTTGTTCCGCTATCAGCCGCAGAACCGTGATAAACTCCTGGAAGCGCTTGATTTCTGGAACCGGGAACTGGAACTGTCGGGGCTTCAGGTGCGGGCGCTTAAAGAGTGCAGCCGGACGGGCGCGTTTCTGATTCTGGTGTACCGCGAGGAATGGCTTCGCTTTATTCTGGGTAAAATATCTGTACAGCACTTTTTAAAAAAGTCTGGTTACCAGATGCAGAAGACGGTCGATGGCTTTTTGAAGCAGCTTTCCAACCGGCTTTGTCTGGAACATGATTTTCCACATGAGATTGGCATTTTCCTGGGGTATCCGCTTGAGGATGTTGTTGGATTCATTGAAAATCAGGGAAAAAATTATACCTGCAGCGGTTACTGGAAGACGTATGGCGACCCGCAGGAAGCAAAACGGCGGTTTGATTCATACCGGGAATGCACGGAAGTGTGCCGGGAGAAATACCGTCAGGGGACACCGATTATTCAGCTTGTAAAAGCCGCATAATAAATCTAAGTAAGTAAATTATTCACAAGGAGGAAATAAAAATGAGCAAGGTAGCAATTGTATACTGGAGCGGAACGGGAAACACAGAGGCTATGGCAAATTACGTAGCAGAGGGCGTTAAGAAAGCGGGTGGCGAGGCTGATTTATTTACTTCCGCAGAGTTTGGCGCTGACAAAGCTGGCGAGTATGACAGAATCGCATTTGGCTGCCCGTCTATGGGGGCTGAACAGTTAGAGGAGTCTGAGTTCCAGCCGATGTTCGACGAGGTTAGCCCGGTTCTCTCTGGCAAAAAGATTGCATTATTCGGTTCTTACGGATGGGGCGACGGCGAGTGGATGCGTACCTGGGAGAGCGACTGCATGACTCTGGGCGTAACCATGGCTTGCGAGCCGGTAATCTGCAACGCAACGCCGGACGAGGCAGCAGGTGCTGAGTGCGAGGCACTGGGCGAGGCTCTTGCAAACGCATAAGTAAAATCGCATAAAAACACATATATAATAAGAAGAAGTACAATTACCTGCGAACGCAGGACATCTTAAATTGCCATAATAAAGATGCTTAAAAATTGAAAATCAGAAAAGGAAGTGTCCTCCCGCGGCGCTTCCTTTTTTGTGGGCAAATATCCCCTTTTCGAAAACTCCAAAATGTGATATGATAAAAAATAAAACTGTTTGATTTGACTCAAACAACAGTATCAATTTACGAAAAGAAACAACGGAGGGAATGTATATGGAAGAAAATAAAAAACCATTGGCAGAGGGAGAGGAGAAGGAAGAGACTGTCTCCAAGAACTTTATCGAGCGCGAGATTGACAAAGATCTGGCAGAGGGCGTTTACGATCATGTCCAGACGAGATTTCCTCCGGAACCGAACGGATATCTTCATATTGGACACGCTAAATCGATTATTCTGAACTCTGGACTGGCAAAAGAATACAACGGAAAATTCAATCTCCGTTTTGATGACACCAACCCGACGAAGGAGAAGACAGAGTTTGTTGAGTCGATCATCGAGGATGTAAAATGGCTGGGCGCTGATTTTGAGGACCGCCTGTTTTTTGCATCCAACTATTTCCAGCAGATGTATGAGTGTGCAGTTCTTCTTATTAAAAAGGGAAAAGCATTCGTCTGCGATCTGACAGCTGATCAGATCCGCGAGTACCGCGGTGATTTTAACAATCCTGGTAAGGAAAGCCCATACCGCAACCGCAGCATCGAGGAGAACTTACAGCTCTTTGAGGAGATGAAAGAAGGCAAATATGCGGATGGCGAAAAGGTACTGCGTGCGAAAATTGATATGGCATCCCCGAACATCAATATGCGTGATCCGGTTATTTATCGTGTAGCCCATATGCATCATCACAACACCGGGGACAAATGGTGCATTTATCCGATGTACGATTTCGCTCATCCGATTGAGGATGCGATTGAGCACATCACGCATTCGATTTGTACGCTGGAATTTGAGGATCACAGACCGCTCTATGACTGGGTCGTAAGAGAGTGCGAGTTTGAGAACCCGCCGCGCCAGATTGAGTTTGCGAAGATGTATCTGACCAACGTCATTACCGGAAAACGTTATATCAAGAAACTGGTAGAGGATAAGATTGTAGATGGCTGGGATGACCCGCGTCTGGTAACCATCGCAGCGCTGCGCCGCAGAGGTTACACGCCGGAATCCATCCGCCGCTTTGTAGAGCTGGCAGGTGTCTCCAAAGCAGACAATTCCATCGACAGTGCAATGTTAGAGTACTGCCTGCGCGAGGATCTGAAATTAAAGAAGTCCCGTGTGATGGCAATTCTTGACCCGGTCAAGCTTGTTATCGACAACTATCCGGAAGGACAGATCGAGGAGCTGGATGCACCAAACAATATGGAGAACGAGGGACTTGGTTCCAGAAAGATTCCATTTGGCAGAGAACTTTACATCGAACGCGAGGACTTTATGGAAGAACCACCGAAGAAATACTTCCGTCTCTTCCCGGGCAATGAGGTCCGCCTGATGAACGCGTACTTTGTTACCTGCACCGGATTCGAGAAAGATGCAGACGGTAATGTAACGGTTGTTCACTGTACCTACGATCCAGAGACGAAGAGTGGTTCCGGCTTCAATGCAAGAAAGGTAAAAGGTACGATTCACTGGGTAGCAGCACAGACTGCACTGAAAGCAGAAGTACGTCTCTATGAGAACCTGGTAGACGAAGAAAAGGGCAAACTCAATGCAGATGGAACGCTGAACTTAAATCCGAATTCCCTGCGCGTTCTGAAAGAGTGTTACTTAGAGCCGGGTCTGAAAGAGGCAAAAGCATTTGAGAGCTTTCAGTTCGTCCGCAATGGATACTTCTGCGTGGACTGCCGCGACAGCGAGCCGGGCAAACCGGTTTTCAACCGGATTGTTTCGCTGAAGAGCTCTTTCAAGCTTCCGAAATAAATCGAGAACAACTCTTGAAAATGTATAAAAAAATACAGAAAAAAGCGGCTTTGTTCTGATGAAAAAAGGAGAGAACGGGACTTTCAGAATACATTTTAGAATATGAGCAAAATGCTTGAGAGATCTTGGCGATTCTTCCGGGGGTTATTAAGAAAAATGTAGAAAAATGTAGTAATAACCTATAAAAAGCAGGTTGTTTTTGCTAATAAAACACCCTGCTTTTTGTGCATAATTTATGAAAGGCTTGGTTGACAATCAGGGGGGTTACTGTTATAATTTAAGTAAAGTGAGCTGATCATGTCAATCTGTGGCTTCACTTGTTACAGTTAAGGGGAAAAGCCCCTTATAAATTGCTTTCAAAAATGGAATGCATTCCACAATACGGAATCTTACTGGTGGAATTTTATAAGTATAATTTTTCACAAAGAAAGCAGAACCTAAAATAAATAAGGAGGTGCAATGCACAATGTGGACTGAACCAACTATGCCTTTCGGGCAGTCAGTTATCGTTTCTCTGCTGGGTCTTTCGGTAGTTTTCCTAGCTCTGATCTGTCTGGCTCTGGCAATTATGGTAATTTCCAAGATTCTCCGCTCCGTTGTTTCTGATGGTGCTAAGGCCCCGGCCGCAGCACAGAAAGCAGCACCGGCTGTGTCGGATGAAGCTGATAAGGAATTACTTGCCGTGCTGATGGCAACGATCGGGGATGACCTCGGATTGCCGACAGACAAGTTTAAGATCTTGAGCGTGACAGAAGTTAAGTAATGAGAAACAGGAATGAAAGGAAATCGAAAGGAAGGTTAGAGCAGTTATGAAGTATACGGCTACCCTCAATGGAAAACAGTACGAAGTAGAACTTGAAAGAATCGATGCATACGAGCCAATGCCGCGTTACGGCGAGGCTCCGGCAGCAGCACCGGCTCCAGTAGCAGCACCGGCAGCACCGGCGCCTGCACCAGCAGCACCGGCTCCTGCACCAGCAGCAGCTCCGGCGGCAGCACCGGCAGCAGGTGCAACTACCGTAGAGGCTCCGATGCCAGGTAAAATCCTGAACATCAAAGTATCTGCAGGACAGGCAGTTAAGTTTGGTGAGACCGTCATCGTGATGGAAGCTATGAAGATGGAAACTGAAATCGTTGCTCCGGCAGACGGTACAGTAGCACAGATTCTTGTCAAAGCAGGCGACGCCGTTGACACAGGTGCAGCACTGGTTACCCTGAACTAATAGACGATACTATGATAAATAGCAACTGTTTACAAAAAGGAATTTTCGGAACTGAAAATTCTGTATGATACAGTTCAGGCAACAGATTTTGCCGATTTGGAATACAAAGCATCGGCAAAATCCCATTACTGGGCACACATGTGTGAACAGTAATGATAAACATTCGAAAGGACGTAAAGAATTATGAAATATGTTGCTACGATCAATGGAAAGAAATACGAAGTTGAAGTAGAAAAATTAGAAGCTTACAAATCTCTGGATCGTAATGGTGTAGCAGCTCCGGCAGCTCCGGTTCTTCCGGCATCCGCACCGGTACAGAGACCGGCAGCACCGGCTCCAGTTGCAGCAGCACCGGCTCCAGCTCCGGCACCGGCAGCAGCTCCGGCTCCGAAGGCAGCAGCTCCGGCGGGCGCAACTACCGTAGAAGCTCCAATGCCAGGTAAAATCCTGAACATCAAGGTATCTGAAGGACAGGCAGTTAAATTTGGCGAAGTAGTAGTTATTATGGAAGCCATGAAAATGGAGACTGAGATCGTTGCTCCGGCAGACGGTACAGTCAGCAAGATCCTTGTTAAGGCTGGCGATTCTGTTGATACAGGAGCTGCTCTGGTTGCTCTGAACTAGGAGGTTAGGTAATGAACTTTTTTGAAATATTAAAAGAGCTTCTTGCACAGTCGGGTTTCGCAGCATTGACCTGGAGAAGCTGTGTAATGATTCTCATTGCTTTTGTATTATTATACCTGGCAATTAAAAAGCAGTTCGAGCCGCTTCTTCTGCTTCCGATTGCATTTGGTATGTTCCTGGCAAACCTGCCGTTGGCTGACCTGATGAAGGAAAGCGAGCCGTGGTATACCGCAGGTGTTCTGCGTATCATCTACGGCGGTGTTAAGTCCAGTTTGTTCCCGTGTCTGATCTTCATGGCAGTAGGTGCCATGACAGACTTTGGTCCGCTGATTGCAAACCCGGTGAGCCTTCTGCTTGGTGCAGCTGCTCAGTTCGGTATCTACATTGCATTCATGCTGGCTAACGCAACTGGTCTGTTTACAGTAGGTGAGGCAGCTGCTATCGGTATCATCGGTGGTGCAGACGGTCCGACCGCTATCTATGTAGCTAACAACCTGGCACCGGATCTGGTTGCTCCGATCGCCGTTGCCGCTTACTCCTACATGGCGCTGATTCCGCTGATTCAGCCGCCGATCATGAAGCTTCTTACCACTAAGAAAGAGCGTTCCATCGTTATGAAGCAGCTCCGTAAGGTAAGCAAGGTTGAGAAGATCGTATTCCCGGTATTCGTAGTACTGTTCTGCTCCCTGCTTCTTCCGTCCGTAGCTCCGCTGCTTGGTATGCTGATGCTTGGTAACCTGCTTCGTGAATCTGGTGTTACAGAGCGTCTTTCTGATACAGCTCAGAACGCACTGTGCAACATCGTAACTATCATGCTTGGTACTACCGTAGGTGCGACCGCAAACGGCGAGATCTTCCTGCGTGTTCAGACCATCGCTATCGTTTGCATGGGTCTTCTTGCATTCGCATTCGCTACCATCGGAGGTGTTCTCCTTGGTAAGGTGCTGTGCGCTGTAACCGGCGGCAAGATCAACCCGTTAATCGGTTCCGCTGGTGTATCTGCTGTACCGATGGCTGCCCGCGTTTCTCAGACAGTTGGTGCAAAAGAGAATCCGACCAACTTCCTTCTGATGCACGCTATGGGACCAAACGTAGCAGGTGTTATCGGTTCTGCCGTAGCAGCAGGTTTCTTCATGCTGATTTTCGGTTAATCGAATATTGATTTTTGGCTGTTGCAGCCGGGATCTGGCTGCATCTGGCCTGCGAAAGACCGCAGCGCCGGAAGTACCAGATCCCGTTTTTACTTATTTATATAGGTAGTTATAGAAAATTTTTTTAAAGGAGGCTTTATTGTGGCTAATAAAGTAATGTCTTTACACGATGCCGTAGAAAAGTATGTATGTGACAACGATGTACTTTGTCTCGGCGGATTTACAACAAACCGTAAACCGTATGCAGCAGTTTACGAGATCCTTCGTCAGGGTAAAACTGGTTTTGTAGGCTGGTCTGGCCCGGCAGGTGGTGACTGGGATGCGTTAATCGGTGAGGGCCGTGTGAGAGCCTACATCAACTGCTATACTGCAAACTCTGGTTACACCAACGTAGCTCGTCGTTTCCGTGCAGCTATCGAGAAGGGTGAGCTTACATATGAGGATTATTCTCAGGACGTTCTGATGCTTCAGCTTCATGCTGCATCTCTGGGTCTTCCGTACCTGCCGGTACGTATGATGCAGGGCTCCGGACTTGTTAAGTTCTGGGGTATCAGCGAAGAGAAGAGAAGAACCATGGAAGGTGTTGACAACCTGAAATGCGTAGAGATCGAGAACCCGCTTGAGCCAGGCGAGAAGCTGCTGGCTGTTCCGGTTCCGAAGCTTGACTGCGCTATCATCCATGTTCAGCAGGCATCTCCGGATGGAACCTGTATCATCGATGGTGATGAGTTCCATGACGTAGATATCGCTGTAGCTGCAAAACGTTGTATCGTTACCTGCGAGGAGATCGTAAGTGATGAGTATATCCGTCGTGACCCAACCAAGACAAGAATCTTTGGTGAGTGTGTAGACGCCGTTGTTCGTGCACCGTACGGTGCTTGGCCGGCACAGTGCTACGGCTATTATGATGATGATGATAAGGGCTTGAAAGAGTACGACAAGGCTTCCAAGTACCTTGACGCTGAGGATGCTAAGGCACAGCTTCAGAAGGCTGCAGACAAAGCTGCTAAGGCTGCTGCTGCTAAGCCGGAAGATGAGAAGCTTGCAAAAGCTGCAGAAGTTGCTGCACAGGCTGCAAAAGATGCTGCTGACGGCACCAAGATTCCGGAGACCTTCAAGGATTACCTTCAGAAGTATGTATATGGATGCAAGGATCAGGATGATCTGCTCAACGTACTGGGCGGCGCTCGCCTCATGAACCTTAAGAATGAGCCGCATCTTGGCTATTCTACCAGACATTAATTGAGGGAGGAAAAATCTAAAATGGCTGATTATACAAAGTATACAAAGCAGGAAATGCAGGCTTACGCCATCGCAAAAAATATTAAAGAAAATCAGATCGTTATCGTTGGTACCGGTCTTCCGTTAATCGGTGCATCCCTGGCAAAACGTGTTGTTTGCCCGAGCTGCCATCCGATCGTAGAGAGTGGTCTTATGGATTGTTCTCCGATTGAGGTTCCGCGTTCTGTAGGTGACAACCGTTTCATGGCTCACTGTGCAGTACAGTGGCCAAACGTTCGTTTCGTAGGTTTCGAGGCTAATGAGTGGTTACATGATGCTGATCGTATGATCGCATTCATCGGTGGCGCTCAGATCGACCCGTACGGAAACGTTAACTCTACCTGTATCTTTGGTAAGGGTGATTATGTTAAACCTACCACACGTTTCACCGGTTCTGGCGGTGCAAACGGAATCGCTACCTTCTGCAACACCATCATCATGATGCAGCATCAGAAGAGAAGATTCATGGAGCATGTTGACTACATCACAAGCTGTGGCTGGATGGACGGCCCTGGCGGACGTGAGAGAGCAGGTCTTCCGGGCAACCGTGGACCGCAGATGGTAGTTACCGATCTTGGTATCATGAAATTCGACGAAGAGACCAAGAGAATGTACCTGGCTTACTACTATCCATTCTCCTCTCCGGAAATGGTTCAGGAGAACACTGGTTTCGAGATCGATACCTCCAGAGCTCAGCTGATGGAAGGTCCGGATCCGGAGATCATCCGCGTTATTCGTGAAGAGATCGACCCAGGTCAGGCATTCATCAAAGTTCCGAAGGAGACTAAGTAATTAGCCTTCCATAGGGAATCAAGACAGATATCATTTCTGTCGATTAATTAGTTACTGATTGCAGGCGGGACAGGAGACGAACTGTCCCGCAAGCAATTCATTTATAACCATTTTTATTTTTTATTTTATAAGGAGAAAAGAAGACATGAATATGTATTCAATGCCAGGATATTTCCAGAATATGCCTACCGTTGGTAAAGCTCTGGTTAATCCGAATCCGGAAAACGAGCAGGAACTGAAGGCTGTTGAGAACGACATCCATGAGTCCATTAAGCAGGCTCTTGATGCTGGTATCACAACCGAAGAGAAGTTAAACGCACGTGGACAGCTTTCTGCTACACAGCGTATCAACGCCCTGATCGATCCAGGTACATGGTGCCCGTTAAACAGCCTTTACAATCCGGAAGACAACCGTTTCCAGACAACTAACGTTCTGAATGGTCTTGGCCGTGTAAATGGCAAATGGGTTTACATCATCGCTTCTGATAACAAGAAGATGGCTGGTGCTTGGGTTCCGGGACAGGCAGATAACCTGCTCCGTGCTGCAGATACCGCTAAGATGCTGCATCTGCCGTTAGTATACCTGTTAAACTGCTCAGGCGTTGAGTTCCCGAATCAGGACAAAGTATACCCGAACCGTCGTGGTGGTGGTACACCGTTCTTCCGCAACGCTGAGTTAAACCAGCTTGGTGTTCCGGTTATCGTAGGTATCTACGGAACCAACCCGGCAGGTGGTGGTTACCACAGCATTTCCCCGACTATCCTGATCGCTCATAAAGATGCGAACATGGCAGTTGGTGGCGCTGGTATCCTTTCCGGTATGAACCCGAAGGGTTACATCGATGAGGAAGCAGCAGAGCAGATCGTTAACGCTCAGATCGAGAACAGCAAACATCACGTTCCGGCTCCGGGTTCCGTGCCGATCCACTATGATGAGACAGGATTCTTCCGTGAAGTTTACGAGGATGATTTAGGCGTTATTGAGGGAATCAAGAAGTACATCAACTACCTTCCGTGCTTCAACCTGGAGTTCTTCCGTGTTGACAGCCCGAAGGCTCCGCAGCTTCCGGCTGAGGATCTGTACAGCATCATCCCGATGAACCAGAAACGTCCGTACGACATCTACGATGTAATCGGCCGTCTGTTCGATAACAGTGAGTTCTTCGAGTACAAGAAAGGCTACGGTCCGGAGATCGTTGCTGGTCTTGCAAAAGTTAACGGCCTTCTGGTTGGTGTTATCGCTAACGTACAGGGCTTACTCATGAACTATCCGGAGTACAAACAGGGTTCTGTAGGTATCGGTGGTAAGCTGTACCGTCAGGGTCTGATTAAGATGAACGAGTTCGTTACTCTGTGTGCTCGTGATAAGACACCGGTTATCTGGCTGCAGGATACCACAGGTATCGATGTAGGCGATGACGCTGAGAAGGCAGAGCTGCTTGGTTTAGGTCAGTCCCTGATCTACTCTATCGAGAATGCTAAGCTTCCGTCTCTGGAGGTTACTCTTCGTAAGGCAAGTGCTGCTGCTCACTACGTTCTGGGTGGTCCGCAGGGCAACAACACCAACGTATTCTCTATCGGTACAGGTGCTTGCGAGTACTACGTAATGCCGGGTGAGACCGCTGCAAACGCTATGTACTCCAGAAAGCTTGTTAAAGCTAAAAAAGCTGGCGAGCCGCTTCAGCCGATCATCGACAAGATGAACGCTATGATCCAGATGTACACAGACAAATCTCGTCCGAAATATTGTACAAAACAGGGTATGGTTGATGAGATCGTAGATCTGACCGATCTTCGTCCGTACATCCAGGCATTTACCGAGGCTTATTATCAGAATGCTCAGGCTATCTGCCCGATGCATCAGATGCTGGCTCCGAGATCTACTCGTGAGTTCATCAACTACGGTAAATAATTATCAAATTAAAACGGCATTGTGATAGGTGCCGCTAAGATAACATTTTAAAAAGAGAAGGCGCGTAAGTACGCGGCTGACAGTGATAGTGTAAATAGTGATAAGTAACAAATTGATAGTGTGAATAGTGTGAGGCTCTGGCGAAGCGGCTTGTCTGTATGACTGTAAATGAACCGTTTTGCCGGATGCTTGCAGATAAATCGGGCAAAGGAACTGGAACCTTTGCTCGATTTATTGGTATACTCAGGCAGATAAGTAATAAGTAATAGTTTTGTTAAGAATTATTTTATAACATTTTCAAGATTTTACAGCGACTTTTAGTTGATTTTGTGGTATTATGATGGGTGGAGACGATGTGATAGCACGGATCTGCCAAAACATCGTTGAAACAAAAATCAGGCATAGAAAGTCAGTATTGAAAGGAAAAAGATACATCATGAGCGAAATTTTCACTTTAGGTATCGACGTAGGCTCTACAGCTTCCAAATGTATCATCCTGAAGGATGGCAAGGAGATCGTAGGTAAGTCTCTGATTGACGTTGGAGCAGGTACCAGCGGTCCAAGCCGTGCCATCGAGGCAGTTCTGGAAGATGCAGGCCTCAAGAAAGAAGATATGGCATTCACACTGGCTACCGGTTATGGACGTACATCTCTGATGGACGGAATTGCCGATAAGCAGATGAGTGAGCTGTCATGTCATGCAAAGGGCGCTTATTTCCTTTTCCCGAAGGTTCATACCGTAATTGACATCGGCGGTCAGGACGTGAAGGTTCTTCGCGTTGAGGACGGTGTCATGACAAACTTCCAGATGAACGATAAGTGTGCAGCCGGAACCGGAAGATTCCTGGATGTTATGGCTCGCGTTCTCGAAGTTGAGGTAAGTGATCTAGGCCGTCTTGGCGCTATGTCCAAGAAGCAGGTAGGAATCAGTTCCACCTGTACGGTTTTTGCAGAGAGTGAGGTTATAAGCCAGTTGTCGATGGGAACGGATAAATGTGATATCATTGCCGGTATTCATCGTTCAGTGGCTCATCGTGTCACGGGTCTTGCCCACCGAATCGGTGTAGTGCCGGATGTCGTTATGACAGGCGGTGTGGCTCAGAACCAGGGCGTAGTAGATGCGCTTGAGGCTGAGCTTGGCGTAAAGATTTGTACATCCCCGCTGACACAGTATAACGGCGCGCTTGGCGCAGCCCTGATGGCATATCAGGTAGCCAGCCGTCAGAAGTAACTAAGTTAATTTTTAAGAATGGAGGATAATTATTATGGCAAAACAAGTTAGTCCTGGTGTTCTTGCGCTTCGTAAAGTCGTAGATGACGTACACAAAGAGGCGCGTGAGGCCAAAGCAAGAGGCGAGTTAGTTGGATGGTCTTCTTCCAAATTCCCGTGTGAGCTTGCAGCAGCATTTGATTTACACGTTATGTATCCGGAGAACCAGGCAGCTGGTATCGCAGCTAACCGTTACGGTGAGCTGATGTGCCAGGCAGCTGAGGATCTTGGATATGACAACGATATCTGCGGTTACGCTCGTATCAGCCTTGCATATGCAGCTGGTGTACGTGTATCCCGTAAGTATGATCCGGAGACTGGTGAATACATCATCGATCCGAGCACAGGTAAACCATTAAAAGATGCTGACGGCAACGTAGTGATGGGTGAAGACGGAAAACCGAAGAAGGATCCGAAGACTCAGACTCCGTATCTGCAGCTGGACAACCTGCTTGAGATTGAAAAACTCCCGGATGGTCCGGAAAAAGAGAAACGTCTTGAGGCTATTTCTCCGATTCGTCAGATGCGTATTCCGCAGCCGGATTTCGTTCTTTGCTGCAACAACATCTGTAACTGTATGACAAAATGGTATGAGAACATCGCTCGTATGTGTAACATTCCGCTGATCATGATCGATATCCCGTACAACAATACAGTAGAAGTTCATGATGAGAATGTTAAATACGTTCGCGCTCAGTTCGACAAAGCGATCAAACAGCTGGAAGAGCTGACAGGCAAGAAGTTCGACGAGAAGAAGTTCGAGCAGGCTTGTGCAAACGCTAACCGTACCGCTAAGGCTTGGCTGAAAGTCTGTGATTTCCTGCAGTACAAACCGGCTCCATACAGTGGATTTGACCTGTTCAACCACATGGCAGACGTTGTAACTGCACGTGCTACTGTAGCTGCTGGTGATGCTTTTGAATTACTTGCAAAAGACCTGGAAGAGACAGTTAAGAAGGGTGAGACCACAACTCCGTTCCCGGAGAAATACCGTGTTATGTTCGAGGGTATTCCGTGCTGGCCGAAACTGCCGGCTCTGTTCAAACCGCTGAAGACCCACGGTGTAAACGTTACTGCCGTTGTATATGCTCCGGCATTTGGTTTCGTTTACAACAACATCGATGAGATGGCTCGTGCTTACTACAAAGCTCCGAACTCTGTCTGCATCGAGCAGGGTGTTGACTGGCGTGAAGGCATCTGCCGTGATAACAAGGTAGATGGCGTTCTGGTTCACTACAACAGAAGCTGTAAACCGTGGAGTGGTTACATGGCTGAGATGCAGCGTCGCTTTACTGCTGACCTGGGTATCCCGTGTGCTGGTTTCGACGGCGATCAGGCTGACCCGCGTAACTTCAATGCTGCTCAGTACGAGACTCGTGTAGAGGGTCTGGTTGAGGCAATGGAAGCAAATAAGCAGGCAAAGGAGGCTAAATAACCATGAGTGTTAACGCATTATTAGAAGAATTTAAGGTAAAAGCTGCAACTCCGAAGCAGCAGCTTGCTGAATATAAAGCTCAGGGCAAAAAAGTAGTTGGTGTTCTTCCTTACTACGCTCCGGAAGAGCTTGTATATGCCGCTGGTATCGTTCCGATGGGTATGTGGGGTTCCAACACTAAGACCATCAGCCGTGCAAAAGAGTACTGCGCTACTTTCTACTGCACCATCGCTCAGTTAGCTCTGGAGATGCTGCTGGATGGAACTATGGATCAGTTAGACGGTATTATCACACCTACTATCTGTGATACTCTTCGTCCGATGAGCCAGAACTTCCGTGTAGCTATGGGCGACAAGATGAAAGTTATCTTCTTAGCTCATCCGCAGAACCGTTTCGAAGAGTTTGGTCTTCAGTTCTGTATCGATCAGTACAACCATGTAAAAGCTGATCTGGAAGAGATCGCTGGAAGAAAGATTACTGATTCTGACATCCAGGATGCTATCGTTGTATACAACAAGAGCCGTGCAGCTCGCCGTGAGTTCGTAAAACTGGCTAACGAGCACTGTGATGTTATCACACCAACCAAACGTTCCGCAGTTCTGAAGGCATTCTACTTCATGGAGAAGCCGGAATACACTGCAAAGCTGAACGAGCTGAACGCAGAGCTGGCTAAACTTCCTGTCTGTGACTGGAAGGGAACCAAGGTTGTTACCTCCGGTATTATCTGTGATAATCCGAAGCTGCTTTCTATCTTCGAAGAGAACAACATCGCTATCGCTGCAGATGATGTAGCACATGAGACACGTTCCTTCCGTGTAGACGCTCCGGAAGACGAGCTGGATCCGGTTAGAGCACTGGCTAAACAGTTCGCTAACATCGATTACGAAGTACTTCTGTACGATCCGGAATCTGACAAGAACCGTCGTGGTGAGTTCGTAGCTAACATGGTTAAAGAGAGCGGCGCTCAGGGTCTGGTACTGTTTATGCAGCAGTTCTGTGATCCGGAGGAGATGGAGTATCCATACCTGAAGAAAGCTCTGAACGATGCAGGCGTTCCGCACATCAAACTGGGTATCGACCAGCAGATGAGAGACTTCGGTCAGGCAAGCACTGCTATTCAGGCATTCGCTGACGTTCTTGCACTTCAGAAATAATAGAAGATTCGTTTGGGAAACTGAATGATGAGATAGAAACGCCCCCGCAGGAGATTTTCTTGCGGGGGCGTTTGTTTGGTGCGCCTTGCGGCATACATTTATTTATTCCTTAGTGGAGTCAGAAGAACTATTATTTGCAATTTGCTCATCCGTCACAGACCCCTGGCGGTAGCCGCTGCCTGGTTCCTGTTTGGAGTTCTTCTTTGGAGCATCCGGCTTTTTGTCTCCGGAAGTAGAAGAGGTTTCTTTGGACGGACCGGAGCTTCCGGAATTGCTGTGGCTGCCGGAGCTTCCGTTGGAATTGCTGCTATCATCGCTGGAAGAATCTTCGGATGAGCCGGTGCTGGAGTCAGAGCTTCCGGAATCTGGCGTCCTGCTGGAGCTGGTGGCTGTTTTTTTCGTCTTTTTGGAGGAGCTGTTCTGGAAATCGTCCCAGCTTTCGTTATCGAATTCATTGGAAGCCGCGGTCTGGCGGCTCTGAGCGATGCCGTTTACCGTCCAGGCGCCGTCTGCGTTTACAGTGTAGCCGTCCGGTGTCGTGGTGGAGGTTAGAAGCCAGCCTTCGGCGTCGAAATAGTAGCATTCGCTGACGCCGTCCTGGTTGCCGTCGATCCAGCGCCAGCCATTTGCCGCCCAGGTGTTGTCACCGTTGTCGTACCACCAGCGGGCAGCATTGTCACCAGCTCCATTTTTCCAGCTTCCTGCCATCGCCGGGAAAGCGACGGAGAGGGAGAGAAGACCGGTTGTTAAGCCTGCTAAAAATAAGCGTTTATTAATCATAAAGTGAAATCTCCTTTATTTCTCCTGCTTAAATGTATGTCCCATATAATAGGATAATTCTGCCGCACTGTGGCGGACCTGATCCTGCAGGTGCAGAAGATGTGTGTCATCTTCAATACGGGAATACGGTGCGATGATTCCGACCGAAGCGGAAATGCGTCCGTCAATACCGTAAATGGGAGCACCGATCCCGACTGCATCCGGGACGTATTCGCCGTGGGAAACGGCAATGCCCTTTTCACGGATGGTGCGGAGTTCTTCTGCCAATTCTGCGGGATCCGCCTTTGGGAATGCCTCAGGACGGTTTAAGCGTGTGTCCAGATAGCGGCGGATGTATTCGTCGCTCTGGAAAGCCAGAAGCGCCTTGCGGATCGCACCGCAGTGCAGATCCATCTCATAGCCAAATTCTTCGACGACCTTGAGGTGGTTCGGACCGTCCGTTTTGTCAAGTACCAGTCCCTTGTCGCCAACCTGGATGATCAGATAGGAATCCTCACGGGTACAGTAGGAGAGGTTCTTGAGAATCGGAAGCGCCGCATCCTGAATCCGCACATTGTCAGCCGCCGCCCGACCGAGAGAGATGAGGGCGGGACCAAGCTGGTAGGTGTGCGCGTGTTCATCGCGGATCACGTATTTTTTTTCACAAAATGTCTGCAAAATCCGGTGGATTGTGCTGGGCGGAAGCCCGGTTGATTCGGAAAGTTCTGCGATGGAATATTTGTGGTTGGCTTCTTTTAAAAGTTCCAGAAGTTCCATCGCGCGGAGAAGACTTTGTATCATGCAAAGAATCCTCCTGTGTTATTCTGTGATTTCCTCAACCGTCACGGTTGTGCTGTCATCCGGGGTTGCGTCGGAATCTTCTTTCTCGGAAGAAGATTCTCCGTCCTCGGAAACCGGAGCATCTGCGCGGACGGTTTCTGTTTTGACTGGTTCTTCGGAAGAGACATCTGCATCAGCCGGAGCTTTTTCGCTTTCCTCAGAATGTTCAGAAGTTTCCTCTGGAGTCTCAGCCGGAGCTTCCTTTTTCTCCGGATTTAAGGAAACATAGCTGCGTTCGGAGGCAGCTGTATCAGAAGCCTTGGAAGCTTCTTTATCGCCGGCATCGTCAAAATCATCGAAATCATCTTCAAAGTCGTGGAAATCCTCATCCAGTTCCTTGTGGAATGATTTATACTGTAAGACGTAAGAAACACCAGCTGCTGCAGCGCCGACGATAGCTGCCAGTGTCAGTAATTTACCAAAATGTTTTTTTGCCATGGTTGATACTCCTCTCTATACGATTCGATATCCTTATTGTAATACGAAACGCCTAAAAAATAAAGGGAATCTTTTGTGAACAACGGGAAGTGTGTGAATCACGTGTTACGGGGTACGTATGCGTGAACAGTAACACAGGGGCGGTAATTATGTACAGGAAGCATGAGAAAAATGCTTGTTGTCATACCGGAAATCATGTAGAATAAAATTATATATTTGCTAGGTGGTGATAAAAATAAAATGATGAATTTGAATACAAAGATGACGGCGCAGGAATTGGAACAAATGATTGCACAGATGGAAAGGATATTTACGGTTGTACGTATTTTAGATAAAGATCTACTCCATAAGATGGACGTGAGGAACGGGGAACTCCGATCCGAGGACTGCAAATGCTATTCGTTCTGGGAAAAAGGAAAGAATTGTGAGAATTGTGCGGCACAGCGCGCGCTTGCGATGAAGGGACAGTGCATGAAGCTTGAATTTATCGGTCTGAAGATGTATCAGGTCATCGCGAAGTATCTGGAGGTGGATGGAGTTCCCTGTGTGGTGGAGATGATTTCCTGTCTGGATGATGAGACACTTCTTGACGCAGAGGGAAGAGAAGCACTCGTTAAGAAATTTGCACACTACAGGCGCGAGCTGTATGCGGATGCACTGACGAGGAGCTACAGCCGGAGATATTTTGAAGATCAGTTAAAAGAGCAGCGGATGGATGCCGGTATCGCGATGCTCGATCTGGATGATTTTAAGACCTACAATGATATATATGGGCATGTGGCGGGCGATAAAGTGCTGGTGACGGTGTCGGCGGCGATTATAAGCTGTATCCGTAAGACGGACCGCTTGGTGCGTTATGGCGGGGATGAATTCCTGCTTGTGATGCCGGGCATCAGTCTGGAGGCATTTGTTGAGAAGCTGCATCGGATACAGGATCTGATCTGCAACATGAGTGTTGAAGGATATCCGCAACTGAAATTGTCAGTCAGCATCGGCGGTACGCTGACGAACGGGGAGACAGTCGGGAAGGCGATGTGCCGGGCGGACGAATTTATGTATCAGGCGAAGACCTCCAAGAACATGATTGTGACTGAGAAAGATGGACAGTGGACACCGGAGGAGATCGTGGTAGCCGGGCGGCGCAATGCGAGTCGTTACCGCATTTTGATCGTGGACGATTCGGAGATGAACCGTATGATTCTCTCAGAAATGCTGAAAGGCGAATTCGAGATTCTGGAGGCAGAAAATGGTTCAGCATGTCTCGACATGCTGAACCGTTATGAGACGAAGATTTCCCTGATTCTTCTCGATATCGTCATGCCGGGGATGAACGGCTTCGGGGTTCTGGAATACATGAACCGCAACAACCTGATCGGGGATATTCCGGTTATCATGATTTCGGGCGAAGATTCGGGCGAGGTCATCAAGCAGGCGTATGAGTGGGGAGTTTCTGATTATATCAAGCGCCCGTTCGATATGGAGGTTGTACACCGGCGTGTCTTAAATACGATCAAATTGTATGCGAAACAGCGCCGCCTGGTGGCAATGGTGACGAACCAGGTTTTTGAGAAAGAGAAGAATAGCCGGATGCTGATCAGTGTTCTGAGCGAGATCGTGGAATTTCGAAATGGCGAGAGCGGTATGCACGTACTCAATATTAATATATTGACGACGATGATTCTGGAACAGCTCGTCAAGAAGACGGACAAATATCCCTTGTCCTGGTCGAACCGGATGCTGATCAGCACGGCATCATCCCTGCATGACATCGGAAAGATCGGAATTGACGAGAAGATTTTGAATAAACCGGGTCGTCTGACGCCGGAGGAGCGTAAGATCATGGAAAAACATACAGTGATCGGTGCGGACATGCTTGCGAATCTTCAGATGTATGAGGATGAGCCGCTGATGAAAGTGGCGTACCAGATCTGCCGTTGGCACCATGAGCGCTATGATGGAAAAGGATATCCAGATGGTCTAAAAGGGGAGGAGATCCCGATCTCAGCGCAGGTGGTGGCGCTGGCGGATGTGTATGATGCGCTGACAAGTGAGCGCGTCTATAAAAAGGCTTATTCTCATGAGGAGGCGGTGCAGATGATCTGCAACGGAGAGTGTGGTACATTTAACCCGCTCCTGCTTGAGTGCCTGTGTGAGATTCAGGATCCTATTAAAAAGGAGCTGCAGGAGGCAGCATACCGGAGTGAGATGAGTGATCCGGAGCGAAAAAATAAGAAATTTGAACATTATGACAATTCACAGAAGAAGTTTTTCGGCGCGGTGACGCAGGCGATTGAAAAAGAGTATGGAACTGCGGGCGAGGAGCTGAGCCGTATGAAAACTGAGGAAGAGAAATAACAGGAGGCTGTCATGACAATTCAGGAATGCTACAAAGAAATGGGCGGGGATTTTGAAGGAGTTCAGAAACGCTTTGGAGGTGTGGCGCTGGTGGAAAAATTTGCCATCAAGTTTCTGAGCGATTCCAGCTTTCAGGATCTGGAGGATGGATTAAAAGAAAAGGATGCGGAGAAAGCATTCCGCGCGGCACATACCCTGAAAGGAATCTGTCTGAACCTGGGCTTTGATGCCTTCTATGAGGTAAGCGCAGCGCTGACCGAAAAACTGAGAGGCAGAGAACTGACCGGATATGAGGCAGATTTTGCATCGGTAAAAGAGTGTTATGAGAAAACGGTTGCGGCGATTAAGGCATTTGAGGAGAGCAATTAATAGAACGGGGAGAAATGGAATATTTCAGTTCTCCCCGTAAAATTTACTAAAATTTTAGCACTCAACACTTGACGGTGCTAACAGAACGTGTTATAACATACTTCGTAAGAAGAAGATACATATCTGATTACGAAAGAAAAGCAATCAGATGGAATAAATTTGGATGGATAAGGAGGAGCCAATAATGAAGTTAACACCATTATTTGACAGAGTTGTATTAAAGCAGTTAGTTGCAGAGGAGACGACCAAATCAGGTATCGTTCTTCCGGGTCAGGCAAAAGAGAAACCGCAGCAGGCAGAGGTAATCGCGGTTGGTCCTGGCGGAGTGGTAGATGGAAAAGAAATCACGATGCAGGTAAAGGTTGGCGATAAAGTTATCTATTCGAAATACTCAGGCACAGAAGTTGAGCTGGACAATGAGAAATATGTCATTGTAAAACAGAATGATATTCTGGCTGTTATCGGTTAATCGATGGGCAGGATGTCTGGAAGACAGATGCTGATCGGAACGTTTATTCAAGAAAATTATGGAGGTTGATAACCATGGCAAAGGAAATTAAATATGGCGTAGAAGCCAGAAAAGCCCTGGAAGCGGGCGTAAATCAGTTAGCAGATACCGTAAGAGTTACATTAGGACCGAAAGGCAGAAACGTAGTTCTGGATAAATCCTTCGGCGCTCCGCTCATTACCAACGATGGTGTGACCATTGCGAAGGAGATCGAGCTGGCAGACCCGTTTGAGAACATGGGCGCACAGCTGGTGAAGGAAGTAGCAACCAAGACCAACGATGCAGCTGGTGATGGTACTACAACCGCAACCGTTCTGGCCCAGGCGATGATCAACGAAGGTATGAAGAACCTGGCAGCAGGTGCTAACCCGATCATCATGAGAAAGGGTATGAAGAAGGCCACAGATGCAGCCGTAGAGGCAATCAAAGGCATGAAGAAGGACGTTAAGAGCCAGGCAGATATCGCAAGAGTCGCTGCTATCTCTTCCGCTGATGAGGAAGTAGGCCAGATGGTAGCAGACGCGATGGAGAAGGTTTCCAAAGACGGTGTTATTACCATTGAAGAGTCCAAGACTATGAAGACCGAGCTTGATCTGGTAGAAGGCATGCAGTTTGACCGTGGCTATGTATCTGCATACATGGCAACTGATATGGAGAAGATGGAAGCCGTTCTGGACGATCCGTACATCTTAATTACCGATAAGAAGATCTCCAACATTCAGGAGATTCTGCCGCTGCTGGAACAGCTGGTACAGTCTGGTTCCAAGCTGCTCATCATCGCTGAGGACATTGAGGGCGAGGCGCTGACCACCCTGATTGTCAATAAGCTGAGAGGTACTTTCACCGTTGTTGGTGTGAAGGCTCCGGGTTACGGCGATAGAAGAAAAGAAATGTTAAAGGATATCGCAATCCTGACCGGCGGTACTGTTATTTCCGAGGAACTGGGACTTGAATTAAAGGATACCACCATGGATCAGCTTGGTCGTGCGAAATCCGTTAAGGTTCAGAAAGAGAACACCATCATCGTAGATGGCTGCGGCGATAAGAAAGCCATCGCAGACCGTGTGGCTCAGATTAAGGCTCAGATTGAGGAAACCACTTCTGATTTTGACCGTGAGAAACTGCAGGAGAGACTGGCTAAGATGGCTGGCGGCGTAGCTGTTATCCGTGTTGGTGCAGCGACCGAGGCTGAGATGAAGGAAGCTAAGATGCGTATGGAAGATGCCCTGTCCGCAGCAAAGGCAGCTGTTGAGGAAGGCATCATCGCAGGCGGCGGATCTGCATATGTTCACGCAGCAGCAGAAGTTCAGAAGGTAGTAGACGGACTGGAAGGCGACGAGAAGACCGGCGGCCGTATCGTCCTGAAAGCTCTGGAAGCTCCGCTGTTCCACATCGCAGCAAACGCAGGTCTGGAAGGCTCTGTTATCATCAACAAGGTAAAAGAGTCCCCAGTAGGCGTAGGTTACGATGCTTACAATGAGGAATACGTAGATATGGTAGAAGCAGGCATCTTGGATCCGGCAAAGGTAACCAGAAGTGCCCTGCAGAACGCAACCAGCGTTGCATCTACCCTGCTTACAACCGAGTCCGCAGTTGCCAACATCAAAGAAGATGCACCGGCAGGTCCGGCAGCAGGCGCTGGCATGGGCGGCATGATGTAAGTAAGAGAGCCGGAAAATGACGGAAGATGTTACATCAGAGATGCAGTATCGAATGTAGAAAATAAAAATGGTAATTTATAGAAAGAATCTCTGACAGGCAGCTGCCAGGGGAGAGAAGGACTGCTATGCGAAGGTGTGGCAGTCCTTCTTTTTTGGGTGAAAAAATTGGCAGGGAAATGAGGCTAAGGATGACTGCATTATTAATACTTATCTGATTGACATTATTTATAAGACACACTAATTAAATAGCGTAAGTAAATTCTATCGTCAACCCCTTTATTCTCCGGTTGACATATTTCAAAAAACTTGCTAAAATCAATTATTAACATCAGACAGTTTTCAATGTCCAGTGTTTAAAATTTACGAAAGTGAGGGTAATATAATGGGTAAGATTATTGGCGATGGCATTACATTTGATGATGTCCTGCTTGTGCCGTCCTATTCTGAGGTTATTCCGAATCAGGTAAACCTGACGACACATCTGACCAAGAAGATTCAGCTGAACATCCCCCTGATGAGTGCCGGCATGGATACGGTTACAGAGCACCGCATGGCGATTGCAATGGCAAGACAGGGTGGAATTGGTATTATTCACAAGAACATGTCGATCGAGGCGCAGGCTGAGGAGGTCGATAAAGTAAAACGTTCTGAGAATGGTGTAATCACTGACCCGTTTTATTTATCCCCAGAGCATACATTAAAGGATGCGGATGAGCTGATGGGCAAGTTCCGGATTTCCGGTGTTCCGATCACAGAGGGAAGAAAATTGGTTGGTATTATCACAAACCGTGACCTCAAGTTCGAGGAAGATTTCTCCAAGAAGATTAAAGAGTGCATGACTTCTGAGCATCTGGTTACCGCTCCGGAGGGCATTACCCTGACGGAGGCAAAGAAGATTCTTGCCAAGGCACGTGTCGAGAAGCTTCCGATCGTGGACAAGGATTTTAACCTCAAGGGTCTTATTACTATCAAGGATATTGAGAAACAGATCAAGTATCCGTTCTCTGCAAAGGATGCACAGGGACGTCTGCTCTGCGGTGCGGCAGTAGGTATCACTGCAAACGTGCTGGATCGTGTGGAAGCCCTGGTGAAAGCAAAAGTAGACGTAGTTGTTCTCGACTCTGCACATGGACATTCTGAGAATGTTCTTCACTGTGTCAGAATGATCAAGGAAGCATATCCGGATCTGCAGGTAATAGCAGGTAACGTAGCGACCGGAGAGGCAACAAAAGCTCTCATCGAGGCAGGCGTTGACGCGGTCAAGGTTGGTATCGGACCGGGTTCCATCTGTACGACCCGTGTCGTAGCAGGTATCGGCGTTCCGCAGATCACCGCTGTTATGGACTGCTACGCAGTTGCCAAAGAGTACGGCATTCCGATCATCGCAGACGGCGGTATCAAGTATTCTGGCGATCTGACGAAGGCGATCGCAGCAGGCGGCAGCGTCTGCATGATGGGTTCCATGTTTGCAGGATGCGATGAGAGCCCGGGAACTTTTGAGCTGTACCAGGGAAGAAAATACAAAGTATACCGCGGCATGGGTTCCATCGCAGCGATGGAGAACGGCAGCAAGGATCGTTACTTCCAGAGCGATGCGAAGAAACTCGTTCCGGAGGGTGTAGAAGGACGTGTTGCATACAAGGGAATGGTAGAAGATACCGTATTCCAGATGCTCGGCGGTCTGCGTGCTGGTATGGGTTACTGCGGCGCATCGGATATTCCGACTCTTCAGGAGACCGGACGTTTCATCAAGATTTCCGCAGCATCCTTAAAAGAGAGCCATCCGCATGATATCCACATCACAAAAGAGGCTCCGAACTACAGCGTGGATGAATAAAAATTGGATAGCATAAGCAATCGATAAGATTGTAAACGATATAAAAGCGGCGTTTCTGCTTCAGCAGGGATGCCGCTTTTTTGGCGGGTTACTGTTCACGCATACGTGCCCAGTAACGGAATTTGCCGTGGCTTCGCATTTAAATACGGCAAATTCCTGTTGCCACCACGTTTTCTTACGGCACTTTCGGTTCCAAAAGTGCCTACCCGTGAACAGTAACTTTGGCGGATTCTTTTTCTCAAACTCTTGTGAAAAAACCGGGGATACGGTATAATGATACATTAGAATAGTAGAAATATAACAATTATGCAGGAAAGACTGTGGATATTCAGAAAACGATTGCAGCGGATTACGAAAGGGATATTTGCGATACCGAGGCAGCAAATCGGGCGTATCAGACGGATAGAAACAGGTAACAGGAGGATTAGTATGACCAGAAGAGAACTGAGAGAACATTGCTTTAAGCTGCTTTTCTGTGCGGATTTTTACCCGACGGATGAGATGCAGGAGCAGGTGGATGTATATTTTACAGAGCCGAAAGAGGAGGACGATGTTCCGAGCGGAATCGGCGATATCATCCATAATCCGATGTTAGACACCTTTGACGGCGGATACGTAAAGAGCAAGGTTGAGAAGATTCTGGATGTGCTTCCGGAGCTTGACAAGGCAATCGATGGGGTTGCACAGGGATGGACTACCCGCCGTATGGGCAAGGTGGAACTGACGATCCTGCGCCTGGCATTATACGAGATCAAGCACGATGACGATGTACCGGAGAAGGTAGCGATCAATGAGGCGGTCGAGCTGGCGAAGAAGTTCGGCGGCGATGATTCACCGGCATTTATCAACGGCATTTTAGCGAAGCTGGTATAAGCGATGGCTGGCGTATATTCGGTTTCGCAGGTTAATGCATACATTAAGAATATGTTCGCACAGGACTTTGCCCTGAACCGGATTTCGGTCAAGGGCGAGGTTTCTAACTGCAAATATCATACGTCCGGTCATATTTATTTTACCTTGAAAGACGATCTGGGAGCGATGCAGGCAGTTATGTTTGCCAGTAGGCGGAAGGGACTTACGTTCCGTCTGGAAGAAGGACAGCAGGTGGTCGTCAAGGGCAGTATCGAAGTGTATGAGCGGGATGGAAGATACCAGCTCTATGCCAGCGAGATCACGCTGGACGGCACGGGCGATTTATTCCGGCGCTTTGAAAAACTGAGAAATGAATTAGAAGAAATGGGGATGTTTTCCCCGGAATATAAAACGCCGATCCCAAAGTATGCAAAAACGGTCGGTATCGTGACGGCTAGCACCGGCGCAGCAATCCGGGATATTATCAATATCTCGGGACGGCGGAACCCTTACGTGCAGCTTGTCCTCTGCCCGGCATTGGTGCAGGGAGCAGGGGCAGCGCCGAGTATCGTGCGGGCGATCCAGACCCTGGATGCGCTGCATCTGGATGTGCTGATCGTCGGGCGCGGAGGAGGTTCGATTGAGGATCTGTGGGCGTTCAATGAGGAGAGTGTGGCGCGGGCGATTTTTGCGTGCCGGACGCCGGTAATCTCGGCGGTCGGGCATGAGACAGACGTTACGATCGCGGACTATGTGGCGGATCTGCGTGCCCCGACTCCTTCGGCGGCGGCAGAACTGGCGGTTTTTGATTACCACCTGTTTGAGCAGCAGTGCATAGCGGCGGCACAGCAGATGACGAAGCGGATGGAGCAGAAGGCGGAGCAGTATGCCTATCGTCTGGAGCGGTTTCGTCTGCGCCTGCAGCTTCACAGTCCGCAGAGCCAGTTAAATGAGAGACGGCAGTATCTGGAAGATGCGAGAGTTAAGATGGCGCGCCAGATGGAGAAAAAGATGTCCGATCTGCGCCATCGTCTGGAACTGGTGTGCAGCCGGATGGATGGTCTATCCCCGTTAAAAAAGATAAGCGGCGGATATGGGTTCGTGACGGATACAGATGGAAAACGTGTGGAGACAGTGACAGGATTGCAAGCTGGGGATACGCTGACCGTCCGTCTGCCGGATGGACGCGTGGAGGCGGAGATCCGGGAGGTTTATCAGGAAAACCTGCCTGGGTAAAAAAGTGGTTCATTGTGTTGCGTGTGAATCATAACAGAGAGATTTGAGAACACGTTTTCTTTCAGGAAAGATTCCGAGAGTATATTAGATAAAACAGGAGGCAGGATCGATGGAAGAAAATAAGGAAGAACTTTCGATCGAGGAAATGTTTGACCGTCTGGATGGCATTATGCGGACGCTGGAGGACAGCCGCAGCACGCTGGAAGAATCGTTTGCGTCGTATGAGGCGGGAATGCGTCTGGTCCGCGCCTGCAGTGAAAAGATAGATAAGGTTGAAAAACAGATTATGGTCGTAAACGGCGAGGAGACGGAGGCGTGACAGAGATGGAAAATGCAAAGGAACGGCTGGCACAGGCAGTCAAGGAAGCGGAAGAGATTGTATATTCTTATCTTCCGGCAGAGGAAGGGCATCAGAAAACGATCTTTGAAGCGATGAATTACAGTGTGAAGGCAGGCGGCAAACGCCTTCGTCCGATTCTGATGCGTGAGGTATACCGTCTGTTTGGCGGTCAGGGAAAAGAGATTGAGCCGCTGATGGCGGCGATCGAGATGATTCATACATCTTCCCTGATTCATGACGATCTTCCATGTATGGACAATGACGAGTACCGCCGTGGCAAAAAGACGACCTGGGTTGCATATGGGTATGATATGGCAGTTCTGGCGGGAGATGCCCTTCTGATCTACGCGATCGAGACGGCGGCAAAGGCATTTGCGATGACGCCGGATGCGGCAAAGGTGGGACGTTGTATCCAGATTTTATCCGAAAAAACGGGTATTTACGGCATGATCGGCGGTCAGACGGTGGATGTGGAACTGACGAATCAGCCGATTCCGAAGGATAAGCTGGATTTTATCTACCGTTTAAAGACGGGAGCACTTTTGGAGGCGTCGATGGTGATCGGAGCCGTGATGGCGGGCGCGAGCGAAGCTGAGTGCGGGACAGTAGAGCGTATGGCGGCGGCGATCGGTCTGGCGTTCCAGATCCAGGATGATATTCTCGACGTTACCAGCAGCCAGGAGGTGCTTGGAAAACCGGTTCTGAGCGATGAGAAAAACAATAAAACCACTTATGTGACATTGGAGGGAATCGAGAAATCGAAGCATGATGTCAAACAGCTTTCGGAGACGGCGGTTGATATCCTCTATTCCCTGCCTGGAAAGAATGAATTCCTCGAAGAGCTGATCGAGATGCTGGTCAGCCGTGAAAAATAAAAAATCCAATCGAAGACCGGGGACGACAGCGGATGTGGAAAACGGTTTGGGGGATGAAAGAATGGTATTAGATACGATAAAAGGACCGGAGGATGTAAAACGGTTGAGCGAGGAAGAACGCAAGGAGCTGGCGGCGGAAATCCGCGAGTTTCTGATCGAGACGACAAGCCGGACAGGCGGTCATTTGGCGTCCAATTTAGGCGTGGTGGAACTGACGATTGCAATGTTCTGCGCGCTGAATCTTCCGAAGGATAAGATTATTTGGGATGTAGGGCACCAGTCCTATACGCACAAGATTTTAAGCGGGCGGAAGGATAATTTTGATGGGCTGCGCCAGTATGGGGGCTTGAGCGGTTTCCCGAAGCGGAAGGAAAGCCCGTTTGATGCGTTCGACACGGGACACAGTTCGACTTCGATCTCGGCGGGGCTGGGGATGGCGCAGGGGCGCGATCTGCTGGGCGAGGATTATTCGATCGTTTCCGTCATCGGGGACGGCGCGCTGACCGGCGGCATGGCATATGAGGCGCTCAACAATGCGGGACGGCTCAAGACGAATTTTATTATTGTTTTAAATGATAATAATATGTCCATTTCGGAAAATGTCGGAGGTATGTCGCGGTATCTGAATAATCTTCGTGCAGATGAGGGCTACAATCTGTTGAAGAAGAATGTGGCGGGCACGTTATCGCGGATCCCGATGATCGGTTCGGATCTGGTCGGCACGCTGCTCCGGACAAAGAACAGCATCAAGCAGCTTCTGATTCCGGGCATGTGGTTTGAAAATATGGGAATCACGTATCTGGGACCGGTGGATGGACATGATATTAAGGGGTTGATCCGTATTTTCAGCGAGGCGAAAAAGATCAACCGCGCGGTGCTGATCCATGTGATTACGAAAAAGGGCAAGGGATACCGTCCGGCGGAGAAGAATCCGTCGGCATTTCACGGAGTTGAACCATTTGATATTGAAACGGGAAAACCGCTCCGGAAAAAGGAACATCCGGGCTATACAGATGTATTTTCCAGAGAAATCTGCCGTCTGGCAGCGGAAAATCCGAAGATCGTGGCGGTGACAGCGGCGATGCCGGATGGAACGGGGCTCAAACGGTTCTCGAAAGAATATCCGGACCGCTTTTTCGATGTGGGAATCGCGGAGGAACACGCGGTTACCTCGGCGGCGGGTATGGCGGCAGCCGGTCTGAAACCGGTGGTGGCGGTGTATTCGTCCTTTTTACAGAGGGCATATGATCAGGTCATTCACGATGTCTGTATCCAGAATCTTCCGGTTGTGTTCTGCGTGGATCGCGCGGGACTGGTCGGAAGCGATGGGGAGACGCATCAGGGTATTTTTGATTTGACATTTCTCTCCTCTGTGCCGAATATGAGCGTGATGGCGCCGAAGAACCGCTGGGAACTGGAAAAGATGCTGCAGTTTGCCATCTCCTACGATGGACCGATTGCGATCCGTTATCCGAGGGGCGAGGCGTACCGGGGCTTGAAGGAATTTCTGGCACCGGTTGAGTATGGCGTCAGCGAGATGTTGTATGAGGAGAGCGGGACGGCGCTTCTGGCAGTCGGAAGTATGGTCAGCACGGCAGAGCATATCCGGGAGAAATTAAAGAGTGCCGGGCAGCCGTGTACGCTAGTCAACGGGCGGTTTGTGAAACCGATGGATACCGACGTGATCGACCATCTGGCAGGAACGCACCATACGATCGTGACACTGGAGGAAAATGTCCTGCGCGGCGGTTACGGCGAGCGGGTGACGGATTATGTACAGAAGCATTATCCGCAGATCAAGGTAGTTAATATAGCGCTGCCGGATGCCTACGTCGAACACGGAAATGTGTCGGTGCTTCGGAATGAGCTGGGAATTGACAGTGATTCGATTCTGGCGCAGCTGAAACGTGAAGGTGTGCTGCAGACTGACGCGGAAGCATGATGGGAAACAAAAGAGTGGCAGCAGCGGAAGGAAGAACATAGAATGAAAGAACGGTTAGATGTACTTCTCGTCAAGAGAGGTCTGGCAGAATCCCGTGAGAAGGCGAAAGCGATCATCATGTCCGGGATTGTATATGTAGAAGATCAGAAAGAAGACAAGGCGGGTACGACCTTCGATGAAAATGCGAAGATCGAGGTACGTGGATCTACCTTAAAATATGTGAGCCGCGGAGGTCTGAAACTGGAGAAGGCGATGACGCATTTCGGAGTGACGCTGGATCAAAAGGTCTGTATGGATGTCGGCGCGTCCACAGGCGGATTTACCGACTGTATGCTGCAGAATGGCGCGGTCAAGGTGTTTTCGGTCGATGTAGGACATGGACAGCTGGCGTGGAAACTTCGCAATGATCCGCGTGTGGTCTGCATGGAGAAGACAAACATCCGTTATGTGACACCGGAGGATATCGGCGAGCCGGTAGATTTCTCTTCGATCGACGTTTCCTTTATTTCCCTGACGAAGGTTTTAGGTCCGGTCAAGGAGATTTTAAGCCCGGGCGGCGAGGTGGTTGCATTGATCAAGCCGCAGTTTGAGGCGGGACGTGAGAAAGTCGGAAAGAAGGGCGTTGTCCGCGAGAAGAGCACGCATCTGGAGGTCATTCAGATGGTGATGGCATATGCGGCAGAGATCGGTTTTGAGATCCGGAATCTGGAATTTTCCCCGATCAAGGGACCGGAGGGAAATATCGAGTACCTCCTGTACCTGCATAAACCGGAGCAGGCATCGGAGGAAACTGTGACTGGTGAGGAAGCACTTGCAAAAGCGGAAAAAGAGTGTCCGGTTTCACCGGAACAGGTTGTTGAGGAAGCTCACAGGGAGTTAGACAAAACATGAGAAATTTCTATCTGATTGTAAACCGCGAAAAGCCGCGTGTAGAGGAGGCAGCCGATCTGATTTGCAGCTTTTTTGCAGAACAGGGCTGCCGCTGCATCCGTCTGGATCGCCATGATGGACTTCGCAGGGACGCAGAAGTGGCTGCGGCATACCGCTATACCGATCGCCGGACGGTGCCGGAGGACACAGACTGTGTGATCTGTCTGGGCGGTGATGGAACGTTGATTCAGGCGGCGCGTGATCTGGCGGGACGGAAGATTCCACTGTTTGGCATCAATATGGGGCATCTGGGGTATCTGACGCAGATCGGGCATGAGGAGGACATTCTGCCTGCCATGCGGGATCTGATGGAAGATCACTACCGTCTGGAAAGCCGGATGATGCTCAAGGGGTGCGTGATTTCCGGCGGGAAGGTCGTCATGGAGGATATCGCGTTGAATGATATCGTCCTGAACCGTATGGGAATCGATGCGTTCCGGTTTGAGCTGGCTGTCAATGGACAGCTGTTTAACGAGTATTCGGCGGACGGCATGGTGGTTGCGACCCCGACCGGTTCGACGGCATACAACCTGTCAGCGGGCGGTCCGATCGTGGCGCCGGAGGCGGATCTGATGGTATTGACGCCTCTCTGCCCGCATTCACTCAATTCGCGCAGCATCGTTCTGCCGCCGGATAGCCATTTGAGTCTGCGGATTCAGACGACCGGGCGGACGAAGGTTTCGCTGAGCTTTGACGGCGATACGGTGGTTGATATTGAGCCGGGTGATACAATCGAGATAGCAAAATCAGAGATCGAGACGACATTGATACAGCTCAAACAGGTGCCATTTTTGGAAAATATACGGAACAAAATGAAACAGATATAAAAGGAGTCAGAGCCATGAAAATGGAACGTCACAGCAAGATTGTGGAATTGATTGGAAAATATGAGATTGAAACGCAGGAAGAGCTGGCGGAATATCTGAATAAAGAGGGATACAATGTCACGCAGGCAACGGTTTCCAGGGATATCCGGGAGTTAAAGCTGTCTAAGATCCAGACAGAAAACGGCGGACAGAAATATGCGGTTTTCCATCCTCAGACGGCGTTCAATGATAAATATACCCGTATTCTGCACGATAGCTTCGTTTCCATGGATATGGCGCAGAACATCCTTGTCATCAAGACGGTGTCAGGCATGGCGATGGCAGTCGCGGCAGCGCTCGACGCCATCCATTTTTCAGAGATTGTCGGCTGCATCGCCGGGGACGATACGGTCATGTGTGCAGTCCGTACGGTGGACGATACGATCGTGCTGATGGACAAGATCCGCAAGCTGATTGCGGGATGAGGGAAGGTGGGTTCACGCATTTTTTGCGGGAACCGCTGATAAGGAGGAACGGAAAGCGGATGCTTTATCATTTACGAGTGAAAAATCTGGCTCTGATCGATTCGGCGGAGGTGGAGTTCGGGGACGGACTCAACATTCTGACCGGTGAGACGGGAGCCGGAAAATCGATCATCATCGGTTCGGTCCAGATCGCGCTGGGCGGAAAAGCACCGAAAGAGATGATCCGCCGGGGCTGCGACAGCGCCTACATTGAATTGGTTTTCTCCATCGATGATGAGAGAAAGCGCGAGCAGCTGAAGGAACACGATGTTTACCCTGATGAAGAGGGAATTTTAATCATTTCTAAGAAAATCACACCGACCCGGAGCATCAGTCGCATCAACGACGAGACGGTAACGGCTGCAAGGCTGCGGGAGATCACGGGTCTTCTGATCGATCTGCACGGACAGCATGAACACCAGTCGCTGGTGAATGCGTCAAAACATCTGGAAATCCTCGATGCGTATGGCGGGGAGAAACTTCTCCCATTCAAACAGAATACGGAAGCTGCCTATCGCTTGTATATGCAGTTAAAACAGAAATGTGCCGCATTTGCATCCGATCAGGAGACGAGACTGCGGGAGATGGATTTCTGCCGGTTTGAGATCGAGGAGATTGAAAATGCCGCGTTAAAGGATGGCGAAGAGGAAAAGGTGGCAGCCGATTTTAAGCGGTTTTCCAATGCCAGACGGATCGCTGAGAGTCTTTCACAGGCATATGACGCGGTGTCCGGCGATGCGGTGTCGCGGGCGTTCCGTGAGATCGATGGTGCGATGGCATTTGACGAGGGATTGAAGGGGATCCGTGACGAGCTGTGCGATGTAGATTCCCTTCTTTCGGATCTTTCCAGGGAGATCGCCGGATATATGGACGATATGACCTTTGACGAAGCGGCATTTCGGGAGACACAGGAGCGGCTTGACCTGATCCGGAGCCTGGAAAACAAGTATGGGAAGACGATCCCGGAGGTACTTCAGGCGTTGGAAGAAAGGAAAGCGCGACTGCAGGAACTGGAGAATTATGATGAACTTCGGGAACAGGCGGAAAAAGAACTGGAACAGGCAGAAGCAGTACTGAAAGAACATTCCGAGGCATTGTCAGCAGCGCGTAAGCAGTTTGCCGGGGAGCTGGTGGAGAAGATCGCGGATGGGCTTCGGGAGTTGAATTTCCTTGATGTGCAGTTTGAGATGGAGTTTAGGCGGCTGGATCGTTTCACAGCGGGCGGCATCGACGAGCCGGAATTCCTGATTTCAACGAATCCGGGTGAGCCGATCCGGCCGCTCGGTATGGTGGCATCCGGCGGTGAGTTGTCGCGTATCATGCTGGCAATCAAGACGGTGCTGGCGGAGACCGATCAGGTTCCAACGTTGATTTTTGACGAGATTGACACCGGTATCAGCGGTCGGACGGCACAGATGGTATCGGAGAAGCTGCGGATCCTCTCCAAATGCCGTCAGGTCATCTGCATCACGCACCTGCCGCAGATCGCGGCGATGGCGGACCAGCACTTCGAGATCCGCAAATCTGCGTCCGATGGACGGACGGCAACCTCCATCCGCGCCTTAGACCGCGAGGCGATGGTGGACGAGCTTGCGAGACTTCTGGGCGGCGCGGAGATCACCGAGACCGTGCGGCAGAATGCGGAGGAGATGAAGAAGCTGGCAAAGAAGCGGAAGCTGGAGGTGTGATTATAAATTAAATATAAGATTCGGATTCAGAAAAATGTCGCGTAAGGCGGCATTTTTTTGATCCCCAGATACCAATTAGGTCGAAGTTTGACCGTTTGCGTCGAAGTGGTTTTGCCGCAGCTGTACTTTTCTTCCTCTTTGGTGAGAAAGTAGATTCAGGGGAGGAGAGCAACGCATGATAAAATTTGAACCATTGACACCGGAGAAGCTGATTGGTCTGCAGCCGTATTTTTCGCTGCGCCCGACGGACTGTGCAGAATCCCATTTTGCCTATCATCTGCTCTGGAGACCTTATTATGAGACAAAATACTATGCGGACGAAAAGGGGCTTGTGTGGCTTCAGAAGATCGATTATGATGAGCAGGCGACGATGGTCCCGGTCTGCGGTCTGGGGCATATGCGGGAAAACTTTGACCGTCTGCAGGCATATTTCACAGCAATCGGTGTGAAAATGCATATGTATCTGGTGGATGAGGCGGCGCTTGGAGCGATTCGTCCGGATCCGGAGCGCTATGAGGTGCTGGAGGATCGGGACAGCTTTGACTATATTTATTCCGGGGAAGAAATGCGTGTTCTTCCCGGAAGAAAATATTCAAAAATGAAAAACCGGATTTCGCGATTCCGTCGGGATTACGGGGAAACGGCAGAGTTTGTGATCCTGAATCCGGAGGATGAGGGCGAGATACGGACGTTTCTGGAACGCTGGTCTAAGAATAAGGAGAGCGACGATGATCTGAACCGGCTGGACAGCGAAGAGCAGGGGATCTTTGAGACAATCCGTTTTGGACGTGAGGCGGGGATCACGATGGCGGGAGTCCGGATAGGAGGAACTCTGGAAGCATTTTCAATGGGAACGATGAGTCAGGAGAGAAATATGACTGTTACCCATGTGGAAAAGGCGAATCTGGAGTTACGCGGACTTTATAATTACCTGGAAAAAGAATTTTTAACGCACGTTTATCCGGAGGCGGAATTTGTAAACCGGGAGGACGATATGGGACTTGAAAATCTCAGGCGGACGAAAGAGAGTATGCATCCGGTTCGCCTGGAGAAGAAGTATACGATTTTAGAGCGATAATCATAAAGATTAGAAAAACAATGTTTTTGGAATATAAAGTACAGAAAGAATTGTTTTGGTAGTGTTTCGGATAAGAATGATTGGAACGAGGCAGCCACCGGATAAAAAATATCGGGTGGCTGCCTCGGGGCTCTTGTAGAGAATCAGGTAATTCAGTGCGGTGAATGTCAAAAAATTCGATTCGGGTATTATTTTGATATATCATATAAGAAATTTGAATTAGAAAAAATTAGGGGCTGTGAAATAAGTCCCTTTGATATAAATTTGTACCTTAAAAATTTAACACGATATATAAAAACATTGGATTTTCTGGTAAAATATAGGTAAGATTTTGTGAGGTGATCCATATGTCTTTTGTTAAAAATGATAATCAACAACTTACTCTTTTAGATAGCACTTTCAATCTTACAGAAGATAGAATTATAAGACTATGAAGCGAGGTAGTGGATATGGAAAAAGACCCGTTTAAGGAATATTTGAGGGAGTCTGAACCGGATAAAGCTTATAAAAGTTATGCTTGGAGTACAGCAATCGGACTTCAGGCGGTGGACGGACTCAAACCATCTAAATATCTGATTGATACCGCCATTCAGAATATTGAAGGCAAAATCACGATGAAAGAAGCACAAAGTCTTATTGATAGCTACTATGAAGAAAGACCAGTGCATTTGTCGGATGATGAGCGTACCGAAGAAGCAGATAAGGTTTCGTTCCGTATTGCTGAAATTCTTTCTGAAACAGCGTTCTCATTTTCTCCGAATGAGTATATCTCTATTCACCGCAAACTCTTTCAGGGCATTTATAAACACGCCGGAAAGATTAGAGATTACAACATTACAAAGAAAGAATGGGTTCTTGATGGGGCAACTGTTATGTACGGTAGTGCATCTGAATTGAAAGCCACACTTGAATATGATTTTTCGCAGGAGAAGGATTATAGTTATAAAGGACTTTCAATGGACGAGATTATCCATCATCTTGCGGTATTCATTTCAAGATTATGGCAAATTCATATCTTTGGGGAAGGCAACACGAGAACAACGGCAGTGTTCTTCATCAAATATTTAAGGACGCTTGGGTTCTCTGCAACCAATGATATTTTTGCAGAAAATGCCTGGTATTTCAGAAATGCACTTGTGCGTGCAAACTATACGAACCTGCAAAAAGGCATTCACGAAACAACAGAGTATTTGGAAGCATTTCTCAGAAATTTGCTTTTGAACGAGAAAAATGAGCTTCATAATCGAAATCTTCATATAAGTGAACTTTTGAACGAAGAAAAAGTGGACATTGGGGACAAAAAAGTGGATGTTGAGAGTGGAAAAGTGGACATTCGAGACAAAAAAGTGGATATTGAAAGTTTACTTTTCGAAAAAAGTAGTGATTTCTCGGCAAAAACGACGATTCATATCCATAGACTTTTTGAAAAGTTTGGCTTTGATGAGGTGTTTGGAAGAAGTGCAGTTATGGAGCTTCTTGAGCTGAAAGGTTCAGGTGCTTCAAAACTTCTTTCCAATTTGGTAAAGGCAGACATTATTGAATCAGTATCCGGTCATGGAAAAGGAAAATATAAATTCAAGAAGTAGTTTAGGTATTGTAGAATTTCCACTCATCGAGTGGAAATTTTGCTTAATATGATAGAGATATTTTCCAGAAATCCGGATTTCATTATATTGGAAGATGATGCAGTTCTCACCCCGCTTCTGATAGATGATGAAATATCTAGTTTGTCGGCAATCCTTTTAAATGAAGCGTATTATGAATTGCTAAAAACCGGACAAAAGATGGTTGATGGCATTCCGGTATTAAGTCCGACTTGCCTGATACTATTTAAGGCGAAAGCGTGGCTGGATTTAAAAGAACGCAAGTTGAATGGAGATCAGGTTGACAGCAAAAATATAAAGAAACATAAAAACGATGTGTTCCGATTAGCACTGTTAATCACAGCCAATGGGCTGCACACTCAGCGCAAGAAGTATTGAGAATTTGCTGGCAGTCGGCTATAATGAGATCGAGAACATATGCGTGCAGAGGGGCGATGAATAGTCATCGACTGTGTGCATAAATAGGATTCATTTTGGGGGTTTTATGGGGGCTGAAAGCAAAACGAGGATGACAGAGGGAAGTATCTCTAAGAAGATTATTTTATTTGCCATACCATTGTTTCTGGGGAATCTGTTTCAGCAGCTGTATAATACAGCGGATTCCCTGATTGTAGGTAATTATCTTGGCAGCAATGCGCTGGCAGCAGTCAGTTCGTCGGGAAACCTGATTTTCCTGATGGTAGGTTTTATTAACGGTATTGCCATGGGAGCCGGTGTGGTAATTGCCAGGTATTATGGGGCGAAAAACAAGGATTATCTCCAGAGAGCGATTCATACAACCACAGCCTTCGGTCTGGTGGCCGGAATCACACTGACGGCTGCGGGAATGTATCTGGCACCGAAGATTCTGGTACTGATGGGAACACCGGCAGATGTACTTCCGGAATCGATTGTATATTTTCAAACCTATTTTGCAGGTTCTCTGGGTGTAGTCATGTACAATATTTTCGTGGGAATCCTGCAGTCGGTGGGGGACGGCCGCCATCCGCTGATCTATCTGATTATTTCCTCCTGTGTGAATGTGGTGCTGGATATCTTCTTTATTGCAGGACTTGGCATGGGAGTGGGATCGGCAGCCCTGGCAACGGCTATATCTCAGTTTGTCAGCGCGATTCTCTGTATGGTGCATCTGATGCGGGTGAAGGAAGATTACCGGCTGGAGCTTAGGAAGATTCGTTTTGACAGACATATGCTGAGGCAGATTATTCAGAATGGTGTACCTTCCGGTTTCCAGAACTCAGTCATTGCCATAGCCAACGTGTTTGTACAGTCCAACATCAATGCATTCGGTAAAATGGCCATGGCAGGCTGCGGAGCTTATTCTAAGGTAGAAGGTTTTGCCTTCCTGCCGGTGACCTGCTTTACTATGGCGATAACTACCTTTGTGGGACAGAATCTTGGGGCAAAGCAGTATGACAGAGCAAAGAAAGGTGCGAAGTTCGGTATCCTCTGCTCCATCTTCATTGCAGAACTGATTGGTATCACCATATATACGGCGGCACCGGTGCTGATTGCAGCATTCAACCGTGATCCGGATGTGATACATTATGGGGTGATGCAGTCCAGAACCATTGCGTTGTTTTATTGTTTATTGGCATTTACTCACTGTATCGCGGCTGTACTCCGGGGTTCCGGCAATGCTGCCGTGCCCATGATCGTTCTGCTCTGTGTATGGTGTCTGTTCCGTGTCAGCTACATCACACTGGCAGTGCGTCTGATTCCGGATATCCGGGTCATATTCTGGGCATACCCACTGACCTGGAGCATCAGCTCCGTGATTTTCCTGTTTTTGTTTTTAAGGGGAAATTGGGTGCATGGATTTGAGAAAAAAGTGACAGGGAGGTAACCAGATTAATGAATTATGCAGAATGTTTAGAACTGGCAAGAGGAAAAATGGGAAATTATTGCAAGGCTTGTCCGGAATGCAACGGAAGAGCCTGCAAAAATCAGATGCCGGGTCCGGGAGCCAAAGGAATCGGAGATACGGCGATTCGGAATTATGACAAATGGAAGGAAATCCGTGTCCAGATGGATACACTGGTGGAGAAACGTCCCATCGATACCTCTCTTTCGTTGTTTGGAAAGAATTTTCAGTATCCGTTTTTTGCAGGTCCGGTGGGAGCCGTGAATATGCATTACGGCGATTCACTGAATGATGTTTCTTACAATGATATATTAGTTTCTTCCTGCGCAGAGTTTGGAATTGCTGCTTTTACAGGAGACGGAATGGACAGCAATGTGATGGTGGCAGCCACGGAAGCCATCAAAAAGGCAGGGGGACTGGGAATTCCTACAGTGAAGCCATGGAATGTGGCGATGATTCGTGAAAAGATGGCGCTTGTCAAGGATGCAGGTGCTTTCGCGGCTGCCATGGATATCGATGCGGCAGGTCTTCCATTTTTGAAAAATTTCAATCCGCCGGCCGGAAGTAAATCAGTGGAGGAACTTCGTGAGATCGTGAAGGCAGCAGGAGTACCTTTTATTGTAAAAGGAATTATGACGGTAAAAGGAGCTTTGAAGGCTAAAGAGGCCGGTGCAGCAGCTATCGTGGTATCTAACCATGGAGGAAGAGTCCTGGACCAGTGTCCGGCAACGGCAGAGGTTCTGGAAAAAATAGCAAAGGCAGTGGACGGTTCCATGAAAATCTTCGTGGATGGCGGAATCCGTTCCGGTACCGATGTATTTAAGGCATTGGCACTGGGGGCAGATGCGGTTATCATAGCCAGACCTTTCGTCACAGCTGTCTATGGCGGAGGCCGAGAAGGGGTCGAAGCTTATATTCAGAAGATCGGAAGTGAGCTTGCAGATACCATGGCTATGTGCGGAGTATCTTCCCTTGCTGAAATCACCCGTGACTGTGTGAGAGTGTAAAAAAGTAAACTATCAAATATAGCAAAAATTAGTAGAAAGGGTGAGTGATATGCGTTTTAATCGTGTATTTGTAATTGTACTGGATTCCCTTGGAATCGGGCCCATGGCGGATTCAGCCAGATTTGATGATACCGGTGCGGATACGCTGGGGCACATCTCAGAAACAGTGGAACATCTGGATATTCCGAATCTGCAGAGATTGGGACTTGCCAATCTCAAGGCCCTTAAGCAGGTTAAGCCGGCAGAACATCCGGAAGGATATTTCATGGCGATGAATGAGGCGAGCAATGGTAAGGATACCATGACCGGTCATTGGGAGATGATGGGCATTCGGACAGATAAGCCATTTATCACATTTACAGAGCATGGCTTTCCCAAGGAACTGATTGACGAACTGGAAAAGCGCTGCGGCAGAAAGATAATCGGCAATAAGGCAGCCAGCGGAACGGAGATTCTGGAGGAGCTGGGTGAACAGGAAGTGAATGAAGGAAAGCTGATTGTCTACACATCGGCGGATTCGGTGCTTCAGATCTGTGGCAATGAGGAAACCATGGGACTTGAGACCTTGTATCATTACTGTGAGATTGCCAGAGAACTGACTATGCGGGATGAGTGGAGAGTTGGCCGTGTTATCGCAAGACCCTATGTGGGTAAAAAACGCGGCGAATTCAAACGGACAAGTAACCGCCATGATTATGCTTTGAAACCCACCGGACCGACGGCGCTGAATGCACTGAAGGATGCCGGATATGATGTGATTTCTGTTGGAAAGATTAACGATATCTTTGTGGGAGAAGGGATAACAGAAAGCAATCATTCCGATAGCAGCGTGCATGGCATGCAGCAGACCATCGATATCGCAAAGCGGGATTTCAAGGGACTTTGCTTTACCAATCTGGTAGATTTTGATGCGTTGTGGGGACATCGCAGAAATCCAGTGGGATACGGGGAAGAGATCGAAAAATTTGATAAAAAGCTGGGAGAGCTTCTGCCGCTGCTCCGTGAGGACGATCTGCTGATTCTGACGGCGGATCATGGAAATGATCCAACCTACAAGGGAACGGATCATACGAGAGAGCAGGTCCCGTTTATTGCGTATTCACCATCGAATACGGAAAGTGGGAAGCTTGACACCAGTGACACCTTTGCCGTCATCGGTGCGACTATTGCGGACAATTTTGGTGTTAAGATGCCGGAGGGGACCATCGGAACTTCTATTCTGGATCAGATAAAATAGATGACATTGGACTTGAAGTTAAAAACAGAAAGGCGGCGATTATATGGTTGATTATACAGAAGGAACGGGAAAACAGTACCACACAGGAATCGGTCCGGAGGATATCGGCGGATATGTCATCATGCCGGGGGACCCCAAGCGATGCAAGAAGATAGCAGAACATTTTGAAAATCCGGTGTTAGTTGCGGATAATCGTGAATATACCACATATACGGGAACCATCGATGGGGTAAAAGTCAGTGTGACGTCAACCGGCATCGGTGGTCCGTCAGCGGCTATCGCTATCGAGGAGTTATCCAAGTGCGGAGCCCATACTTTTCTGCGTGTGGGCACCTGTGGCGGTATGCAGGAGGATGTACTGGGCGGAGATATCGTAGTTGCAAGCGGAGCTATCCGCATGGAAGGAACCAGCAGAGAGTACGCTCCCATTGAGTACCCGGCTGTTCCCCATGTGGATGTTATGAATGCCATGATCCGTGCAGCGAAGAATCTGAAGTTCCGCTGTCATGCGGGCGTTGTACAGTCGAAGGATTCCTTCTTTGGACAGCATGAGCCGGAGGTGATGCCGGTCAGCTACGAGCTTGAAAATAAGTGGCAGGCGTGGCTTCGGATGGGATGCCTGGCATCGGAGATGGAGTCAGCAGCACTGTTTATCGCAGGCAGCTTCCTTCGGGTGCGTGTAGGTGCCTGCTTCCTGGTTCTGGCTAATCAGGAGCGGGCGAAAAAAGGTCTGTCCAATGAACAGGCCCATGATACAGAGGCAGCGATCCGGACAGCAGTGGAAGCCATCCGTATCTTGATTCAGGAGGATGCGAAGAATGAATAATGAGAGGATAGAAACACTCATCGAGGAAGCATTCGCAGCACGGAAAATGGCCTATACACCCTATTCTCATTTTCAGGTGGGGGCGGCTCTGCTGACTGAAAAAGGCGGGATTTACCGTGGCTGCAATATTGAAAATGCGGCCTATACACCGACAAACTGCGCGGAACGCACTGCCTTTTTTAAGGCAGTCAGTGAGGGTGAACGCAGCTTCACAGCGATTGCAGTTGTGGGAGGTCCGGAAGGAGCTTCGGAATTTGACTGGTGTGCGCCCTGTGGCGTGTGTCGTCAGGTGATGAAGGAATTCTGCCATGAGGATGCGTTTCAGATCATTCTGGCACGTTCGGTGAAGGAATATAAGGTCTATACACTGGCGGAGCTTCTACCGATGGGATTCGGACCGGATAATTTGCAGTAGGAATGCCGATTGCCTCATAAAGCTGGTATGCAGGTGTCAAAGACCCGCGCACTGTAATCTTACAGTTTCATTAATATAACTTAATATATTGGAACACCTTTTGACATTGCAAAAAAAACAGGGTACACTGTATGACAGGCGGGGATGGATTCACCATTTCCGCCTGTATTCAGAAGAAAAAGCGGACGCAGGTCCGATGAAAAATAGAAAAAGTGTGGGGAGTTTGGACGGATGGCTCAGAAAGAGTGGAAACGGGAAGAAATGAAACAGAATCAGGGAAGAACAGAGCAGAACCAGAGAAAAAAGGTTCAGAAAAAGACAGGGTATAGGGCAGTGCTGGCGGCCTCGATGTTTTTGATTGCTGCTTCGGCAGCCCTGTCAGCGTGCCAAAAATCACCGGCGGCTGAGACAACAGCGCAGACACAGGCGGCAGAGGAAACGGAGGGCGCGGTCAGCACGGCGCTCGGAGCGGCGGATCGGGTGCTGGAGGAGAATGGCATGCTGTACCTCAAATACCGCACGGAGATCCGTTCCCTTTCGAAGGAGACAGGCGAGATGAAGACGCTCTGCCAGTTTGACACAGGAGATGAAAACAGCACCTTCTGGGTCTACGGAGGCGGGCTGTATTTTGACCGGATACAGGCGGAGAGTGGCAGCACACAGGGCACGGAGCTTTATGGGCTGTACCGGCTGGATTTGGAGAGCGGTGTGGAAGAGCATTTAGCGGATCTGACGGATCAGCCGTCGGTGCTCTATGCGTCAAAGAACCGCCTGTATGTCAAGGGTTATAACATGAATGTCATTTATACGCTCGATGAGAATGGCAAAACAGCGGGAGAGTTGTCACCGTCAGACACGATCTACGGGGAGATTCCGGCAGGCTGCAGCGAGCTGTTTAATGGGATTCTTCCATATTATACGGAACAGTTTGGGTATATGCCGGTGCAGAATGAAACCTGCCTGGTGATTGCGGATGTGGACGGCAGCCATCCGAGGGAGATTTCGGATATTACGAATACATCGTCGGTGCTGTTTGCGAAGGACGCATTTTTTGCCCTGCTTCGGGATGGCAATGGAAATACGCAGTGTTACCGCTATGAGGTCTCTGACCCGGAGAAACGGACGCTTTTATATGAGACGGCGGAAAATATCAGCCTGGTGCAGTATCAGGACGGATATTTGTACCTGATGGAAAATCAGGCGTCCCAGATCAGCACGGGAAAGTATTCGTTTAAGCGGATTGCGGCGGATGCTAAGGCAGATGCAGCGGCAAATGCCGCCGAGGCGCAGAATGCGCTTTTTACGGTCGAGGAAGAGCCGGGCATGACGAATGATTTTTCTATGTATGGTAATTTTTATGTGACGGGAAATCAGGCATACTGCCAGCAGTTTAAGGATTACGGCGTTTATCTGGGCGAAAAAACGCTGGATGATGCGGCAGGCGGGGAAGTGACGTTGTTAGAGCCGGTTCTGTTCCAGTCTCCGATCCGGGAGCTGGGGCATGTCGAGGCGCAGTCGGAGACGTTAAAGAGTGCGGATGGAAGCCGGGAGCTGGGAAGTGTGTACGCAGAACGGCTGGTATTTGACGGAGAGGGCGATGCGGTCGAGGCGATGAACCAGACGATGCAGGAGCTGCAGGCGTCGGTTCTGTCGGCGGCGCGGACGGATTCCATGAATCTTGATACGGAGATGAGCATAGATACAGCGGAAACGGACGGATCGGAGGAAGAGGTACTTCCGCAGGAGGCGGATGCGGCGCAGCCGATCTATTCGATGGCGCTTACGATCGACGGAGATGACGCGATTACGTATCTGGATGATCATTATGTCTGCGTCCGTGCGGATGGATACGAATATACGGGCGGCGCACACGGAACGCCGTTCCGCCAGTATTTTGTCTTTGACCGGGAAACGGGGGCACGCCTGTCTTTGAGCGATGTGGTTGAGAATCCGGTGGAGGAGCTGCAGGCGAAGGTTGGTGCGGCATTCCGGGAGCTGGCGGAAAAGACAAATTTTGCCTTTGAATCACCGGAGGATCTGGAACATACGGTGGCAGACGGCATCAGCTACGAATCGCCGTTTTATCTGAGCGAGACGGGCGTGGTTTTCTATTATGCGCCGTATGAGATTGCATCGTATGCGGAAGGATTCCCGGAGGTAACAATTCCGTACAGCGAGTTAGAAATGCGGATTGCGCTTAGCAAGTAGGAATTTTCTGAACTGCAACAAATGCGGATTGCGCTTAAGTAGAGATCTTGAAGTTGAGAAAAAAATCGCTTATAATACTCCATAGAAAAATAGTGTCGAACGAATCTGAAAGAATGGCACAGGATGAGGAGGAAGCAGCATGAAGACAGTTGTTAAGGAAAATGCGAACGGCGGCAAAGGACAGGTAGTTGTAAAATACATTCTGGATGACAATGAGTTAAATGCAAAATGTAAGATGTTTGCCGAGGTAACGATCGCACCGGGATGTTCCCTGGGCTATCATGAGCACCACGGCGAGAGTGAGACGTATTATATCATCAAGGGACAGGGCGAGTACGATGACAATGGAACGAAACGTCCGGTTACCGTCGGTGATAAGACCTTCACGCCGGATGGCTGTGGTCATGGCATTGCCAATACCGGAGATGAAGATCTGGTCTTTATGGCATTGATCCAGCTGGATTAAGAGTGAAGAACAAAACAGAAAAAGGTAACTGTTCACAGTAACCAAAAAAGGCGCTGGCACGGGAAGTGGTTCGATGTGTCGGCGCTTTTTGCCATATATGTCCGGAAAATGCCTATATGTTTAAGCGGAAAAAATTGGAAATCAAAAAAACAGTGGATCAAAGAAAAAGGAGGTGTGCCTGCGTGAAACTATTTCATCTTTCTGATCTGCATATCGGGAAAATGTTAAATGGCTATAGCCTGCGCGAGAGCCAGAAGAATGCGTTTTTGCAGATACTTAAATATGCGGAGGAAGAGAAGCCGGATGCGATTCTGATATGCGGGGATATTTATGATAAATCGGTCCCGGCGGGGGAAGCGTATACGCTTTTTGACTGGTTTCTGACCGAGCTATCCGGGCGCTGTCCGGGGACGGAGATCCTGATCATTGCGGGAAATCACGATTCACCGGAGCGGCTGGCGTATGGCGCATCGTTTCTGGCACGCCACCGGATCCATATCGCGGCGCTGCCGCCGGCAGATCGGACGGAGTATTTAAAGCAGGTCACACTTACAGATGAGTGGGGACCGGTTCATTTTTATCTGGTACCGTTTATCCGTCCGGGTCATGTGCGCCATTTGTTTGACACCAATGGTTATACCGATGCATTCCAGAAACTCCTGGCGCGGGAGACGATCCGGAAGCAGGAGCGCAATGTGGTTCTGGCGCACCAGTTTTTTGTCTGGAACGGTCAGAATCCGGAAACCTGCGATTCGGAGACGGCGGTGCTGACCTCCGGAGGATTGGATGCGATCGATGCGTCGGTGCTGGAACCGTTTGAATATGCGGCGTTAGGGCATATCCACGGGGCACAGAAGGTAGGGCAGGAGCGGTTTCGCTATTGTGGGACGCCGTACAAATATTCGATCAGTGAAGAGCACCATCAGAAGGCAATCACGGTGGTGGAACTGGGAGAAAAAGGAAGTGAGCCGCAGATCCGCCGTCTGCCGATTCTCTGCCATCCCGATGTAAAGCGCGTGCGGGGGACACTGGAAGAACTCAAGCTGCTTTCAGATACGATGGAAAAGATGCCGGATGGAAGCGGACGCGCGGACGCGTATGTGAGCGTGGTCCTGACGGACGAAAAAGAAATGTACGATTTCCGGGAACGCCTGGAGGAGTTATTTGCGCATATTTTGGAGATCCGGGTGGACAATGAGAGGACGCGGAAACGACTGGAGGAAGAACCGGAGGAAACAGGGGCGGTGACGCCGTTTCAGGCATTTGCCTCTTTTTATGAGGCGGTGCGCCACTGCCCGATGACGGAGGAACAGGAGACGATTCTGGCGCGCATGGTGGAAGAGGCAGAGGAGGAGGAACGCGTATGAAACCGAAGCTGCTTACAATGTCGGCGTTTGGCTCTTATGGGGGCGTGACGCAGATTGATTTCGAACGGGCGGGGACGGGATTGTTCCTGATCACGGGCGATACGGGGGCAGGCAAAACGACGATCTTTGACGCACTCTCGTTTGCGCTCTACGGGGCGGCGAGCGGCGCCGGGAGAGAGGGAGCAATGCTTCGCAGCCAGTATGCACCGGAGAACGCGGAGACCTGGGTGGAACTGACGTTTGAGGACAAGGGGCAGGATTATACGATCCGCCGCAGCCCGGCATACACGCGCCTCAGCAAGCGGAAAAATAAGGACGGCGCGTACACGGCGACGAGTGTGGCGCCGAAAGCGTCTCTGCTTTTGCCGGATGGAAGTGAGGTGTCCGGTCGGATCCGTGAGATCGATGAGAAGATCCGGACGATCGTGGGCGTAGACCGCGATCAGTTTTCGCAGATCGCGATGATCGCACAGGGCGAATACATCCGTTTGCTCCATGCATCCTCCAAAGAAAGAAAAGAGATATTTTCGCGTATTTTCCATACCGGGATTTACGGTAGAATCCAGCAGAAGCTGCGGGAGGCAGATCGGACGCTGTATGGAAAGCTGGAGGATAACAAGACCCGGTGCGAGGAGGTCATCCGACAGGTGACGGTTCCACGGACGGAGGAGGCGGCAGCTTCGGAGTGGGAAGAAAGATGGCAGTCTTTGAAAGAGCGGTACCGGACAAATGGAGCGGAACTGCTTACATTTCTACATCAGTTGTCGGAGGAAAGCCGGAGGCTCGAGGAAGAGGCGGGGAGACTGGAGGAGAATGCAATCCAGAAGCTTGCCTCCGGACAGCACCATCTGGAACTTGTGAAAAAGGAAAAACGGGTTCTGGAAGAAAAGAGCCGTTTGGAAGCACTGGGACGGGAGATGGCGGAGAAGCGCCGGGAAGCTGCCGCAGCCTATGAGAGCCGGAAACCGGAGCTGGAGGTTCAGATCCGGCGGATGCAGGATGCGCTTCCGCTCTATGCGGAACAGGAGAAAAAACGGCAGGCATATGAAACCTTGGAACATCAACGGACGGCTCTGACCCAAAACCTGAAAAAAATGCAGAATCAGCTGGAAACGTGCCGTACACAGGAAGAAATACTTCGAAACCAGGAGCGGGAGGCGGTAGAGGCGCGCGCTGCCCTGGCAGAATGCCGGGGACGGCGGGAGCAGATGGAACGGCGCCAGTCGGTTTTGCAGGAGTTAGGGAAATGCTGTGAAGCGGAGCGGACATGGAGAAAGTCACTGGAAAAACGCCAGGAAAAATTTCAGGCAGCCGCGCGGGCGTACCAGCAGTCAGATCAGTTGTATCAGGACGCGTCCTGCCGCTTTCTGGCGATGCAGGCGGGACTTCTGGCGGCAGAGCTGCAGGAAGGAAAACCGTGCCCGGTCTGTGGCTCGCTGGAACACCCGGCTCCCTGCCGTCTGGAGACAGAGCCGATCCGGGAGGAACAGGTGGAAGCGCTGCGTGCCGGGCGGGATGATGCCGATCAGAAGCAGAGGACAGCCGCTGAGGCGTGCCAGGAGGCGCAGATCTCGCTGGAACATGAGAGCAGACGGCGGATAGAGATCCAGGGAAAACTGTACGGCCAAAATCAGGACAGCCCGGCAGCCCAGTCGGATGTGGATGCTCTGGAGAAGGAGCTACGGCAGATGGCACAGGAAATCCGGCGATGCAGGCAGGCGGAAACCACTTATACAGACCGGATTGCCATGGAAGAAACGATCCGGCAGAAACGGGAGGCGAACGGAGCCGAACAGAAGAAGCTGGAAGCTGCGCTGGAGCTTAAAAGAAGTGAGGTGCAGCAGGTGGCGATCGAGAGCCAGACGAGACGTAATGAGCTGGAGGAACTCTCGAAGCGGCTGGAGTGGAAAGACAGCCGGACACTCCAGGTGGAGCTTGAGAAGCGCAGCCGGGAGCTGGAAACACTTGCAGAGGCGGTGACAGCGGCTGATAAGAAAGCACAGGAGTGCCGGGAAAAATGCCGGGAGCTGGAGGGAAGCTTATCTTCGCTCCAGGAACGTTTTGAAGCAGATTCAGAAACAGAACCGGAAGAAAAAATCCAGCAGGCGATCCGGCACTGGGAAGAGGAAAAAACGCGCTGGTCGCGGCTTCACCGGGAACATATGTCGGTGCGGACGCGCAACGAGGATGCATATGCGGCACTTCGGGGGTATCTGCAGGAACGGGAGCAGCTTGACCGGGAAAAACAGCAGATCAGCGAGCTTTACCAGACGGCGGACGGAAAACTGAGCGGCGCGGCGCGGATCGATTTCCAGACGTATGTACAGCGCCAGTATTTCCGCCAGATGATACAGGCAGCCAACCGCCGCCTGCGCCGGATGACGAAAGGAACCTTTGAACTTCAATGCCGCGGTCTGGCCGATCTGGGAAAACAGGGAGAAGTGGGACTTGACCTGGATGTCTACAGCTTTGTGACCGACCGGGTCCGGGACGTCAAAACATTGTCTGGTGGAGAATCCTTTCTGGCGGCGCTTGCGATGGCGCTCGGCATGGCGGATGTCATCCAGAATGCGGCAGGCAGCGTGAAGGTGGATGCTATGTTCATTGATGAGGGGTTTGGTTCTCTGGATGAGGAATCACGGACGCGGGCGGTTCAGGTGCTGCAGGAGCTGTCCGGAGGAAAACGCCTGATCGGCATCATTTCCCATGTGACGGAGCTGAAAGAGGAGATGGGACACAAGCTGGTGGTAAAAAAAGGAAATGGCGGAAGTCAGGTGCATTGGGAGATAGAAGATTAGTATGACGGCGCAGAGCCGTTGTGTGACGAAAGAAAAGAGGCTATTTACATATGACAATCGTAATTCCAGGGATGGTGACGTTATCGCTCTTATCTCTGTTTTACTGCAGTATGCTGCCGGAGACGGGGCGGAAGGCGAGAATGCAGGCATTTGAGCGGCAATACATCGCTCACCGGGGATTTCATGACAACCGGAGTGAATGTCCGGAAAATTCGCTCCCGGCGTTTGAACACGCGATCCAGATGGGATATGGGATTGAGCTGGATGTACAGCTGACGAAAGACGGGGTTCCGGTCGTATTTCACGACTGGGATCTGAAGCGGGCGGCGGGCGTTGACCGGAAGATACGCGACTGTACCTTTGAAGAGCTGCAAAGCTATCGTTTGTTTGGTTCATCCCAGACGATACCGGCCTTTGAGGAAGTGCTTGAGCTGGCGGATGGGCGTACCCCGCTTATCATCGAACTGAAAGCAGAGATTGTCCACCGGGAGCTGTGTGAGAAATGCGCGGCGCTTTTAGATCGTTATCCGGGTGAGTACTGCATCGAATCGTTCAGTCCGCTGGCACTCGGCTGGTTTAAGCACCATCGTCCGAATGTTTTGCGCGGGCAGCTTGCGACCAATCACCGCGGCGAGGGCTTGAAAACGCCGGTCATTGTGCGGGAGATGCTTACATACTGTATGCTGAACGGATTTTGCAGACCGGATTTCATTGCGTACAACTGCCAGTTCAGCAACACGCTTCCGGTGGAAATGCTGCGCTATTTCTACAAATGTAAGATGGCGGCGTGGACGATCAAAAACCAGGGCGAATTAAACCGGCACCGGAAACAGTTTGATGTTTTTATTTTTGACAGCTTCGAGCCGGATCAATTCGTGAATTTTAACAAAAAACATTCTAAAAGATAGTGAGAAAGTCCTAAATTATGCTGGAAAAGTTGATTTTCTATGAAAATCTGCTATAATGGCTAGGACAATTTAATAATGAGAGATTATTACGAATTCGAGAGGACAAAGATATGAAAAAGAAACAGCTTCTTTCAGGCGTAATGGCACTTTTGTTATCTGCTTCACTCTGTGCATGCGGAGGCAGCAAGACAGCAGAAGGCACCTCAGAAGCAGCTGGCGAGTCCAGCGAAGCAGAGACCAGTAATACTCTTTCAGAAGGAACACCAGTACCAGGCGGCAGCGTTGTGTATGGCATGACGCAGGACCTGGCTAGTCTTGACCCCCATGTAGATACGGACGCAGGAACTAGAGACGTGGTTTTCAATTTGTACGAAGGGCTTGTAAAGCCTACTTCCGATGGCGGATTTATTCCGGCTGTTGCCAGCGATTATACCATTTCCGATGATGCAAAGACTTATACTTTCACATTGAGAGATGGCGTCACATTCCATGACGGCACACCGGTTACCATCGAAGATGTCAAATATTCCATCGATCGTTATGCGGAGATTCAGGGTGAATCCTCCGCTTTTTCTTCGCTTGTAGATAGTGTAGAGGTGCAGGATGACAAGACACTGGTTGTAAACCTGAAAGAAAGTTATTCAGAGTTTCTTCCGATGATGACGATTGCCATCATTCCGAAGTCCAACGAGGACCCGGCAGGCAATCCGATCGGTACCGGTCCATTCAAATATGTTTCCTACACACCGGGTCAGAACCTGGAGCTGGAAAAATATGACGGCTACTGGCAGGAGGGCGTTCCGAGCCTGGACAGCGTGGAATTTAAATTTATTGCCGATGTGGACACCGCATTTGTAGAGCTGCAGGCTGGCACCATCGACATTCTGAAATATTTAACCGCCGCACAAGCGGAGACGTTGGGCGATGAAGATTACAACATCGTACAGGGAAGCATGAACCTCGTCCATGCGATGTACTTAAACAGCGCTTACGAGCCGCTTTCCAAGACAGAGGTGCGTCAGGCACTCTGCTATGCGGTAGACCGCGATGCGATCAACAACTTTATTTTCGGCGGAAAGAGCCACATCATCGGCTCCCATATGATCCCGGCAATGTCGAAATACTATGAGCCGGAAGCAGAGACTGTATACAGCTATGATCCGGAGAAGGCAAAAGAGCTTCTGGCAGATGCCGGATACGCAGATGGCTTTGATCTGGAAATTACTGTTCCGAGCTCATACAGCCAGCACGTAGACAGCGCGCAGATCATCGCAGACGAGCTGTCCCAGGTCGGCGTCAACGTGACCTTAAATCAGGTTGAGTGGAGCACTTGGCTGCAGGATGTATACAAGGGAGGCAATTTCCAGGCGACCGTCATCGGTTTTGACGGAACGCTGGCACCAAGCGACTGGCTCAAGAAATATGTGACAGACGATGCGAAGAACTTCATGCATTACTCCAACACTGAGTACGACGATGTATTTAATACAGCATACACAACCGTTGATGACGATGTAAAAGTAGAAAACTACAAGAAGGCGCAGATGATCCTGGCAGAGGATGCGGCAGCCGTTTACATCGAAGATCCGGCGAACCTCGTAGCAGTCAGCAAGAAGTTTGGCGGCTACACCTTCTACCCGACGGCAGCAGAGGATATGTCCCTGTTATATCAGGTAGAGCAGTAAAATATACAGTTACAATCCAGCAAATTCCTGTTGCTACCACGTTTTCTTACGGCACTTTCGGTTCCAAAAGTGCCTGCCCGTGAACAGTAACCAGGAAATAACAACAGAATAAGAAGCGGTAAACGCAGGAGGGAATTATGAAATTCTTTATAAAAAAACTGATAACTCTCATTATCACATTGTTGGTCATATCCTTCCTGACGTTTACCGCTTTTTCTGTGATTCCGGGCGATGCGGCACTTTCCAGGCTGGGAAAGGACGCGACGGAAGAGCAGTTAGAGCGGGCGCGGGATGAGATGGGATTAAATGATCCACTTCTGGAGCGGTATGGAAGATGGGTGACCAATGCGATGCAGGGGGATTTCGGGGAGTCCTACCGGTATGAGGGAACCTCAGTCCGCTCCCTTCTGGCACAGCGGCTTCCGGTCACGGTGCTTCTGGCAGTCATTTCCCTGCTCATCATCACGGTGATTTCAGTTCCACTCGGAATCCTGAGTGCCCGGTTTGCCGGAAAATGGGTCGATACGCTGACGAACTGCCTGACGCAGATTCTGATGGCGGTGCCGTCATTTTTTCTCGGCATGATCCTGACCTACGTGTTTGGACTGATTCTTCATATGTTCCAGCCGGGTAAATTTATCGAACCGTCGGAAAATTTTGGAAAGTCTGCACAGTACCTTTTATTTCCGGCGCTCGCGGTGGCGCTGCCGAAGATTGCGATGGTGGTGAAATTCCTGCGAAGCTCGATTCTGACCGAGATGAACCGGGAATACGTGCGGACTGCCTACAGCCGCGGCAATACGGAAACGGCGGTATTGTACGGGCATGTGCTGAAAAATGCGATGATTCCGGTTGTGACGTTCTTTGCGATGGTAATCGCGGAGATCCTTGCCGGCAGCATCGTGGCGGAGCAGGTGTTCAGCGTGCCGGGAATCGGAAGACTTCTGATCAGCTCGATCTCCAACCGCGATTATCCGGTTGTGCAGGCGATCGTGCTGTACATCACATCGGTGGTCGTACTTATCAATTTTGCGGTTGATATGATTTATCAGGTTTTGGATCCGAGAGTCCGGACGGCGGAAGAATAGAGGGAAGACGAATGAAACGAAAGAATTATAATCTGATGATAGGGGGCGCGATCACGCTGTTCTTTCTGGCAGTTGCCCTGATCGGACAGTTCTGGACGCCGTATGGGACAACGACGATGGACTCCATGGCAGTCAATCTGGCGCCGTGTGCAGCACACCCGCTGGGAACGGATAACTTCGGGCGCGATATTTTGAGCCGTGTGATGGCGGGAAGCGGCAGCACTTTTTTTGTGGCAGTCTGCACGGTTCTGATCGGGTGTGTGTTTGGCACGATCGTCGGTGCGCTGACCGGCTATTTCGGCGGCTTTTTCGATAACCTGATCATGCGTTTCAATGATATCCTTTTATCGTTTCCGAGCATTCTTCTGGCGCTTATCTTCATCAGCCTGACGAAGCCGGGAAGCTACAACATCATTCTGGCGCTGGGAATCCTTTTTATCCCGAGTTTTGCCCGGATCGTCCGTAGTGAGGTGATACGGTGCCGGGAACTGGATTTTGTCAAGAGTGCGCGGATCCTTGGCGCAGGGCATATCCGGATTATTTTCGCCCATATTCTGCCGAATGCGGCGGTCAGCCTTTTGACGGCGGCGGCGATCGGATTTAACAATGCGGTGCTGGCTGAGGCGAGTATGAGTTATCTGGGACTGGGAATCCAGCCGCCGGAGCCGAGTCTCGGGAGAATGCTTTACGAAGCGCAGTCGTACCTGTTCAATGCGCCGTGGTACGCGATCGGACCGGGCGTGACGATCATCCTGATTATTCTGGGATTCAGCATGGTGAGCGAGGGACTGCGCTCGATGCAGCAGTAAGGAGGCGAAAAGATGGAACCATTGGTTGAGATAAAAAATCTGTCGATCCGTTTTCCAGAAGGAAATTCGACCTTTGAGGCAGTCAAGGGCATCAGCTTTTCGATCGGAAAAGGAGAGATCGTCGGAGTAGTCGGCGAGTCAGGGTCAGGAAAATCCATGAGTGCGCTGGCACTGATGGGGCTGCTTCCGAAGGACGCCGAGATTGCCTCCGGATCGCTCTGTTTTCAGGGAGAAGATCTGGTGACCATGAAACCGGAAAAGCGGAGACAGCTATGCGGCAGCAAAATGGCGATGGTCTTTCAGGAGCCGATGACCTCCTTAAATCCGGTATTGAAAATCGAACGGCAGGTCGGGGAAAGCCTGCGGATCCATACGAAACTCGGAAATGCTGAGATCCATGAACGGGTCGTGCAGGCACTCTCAGAAGTCGGTCTGCCGGACCCGGAGGGGCTGTGCGGTAAATACCCGCATGAACTTTCTGGCGGCATGCGCCAGCGTGTGATGATCGCGCAGGCGATGATCAATTCTCCGAGTCTTCTGATTGCGGATGAGCCGACGACAGCGTTAGACTGTGTCGTTCAGGCACAGATCCTGGAGCTTCTGCGGAATATCCACCGGACCAAGGGAACGTCGATTCTCTTTATTTCCCATGATCTGAATGTTGTGCGTGCGCTCTGCAGCCGTGTGATCGTGGTTTATAAGGGCGAGATCGTGGAAGAAGGGCAGACGGAAGACGTCCTTCTGCATCCGAAGCATGAATATACGCGCCATCTGGTGGCGTCGATTCCGGAGGGAGAAAAAGGGGAAAGCTCCGGCGGGGAGATCCTGCGCCTGACGGATTTGAACGTATTTTACGATGTGCGTGGCGGTCTGTTCCGCAAAAAAGGAAAAAAACACGTAATTCACGATCTGAACCTGTCGGCAAGAGAGGGAGAGATTGTGGGGATCGTGGGCGAGAGCGGCTGCGGCAAATCGACGCTCAGCAAGACGATCCTGGGACTTCACGACAATTATACGGGTGAGGTGAAGGTGCGTGACGGTGTCCGTCCGCAGATGGTATTTCAAGATCCGGCGGGATCGCTTAACCCGGCGCGGACGATCGGATGGATTCTGGAAGAACCGTTGCGCCTGCGCGGCATCAGAGACCGCGCAGAGCGCAGGCAGCTAGTGAAAGAAATGCTTGAAAATGTCGGACTGGACGAGTCCTTTGCGGCGCGCCATCCGAGAGAGCTTTCTGGCGGTCAGAAACAGCGCATCAGCATCGGCGTGGCCCTTCTCATGGATCCGCGCCTGGTGATCGCGGATGAGCCTGTTTCGGCGCTTGATGTGACGGTCCAGTCCCAGATTTTGAACCTGCTTTTGAAGCTGCACGCCGAAAAGCAGATGACCATCCTCTTTATTTCCCACGATCTGAACGTCGTGCGCGGGCTCTGCAGCCGTGTCATGGTCATTTACAGGGGTGTGATTGTGGAAGAAGGTCTGGCAGAAGAGATCTATGAGCATCCGGCGCACCCGTACACGAAACTTCTGCTGGAAGCGGCGATCGGCGGGGATACAATGGAACTGGATGCGGAGGCAGGAAAGCAGAGTGCGGAGCCGGAGAGAGACAGCCGGATGGAAAAACCGGAGCGGGGACAGACGAAAGGGAACCTTTTGGAAAATCAGGAAAAAGAGCGGTCCGTCCAGAATGCACCAAAGAAGATAGCGGGCAGTGGGGAGAAGTGTATCTTTTATGAGCGCTGTCCGAAGAGAAGAGAGGCGTGTGCCCATGTGCCGCTGTCACCGGAGGCAGTACAACTTTCAAGGACACACTGGGCGCGGTGTATTCAGATAGAAGCATAATCTGATAAGCTGAAATAGAGAAAAACGAAATAGCAGCCGAAAAAAGACAGACGGTTCAGCCTATGCCAGGGAAAGCGGCATGGCTTGAATCGTCTGTCAATGTTTTTTCCTGCGGTGGGAAATTAAAGTGCGCGGCTGCTCACTGGAAGAATCCTGCTGCCCCTGCTGTGCCTCACCGGAAAGCTGCAGCGGCTCCCGGCGGTGCCGGAGTGAATGGTAAAAAAGCCAGATCAGATCCACCAGGGCGATCAGAAACGCACATCCGGCTAATAGATGAAATACCTCATGCGTCAGAGCGGGATACGGCAGAGCGGATATGATATAAGGAGAAGTCATGTTCCGCAGGGAGCTCACCGTCCAGGAGAGACTGTCCGCCATCGTCTGGAGAAGCGATTCATAGGTATCCTCGTTCAGGCGGATCAAACGCCCGTTTAATGAAAGTGCTTTGCGTTCGGGCGGCTCTGGATAGCCGGAAGACGGATCGAGCAGATAGAAATGGCAGGTTCCATTTTCCAGAGAGTAATAATAATATCCGGTCTCTTTCTTTCCATCGTAGGCAGCGCACCCTGTATAATATAAGGAAGGAGCGTTCACCGAGACATAGGGCTGAGCCGGGTTATAAAAATCTTCAAACTTGCACTGGCTGTTTATCGGCCGCGGGGAGTGTGAATTTTCCCCGGCATTCTGCCACAGGAGCAGGATGGACGCGATCAGCACCAGCGCCGGAAGCCACATCTGCCGACGGTAAAAACGGCGGCTTTTGATGGGGGAATGTTTTTGTTTTTCAGTCAAATTTTTCATACGCTCTAGTATAGTCAGTTCTGCGTGGAACGTCAAGAGTTAGTGTATACGACAAAATCCTGCTGCCACCACGTTTTCTTACGGCACTTTCGGTTCCCAAAGTGCCTACCTGTAAACAATTACTCCATTCCTGGTCATCTGCGCGTGCTTTTTCAATTATTCTTGCAAACAGGGCGAAAAATTGCTATGATGGGAGTGCTGGCATCGGAAGGAGATTGTGCAGTAGGGGAAAGCTTTCGATGCATGGCAGTCATTTTTGCATTGGCAATATAGAAGGAGAGGCTAAATGGACGCTTACACGAGTTTTGCGGAAGTATATGATATGTTTATGGATAATATTCCCTATGAGGACTGGTGCGGGTACCTGACTTCTCTTTTAAAGGAATATGGGATCAATGATGGTCTGGTGCTGGATCTGGGATGCGGAACCGGCACGCTGACGGAGCTTCTGGCAAAGGAAGGCTATGATATGATCGGCGTGGATGTCTCGGAGGATATGCTGCAGGAAGCAATCGAAAAACGGGCAGAATCCGGGCTGCCAATTTTGTATTTATTGCAGGATATGCGCGAATTTGAATTGTACGGGACGGTCCGGGCGGTCGTGAGTATCTGCGATTCGCTGAATTATATTCTGGATTATGACGATCTGGCGCACGTATTTTCGCTGGTCAACAATTATCTGGATCCGAAGGGAATGTTCATTTTCGACCTGAACACGGAGGCAAAGTTTCAGGCAATGGGAAGTGAGACGATCGCGGAGGCGCGCGACGAGGGGAGCTTCATCTGGGAAAATGAGTATGATGAAGAGGAGAAAATTAACTCCTACGATCTGACGCTCTTTATCCGCGAGGGGGATGACTTATACCGCCGCTATCAGGAGACGCATTTTGAGCGCGCGTGGTCGTTGGACGAGATAAAAAAGGCGCTCACAGAGGCGGGCATGGAATTTGTGGCGGCGTATGACGCATTTACGAAGAACGCGCCGCGAAAAGAGAGCGACCGAATCTATGTGGTTGCGAGAGAACATGGAAAAGAGGTATAAATGATGGAAAAGATAAAAGCAGGTGAAATAACGGAACAGACCGGAGATTATATGCTCCGTGCGACGGCGGCGAATGGTCAGATCCGCGCATTTGCGGCGACTTCCCGCGATCTGGTGGAGAAAGCCAGACAGGCGCACAATACCAGCCCGGTGGCGACCGCAGCGCTGGGACGGCTGATGACGGCAGGGGTCATGATGGGGTCGATGATGAAAGCGGACAGTGATCTTTTAACCATCCGGATCGAGGGCGATGGTCCGATCGGCGGTCTGACGGTGACAGCTGATAAGAACGGCAATGTCAAGGGCTACGCGTTCCACCCGGAGGTAATGCTGCCGCCGAATGCGAAGGGCAAGCTGGATGTGGGCGGTGCGCTGGGAGTCGGCGTCTTAAGCGTAATCCAGGATATCGGTTTGAAAGAGCCGTATGTGGGACAGACGATCCTGGTAACGGGTGAGATTGCGGAAGATCTGACTTATTACTATGCGACCTCCGAGCAGACTCCGTCCTCCGTGGCACTGGGCGTTCTGATGAATAAAGAAAATACGGTGCGCCAGGCAGGCGGATTTATCATCCAGCTTCTTCCGGGAGCAGAGGAGGCGACGATCGCGGCACTTGAAAAGACGATCGGTGAGCTGGAGCCGGTGACGACGATGTTAAATAAGGGAATGACCCCGGAGGACATTCTGGAGCTGATTTTAGGACAATTTGGTCTGGAGATTCTGGATAAGATGCCGATTCAGTTTACCTGCAACTGCACCAAGAGCCGTGTAGAAAAGGCGCTGATCAGCATCGGCGGCAAGGAGCTGCAGGAGATGATCGACGAGGGCAAGAGCATCGAAGTCAACTGCCAGTTCTGCAACAAGCACTATGAATTTAGTGTGGATGAGCTGAAAAAACTGTACGAGAAAGCTAAGAAGTAAAAAGAAATGAGATAATAGATATGGCTGCTGTGCGGAAAAAGGATATTTGGATATGTTCCGCATGGCAGGACAGAAAAAAAGGTCACTGTTCACACATGTGTGAGCAGTGACGAAAAAAGGGATACTGCCGAAGCGGTATCCCTTTTTATAATCACTTTACTTAGATCAATATAACGTATTCGCAAAATATATATCAAACATATTTGGAAAACAGGTACACTGGAAAGTTGATGATTAAAGCTTGGTTACGTTAGTAGCCTGCGGTCCCTTAGCACCGTTAACAACTTCGAACTCTACCTGAGCGCCTTCCTCAAGAGACTTGAAGCCTTCCATGTTCAGTCCGGAGTAGTGAACGAATACATCGTTGCCCTGCTCGTCGCAGATAAATCCGTAACCTTTCTGGTTGTTGAACCACTTTACAGTACCTCTGTTCATATGATACCTCCAAAAAAATATAAAAAATAGTGATGGCCGCATGGATTTACGACCTGTTCCAAGAATAGCATAGTTTCATATTGATGTCAAACGTTTTCGCATAAAATTTCTGGAAATTCAGACATTTAAAAATGGTTAAATTTTTGTGGAAAATAAGGGCATTTGTTACTGTACACACATGTGTGCCCAGTAACGGGTATTTTCCAGAAAGCCGCGAAAGAAAGTGGGGTTGTCAAACCAGGATACGGGGGGTAAAATAGGAGGAAAGAAAAGGGGAAAGAGGTAGGAAAATGAATTATATTTACAATGCGTATCATCATTTTTTGACGATCACGAAACATAAATGCGAGGTCATGAAAAACTGCTTTGCGGTAGGGCTGTACCGCCAGGGACTTCTGCACGACCTGTCCAAGTATTCCTGGGAGGAATTTGCGACCGGCGTTAAATATTATCAGGGAAACCGCAGCCCAAATGCGGCGGAAAAAGAAGAAAAGGGCTATTCGGCGGCATGGCTGCACCACAAGGGACGCAACAAACATCATTTCGAATACTGGATCGATTTTGCACCGGACAAGTCCTGGGGGCTTGTCGGCAATAAAATGCCCCTTCGCTACCTGATCGAGATGGTAATGGACCGGATTGCCGCGTCGAAGGTTTATAAGGGAAAAGATTACACGGATGCGTGCGCGTGGCAATACTTTGAAAGAGGCAGAGATTTTGTCGTGATGCACCCGAGGACGAAGTACCAGCTGGAATATCTCCTCACGATGCTGAAAGAACAGGGCGAGGAGAGAACCTTTGCGTTCATCCGGGCGCTGCTTGCACGGGAGAGGGCGAAAGAACAGGCAGTCCGGAGAAAACGGATGGGACACGTGATCCGGGAGATAAGAGAGCGTGGACGGGTGCTGTAGTTTATAAGGACAATTCTCTCAGATAATTATGTAAGTACAGCACTGCCGTCTCTGGATCTGTGAAAAGCTGTTCTGTATACGGCACAAACAGCTGCTTACTCTTATAGTCTGCTTTCAGGCATTCATGCCACATCGGAGTGCCATCTGCAAGAAGCGGCTGCGGCACAAACAGCCCGGCTGCGCGGGTGTAGCACGTTTTGGCGGTTGCCTTCTTGCGGGCGGAGCGATCCACATACTGACCGACACTTTTGTGGATGGCGCAGTCCTCGTAGATCATATAGTAATAATTCTCATAATCGCTGTAAAATCGTTTCAGTTCCCCGGAATATAATGGAAGGTCGAGCGTCAGGCGGTTTCCTTCCGCCGACAGCTCCAGATCACCGATGGAAAACTGGAATCCGCTTGTCAGAGAGACGGGACTTTCATAGTGAAGCAGCAGGTGCTTTTCTGAGTTTCCGTCCGCATATGGGATATCACGGCTTTCTGAACCTTTGAAAGAAAAATCGCCGGTCAGAAAGTCCGGGTAGGCGAGAATCGGCAGAATCTGCGGCATTCCCTTTAAGTCATCCTCGTTATGGAGAATCAGAAGGTGCTTCAGCAGTTCAGAGTGCGTCTGTAAATATTCACCGTAAACCTCGATGAGCTGACCGCCGTTGTACTTATCTTCGCGGGCAATGCCGAGGAACTGCTCGATGCTTTTCTGTTTCAGATTTTCAAGTCCCAGCAATTTCTTTAATGGGCGTATTTTCTTATAAATATCAAAACTTTCAACTGCTTCAAAATTCCAGTCCTTTTTATAAAAAACACAGCGTTTCGTCAGAAATGGAACGTCAAACCCGTCGCCGTTGAAATGGACGAGGATGCGCTTTGTCCGGAGAAGTGCAAAAAAAGCGTCGAGAACCTCTTCTTCTGCATCCCTCGTCTCGGCAAAATACTGGGTCAGAATCCAGGTGTTTCCGTCGTGCCAGACGCAGCCGATCAGATAGACCGAGGCGTAGTCGCCGGAAAAGCCGGTCGTCTCGATATCGAAAAAAAGCAGATCGGAGATAGCTCCTAACCGTTTGGGCGGATAAGAGGAAGTAAAGGTCAGCGGATTTTGAATGGTGATCATTTGGCAGTATCCTCCTGTGTCAGTTTATAATGTCCGCCCCAGATCCGCATTGCGTCGGGGATTGGTTTCAGACTGTAGCCTATGGCGTTATTATAAATTTATCGGAAGTGAAAAGCAACCGTTTAAAATGATAAAACAATAACACACCCGGTATCGTGAAATATCCGTTCTGGCAGTTGAGTAAAAAGAAAAACAATTTGTAAACCTTCAGTGGTACAAGTTTGGCAATCTTTTTAAATTCCGATATACTAGAAAATGTCGGAAGTGACAGCGGGAAATGTGGTTGTACCAATATGGCAATTCGGGAATTTTTGGCGGAAAGACTGGCAGATTATGAGATCCCGCGCAAATTTGCCTTGCTAAAGGAGTTTTCAAAGACTGAAAGCGGAAAGATTCGTAAAAAAGAACTGTGAAAATTGCTTTTTCTTGTCGAAAAAAGAAAATGATTTATTGTGCAAAATGACAAAAGTGACGTTGACAAAATTGGAAAAGAGTGGTATATTTACATACAGCAATCAAACTATTTAATGTAACGGTTGTGAACGTGACCGGAGAGCTGCTTTCTGTGGGGGAAAAGCGGCTCTCTTTTTATATATGTTTGACTTTTTGTATAGTGACAGCTACAATAAATTCGTAACTGTTCAGTACCTTCACAGTCACGCGCAAAAATCCATTTAAAATTGCCTACGGCAATGGGATTTTTGCCTGCTGGTCCATGTTTTCGTACGGTCAGCGCAGTAAATGCGCAGACCTATTGAACAGTTGCTATGTTTTTAAAAATTATTTATAAGGGAGACAAACCATATGATAAGAGATGGCTTTATCCGGGTTGCCGCGTCAACGCCGGAAGTGAAGGTGGCAGATGTAGAGTACAACCGGGAACAGGTTTGTGAACAGATAGAGGAGGGGCGCAAAAAGAGCGCTTCGATTATGGTATTTCCAGAGCTGGTGCTGACGGGATATACGTGCGGTGAGCTGTTTATCCAGAAATCGCTGCTGGCGAAGGCAAAGGAAGAGCTTAGGAAGCTGATCGCCTTTACAGCTGGCGATTCAATGCTTGTATTTGTAGGACTTCCGTGGGAATACAACAATAAATTGTACAATGTGGCAGCGGCGATCCAGGATGGAAAACTGCTCGGTCTGGTTCCGAAGAGATGGATTCCAAACTATTCTGAATTTTATGAGGGACGTTATTTCAACCCGGGCTGGGAAAAGACAATCGAGGTTTCCTGGGACGGTTATCAGGTGCCAATGGGAATGAAGCTTTTATTTTCCTGTGACAATGTGGAAAATCTCGTCGTGGGGGCGGAGATCTGCGAGGACGTCTGGGTTTTAAATCCACCGAGTATTGCACACGCGTCGGCGGGGGCAACGGTGATCGTCAATTGTTCTGCCAGCGATGAGGTGACAGGCAAGAGCGAGTACCGCAGAAGTCTGATCAGCGGTCAGTCGGCGCGGCTGCTCTGTGCGTATATTTACGCCAATGCGGGCGAGGGAGAGTCTTCCCAGGATCTCGTTTTTGGCGGCCAGAATATTATCGCTGAGAATGGCAATATCCTGTCGGAGTCAGCGCGATTTGAGAATCAGACGATCTACGCAGATATCGATTTGGAACGTCTGGAATGTGAGCGCCGCCGGATGACGACCTATCAGACAGAAGGCCGTGAGGATTACCGGTTTGTAAGCTTTACGCTGGATCGGAAACCGCTTGCGCTGGAGCGCGCGATCGATCCGACCCCGTTTGTCCCACACGATGCGGGCAGCCGGAACCGCCGCTGCGAGGAGATCCTTTCGATCCAGGCGATGGGATTGAAAAAACGTCTCAAACATACCGGATGCCGCCATGCTGTCGTTGGTATTTCAGGCGGTCTGGATTCAACGCTGGCACTTTTAGTAACCGTGCGCGCCTTTGATCTGCTGGGAATTCCGCGTGAAAATATCCTGTCTGTGACGATGCCGTGCTTTGGTACGACTGACCGGACGTACCAGAATGCCTGCCAGCTCACGAAAAAGCTGGGTGCAACCTTGAAAGAAGTCGATATCCGAGAGGCAGTTACTATCCATTTCCGTGACATTGAGCAGGATCCGTCGGTTCATGATGTAACATATGAAAATTCACAGGCACGCCAGAGAACGCTGGTTCTGATGAACCTTGCCAATAAGATCGGCGGTCTAGTCATCGGTACCGGCGATATGTCGGAGCTGGCGCTTGGCTGGGCGACCTACAACGGCGATCATATGTCGATGTACGGTGTCAACTGCTCGGTTCCGAAGATGCTGGTGCGCCATCTGGTGCGCTATTATGCAGATACCTGTGGCGAGAAAGAGCTTTCTGATATTCTGCTGGATGTACTGGATACACCGGTCAGCCCGGAGCTTCTGCCGCCGGAGGAGGATGGAAAGATTGCACAGAAAACGGAGGATTTGGTTGGTCCTTATGAGCTGCATGATTTCTATCTCTACTATATATTAAGATTCGGCTACCGTCCGGGCAAGATTTACCGCCTGGCGCGTCAGGCATTTGACGGTGCTTATGATAAGGAAACGATCCTTAAATGGCTGAAGGTCTTCTACCGCCGTTTCTTCAACCAGCAGTTTAAGCGTTCCTGCCTGCCGGATGGTCCGAAGGTAGGTTCTGCTGCAGTATCGCCGCGCGGCGACCTGCGTATGCCGAGCGATGCGTGCAGCCGCCTGTGGCTGGAGGAGCTGGAAACACTGGATGAGGATTGCGTTTACGGAGTGCCGGAGACGAAAGCGGCAGGAGGCAGCCTGTGATCGCGAGCACGGGCAATGCCCGTGTCAGAGCGGTGACGGCGCTTGCAAAGAAAGCAAAAGCAAGACGGGAACAGGGCGTCTTTTTGGTGGAAGGTCCGAAGATGTTCGGGGAACTGCCGGTGGAGAAACGCCGCGAAGTCTATGTGTCGGAAAGCTTTCTGCGCCAACAGGGCGAAAGAGCGGAAAAACTGCTGGCAGGCTGCCGATATGAGACGGTGACGGATGAAGTCATGCGCCATATGTCGGACACCCAGACACCGCAGGGAATCCTGGCGGTAGCGGAACAGTTTTCCTATCAGCTCTCAGATGTGCTGAAAAATAGCCTGGACGGAAAGGCACCGGAGCTTGTGATTCTGGAGACGATGCAGGATCCGGGTAATCTGGGAACAATCCTGCGTGCCGGAGAGGGGGCGGGTGTGACAGGCATCATTCTTGACCGTGGTTCAGCTGATATTTACAGCCCGAAGGTCATCCGTTCCACGATGGGCTCGATCTACCGGGTGCCGTTTATCTACACGGACGACCTGCATCAGACGATCGGGGAAGTAAAAAAGCAGGGAATCCGCCTCTATGCGGCGCATTTAAAGGGGAAACATAACTACGAAGAAGAAAATTATACAGGTCCGTCCGGCTTCCTGATCGGAAATGAGGCAAATGGTCTGACCGAGGAGACGGCGGCGCTTGCTGACGCGTGGGTGAGGATTCCGATGGCTGGAAAGGTTGAATCCCTCAATGCAGCGGTGGCGGCTTCGGTGCTGCTGTTTGAGACGGCACGGCAGAGACGGCAGTAAATTGCATTTTTTGAAACAATGTTTTAAGCCGGATAGTTTGTGCAAATAGAGAGCTGTGAAGAAATAAATTGAATTGCAGATCGATATGTTCCATTAAGAAGTTTGTAATAAAACCGTAAGTTCAAAAACAGAGCTGATTGGTTGATAAATGTCAGAAAATATCGTATACTAGTTTTAAGATATCAGGGTCAAAAGACCTATATGGAAGGAGGGGATGACATGGCAGTATGGTGTGTCTGGCTGGCGGTGTTTGTAGTGTGTATCGGGCTGGAAGCAGCGTCGATGGCGCTGACTTCGATCTGGTTTGCTGGAGGCGCTCTGATTGCGTGTGTCCTGTCGATCGCGGGAGTGAATCTTTACATTCAGCTGGCAGTGTTTGTCGTTGTTTCATTCCTTCTTTTGTATTCAACAAGACCATTGGCACTCCGGTATATCAATCAGAAGACGGTGCGGACCAATGTGGACGCGCTGGTGGGTAAAAAAGCGCGGGTAACCGCAGAGATTGATAACGACGAGGCGAGAGGAACGGCGATGGTGTCCGGCCAGGAATGGACGGCACGCTCGGCGGATGGAAGCCGGATTCCGAGGGATACGATGGTACAGATTCAGGCGGTCAGCGGCGTCAAGCTGATTGTCAGCAAATGTAAGGAGGAGTAGGAAATATGGGAGCAGTTATCAGTTTTCTTGTCATTGCGATTGTGGTACTTCTGATTTTGTCATCCTGTATCCGGATCGTGCCGCAGGCACAGGCATTAGTTGTAGAGCGTCTGGGTGCTTATCTGGAGACATGGTCGGTTGGCGTGCATTTCAAGGTGCCGTTCATTGACCGCGTGGCAAAAAGAGTCATTTTAAAAGAGCAGGTTGTAGATTTTGCACCGCAGCCGGTTATCACGAAAGATAACGTTACGATGAAGATTGATACGGTTGTATTTTTCCAGATCACGGATCCGAAGCTGTTTGCTTATGGTGTTGAGAACCCGATCATGGCGATCGAGAACCTGACGGCGACCACCCTTCGAAATATCATCGGTGATCTCGAACTTGACCAGACCTTAACCTCCCGTGAGACGATCAACACGAAGATGCGAGCTGCACTCGATGTGGCGACAGACCCGTGGGGAATCAAGGTAAACCGTGTTGAGTTGAAAAATATCATTCCTCCGGCAGCTATTCAGGATGCGATGGAGAAACAGATGAAGGCAGAGCGTGAGCGCCGTGAGTCCATTCTCCGTGCCGAAGGCGAGAAGAAATCGACGATCCTGGTAGCCGAAGGTAAGAAAGAGTCCGCGATTCTGGAAGCAGAAGCAGAGAAGGAAGCGGCGATCCTGCGTGCAGAAGCACAGAAGGAAAAGATGATCCGCGAGGCAGAAGGTGAGGCGGAAGCGATCCTCAAAGTCCAGAAAGCGGAAGCAGACGGACTTCGCTTCATCAAGGAAGCAGGCGCGGACAATGCAGTGCTGCAGCTCAAGAGCCTGGAGGCATTTGCCAAAGCAGCGGACGGCAAGGCGACGAAGATCATCATCCCGTCCGAGATCCAGGGCATTGCCGGTCTGGTAAAGGGTCTGACGGAAGTTGGCACGGATGTTCAAAAGGCAGAGTAGCCGGGAGTGAGCGGCTCTAAGTTATAAAAAGAAGGTATAAGAAAAGGCTGATGGTTATGTAAAGCAGGAACCGCAGCCTTTTTCGATTTCTTTTTTGACAAGCCTGCGGACATTCGGTATAATATCCCATAGTGATATGTATACCCATATATGTTGATGAAAGGGTATATGCAAGAAGCTATGTGCTATATGAAGAATGAGGCTGTTGTTTGCGAATACGAATATAAGTAAGGAGTGGATGCGTTGAACCTGCAGGAAAAAAGAAAGAAAAGCGCGAATATCGCGTTTGCCCTGGATATGCTTCATATCGTAGTGGGTATATTGATCGTGATATTTGCGGTTCTTGCGTTTCTGAACCCGGATGAAAACCGGATTTTGTTTCCGGTAATCTTTCTTCTGGCGGCGGTACTGAATTTTGCCAATGGCTATGACCGCTATCGCCGGGGAAGGGGAAGAAAGCATCTGCGGACCGGCGGAATGATCCTGATGGCAGTGGGAGCAGGATTGTTCCTTTTATGTATTGTCAGTACACTTACAATATGGTGGGGGTAATAAAAGTGAAAACAGAAGTTTTGCGAATGTTAAAAGAAACGGATGATTACCTGTCCGGACAGGAGATCTGTGAGCGTTTAAATGTATCACGGACGGCAGTCTGGAAAGTTATCAAACAGTTGGAGACAGAAGGATATGAGATAGAGGCGGTCCGGAACCGCGGTTACCGGCTGCGTTTCCTGGGCGATGTTCTCAGCCAGGCAGAGCTGGAGAGCAGCATCGACAGCGAGTGGGCTGGAAAAAATATTTTATATTTTGACGAGACGGATTCAACCAATACCGAGATCAAGAAAGCGGCGGAGAAAGATGCCCCGCACGGTACGCTGGCAGTCGCGGATTATCAGTCGATGGGGAAGGGACGCCGCGGAAGAAGCTGGGCGGCGCCGCATGGCGTCGGCATCTGGATGAGCCTGCTTCTGCGCCCGGAGCTTCCTCCGACCTGCGCGTCGATGCTGACGCTGGTGGCGGCTCTGGCAGTTGCCGACGGGATTCGGGAGGTTTGTGATCTGGAGGCAAAGATCAAGTGGCCGAACGATATCGTCGTCAATGGAAAGAAGGTCTGTGGTATCCTGACCGAGATGAGCACGGAATTAGAGTGTATTAATTATATCGTGACTGGTATTGGTATCAACGTTGCAAATCACGAGTTCCCGGAGGAGATTCGGGATGTGGCAACGTCTCTGTATCTGGAGACAGGAAAAGAAGTGCGCCGCAGCCAGCTTATCGCCGCGATCATGCGTGCGTATGAGGGATATTATGATAAATTCATGGAAAACCAGAACCTGAAATCCCTGATGGACGTTTATAACAGCCGTCTGGCAAACTGCGGTACACAGGTGCGTGTCCTGTCTCCGGGCAATGAGTATACTGGAATGGCGCTCGGAATTGATGAGATGGGCGAACTGCTGGTCCGCACAGAAGACGGAAAAGTGTGCAAGGTGATCTCAGGAGAGGTATCTGTCCGGGGCATTTACGGATATGTATAAAGATTTTTATGCGTCGTTGAAGCCTTTAGAGGGGGAAATACCTTATGCGGAAGAAGAGAGGCTGGCGGCATCCGGCGCTCCATTGCTCTCCTGGTACCGGAAAAACCGGCGGCTCCTTCCGTGGCGGGAGAATCCGGAACCGTATTCGGTCTGGATTTCGGAGATCATGCTGCAGCAGACACGGGTAGAGGCGGTCAAACCGTACTTTGCCCGTTTTATGGAAGCACTCCCGGACATCACCTCGCTCGCGCAGGTGGACGAAGAGCGGCTTTTGAAGCTGTGGGAGGGACTTGGGTATTATTCCAGAGCCCGGAACCTAAAAAAGGCAGCGGTCTGCCTGATGGAAGACTACGGCGGTCAGATGCCTGCGTCGCGGGATGAGATATTGAAACTTCCGGGCATCGGAAGTTATACGGCCGGGGCAGTTGCGTCGATCGCGTATGATCTGCCGGCTCCGGCGCTGGATGGAAATGTGGTGCGTGTTCTGACACGCTTGTTTGCTGACCCACAGGACAGCACGAAGCCGGCGCTTCGAAAGGAATATGAGCGGCGCTTGGAGGCGGAACTTGTGCGCCGGACGGAGGAAAGAGATTCCTATTTGTCAGCCGGTGATGATGCCGGTGAGGTTTCCACGGCATCACGGTCAGAAGAGCTATTTCATCCGGGTGAATATAATCAGGCATGGATCGAGCTGGGCGCGCTTGTCTGCATCCCGGGCGGACGTCCGCTCTGTGAGAAGTGCCCGCTGGAATCCCTTTGTCTGGCGCACCGGCGGGGAGAGGAGGAGCAATATCCGGTCAAGCCGCCGAAAAAGCCGCGCCGGATCGAGGAAAAAACGGTCTGCCTGATTGAGTGGGAGGATACGGTGGCGATCCGCAAGCGCAGCAGCAAGGGATTGTTGGCGTCCCTCTACGAATATGTCAATCTGGACGGAAAAAAGAGTGCGGCAAAGGCAGCGAAAGAACTGGGGATCGCGGAGGCGGATATCAGGGAAACCGAGGATCTGCCGGATGCAGTCCACATTTTTTCCCATGTTGAATGGCATATGTGTGGACGCAGAATCCGCTTGAAACGGGCATCCGGCTATCAGGATAAAACAGTTTTGATGGTGCGCCGGGCGGAGCTGCAGGATCGCTATCCGATCCCCAATGCATTTCGCGTGTATACAAATATATTAATATGAAATACTGTTAGTGTGGGGAAACAGGAGAAATGGCGATTATGAAAAAAATGCTTTTTATCATCAATCCGAGATCTGGCAAAGAACAGATTCGAAGTCGTCTTCTTGAAATTTTAGATAGTTTTGTAAAGGCGGGCTATGGACCGTCTGTTTATATTACGCAGGGACCGAAGGACGCGGAGTATCAGGCGGCACGTGCGAAAACGAAGGAACTGGTCGTGTGCAGCGGCGGGGACGGTACGCTCAACGAGGTGGTATCGGGGCTGATGACGATCACCCCGGAAAAGCGTCCGGAGTTAGGATATATCCCGTCGGGTTCCACGAATGATTTCGCATCCAGTCTGGGACTTCCGAAAAATATGCGGAAAGCGGCGCAGACAGCTGCGCTGGGAAAACCATTTCTGGTGGATGTCGGTGTATTCGGCAAAAACCGGTATTTCGTCTATGTGGCGGCGTTCGGAGCATTTACGGAGGTATCCTATTCGACCCCGCAGGAGACGAAAAATATTTTGGGGCATCAGGCATATATGCTGGAAGCCATCAAACGCCTGACAGGGCTTAAATCCTACCGGATGCGCCTTACGTGGGAACATCTGGGGGAGCAGAGAGAATTGGAAGAGGAATTTATTCTGGGAATGGTGACCAATACGACCTCGATCGGAGGTTTTAAAGGACTGGTTGGTATGGACGTGGCGCTGGATGACGGGGAGTTTGAGGTGCTTCTGGTCCGGAAACCGCGCACGCCGCTTGACATTGCAAGTATTGCTGCTTATCTGATTCAGAGAGAGGGCGAAAATGAATGCGTATTCAAGTTCCGCACCTCGAAACTGACGGTACAGTCGGAGGAGCTGGTGGACTGGTCGCTGGACGGTGAGTTTGGTGGAAGTCAGACAGAGGTCGTGATTGAAAATAAACCAAGAGAGATTGCGATCAGGGTGCCTGAAGTTACTGTTCGCGGATAGGCACTTTTGGAACCGAAAGTGCCGTAAGAAAACGTGGTGGCAGCAGGAATTTGCCGTATTTAAATGCGAAGCCACGGCAAATTGCGTTACTGGGCATGTATGCGTGAACAGTAACTGCCTAAATAGAAATAGATCGAAAAATTTCGAAAATTGTTGAAAAATAGAATTTAATCGTATATAATGTACTTTCGGGATATTGCAGGGAAAGGTGCAGGGAAATAAAAGCACACAAACAATCGAGGGACAATATCACGTTAGATATAAAGAAACTTCTAAGCGAAATAAATCGAAAGGACGTTAATTCGTGGAGAAAGAAAATTTTTTAGGTAAGTTAAGGAAACTGGTAGAGTTAGCAAAGTCCAAGCAGAACGCGCTGGACGTGACAGAGATCAATAACTTTTTTATGGGCGATAATCTGCAGACAGAGCAGATGGAGCAGATTTACAATTATCTGGAGCAGAATAATATTGATGTCATTCCGGAGGTGATCGATGATTCGATCCTCAAGGAAAATGATTCGATGCTCGATGATGATGTGGATGATGAATTCCTCAAGAACGAGGAAGAGGATATCGATCTGGATGCGATCGATCTGTTAGAGGGAATCGGCACGGAAGATCCGGTCCGCATGTACCTGAAAGAGATCGGTACCGTTCCGCTTTTGAGCGCGGAGGAGGAGATCCGCCTTGCAAAGCGCAAAGCAGAGGGTGATGTGAATGCAAAAGAGCGCCTGATTGAGGCAAACCTGCGCCTGGTTGTCAGCATTGCAAAGCGCTATACAGGACGCGGCATGAGCTTCCTGGATCTGGTTCAGGAAGGCAATCTGGGTCTTATTAAGGGCGTTGAGAAGTTTGATTATACAAAGGGTTATAAGTTAAGTACATATGCGACCTGGTGGATTCGTCAGTCTGTTACAAGGGCTCTGGCGGATCAGGCGAGAACTATCCGTGTCCCGGTGCATATGGTAGAGACGATCAACAAGATGTCCAAGATGCAGCGTAAGCTGACGCTGGAACTGGGCTATGAGCCGTCGGTGGCAGAGCTTTCCGAGGCGCTTGGCATGTCCGAAGATAAGGTCATGGAGATCATGCAGATCGCACGTGAGCCAGCTTCCCTGGAAACCCCGATCGGTGAGGAAGACGATTCCAATCTGGGTGATTTCGTAGCGGACGGCAACGTGGTAACGCCGGAAGGGAATGTAGAATCTGTTATGCTGCGTGAGCATATCGATGCATTGCTTGGAGACCTGAAGGAGAGAGAGCGTCAGGTTATTATTCTCCGGTTTGGTCTGGAGGACGGACATCCGAGAACCCTGGAAGAGGTCGGAAAAGCATTCAACGTAACGAGAGAGCGTATCCGCCAGATCGAGGCAAAAGCACTTCGTAAATTAAGAAATCCGGTCCGGAGCAAACGGATTCGCGATTTCCTGTAAGAGTTGTATCATTTTGATAAAAAGGGGAATTTGTTTGGAATTTCCTGAAAGGTTTAATAAAAAGATAAAGCAGTTTGTACCCGTCCGTGGGTACAGGCTGCTTTTTCAAGTTTTGAAGAATATGAATTATTGTGCATATCTTCATATGACGTCTAAGGATGGAAATGATGTTTGTCAGGAAAGAAGCGTTTCGGATAGAAGTATCGTGTGCTGGATGGAAAATGCACGGACAGATGGGAATTTATAGAAAGAGGAGAGAAAAATGTCGGAACCAATGAAAAATCCGCCAGCCAGAAAGACACAGACGGCGAAACGGAATTATCAGAAAGAAATGGAAAAAGTGCTGGATGCAGCAGTCCGGGACGGCAGAGTTCCGACTTTATTTCTCCACAGCTGTTGTGCGCCGTGCAGCAGCTACGTGCTGGAATATCTGTCGCAGTATTTTTCAATTACGGTGTTCTACTACAATCCGAATATTTCACCGAAGGAGGAATATGAGGCGCGCACGGAGGAGGTACAACGGCTGATCCGGGAGCTTCCAGCGGTGCATCCGATCCGGTTTGTAGAAGGAAAATACGACCCGGAATGCTACTATGAGGCAGTCCGGGGGCATGAGAAGGATCCGGAGGGCGGCGAGCGCTGCGGTATTTGTTTTGAGATGCGCCTCCGGGAAGCGGCGAAGCTGGCAGCCGAGGGCGGCTATGACTGGTTCACGACGACCCTCACGATCAGTCCGCTCAAAAATGCCGGGCGCCTCAATACGATCGGGCAGGCGATGGGAGAAGAGTATCATGTGGCATTTCTGCCGTCGGATTTCAAGAAAAAAGAGGGATATAAGCGCTCGATCGAGCTGTCGGCGCAGTATCATCTATACCGGCAGAATTACTGCGGATGCGTGTTCTCGAAGCAGGAGCGTGAAGAGCAGATGCAGAAGGAGAGGCAGGAAACATCGTGATTTGCGGGGCGATATGTTTGGTTGAAGATGAGTTTGTATGGATGATTGCCTGTAGCTGTGAAAGTATGAAACGGCTGTGAGGGGAAAAAAGTGGTACTGTTCACAGGTAGGCACTTTTGGAACCGAAAGTGCCGTAAGAAAACGTGGTGGCAGCAGGAATTTGCCGTATTTAAATGCGAAGCCACGGCAAATTCCGTTACTGAGCACGTATGCGTGAACAGTAACAAAAAAGTTACAAGAAAAGATGGAAACAGAAAGGAAGAAACGCAATGTACCGCTTATGTATATTTGATTTGGATGGAACTCTTTTAAATACGGTTTATGCGCTGACTTATGTGACAAATTTAACATTGGATGCATTCGGACTGCGCCATGTTACACCGGAGGAAACGAAACGGATCGTGGGAAATGGATACCGGATGCAGATGAAGCGCGCGCTGGTGCTGGCGGGGGATGAGAAGCTGGTTCATTATGAAGCGTCGCTTCCGATTTATATGGAGAATTTCTCTAAATACTGCCTGAAAGACGTAGAGCCATATGACGGTATCCGGGAACTGCTGGCGTCGTTAAAAGAGATGGGTGTACATGTGGCTGTCCTTTCGAACAAGCCGCATGAGCAGGCAATTGTGAATATTGAGACATTCTTTGGGAAAGGATATTTTGATGTGGTGCGCGGCGAGCAGGCGGGAACGCCGAAAAAACCGGCTCCAGACGGGGCGTTCGCCATCTGCCGGGAACTGGGTATAAAACAGGAAGAGTGTCTGTATCTGGGCGATACGAATACAGATATGGAAACTGGGCTGAATGCCGGAATGGACACGGTCGGCGTGCTCTGGGGCTTCCGTGACCGGGAAGAGCTGGAAAGCTGCCATCCGCAGTATATTGTGGCACATCCGTTGGAAGTAGCGGAGATTGTGAAGAAAAAGAATGAGTCACATGGAAGAATGGAGTAGTGTCTGTGTTTGTTCATAGCTGTGAAAAGAGAAACAGTTGTGAAAGAAAATGATATTTGAAATAGTAATTCGAAATGTTTATTGAAAAACATTTACTGAATATAGAAGAAGTTAAGGGTAAAAAAGAAATATGGTAAAACACAAGAATGGATTTAAATGTAAATGGATATCATGGATGCTTGCTTTTTTGATTGCCTTTTCCTGTGTTCTTACAGCGTGTACGCCACGGCGGGGAACTGCATCGTCTGATTCATCGTCGAATCCGTTAAAAGGGGCAGATGCGTCTGGTGATACGCGCTTAAACGTTGTGACGACGCTATTTCCGTATTACGATTTTCTCCGGCAGATTGCCGGGGATTCGATCCGGCTGACGATGGTTGTTCCGGCGGGCATGGACAGCCATTCGTTCGAGCCGACGCCGGCGGACATGATCACGATCCAGAATGCAGATCTGTTAGTCTGCAACGGCGGTACGATGGAACAGTGGCTTTCGCAGGTGCTTGATTCCTTCGGGGAAGGTACCGGACCGAAGCGCGTCGTGACGATGATGGACTGCGTGGATGTAGTGCAGGAGGAGATCGTCGAGGGCATGGAAGATGGAGAGGCGCACGATCATGGACATACGCATGTTCATGCGGATGGAACAGTTCATGCGGGTAATCACGATCATGAGTCGGAAGATCATGCTCACAGTGAAGAAGAACATGAGCCAGAGAACCATGTTTACAGTGAAGAAGAACACGACACAGAAGAGCATATTCACAGCGAGGATGAGCATGATATGGAAGATGTGGCGGTTCATGATGAAGATCACGCTCAAGAGTATCTGGATGAGGACGATGGTCACGGCGTCGAGATTGAATATGACGAGCACATCTGGACATCCCCGGTCAATGCGAAAAAGCTGGCCGGCGTGCTGGCGGAGGTGCTGGCACAGGAAGATCCGGCGCACGCGGCTTCCTATGCGGAAAACTGCGCGTCCTATCAGGATAAATTGACGGAATTGGATGCAGAATTCAGAGAAGTTGTCTCCCATGCCAAGCGCCGTCTCGTCGTTTTCGGTGATAAATTTCCACTCCGGTACTTTTTCGATGAGTATGGGCTGGAATACAGGGCGGCATTTTCAGGATGCAGTACGGATACGGAGCCGAGTGCCAAGACCATCGCCTACCTGATCGATAAGGTGCGGGAGGAACAGATACCAGCCGTCTATTACCTGGAGCTTTCCAGCCCGCGCGTGGCGGAGATCATCGGGGAAGAGACGGGCGCGGAACCACTGTTGTTCCACTCCTGCCACAATGTGACGAGACACCAGTTTGATTCGGGCGTTACCTATCTGGAATTGATGGAGCAGAACGTAAAGAACTTGAAAAAGGGATTGTCATAAAAAGAATAGATGATTATGGGAAAAAGTCTTTAGCCATGGTGAATGTTTATGACAATAGAAGAGTAGAGCAGTAGTGAAAGGAATTATAGATGGGATTACTCTTAAAATGTGAGCATGTAGGTTTTGGTTATGAAAACCAGGATGCGGTGCTGGATGTGAACCTGGAGGTAAATGAGGGCGATTACATCTGCATTGTCGGGGAAAATGGTTCGGGAAAAAGTACCCTGATGAAGGGCATTCTGGGACTTTTAAAACCGACTTCGGGCAGGATTGAATATTCAGAAGAATTAAAAAAAGCCGGTATTGGTTACCTGCCGCAGCAGACCGACGCGCAGAAGGACTTTCCAGCGACTGTGTTTGAGGTGGTTATCTCCGGGTGCCTGGGAAAACGCGGCAGCCGCCCGTTTTATTCGATGAAAGAAAAGAAAGAGGCGCGGGCAAATCTGGATCGTTTGGGAATCCGAGATCTGGAAAAAAGCTGTTTCAGAGAGCTTTCCGGCGGTCAGAAACAGCGTGTTCTGATCGCGCGGGCGCTCTGTGCGACGGATAAGCTGCTGATTCTCGATGAGCCGATCACGGGACTCGATCCGTCGGCGATTCTGGACTTTTACCAGCTGATCCGGAAACTGAATCAGGAAGAAAAGGTTGCAATCCTGATGGTTTCCCATGATATGGCAAATATTGTGCATCAGGGAGGAAAAATTTTGCAGATGCGGCAGAAGCCGCTGTTCTGGGGTACGATGAAAGAATATGTGAAGAGTGAGATTGCTCATTCTTTCCTGGGACGGGAAGAGCTGGCAACTCTGGGGCACAGATGCGGAGTGCCGATGCAGAAGGATGGAATCAGGAAGATGCAGAAGCCGGAAATGGGTTCGGAAACTGATTCTGAAACGAAACAGCATTTGAAAGACAGAAATGCGGAGAAGGAGGTGTAGAAGATGGGAATTATATCTGAAATGTTATCATACCCGTTTATGGTGCGGGCGCTGATCGGCGGTCTTTTAGTCTCTCTCTGCGCCTCTCTGCTGGGTGTCAGCCTGGTGCTCAAACGCTACTCAATGATTGGAGACGGTTTATCCCATGTTTCGTTCGGATCCCTTTCGATTGCACTGGCGGCAGGCTGGTCACCTTTAAAGGTTTCGATTCCGGTGGTCGTGCTGGCGGCATTTTTCCTGCTGCGGCTCACAGAACATGGAAAAGTAAAGAGTGACGCTGCGATTGCGATGATCTCGGCCAGTGCGCTTGCAATCGGTATTATCGTAACTTCCCTGACAACCGGTATGACGACCGATGTCAGCAGCTATATGTTTGGAAGCATTCTCGCGATGAGCCGGGAAGATGTCCAGTTTGCGGCGGTGCTTTCCATGGTGGTGCTTGGATTATATCTTTTTTGCTATAACAAAGTATTTGCGGTTACCTTTGATGAAAGCTTTGCCAAGGCGACCGGCGTCAATGTGTCGCTCTATAACGTGCTGATAGCGGTTCTGACCGCGATCACGATCGTGATTGGAATGCGGATGATGGGCGCGATGCTGATCTCCAGTCTGATTATTTTCCCGGCGCTGACCTCTATGCGGGTGTTCAAGAGCTTCCGGGGGGTGGTCATCGCATCGGGGATTCTGTCGCTGATCTGTTTCTTTGGAGGAATGGTGATGTCCTACACGTACTCAACACCGGCGGGCGCGAGCGTTGTTGTGGTGGATCTGGCGGCGTTTCTGCTCTTTTCGCTGATACAGAGAGGGATATCTGCTACTGCCCGCAAATAGGATGTTTTTTGTAGAACATACACATTCTGTATGCTCATGTTTCTGTTCACGGGTAGGCACTTTTGGAACCGAAAGTGCCGTAAGAAAACGTGGTGGCAGCAGGAATTTGCCGGGGAGTGGTTGACAAATAAAATGGCTTGCGGTTATAATAATATCCGGTTGCCGGAATGGGCAGATCGCCAGCAAAAGCTTGCAGAGTTGCTGGTCGGCGATAGAAAACGAAAATCGAATAGCTTGTCTAAGCGTTAAAGAGACTATAGGGTTTGTACTGTTTCTGAGATAAACAGTAAAGTCCGTAGTCTCTTTTTTATTTGATAAGAAATGCTTTGCAGAAGAAACCCAGGTGTTTTTTCTGCGAAGAATGTGTCAGAAACGCTCATGAAAAGTGAAAAATAAAAAAGGGAATGGAGATGGAAAAATGGATCAGACCTACATGAAAGAAAAACCAGTTGTCCCGCTGCTGCTTTCGATGGGAATCCCGGTCATCATATCGATGATCGCCGGGGCACTCTACAATATCGTGGACAGCATTTTCGTGGCAATGATCAGTGAGGACGCGATGACGGCGGTTTCGCTTGTCTATCCGATCCAGAACCTCGCGCACGCAGCCGGGGTTGGGTTTGGCGTTGGTATCAATGCGATGGTGGCGAGACGCCTTGGCGAAGGAAAAACACGGATGGCGAACCAGACAGCATCGCAGGGAGTATTTTTAAGTGCCTTACATGGAATGATTTTAACGATTTTAGGAATGGCGGTGATTCCGTATTTCCTGCGGATGTTTACGAGCGATGAGGTAACGATTTCCTACGGACTGACGTATTTTTGCAATGTGTTTCTGTTTTCAACGATCGACACGATGGGAATGGCATATGAAAAGGTCTACCAGTCGGTTGGAAAGATGAAAATATCGATGGCAGCCGTCTTGATTGGATGCGGCGTCAATATCGTGCTGGACCCGATCTTTATCTTTGGATTAGGCCCCATGCCGGAACTGGGAATCTGCGGTGCGGCGTGGGCGACAGGAATCGGGCAGACGGCGTCGCTGCTGTTTTATTTGATTTTAAACCATGTGAAACCGTTAAATGTGGAGATTTCGCTGCGGGAAATGCGTCCGTCGAAGGAGATCTGCGGAGGTATGTATTCAGTCGGAATCGCGGCAACACTCAATATGGCGCTGACATCCCTGCTTCTGACGGCGCTCAATGCGATTCTGGCACCATTTTCGCAGGTATATATTCTGGTGCTGGGTGTTTACTACAAGCTGCAGGCACTGCTTTATCAGGGAGCCAGCGGCGTGGTGCAGGGAATGCGCCCGCTGATCGGTTACAATTACGGTGCAGGCGAGCAGGAGAGGGTGAAAAAGATCTTCCGCGCGGCCCTTATGATTGTTGGCATTATCATGACAGCGGGAACCCTGCTTGGCGAGCTGGTGCCGGATTTCCTGATGGGGCTGTTTACGCAGACGCCTTCGACGGTGGAGATCGGCAGAACGGCGCTCCGGATCATCAGCCCGGGCTTTGTCATGTCAACGGTTTCCGTCATTGCTTCCGGCGCGTTTGAGGGACTTGGAATGGGACTTAAATCTCTGAAAATTTCCCTGATGCGCTATGCCGTGATTATCATTCCGATCGCATTTGTGCTCAGCCGGATCATCGGTCCTACCGGTGTATGGCACGCGTTCTGGCTGGCAGAGCTTATTACGGCAGTGTATGCTGGGGCGAGCTGGAAGCGGACGATTACTGTGTCTTTATAGGGCGTTTTTGGTCTCAAAAAGGCTGCATATATGTGAGGCTAAAAACGTTACTGTTCACACGCGCCCAGTAACGGGATTTTGCCGATGCTTGACTTTACTAGGTATTTGTGTAAAATAATAAGTGGCTGATCGGAACTTCGGCAGATTCGGGCGATGTAAAGCTATGCATTGCCGGGATGCCAGGTACCGGGCGGACAATGATTTACAGTCAGTACACATTTGTACAGAAAAGAAGGTAAGTAAAATGACAAAGATTGATATTATTTCCGGTTTCCTGGGTGCAGGAAAGACTACGTTTATTAAACAGCTTTTAAAAGAAGCAATTTCAGGCGAGAAAGTCGTTCTGATTGAAAATGAATTTGGACAGATCGGCATTGACGGCGGTTTTTTAAAAGACGCTGGCATCGAGATCCGTGAGATGAACTCCGGCTGTATCTGCTGCTCTCTGGTCGGCGATTTTGGACGTTCCCTCGAGGAAGTTCTGACCAAATATCAGCCGGATCGTGTTATCATCGAGCCGTCAGGCGTCGGCAAGCTGTCTGATGTTATGAATGCAGTAAAAAATGTAGCTTCTGAGATTGAGGTTATGTTAAACAGTGCGGTTACCGTGGTAGATGTCAACAAATGCCGTATGTATATGAAGAACTTCGGTGAGTTTTTCAACAACCAGATCGAAAATGCAGGCACGATCGTGTTAAGCCGTACCGATGTAGCAGATCCGAAAAAGGTACAGGGCGCGGTTGAGATGCTTCGCCAGCACAATGCAAAGGCAACCATCGTGACCACTCCATGCAGCGAGCTGACCGGCGCACAGCTTCTTGAGATGATCGAGCAGGAAGATGATATGGCAGAGGAGCTGATGAAAGAGGCAAGAGAGCATATGCATGAGCATCATCACCATCATGATCATGACGATGACTGCGATTGCGGCTGCCATGACCACGATCATGAGCATCACCACCATGACGATGACTGCGACTGTGGCTGCCATGATCATGATCACGAGCATCATCATCATGACGATGACTGCGATTGTGGCTGTCATGATCACGATCATGAGCACCATCATCATGACCATGATGATGACTGTGGCTGTCATGATCATGGTCATGAGCATCATCATCACGACCATGATGACGAGTGTGGCTGTGGCTGCCATGACCACCACCACGATCACGAAGGACACCATCATGCAGATGATGTATTTACAAGCTGGGGCTTGGAGAATGTCGGCGTGATGAAGAAAGAAGATCTGCAGAAGATTCTGGATGATCTGGCTTATGGTGATAAATACGGCGAGGTTCTGCGTGCGAAAGGCATGGTTCCGAGTGAAGAAAAGGGCGTATGGCTGCATTTTGATATGGTTCCGGAGCAGGCTGAGATCCGTGAGGGAGCACCGGATTTTACCGGAAAGGTGTGCGTGATCGGTGCCGAGTTGGACGAAGAGGGTCTGAAGGCAGCGTTCAACGCGTAAATACAAGGAGAATGAACTATGAATGAAGATAAGATGCCGTTGTTTCTCATCAATGGTTTTCTGGAAGCTGGAAAAACCCAGTTTATTAAATTTACAATGCAGCAGGATTATTTCCAGACCGAAGGAAAAACACTTCTGATTGTCTGCGAAGAGGGCGAGGAAGAGTATGATGAGGAGCTTTTAAAGCAGACTCATACAGCGGTTGTCTATATAGAGGAAGCGGAAAAGCTGACGCCGGAATACCTACAGGATCTGGAGCTTCTTTACAATCCGGAGCGAGTTCTGATGGAGTGGAACGGTATGTGGAATCTGGATGCCCTGAAACTTCCGAACGATTGGGATCTGTATCAGCAGATCACGATCATCGATGGTTCCACATTTGATTTATACCTGCAGAACATGAAACCATTGATTGGTGCCATGGTCCGCAACACGGAAATGATTATCATGAACCGTTGCGACGAGATCGAGGATCTGGATGTATACCGCCGTACTTTAAAGGGCATGAACCCGCAGGTTCAGATCGTATTTGAGGACGCAGAGGGCGAAATTGAGGAAGTGACCGAAGCGGATCTTCCATTTGATGTCAATGCCGAAGTGATCGAGATTCCGCCGGAGGCATATGGTATCTGGTATATTGATGCGATGGATAAACCGGACCGTTACCGTGGAAAGACCGTTGAATTTACCGGCATGGTACTGAAAACCCCGGATTTCCCGAAGAACAACTTTGTTCCTGGACGTATGGCGATGACCTGCTGCGAGGCAGATATGACGTTCTTAGGTTTCATGTGCAAGGCAAAAAATGCCCGTCTGCTTGAGACGAAAGACTGGGTCAAAGTACGTGCCCGCGTAGAATATGAGTATATGCCGGAGTATGAGGGCGAAGGTCCGATGCTTTATGCAGATTACGTGGAAAAGGCAGAGCCGATTGAGGAGATTGTGCAGTTCTAAGATTTGCAACGGAAAGCTGTGCTTGAAAGAAAAGGTGTGCCCCGGAGTGTGGAAGACTCCGGGGTTTTTAAAAAAGAAAGAGAAATCGAACAAATGCTCGATTTCTCTTTCTTTTATTTAAAATTGGATTACAGCTTTATCTTACTCCGTCATCTTCGGCACCGGAGTAGGTCTTGACCGGTCAAATACCTCGTTGACATCAAACAGGTCACTCAAATGGTCGCCGCCGACTCCACTTTCCGGAAGGTCATAATACATCCGGTAGCCGTCGAGGTTCCGGCGCCCCTGTCGCATATAATCGTCGCCGATCTGGACGAAATACTGGGAGGAATCTACGTTACAGAAGTAACGGAACCCCTTGTTGTACAGGTACTGGAAGCGCTCGCTGCTTGTATCATACGGATGCCAGTCCCCAATATCGCTTCCAAACGGGAAGAGGATGATATCACACGGACCGGTCAGCGTTTCGACTTCATTTGCCCATTTATCGGTATCTTCACGGAATTTATCCATTGGGATCGTACCCATGTTGCGGTGTCCCCAGCTGTGGGAGGCAATTTCAAAACCGTCGTCGCGCAGGCACTGGACGGCTTTTGCTGCGTTGGCGCGTTCTTCCTCAAAGTTGAAATCCGGGTGTTCCGCTTTGTACTCGTCAGTATTGTAGGCGGAATCGGTGCGGTAGCCCAGGATGCCATTATAACCGGTAAAAGCAATGCACGCTTTTGCGCCGCGGTAGGAGAAATCCGGATGCTCTTTGATGAAATCATCCAGTAACGGCACCAGATCATAGGAACCGACGGAAACAGAACCGTCGTCCATCTTCATCTCGTTCGTTGGCTTGCCATCCTCGCCGATAATCATACGGGAGGCAAAGCCATCGCCATCCATGTATTCGTAGTAGCAGACATCATCCTGTGACATGACGAACGGCTTCTTACCTTCCGGAAGCATGATATCGCCCTCCTGGAAATGCTTGGAACCGTCCTCTGCGGTCACCTCATATGCTACATCGTGCAGACGTACCAGAACGAAACCGCGCTCATACATCGACTGGAGAATCTTCATAAATTCATCCTTGGTCGTCATGACCTGATTATAACCCTTTTCGCGGCTGTCGCCGTCAAATGCTTTCGAGGTATCCATAATCAGTGTATGGAAGAATACATGCGTTACCTTGCGCGGATCAGCGCGCACCAGTGTTTCTTTGGTGGCGTTGTATTCGTCGATCGCTGCCGTCACGGACTCGTCAGATGCGTATGTACTGCTGGACAGGAGATTGATTGCCCCGTCATAGTCATAACCGTCTGCCAGAAGCTTTGCCTGAGCGATGACACCCTCGAGGCTGTCATCAGCAGGTGCAGATGCATTATCAAGGGAAATTACTCCATTTTCAGAATCCGTTTCGGTTGCCGCTGGAACCGAAGATACATGTGCTGCCGGAGAGCGGCGCACCCAGAGGAACGCGGCAATTCCAAGCAGTACAATCAGAATGCCGATTAAAATTAAATACGGAAGTTTGGAGGAACCGCCGTGCCGTCGCCTAGAACGTCCGCCACGTGCAGAAAATCCAACGTTTCCAAGGGAGGAATTTCTTCTCATCATAGTTTTCACCTTTTGTTTATTCATATTTATCTGTCGTTTTTTGCGTCAGATAGTAATAACAGGCCGAGAAAGTTTGCCACCGACTCGACACAGCAAGGAAGAGGGCGGAAAACGTTTTTATAAGCCTGTCTGTGTTCTTATAGTATACCATAAAAAGGAAAGGTGGTCTATGACAGTTTCTTACAATTCTCTTTGGCATAGGGACGGGCGGATATGCCATATCTTGAGAAGAGAGTATGTGCAGACGGAGGAAGATATGAATGAAAAATGTATCATGCAGGGAGGCGTGGTATTTGAAATGGAAGCGTGTGGAAAAATGGTGTTGGTTTGTGAAAAAGAAGCTGCTTCGGGAAAATGAATGTATGTGTTGGGACGAAGGGAGCAGAGACAGGAGAAGAGAGTATTTAAACAGAAATGCTTGGAGAGGGCTGGCAGCGATTGGTGTAGCGGTTGTGCTTACGATGGGAGAATGTGTGTCAGGCGTACAGCTTGGAATTAGTAAATTGGGGAAAAATGGTATTTTCACATCTTACGCGGAGGAACTGTGGATTCCTGTTTCAGTAACCGCAGAGACAGCGCAGGCAGCAGAAAATGCCGCTGAGCTTCCCATCCGGGCACCGGAGGCGATCCTCATGGAGGCGTCCACCGGAACTGTTTTGTATGAAAAAAATGCGGACGAGGCGCGAAATCCAGCCAGCGTGACGAAGATTATGACGCTGCTTCTGATTTTTGATGCGTTACATTCGGGAAAAATTCATTTGCAGGATGAGGTCACGACCAGCGCGCATGCGAAATCCATGGGGGGATCCCAGGTGTTTTTGGAAGAAGGGGAGGTACAGACGGTCGAAACGCTGATCAAGTGCATCGTCATTGCATCGGGAAATGATGCCAGTGTGGCGATGGCCGAGTATATCGGCGGCAGTGAAGAGGCATTTGTTGCGATGATGAACGAGCGGGCGAAAGGGCTTGGAATGGAGACAGCAAAGTTTGAGGATTGCTGCGGTCTGACGGCGTCTACGACGCACGCGATGTCGGCGCGCGACATTGCCCTCATGTCGCGGGAATTGATCACGAAGTATCCGGAAATTTTTCAGTATTCAACGATCTGGATGGAAAATATAACGCACCGGACCAAGCAGGGAGAGAAAGAATTTGGACTTTCCAATACGAATAAGCTGCTGAAAATGGTGACAAATTTTGAGGTGACGGGACTGAAAACAGGTTCTACATCGCTGGCAAAATATTGCCTGTCCGCAACCGGGCGGAAGGATGGCGTTGATCTGATTGCCGTCATTCTGGCAGCACCGGATTATAAGGCGCGGTTTGCGGATGCGGTCACATTATTAAATTATGGGTTTGCAAATTGCCATCTTTACAAAGATGAAAATCCGGGAGCTGTGCCGGAAACGACGGTGGCAGGCGGCATCCAGGAACAGGTTGCAGGGCGTCTGCGGGGAACCTTTTCTTACCTTTCGATGGAAGGAGAGAATCTGGATGGAATCGAAAAAGAGTGGATGATGGAAGAATCCTGCAAAGCACCGGTTCGGGAAGGTGATGTGATCGGACATCTGGTCTACCGGCTGGATGGACGGGAATTGGGAAGTGTGGAGATAGAAGCGGCAGAAACGGTGGAGAAAGCGGGACTCTGGGACTATTTTAAGAAGGTAATGGGAGTGTTTGCGGCATAGAAATAAAGAGCTGTCATGTTTGAATAGTGATACATGACAGCTCTTTTGTGTAATAGGAAATTCCTTGGAATTCCCTATTACACAAAAAGGCACTAACGTGCCAATGATGCGCACTCGCGCGAAGATGTAGGTTGTCGCAAGCGACCGCGCGAGACGCCCGGATGTGCCAAGGCACATTCTTTTTTGCTGGTTATTCATTCTGCAATCCAGCCGCTTTTTCAGAATACGTGGTCGTTACCAGTTTTTCATAAGGAATCCGTTCCTTGAGTTCACCTGCTTCTTCCAGAATATTTTCCAGAAGCTCAAAGCTGTCCCTGTGGAAAATGGTATCATTTTTCCAGGTGTCCTGCGCTTTGTAGCGTTCAACAATGCGAGCGATTGCCGCGCGGTCTGTTTCCGGAAACTGAGGTTGGATTGTCTCGGCGATTTCATCCGCACTGTGGGAGTTGACGTAAGCTAAGCCCTTCTGGATGGCATTCGTGAACGACTGGATAATTTCCGGATGCCTATTTAGATAGCTCTGCTTTGCACAGTAGGCGGTGTAGGGGACATAACCGGAATCGACGCCGAGCGAGGCGACAACGGTGCCATTTCCTTCGGTTTCAAGGGTGGTGGCGAAGGGCTCGAACTCGACCGTGTAATCCGCATCATTACTCGTAAACGCCGCCGCTGTCAGCCCGAAATTGATACTCTGATCGATGGTCAGGTCATTTTTTGGATCGATGCCATTTTTCTTTAAAATATACTCAAAGACCATTTCTGGCATTCCACCCGCACGCCCGCCAAGCACCTTTTTGCCTTTCAGATCCTGCCAGGAAAAGTCTGGTTCGGCACTTCGTCCAACGAGAAAGTTTCCGGCACGCTGGGTCAGCTGGGCAAAATTGACAGCATAATCGGCGGAACCTTCCTGGTAGACATAGATACTTGCCTCTGAGCCCATGAATCCGATATCGGCATCCCCGGAGATGAGCGAGGTCATAACCTTGTCGGCACCGGCACCGTTTACGAGTGTCAGAGCGATGCCTTCATCCTTAAAATAGCCCAGCTCGATCGCGGCGTACTGCGGCGCATAAAAAATCGAGTGGGCTACCTCATTGAGTGTGACCGGTTCAAGCGCCCCGTCCGCCTCCTTCGCCTGTCCACACCCGGTCAGGGTGGTAAGCAGAGTGAGCACAGCCAGGGCAGCTGCAAATTTAGTTCGTTTCATGGTTGCCTCCTGCGGTTCGTTCATACTATTAAGATATGGGGAATACAGGAAGGTGTGAGCATTTTTCTTTCTGTCTCCAGAGAAGTCCAATACAAAGCCCGACAAGCGACGGCAGAATCCATCCGAGGTTCAAATCAAACAGCGGAAGCGTATGTCTGGCAAATGCGATGACGGGTTCCAGATGTAGGGCAGACTGCATTTCGTACGGCAGAGCTGCTAAAAAGTCAAAGATGGAAGCTGCCCAGGAACAAATGGTAACGCAGACATAGACTTTTTTGTTATGCTGGAATGCATTTCCAAGCAGCGCGAGGAGAATCAGCGTGATGGCTGGCGGGTAAATCAGCATCAAAACAGGAACCGAGTAAGTGATGATAGCGGACAGTCCTATATTTGACACAATGAGTGAAAAAAGGGTAAAAACGACCGCCCATGCACGGTAGGAAAGGGCATGGGGAAACAGTTTCACAAAGGTTTCCGCACAGCTCGTTACAAGCCCGATGGAGGTCTTGAGGCAGGCGAATGTGATCGCGATGGCGAGGATCCAGGAGCCCATCCGTCCAAGGTAGTAGTCTGCAATCTGGGAGAGGGCAATGCCGCCGTTTTCTGAAAGTTCGAATTGTCCCAGTGACTGTACTCCAATCAGGATGGTAAGCAGATAGATAAATGCCATCAGAAGCCCAGCCAGCATACCGGAATGCAGAACCTCTTTTGCAATGGTTGAATCTTCCCGCACGCCCATCTGGCGGATAACCGAAATGACCACGATCCCGAATGCGAGTCCGGCAATCGCATCCATGGTTTCATAGCCCTGGGAGAGCGCGGAAAAGAAAGCTCCATTCTGATAAGAGGCATCGGGAACTGCCGCTGAAACCTCGATGCTCGGATGAAGCAGGGCAGTCACAATCAGAACGCCTAGAAACAGAAGAAACAGCGGATTGATGATTTTTCCGATCCAGAGCGTGATGCTGCCTGGACGAATGGAAAATACAAACACCAGCGCAAAGAAGATCAGCGAAAACAAAAACAGCATAGTCTGTTCGGAAAGCTGTGTTCCTAAAAGAGGTCTGACTCCGGCGGTAAAGGAGGTCGTAGCGCACCGCGGAATAGCGAAAAACGGTCCGATTGTCAGGTAGAGCAGACAGGTAAAGAAATAGCTATATCTGTGTCCGACGCGGCGGGACAGATCCTGAAGTCCCTCCGAATGTGTGCTTCCGATCGCGGCAACACCCAGGATCGGAATGCCGACGGCAGTCAGAATAAATCCAATCGCTGCCGGGAGAAACTGGCGTCCGGCAAGCTGACCGAGATGTACCGGAAAAATCAGATTTCCGGCGCCAAAGAACATGCCGAATAATGTTCCGGCAACTAAAAGCCGCTGCTTATGGGAAAGACAGGTCTGCGTCATAGATATTCACTCCTTTTACATGAGAATTGAAAGTTACTGTTCACGCATACGTGTCCAGTAACGGAATTTGCCGTGGCTTCGCATTTAAATACGGCAAATTCCTGCTGCCACCACGTTTTCTTACGGCACTTTCGGTTCCAAAAGTGCCTACCCGTGAACAGTAACAATTGAAAACTCTTTTCTAATCATCATTATAAAGCCTTCCTTGTGGTTTGTGAAAATCTAGTTTATAATAGAAATATGACAAAATGTAATATTCTAAAAGGAGGTGCGGCATGGATGCCAAAAAACTGGAAATATTGATGACGGCGGTAGATCTTGGAAGTTTTTCGAAAGCATCCGAGGTAGTTGGCTACACGCAGTCGGGGCTGACCCATCTGGTGGACAGCCTGGAGCGGGAAATTGGATTTCCGTTGATCCGCCGCAGTTACAGCGGCATCGCGCTGACGGAGGCGGGAGAAAACCTGTTGCCGGATATCCGCCAGTTTTTGCAGGCAAATGCCACCCTGGAAAATAAGATTCAGGCGGTGCGGGAACAGCAGGAGGAGTCGATCCGTGTGGCGGCATATGCGAGCATCGCGATGTACTGGATGCCGGAGATTTTATACCGGTTCCGCCGCCTCTGCCCGAAGGTGGACGTTGATCTCCGCATGGTCGATCATGCGCTGGAACCATTTGAATTATTACAGAGCGGAAAGACGGATGTCATTTTTGCGAGCAGACAGAAAGAACCGAAATGCGAGTGGATTCCGCTGTATCATGAACTTTTGTATGCGATTCTGCCAAAGCAGTATCCCTTAAATGGGCGCAAAGAATTTCCGCTGCGTGAATTTGAAGGAAAAGATTTCCTGATGCCTTACGGGCGGTTTGACATCGATGTACACGCCGCATTTGCAAAAGAGGGAGTCAGGGCAAAGGAGCAGTCCGTCTATGTGGATGACGAGACGGTGATCCGCATGGTGGGAAAAGGACTGGGCATTTCAATGATGTCTGAACTGATGATCCGCGGAAATACGGAAGATGTCTACTGCGTTCCGGTTTCCCCGACCTGCATCCGGGAAATAGGAATGGGTATGAAGCCGGGGGCGGAGGAAAGTGAAAGCATTGCGAAGCTGACGAAATGTGTGATGCAGTTTGTGAGTACGTTAAATAAAGGGGGAAACGTCTCTTTGAAATAACCGGAATCAAAGTCCAAACAGTCCCAGCCTTGCCATTTTCCCGGTATAGAGTATATAATTATTAAGAAGAAACGACTGAGACTGCCGGCTTTTCGTTTTTTGGAAGAGCTGGTAGTTAGGTGTTTTTAGATATTTATATTTTCAGGAAAATCAGAAACATAAATACAGATAAATATATGGAAGGAATACACCGTGAGTATAAATAAAAACCTTTTTGACGCTCTCCCAATCGGCTTTTTCAACTGCCTGGCAAGCGGTAGCAGCAACCGCATTTATTCGGACTGCCTTCTGCTCATTTATCATGAGTATGACCGGGAGATCACCTATCGCATTGCCCGCAGCCGCATCCGGGATGCGCTTGCCACCTATCTTCTGGAAAATCACATCGATTATTTGGACGATGAGATGACAACCGACCGGAATTATAATCAGCTTGCCAATTCCGTGATCCGCAAATTCTGCTCGAAAGAGGTCGGATGGCTGGAGGAGGACACGGACGATGCGACGTATGAGAAGCATATCATGATGACGGAGCAGGGCGTCTTTCTGGCGGAATTTCTCCAGAAGATGATGAAGCCGGAGTGGGAAGAATTTTCAAGTTATATTTTCAATATTTATAATATTTTGCAGAATCCCGACCAGTGGGAACCGGATATCTATGTCAATGCGCTGCGCTCGGTCTACCGCAACGCGAAACAGCTCTCCGGTGCGCTCAAGCGCCTGGCGACCTTTATCAAAAAAATCATCGAGCGGATGGTGCGCGAGGAAAGCCTGGAAAGTCTGACCGAGAACGTCCTCGAATACTGTGAGGGCGATTTTATCCGCGAGTACGCGCGTCTGACGAAACAGCAGAATATTCATATGTACCGTTCCTTTATCCGGTCAAAGCTGGAAGCGATGCAGAACCGGCAGGAGCTGTTTGAGGGCCTGGTGGCGGGATGCGCGAAGGAAGAAGAACTGGAACACATTGAGGCGGAGAATAAGGTGCTGGATATGATCCAGACGATTCTGCAGTTTTTCTCAGTCGATTACGACCAGATCATGCGGGATATCAAGCATAAAATTAATATCTATTTACAGATTGCGATTGGACGCGCGAGATTTCTTCAAAACCGGGACAGCGATGTGCGCGGGCATGTCGAGCAGACGATCCGCGTGATTGCGGCGGAGATGAACACACTCGGTTGGAAGGAAGAACTGCCGGAGTCGATGAACGGGTTGTTTTTGCTGGAAAATAATGAGTTTATCGATACCGACTCGATCCGCTATCCGCGACGGGAGCAGATGATCCGCGAGGCAACCTATGCAAAGCTGGAAGAAATGACACAGGAGGACATCGATCGTGCGAGGGAGGCACAGGAGAGGGAGGCAGAGAACCCGTATTCGAAGGATAAGATGAAGAATTATCTGGAGGCGCTTTTAGGAGATCGGACGGAGATATCCAGCGAGGAGGTTCCGATGAAGAGCAAGCGGGATCTTTTAAGCGCGCTCTCGGCGGTTGCCTATGGTTCGGAAAATGGGTATGAGATACAGGCGGAGGATGGTTATCTGGAAACGCAGCAGATGCTTCTGCGGCGCTTTAAAATCGAACGCCGGAAGGAGAAATAAAACATGGGATTTGAAGAAATATGGAATGAATATACATCCTCTGAGAAGGACATGTTCCAGAAAAGTGTCAGGCGTCTTCTGAAGCAGACCTTTATCGTGCGCGACCGTGACGAGGACAGCAAAAAAGCGTACTATTTTGTCTCCAAGCGTTCGGAACCATTTTCAGCGTACCTGGGATATATCGGATATGATATTGTAATTGACCGGGAAAATGGCGTGATTATGCTGCAGAACTGCCGGGATCTCGGCGAGAATGGAAAACTGCAGATCAACCATGTGACACTCAAAAAGATGGAGAGTGTGGTTTTATGCTGCCTCTGGACTCTCTATGCGGACCGGGTGCGTTCTGGAAGTCTTTCGAAAAATATTGAGATTTCGGTGACCGATCTGCGCTATGAGATGGAAAAATATGGCATTCGGGATCAGATTGACAAGAGCAGTTTTGCATCGATTCTGACGCTGTTTACCAAATATCAGCTTCTGCAGGTGATTGGAAAGCTCGGCGAGGAGGACTGCCGGATCTGTCTTTATCCGTCGATGCAGTTTGTGCTGGAACCACAGGAGTTTGGCAAATTTGTGGAAAATGTCAACCGGCGGATGCAGGAAAAGTGGAGCCGTGAGGACGAATGGGAAACGGAGCTGACAAAAGAGGAGGAAGACGGCGATGAAGAATCAGACGATCATGAATAGGAAATCGGCGAAAAAACTTTTGATGGTCCAGTGGTCGCGTTTCCAGAATGTCTGTATCGAGCTGGAAGGTTCGACCCTGGTGACCGGTGTCAACGGAAGCGGAAAATCGACGGTGCTTGATGCGATGACCTATCTCCTGACGGGCAACACGCAGTTTAACAAGGCGGCGAAGGACCGAGACCGGACGGTGCTTGGCTATGTGCGCGGCGACACGCGCAGTAATGGTGAGGCGCGTTATTTGAGAAATGGCAGCGTTGTCAGCTATATTGCGATGGAATTTTCCGATCCGACGCTGGGAGTGCCGCTCACGGTCGGAGTATGCATTGAGTCTCCAAGTGAGTCTGGCAAGCCGGTCAGCAGCTGGTTTATCTGTCCAGGGGCGGCGATTGACGATATCGATTTTACACGGATTGAGGGAAATGCACTCCGCATCACGCCGAAAAATGAGCTGACAGTGAATGGCGAGGCGATGAAGCTTTCCTCTTTTATGGGACGGGACCGCGGCACGGAGGCGGTACTCCGGGCGCTGGGACTCCGCGTGGACGCAGCCAAATACCGGACAAAGCTTCTGAAAATGATGGCATTTAACCCGGAAAATAATATCGACCAGTTTATTCAGGACTGTGTCCTGGAACCGGGAAAAGTCCAGTCGCTGGAGGAACTGCGCGAGCAGAAGCGCCAGTTTGAGCGCCTGCGGGAACTCTATGAGAGTCTCAGACAGGGCAAAATCCAGCTCGAAGAGGTGCTTCGCCAGAGTGACGAATACGAGAAGAAAAAGCGGGTACTCCGCATCCGGGAGCTGATGCTTTCGTACCAGGCACTCCGGGAGAAGGAAGAGGAAGAAAAGCAGACGAAAAACCGTTATCAGGCTTTAAAAGACCAGTACGGGCGCCTGACCGAGCGGGCGGGAGAGCTCGCAAGACAGCAGGAAGCCGCACAGGAACGCCTGCGAATTGCAGAAAATAACGATATGGTCAAGGGAATGCAGGAAAGCCTGGATTCCCTGAAACGCCAGATCGAGGAAGCGGATCGTGAGAAAAAGAACTGGGAGGACAAGCTGGCGCAGATTTTGAAATTGAAGAAGAAGATAAGCGCGCTTATCAAGCTTCTGGAAGCAGATCTTCCGTCCTTATCCTCGGAAAACACCTATCTGGAGACACTGGAACAGGCGGATGGGGAGACGGCGAAGAAGCGGGAGGCGTTTGACGCATTCCGCGAGAAGGTGCACCGTCAGGACGGCATCTATGAGGAAAATAAGATCCACCTGCAGGATCAGTGTAAAGAGCGCGAAAAAGAGATAGGGGCGCTGCAGGAGAAGATCCGCCGTCTGGAATCGAATATCCTTGTGTTCCCGGCGGAGGTGGAAAATGCCCGGAATAAGATTCAGAGAGGGTTAGAAAAACAGGGTATCCAGACCGAGGTCCACATTTTTGCCGAATTGGTCCAGGAGGTGACCGCTCCGGAGTGGAGAAAGGCGGTTGAGACATTTCTGGGAAGAAAGCGTTTCTATATCATCGTGGACGGCGCGCACTGCCATAAGGCGATGCAGATTTTACAGAAAGAGCGGATCTATGATGGAAATGTCGTGATCACGGATAAGCTTCCGGAAACAGAGGCGGTGGAAGGTTCCGCGGCGGAGATTCTGCGGATCCCGAACGTCTATGCGAGACGTTACGCCAATTATCTGTTAAACGGCATTCATCTCTGTGAAAATCTGGAAGAGCTGCATGAATACCCGAAGGGCGGACTCATGCGGGATGGCATGCTGGCGAAGAGCTATGCGGTTGCGATGATGGATATGAGACGGACCGAGCTGTGTCTCGGCGCAGACGCGATCCGCTGCCAGCTGGAACAGTCCAGAAAAGAACTGGAAGAATTACAGGTGGTTCAGCGGGCCGATAAAGAGGCACTTTCACAGGTTATCAAATACCGTGATGCGATCAAGGAGATCGACTGGGACGGCGGACACTACGATTTCGGCGCGGCATATGGGCTGAAGGACTGCAAAAAGCGCAGGGACAGCCTGGTAAAGGACCGCGAGGAGATCGAGGCAAATCCGGACTTTACCGCAGTCCTGAAAGAACTGGAGACGGCGGGACGGCTGGCACGCGAGGCAAATGAGAGTGTGAACCAGAACCAGAGTGAGCTTGGCGGCTGTAAGAATGATTTAAAGGGCTGCGAAGGAACACTGAGCCGTATCAGCACGGAGATCTATTTATGCCAGAAGGCATATGAGGAAAAATGCCTTGTCAACATGGAACTCAAAGAGGCGATGCTGGAGGAATATAACCGCGAAAGCGAGAAGCGCGGCACGATCCGCGTGACGACACAGCTTTCCATCGACAAGAGCAAAAATATGCTGGCAGAGCGGGAGCGCCAGCTGGAGGACGCACAGCTGGCGTATTGCCGCCTGGCGGGAATCGACGTCGGAAAGCGCGGCATTGGTTACATCCCGTGGTACCGGGAAGAATACCGGAACCTGGCGCACGTCAAGGTGGAGGAAGCCCAGCAGAAGCTGCAGGAGCAGGCAGGACGGCTGGAGAGCGCGTTTATGAACGATTTCGTGGCGGAGATTGACGAGAATGTCCGCGAGGCAAAACGTGAGATGGACGCGATTAACCGTGAACTGCGCCATATGCCGTTTGGCAACGATACCTACAAGTTTGTGATGAAAGAAAAGCCAGACCGCGCTCTCTTCTTCCGCATCTGCAGGCGTCTGGAAAAATATATGAGTTCCCCGCAGGTCTATATGAATTCGGCGCGCGACGACGAGGAGATGGAGAATGATATTCAGGAGTTTATGAGTATCATTCTGGCGGAAGAAGATGAGTGGGAATACACGGATTACAGGAGATATTTCTCTTACGATATGGAGATCAGCAGCCGTCAGGGACAGACCGAGATCACGGCAGAGTTATCAAAAAAACAGGGTTCCGCCAGCAACGGCGAGAAGCAGACCCCGTATTTTATCATTCTGGCGGCGAGTCTTTTGCAGTGCTACCCGGCAAACACCTGCTGTGCCCGTCTGGCATTCATCGACGAGGCATTCTCGGCATTGTCGAGAGAGCGGATCGAGCAGATGGTCCGTTATTTCGAAGAAAATCACTTCCAGGTATTCTATGCAGCCCCGCCGGAGAAGATCAACAGTATCGGTCAGTTCATCGATTCAACCGTCAGCCTCATCGTGACAGGACGGTATACGAATGCGGTAGAAGGATTGGTGAAGCAGGCATAGGGAAAGAGGAGAAAAAATGGCGGATCGGAAAGAGTGGAAAGAACAGCTTTTAAGTAAATTGCTGGATCAATACGAAAAAAGCGTCACCTATGTCGGTGAAAATAAGGTAAAACAAGTGTTTTCGGTCAAACCATCCGATATTTTCAAGGGCTACAACAAAGATTTTCTCCCGCCGGAACAGCTTTTCCAGGAAAAAGAATTTGAACGACTGATCCGTCAGATGGAATCGGAGGGACTTATTCATGTAGTTCCTCCGAATACTGGTATTCTCCGTCAGATCTGTGCCGTCCCGGAACACTGGAAAGATTACTATACCTGTCTGAACCGGACGGAAAAGAATATTCTAAAAAAACAGTTGGAAGAAGTTTACCATCGCTTCTGCCAATGCGATTTATTGGAAGCATATGGAAAAGAAAAGCTTCAGACACTGAAAAACAGCCGTGCAAAAAAGCTGGATGAAAAGAAAGTAGAAAAAGAGATAACCGAGGCAGAAGCTATCTGGAAGCTGGTGCAATTTTTAAAAGAAAATCAGGAAAAGCAGAGAACTACGCTGGAGCGGGAAATGTCAGAGGCAGTTCTGCATGACAGTAAACAGTGGGAAAAGATATATCGGAAAAAGGTGTGTGGGATTTTGGAGCACACAGGACGGTATGATGAACCGCTTGCGGAGCTGGAAGAAGAACGGGAGCGGCAGACGGCGCTTCTGGAGGAATTTTACATTTATTCCAATCCGGCGTATATCTATCTGAAAGGGGATGCGCGGATCTGCCTTGAAGATGGACGCGAACTTCGGATTTATCACGATCTGCCGATGTCGATCCCTTTTGAGACATTCCAGAAGGCAAAAAGCATCCACATCCGGGATGCGGCGCTGATGACGGTGGAAAATCTGACCTCGTTTCATCGGCTGGAGCGGGAACATATATTTTACCTGTTTCTGAGTGGTTACCATACCCGCACGAAACAGGCGCTTTTGCAGCGGATCGCCAGAGAAAATCCGGGACTTTCCTGGTATCATTTTGGAGATCTCGATCCAGACGGTCTGGCGATCGCGGGACATCTGATCCGAAAGACGGGACTGCCGTTTCAGCTGTGCGCTATGGGCGTGCAGGAATTGCAGCAGTTTCAGACATATGCGAAGCCATTGGAAGCACCCGATCGGACGAAGGCGGAAGCGATGATAAAACAGGGCAGCAGCTATGCGGGAATATTGCGGTATATGTTGGAGCACAACTGTAAATTGGAGCAGGAGATTATAAGCTGGCAGGAGACGAGATTGGAGAGCTTTCTGTAAAAAGAATCTTTTCGGTTCAATCCGGATTTTTATATATGATATGATAAAGACAAAGTGAAAGGAATGCAGCGTCTATGGAAAAACAGGAAAAAGCCTACAAAGGCGTCATCGAATATTTCAAGAACCGCATCATGGCGGGCGAGCTGCGTCCGGGGGAGAAGCTTCCTCCGGAGCGGGAGATTGCGCAGATGCTGGAAGTCAGCCGCAATTCCGTCCGGGAAGCGCTGCGGATCATGGATATGACGGGAGTGATTTCCTCCCAGCAGGGCTCGGGGAATTACATCACTTGTGAATTTCAGAAAAGCATTGCGGAGACGATGGGGATGATGTTTGCTATGTCCCAGATTAATTATCAGCAGATCAGCCAGATCCGCTATGCGCTGGAACAGCAGGCGTTTGCCCTGGCGGTTGAACATGCGTCGGAGAGCCAGATGGACGCGCTGGAAGAACTGGTAAAGCGTCTTGACCGGAGCATGGACGAGCAGGAAAACGCCCGGATTGACAAACAGATCCATTTTACACTGGCGCTGGCGTCGGGAAATGTGCTGCTGCTCAATATTTTAGAGGCGTGTTCCGGCGTGATCGATACCTTCATCCGGAATATGCGCGCGGAAATTCTGCGAACAAAAGAGGCGAAAGAAGCACTGAATCTCTGTCACCGGCAGATTGCGGAAGCGCTGCGGAACAAAGATAATGCAGCGGGGAAGGATGCACTGGACCGGCATTTCCGGATGATAGATGAAATTTTGGAAAAACATGAAAAAACACATTCTATGTGAAAAGATAAACAATCGTTGACAACCAGAACGCAGCCCACTATACTAACGAATAAAGAAAATTGGTTCTACCAAAATTCTTTTTCTTTTCAATAAATTGGTAGAACCAATATGCGGATTAAAAATTCTTTAAAATTTGTGAGGACCTGAAGAGCATCCATCATTTAAAGATTTTTACAAAGCATCCATATGAAGGAGGAAACAGAATGAAGATTCTTGTCTGTATCAAACAGGTACCGGAAAGCAATAAAGTAGAAGTCGATCCGGTTACCGGCGTGCTGAAACGAGACGGCGCGGCTTCGAAGATGAACCCATACGATCTGTACGCGCTGGAGACGGCGTTCCGGATCCGGGAAGAAGTGGGCGGAAGTGTTCACGTCATTTCCATGGGACCGCCGCAGGCGCAGCAGGTGATCCGCGAGGCATTTGCGATGGGCGCGGACGGCGGAACGCTTTTATCGGATCGCAAATTTGGCGGTGCGGATGTACTGGCGACCAGCTATACACTTGCGCAGGGCATCAAGAGCTGCGGCGATTTTGACCTGATCCTCTGCGGCAAACAGACAACGGACGGCGACACCGCGCAGGTTGGTCCGGAGATCTCCGAGTGGCTGAATATCCCGAGTGTGGCAGATGTTGTCAAGATCAATCAGATTGATGAGGACGGCATCACCGTCAGCATGGATCTGCCGGAAGAGGTCGAGGTGGCGAAAGTGCAGTTTCCGTGTCTCTTAGCCGTTGACAAGGACATTTTTCAGCCAAGACTTCCTTCGTATGTCCGGAAAATGAACACGAAAGACCGTGAAATCCGGATTCTTTCCCTGGCGGATATGGACGATAAAGACGCGATGCACTATGGACTCAATGGTTCCCCGACGCAGGTTCAGCGCATTTTTCCACCAGCTGTCAATGACAAAAAGGAAATGTGGGACGGAAGCGGCGAAGAGCTGGCAGACCGGCTGTATCAGAAGATCGTGGATATGAAATTCGTGTAGGAGGTGGAAGCATGGCTGAGTTAATCATACATCAGGACAAAATCTCGGATAATCAGGAACTTATCAAGCTCTGTCCGTTCGGGGCGATGGAAGAAAAAGACGGAAAGGTGACGATCAGCGCCGCCTGTAAAATGTGCCGTCTCTGCGTGAGAAAAGGTCCGAAGGGCGCGGTTGAATATGTAGAAGACGCGGTAAAACCAAGCGTCGATAAGAGTGCATGGAAGGGCATTGCCGTTTACGTAGATCACGTGGATGGAAAGGTGCATCCGGTTACATTGGAACTTCTTGGAAAAGCGAGAGAACTTTCCAAGGTAACGGGACATCCGGTTTACGCCCTGTTTATGGGAAATGGAATCGAAGCGGCTGCACACGAACTGCTTCATTATAATGTAGATAAAGTATTCGTCTATGATGCACCGGAACTGGCACGTTTCCAGATCGAGCCGTACACGGCTGTTTTTGAAAACTTCATCCAGACAGTAAAACCATCGTCTATTCTCGTCGGTGCGACCACGGTCGGCAGACAGCTGGCGCCGCGTGTGGCTGCCCGTATGAAGACAGGTCTGACCGCGGATTGTACGATCCTGGAAATGGATGAAAATACTGATTTATCCCAGATCCGACCGGCTTTTGGCGGCAATATCATGGCGCACATCAAGACCCCGAACCACCGTCCGCAGATGGCGACCGTGCGCTATAAGATCATGAACGCACCGGAGCGTGCCGAGAAAGAGAGCGGTGAGATTGTGGTCTGTACAATTGAGAAGGAAAAACTGCTTTCCCACGTGAGGGTTCTGGATATCGTAGAAAAGCCGAAGGAAACCTTTATCGAAAATGCTGATGTCCTGGTGGTAGCCGGACGAGGCGTGAAGAAGCCGGAAGATTTGAAAATGCTGGAAAAACTGGCAGATCTGCTGGGAGGTCAGCTTGCCTGCACCCGTCCAATGGTGGAAGCCGGATGGCTGGATGCCAAGTGCCAGATCGGTCTGAGTGGCCGTACGGTCCGCCCAAAACTCATCATCACCTGCGGCGTGTCCGGTGCGGTCCAGTTTACTGCCGGCATGAATCACGCGGAGACGATCGTCGCGATCAATAAAGATCCGAAAGCGCCGATTTTCAAGACGGCACATTACTGCCTGACTGGTGATCTCTATGAGATTCTCCCGAGACTGATTGAGAAGATTGAGATGGGAAGATAAAGATTCACAGGAAGGAGAGCAGGATATCATGGGAAATTACAAGAAAATAGATAAAGATGATATTTTATATATAAAAAACACAATTCAGGATGACGAGCGTGTCCTCGTAGGTGAAAATATCAATGAAGAGTACAGCCACGATGAGCTGAGCGGCACCAGCAGTTATCCGGATGTGGTGGTAAAGGCAAAATCAGCCGAAGAGATCGCGGCGATCATGAAATATGCATACGAAAATACGATTCCGGTGACACCGAGGGGCGCCGGAACGGGTCTGGTTGGTTCTTCGGTTCCGATGGAACATGGCATCATGATCGATACCACCCTGATGAACCAGATTCTCGAATTGGACGAGGAAAACCTGACGGTCACGGTGGAGCCGGGCGTCCTTTTGATGGAATTGTCCGCCTATGTAGAAGATCACGATTTCTTCTACCCGCCGGATCCGGGTGAGAAATCAGCGACCATCGGCGGCAACATCAGCACGAATGCGGGCGGTATGCGTGCGGTCAAATACGGTGTGACGAGAGACTATGTCATGGGGCTGGAAGTGGTTCTGCCGGATGGCACGATCACTCAGTTTGGAGGCAAAGTCGTAAAGAATAGTTCAGGCTATGACTTGAAAGATCTGATTATTGGTTCCGAGGGAACTCTTGGCTTTATTACCAAGGCGATCTTAAAGCTTCTGCCGCTTCCGAAGCGTGTCATCAGCCTTCTGATCCCGTTCCCAACACTGAAACAGGCGATCGACACCGTCCCGGTTATCATCAAATCTAAGACGATCCCGACCGCGATCGAGTTCATGCAGCGGGAAGTGATTGAAGACGCCGAGGAGTATTTAGGAAAAGCGTTCCCGGATAAACAGTCGGATGCGTATCTGCTTTTGAAATTTGATGGTAATTCCACCCAGGAGATCGAAGAAGCGTATGACAAGGTGGCCAAACTCTGCCTGGAACAGGGCGCACTGGACGTGCTGATTTCCGATACCCAGGAGCGTGAGGAATCCATCTGGAAAGCCAGAGGCGCTTTCCTGGAGGCAATCAAGGGATCCACGACTTACATGGATGAGGTCGATATGGTTGTTCCGAGAAGTCGCGTCAATGAGATGGTAACGTATCTGCACGATCTCCACAATGAGATTGATATCCGTATCAAGAGCTTCGGTCATGCGGGCGACGGAAATCTGCACGCGTACATCCTGAAAGACGATTTGAGTGATGAAGAGTGGGAAAAACGGATGTCTGCTGCAATGGAGAAGATCTATCAGAAAGCCCATGAACTCGAAGGTCAGGTGTCCGGCGAGCACGGCATCGGATATGCGAAAAAGCCGTATTTAAGAGAATCCCTGCCGGAGAAGAACCTGGATCTGATGAACGGAATCAAGAAAGTGTTTGATCCGAAGAATATTCTGAATCCGCATAAGGTGGCGCAGAGATAGAAGAAAATAACTGCATTGATATTTTTTAGCCACAAGTGTTGCAAAAACGTTTGAGCACCACGCGGTAAGGCTGATTCTAGGAACTGCAGAAGATTTTTGGCAGAAAAACAGAATAGAACAGCAGGTTTTTGAGAAAGCCACGATCTGAATCAAAGAGTTCAAATCGTGGCTTTTTATAGTTGTTGAACTATTTTATAGTTTATATCTATCGACCTATCTTTTCTTCTTCAACGCCTGCATCACCCGAACCAGCGGAATCGTCTTCCTGTAAATCCGTTTCCCACTCTTATTTTCCAAAAATTCCCGAAACGCGCCAATTGCTTTCAAATTCTGGCTCTCATCCGAATTTGAACGGGACCCCGCGCTTGCGTCAATCCCCTTTTTCGGCACCATATCCCCGCCGTAGGAATCGCGGAACAGATAGAAATAATCGCGGTCCTCACCCAGCTTTTCAAATTCATTGTAAGCCAGTGTGCTTTCGCGGGTGTTTTTCGGAAGAGAATAGACTTCCAGATGATTTTCACGGAATTCATAGCGGGACGCCGGGAACGGCATGCCGCTTTTTTTGATCTGTTCGGCGAGCTTGTGGGCGGTGTGGTTGGCGGAGCTGTAGGTGCTGGTCGTCAGATAGCAGCCGTAGGCGGCTAAGAGGATGCCCCACCACTCGCTTAGATTGATGATACCTCCGGCGATGAACAGGATGCTTAAAATTGTCCGCGTGATCCGGTTGGAAGCGCAGAAGAGATCGTACTGCATCCGGGACAGGGATTCGAAGGTTTTTTCGTTGTGGTGCATTTCTATCTTATAGTAAATCATGGTAAGCCCTTTCATATAAAAAATCAATCATCACCTATATAAAAACAGTATATAGAAGCATAGAAAATATCTTAAGAAGTAGTATACTGTTTCTTCCCTGTTTCCGCAACTGGATCTGTTAAATCTGTAATGTTGATAAAAAATAAACAAGATTGTTACAAAAATATCACACAAAAATCGACTAAAATCGAGAAAAAATTATATAATTTCGACAAAATAGCTTGCCTAATCGTAAAATAAGTGTTAAAATTAGGTAAAAGATGAATAAAGGACCAAAAGCAGAGACGAAGAGATGCGCCATGGTTAGAAACAGCTGGAAAAGACTGTTTTTTAAAAATGGTGCTATTTTTTTGCCTAAATGCTGAAATGGTAATTTATTTAGAAAGTAGTAGAAACTGTTGATGAACCGGTCAGAAAGATGACTGGGGGAGGTTAAGAAGAAGGAGAGAAAACGTATGAGAAAAGTATTATCAGTAGTACTGGCAGCGACGATGGCGATGAGCCTGGCGGCCTGCGGCGGCAGCGGCGCAAAGACTGACACAAAGACTGACACAAAGGCAGCAGACGCAGGAACGGCAGCAGGTGACGAGGCATCTGCAGATGATTACTACATCACCATCAAGTTTTCCAACGTATTTCAGCCGGCAGAGTGGAACTACAAAGCCAGCGAATATCTGGCAGACCTGGTAAAAGAGAAGACCGATGGTCATATCACTCTGGAGTATTACGGACAGAACCAGCTTGACTGCTACGCGGAGTCTGTAGCACAGGCACACAACGGCGCTGTCTGGATGGGTCTGGAGGAGCCGTCCTACTTTGCTGATTACATCGGCGATTACAACGTATTAGTTGGACCGATGCTTTACAAGAACAATGCAGAGTACAATGCAGTGATGGATTCTGATATTGTAAAAGATCTGAATGCAAAACTGGCAAGCGAGCACAACATCCACGTTCTGGATACACATTATTCGTTCGGATTCAGAAGCGTATGTACGAACAAGGTAGTTGAGAAACCGGCTGACTTAAATGGTCTGATCATGCGTTCGACCGAGTCTCCGCTGTTTGTTAAGACGATTACCTGTCTGGGTGCTACCCCGTCTGCAATGAGCTTTACGGAGTGCTTATCTGCTATGTCCAGTGGTGTTGTTGATGGTTTCGAAGGTTCCATCTCCACCCTGAAGGATACAGGTGCTTATGAGTACACCAAGAAAGTTGCAAACACAAACCACTTCATCGCAACCCGTTGGTTATTCATGGCTGAGGACGTATATCAGTCCATCCCGGAAAAATGGAGAAACATCCTGGATGAGTGCTGTGTAGAAGCTGGTAAGTGGGAGCAGGAAAATGCTGAGAACGACGAAGCTTCCATGATCGAGTTCCTGAAAGACAAAGGCGTTGAGTGGAACGATGTAGATATTGACGCATTCACAGAGGCTTGTGCTCCGGTTTATGACTGGATCGTAGACGAGTACGGCGCAGATCCGGAACTTCATCAGAAACTGGTTGATTTCCTGAATGACTACCGTGCAAAGAACGAATAATGTAGATTGTTCCGAACAAATACAGTATTTTAAAGCAATTATGAAATGGTAAAACGTAACGGTTATCAGAACCGCTGCGGAGAAGAAAGTATATCTGCCCGGGCTGTCAGAACAAAGAAGATTGTCTGAGGTCCGGGCAGACTTCCGACAAACGTATAGTGTCGGAAACATGAAACTGCTGGAAAGATGGCTGTATGACAGAACAGTCGTCGGTTATGCAAAACTGACTGCCATTATGAATGCATGAGGATATACTATGGAAAAGAAAAAAATCACACTGGGGTCGGTGCTGGTAAACCTGGATGCAATTATTACCTGCGTGACACTGACACTCTGTACAATCGTTGTAAACGCAAACGTCCTTATGCGCTATTTCCTGAAAAGACCGTTGTATTGGTCGGAAGAGGTTGCTACGGGGCTCTTCGTCTGGACCGTCTTTATTGGAAGCGCATATGCGTACCGTAAGCACGCACATCTGGGCGTAGACATCCTGATCAACATTCTTCCGGAGAAGATAAGAAAAGTTGTTAAGGTTATTATGGATCTTCTGGAGCTTGTTACTCTGATTATGCTGACCAGAACAAGCGTCCAGTATGTGATGAACACGATGGATAAGCTGACGAATACGCTGCGTGTTCCGAGCTGGTATATTTCCGGCGCGGTTCCGATCGGATTTGGGCTTTCACTGATTTTCTGTATTTACTTTTTGGTTAAGGATATTATCAAGGTATTTAAAGGGAAAGGGGGAAATAACTGATGGGACTCGAATTAATTGAACTCGTTCCGATTTTTATGGTATTTATTCTCTATTTCCTGGGAATGCCGATTGTATATGCGCTGTTTGGTTCAACCTTCTTTTATTTTACATTTATTGATACAACCAGTAAAAACTGGCTGATCTTACAGAAGGTTATGACCTCTACACAGTCGTTCTCAATGTTAGCGATTCCATTTTTCGTTATGGCTGGTTCCGTCATGAACTACGGCGGCATCAGTGACAAGATGATGGATTTCGCGGAAGTGCTGACCGGTCATATGAAAGGCGGTTTGGCACAGGTAAACGTAGTACTTAGTATGCTGATGGGCGGATGTTCCGGTTCGGCCAACGCAGATTGTGCGATGCAGTCCAAGATGCTGGTTCCGGAGATGGAGAAGAGAGGTTACTCCAAGGCGTTCTCCGCAGCGATCACAGCGGCTTCCTCGGCTGCTACACCGGTTATTCCGCCGGGAGTAAACCTGATCGTTTTTACCCTGATTGCACAGATTTCCCTGGGTCGTACGTTTGCGGCTGGTTATATTCCGGGTATCCTGATGGCAATCTCGATGATGATCGTTGTTTCGATTATTGCGCATAAGAGAAACTACCCGACCACCCGTGAAAAATTCCCGGCTCTGAAGGAGATCGTGAAGCAGGGTATTACCTCTTTCTGGGGGTTGTTTTTCCCATTTGGTATCATTCTGGGAATGCGTTTTGGTATGTTTACTCCGTCTGAGGGCGGTGCGGTAGCCGTTCTTTACTGTATTATTATCGGACGTTTCGTTTACAAGAAACTATCCCTGAAAGAGCATCTGGTTCCGATCCTGCTTGACAGTATCGCCGGTACTTCCAGCGTTGTCCTGATCATGGTTGCAGCGAATGTATTCGGTTACTACATGACCTGGATTAACCTGCCGAGAGTCGTGGCAACTGGTATGTTAAGCCTGACAACCAACAAGTGGCTGTTCCTTATGGCATGCAACGTAATTCTTCTGATTATGGGTATGTTCCTGGAAGGCGGCGCGGCGCTGATGATTATTACACCTCTGCTGCTTCCGGTTGCAAGACAGCTTGGAATCAATGATTACCACTTTGGACTGGTAGCGATCGTTAACATCATGATCGGTGGTATTACACCTCCGTTCGGTTCGATGATGTTCACGACCTGTGGTATCACGGGATGTCCGATCAGTGAGTTCCTGAAGGAAGTATGGCCATTTATCGTGTCCCTTCTGGTTGTTCTTCTGCTTCTGACTTTCTGCCCGTTCTTAATTACATGTGTACCAGATCTTCTGTACGGCGCAGCATAGAAACAGATTGACAAAACGTTAATAAATTGGATATAATAAAGCCTGTGAGATTAAGAGCAGAAAGGCAAACGTAGAAATACGGATGCTTTCTGCTCTTTTTTGTTCCATAAAAGATACCGGTATCGGTCATGGAAGAGTCTTGTGGAGCGAAAAAGAGCTGTGTTCTAGAAGCTTTACGGGCTTGCAGAGGGAGAAAAAATGGCAGTTTGGAAATGGATTGTGGAGACGGCGGCGACCTGGACAGCGGTCGGCATCTGGATTCGCCTGCTGTTTTCGCTGGCGGTGGGAATGTTCATTGGAATTGACCGTGGCCTGAAACGGCGCGGTGCGGGCATCAAGACGCATGTGCTGGTCTGCCTGGGTTCAGCGCTTGTCATGTTGACGAGTGAATATATGTTCCGGACATTTCCATCTGCAAAAGCGGACATGGCGCGGATGGGCGCGCAGGTTATCAGCGGTGTCGGATTTTTAGGGGTTGGCACGATCATGGTAACCGGGCGTAATCAGGTGCGTGGATTGACTACAGCGGCGTGTCTCTGGGTCTGCGCCTGTGAAGGACTGGCAGCCGGTATCGGATTTGTGGACGGTGCGGTTTACGGTCTGATTCTGATTGCGGTTACCTTGAAGCTCCTGACACGTGTGGATACAATGATTCATGAGCATGCAAAGGTGTTCGATTTCTATCTGGAATTTACCAGCAGCCGGTGTGTTGGGGCGTTCATGGATACCATGCGTTCTAAGAATGTGAAAATCGTGTCTTTTGATATTGCCAAGAATAAGTTAAAGGGCGAGGGTCCCTCCGCGACGATGTCGGTGGAAGTGCAGGACAAGTCGCTTCGAAAAACACTTCTGAGCGATATTCAGGCGATGGAGGAGATCCGGTTTGCAGAGGAGCTGTAGCAGCTAAAGGGTTCAGATGGGCTTACGCACGAAATGCAGCAGAAATAGGATGAATTGTCTAAACAAACAGGATAGTTGAAACGAGAACAAGAAAACATTTAGTATAAATAATGGAGGATCACAGTATGAACGGAAATACATACGACGTAGTGATTATCGGAGGTGGCGTCATCGGCAGCAGCATCGCCAGAGCGCTTTCGAAATATGAGTGCCGCACCGTGCTTCTGGAAAAAGAAGAGGATGTCTGCTCCGGCACATCGAAGGCAAACAGTGCTATCGTCCATGCGGGCTATGACGCAAAGACAGGTTCTTTAAAAGCAAAGCTCAATGTAAAAGGCAACGCCATGATGGGAGATTTATCCAAAGAACTTGATTTTGATTTCAAGCGGAATTCCTCCCTGGTACTCTGCTTCGCGCAGGAGGACCGCCCGGCGCTGCAGGCACTCTATGAGAGAGGCGTGGCAAACGGTGTGCCGGATATTTCCATTCTGACCGGCGATGAGGTCCGCAAGATGGAGCCGAACGTCAGCGGGGAGGTTGTGGCAGCGCTCTATGCACCGACCGGCGGCATCGTATGTCCATTTGGTCTGACGATCGCGCTGGCAGAGAATGCCTGTGATAACGGCGTTGAATTCGTATTCAACACAAAAGCAGAAAAAGTTGAAAAAATGACAGAAGGATACCGTGTGATAACCAACAACGGTGTCTTCGAGACAAAATATGTCGTGAACGCAGCCGGAGTGTATTCTGACGAGATCCACAACATGGTTTCGAAAAAGAAGCTTCACATTGTGCCGCGCCGCGGCGAGTACTGCCTGCTCGATAAAGAGGCTGGCAACCACGTATCAGCGACCGTATTCCAGCTTCCGGGCAAGTATGGCAAGGGAATCCTCGTCAGCCCGACGATTCACGGAAATCTCTTAGTCGGACCGACCGCGGTGGATCAGGAAGATAAGGACGGAACCTACACGACCGCCGAGGGACTGGCAGAGGCATGTGAGAAGGCAACCAAGAGTGTCAACAACATTCCGTTCCGTCAGGTCATCACTTCCTTCTCCGGTCTGCGTGCCCATGAGGACGGCGATGATTTCATCATCGGTGAGGCAGAGGACGCACCGGGCTTCTTTGATGCAGCCGGAATCGAGTCTCCGGGACTTTCCTGCGCACCGGCGATCGGTGAATATCTGGCTGGGATGATTGAGGAAAAAGCTGGATTTGGCAAGAATCCGAATTTCAATCCGGTCCGCAAGGGCATCGTGAAAGCAGCACGTTTAAATACGGAAGAACGCGCAGAACTGATCCGCAAGAACCCGGCATACGGCGCAATCGTCTGCCGTTGCGAGACAATCAGCGAGGGGGAGATCGTGGATGCGATCACCCGTACACTCGGCGCACGCTCGATGGATGGCATCAAACGGCGCGTCCGTCAGGGTATGGGACGGTGTCAGGCAGGCTTCTGCACTCCGAGAGCGATGGAAATTCTCTCCCGTGAGACGGGAATCCCGATCACAGAGATCTGCAAAAACCGCAAAGGTTCCGAAATGATAAAAGGTGAGGAGGCATAACCATGATTCAGCATGACATTGTAATTATCGGCGGCGGTCCGGCTGGACTGGCAGCGGCAGCAGCGGCCAAGAAAAGCGGCGCAGAGGATATTCTGATTCTGGAGCGCGACAGCGTGCTGGGCGGTATCTTAAATCAGTGTATCCACAATGGTTTTGGTCTTCATACCTTTAAAGAAGAACTGACCGGACCGGAGTATGCGGCACGTTATGAGGAAGAAGTGAAAAAGCTGGAAATTCCGTACCGCTTAAACAGCATGGTACTGGATATCAATAAAGACAAAGAGATCACAGTCGTAAGCCGCAGCGAGGGACTGGAGCTCATCAAGGCAAAAGCGATTATCCTGGCGATGGGATGCCGCGAACGTCCGAGAGGCGCCCTGAACATTCCGGGGTATCGTCCGGCAGGTATCTACACTGCTGGTACGGCACAGCGTCTCATGAACATCGAGGGACATATGGTCGGTAAAGAGGTTGTCATCCTCGGTTCCGGCGATATCGGACTGATCATGGCGAGACGTATGACACTGGAGGGCGCAAAGGTTAAGGTTGTAGCGGAGCTGATGCCGTATTCGGGCGGTCTGAAGAGAAATATCGTACAGTGCTTAAATGACTTTGATATTCCGTTGAAGTTAAGTCATACGGTTGTGAATATCGAGGGAAAAGAGCGCGTGAAAGGCATTACGCTGGCACAGGTCGGACCGGACCGCAAACCGATTCCGGGTACCGAAGAGCACTATGACTGTGATACGCTTCTGTTATCCTGTGGTCTGATTCCGGAGAATGAGCTGACGAGAAATATGGGCGTGGCGATGAACCCGGTTACCTCCGGCCCAATGGTCAATGACCGTCTGGAAACAGGCATCGAGGGTGTATTTGCCTGCGGCAACGTGCTTCATGTACATGATCTGGTTGACTATGTATCCGAGGAGGCAGCGCTGGCAGGACAGAACGCAGCGAAATATGTGAAATCCGGCGAGACGAAGAAAGGTCACAGCGTGACACTCAAGGCAGAAAATGGCGTCCGCTACACGGTACCGCAGTCGATCGATACCGAGGCGATGTCAGACAAGCTGACGGTTCGTTTCCGTGTGGCAGATGTTTATAAAAACCGCAGCATTTCCGTTTATTTTGACGGAGAGCGTGTGAGCAGCCGCAAAAAACGCGTGCTGGCACCGGGTGAGATGGAGCAGGTAATCCTGACGAAGGAAAGTCTGGAGAAATATCCGGATCTGAAAGAAATAACCATTTGCACGGAGGTGGATGAGTGATGGAAGTAAGAGAACTGACCTGTATCGGATGTCCGCTGGGCTGTCAGCTCACTGTGACGATGGGAAATGACGAGATCAAGGTAGAAGGAAATACATGCCCGCGGGGCGAGGCGTATGCAAAGAAAGAGGTAACCAATCCGACGAGAATCGTTACCTCAACGGTACGCGTCGAGGGCGGCACGATCGAGAGAGCAGCGGTCAAGACGGCTTCGGATATCCCGAAGGGCAAAATTTTTGATTGCATGAAGGAGATCCGCGCCGTGAAGGTGGCAGCTCCGGTGCATATCGGGGATGTGATTATCGCAGACTGCGCTGGAACCGGGGTTGCGGTTGTGGCGAGCAAGAATGTAGGGCGGGCATAAAAAAACGTAAAAGTGACGCCGCCAGCCTGTCGCAGAATATAAAGATGAGAGATGGGAGGTTGTACAGACTCATAGAAGAGATTTGTACGGCTTCCCATTTTTGAAATTAAGATTTATGAAAAACGTGCTTGCATATTTGGGCAGGATTGGATAAAGTTGTTTTGAAGAAAATCTTTTTTACAGGTACATATTTACAGAGATAAATTACAAGGAGAGAGGCATGGAAAAACGTGAAATTTTAAAGGAGACAGAGCTGTTTGTCCTCGATATGGACGGGACGTTTTATCTGGATACGGATGTGCTCGACGGGGCGTTGGATTTCCTGGAGGAAGTGAAGAAAGCCGGGAAGAGATATGTGTTTTTTACGAATAATTCGTCGAAATCTCCGAAAACATATATTGACAAACTGGCAAAAATGGGGTGTTATATTAAAAGAAATCAGATCATTACATCCGGGGATGTGATGATTCAGTATCTGAAAGAGTATTATCCTGAAAAGAAAGTCTATCTGGTGGGAACGCCGGACCTGGAGGAGAATTTCCGTGAAAATGGCATTCTTCTGACAAGGGAGATGCCGGATGTGGTCGTGATTGGCTTTGATATGACATTGACCTATGAGAAGTTGGAGCGCGCCTGCACGTATATCCGCAACGGCGCTGTGTTCCTGGCAACGCATCTGGATATCAACTGCCCGACGAAGGATGGTTTTATCCCGGACTGCGGCGCAATGTGCGCGGCAATCTCCTTATCGACCGGAAAGGAGCCGAAGTATGTCGGAAAACCATTCAAGGAGACCGTGGATATGGTTCTGGAGATGACCGGGGCAAAGCGCGAGGCAATGTCGTTTGTCGGCGACCGGATCTACACGGATGTGAAAACCGGCGTGGTAAATGGGGCACACGGAATCCTGGTGCTGACCGGCGAGACGAAGCTGGAGGATGTACCGAAGGCGGATGTCGTGCCGGATGCGATTTTCACAGGGCTGAAAGAGATGGGAGAAATACTCAAGACTATGAGAGAAGAGGAAGCATAGAATGACAATGCTTGAATTACTGGAGGAATCTCCGATAATCGCAGCGATTAAGAGCTGGGAAGGGCTGGAAAAAAGTCTTAAATCTGAATGTAAGGTAGTATTTGTGCTGTTTGGCACGATCTGTGATATTGATCAGATTGTAGCGCGCATCAAGGACGCCGGGAAGGTGGCGATCGTCCACGTGGATATGATCCAGGGACTGAGCACCAAGAGGGTGGCGGTCGATTTTATCGCCCACAATACGCGGGCGGACGGTATTATCAGCACAAAAAATACACTGGTGGAGCGCGCGAAGGAGATGGGACTTTATGCGATCCAGAGAACCTTTGTTGTGGATTCGATCGCACTCGATACATTGAAAAAACAGATCGAAATGTTCCGACCGGATGCAGTCGAGATCATGCCGGGGGTGATGCCGAAGATTCTTAAGATCATGCGCGAGTACACCGATATTCCGCTGATCGCCGGGGGACTGCTGTCTGACAAAAAAGATGTGATGGCGGCCTTTGAGGCGGGTACGGATGCCATTTCAGCGACGAATGAAGCGGTGTGGTACGTGTGATTTTAAAACTTAAACGATTTAGACGCTGTGAGTGACAGATATATTTGAAATAATGAAATTGATAAAAAAATATCAATCATTTCGCGATTTCGCTTGATTTTTTACCATGAATGCATTAGAATGATGAAGTAATCTCTTTTGGTAAAAATAGATAAAGAGAAGAAAAGGCGAGTTTTCGCATTGTACAAAATATAAGAACCGTGAAAAGGTAAAGCGGTTGCAAACTATACACATGTACAGTGGGGGACACTGAAATCCCCGGTTCGGTGAGAAATGTCAGACAAAATTTAAGTCGAACGTCCGTGAGACTTGGCGCATGATTCTGGTCAGCGAAGCTGACAATTTCACACAGACGGGAGCCGCCGGATAACAGGAAAGGGGTATTAAGATGGCTAAGATCGATTTAAGCAAGTACGGAATCACAGGAACAACGGAGATTGTTTACAACCCTTCTTATGAGATGCTGTTTGAAGAAGAAACCAAACCGGAGCTGGAGGGCTATGAAAAAGGTCAGGTCAGCGAGCTTGGTGCAGTAAACGTTATGACAGGTATTTATACCGGACGTTCCCCGAAAGACAAATTCATCGTTATGGATGAGAACTCTAAGGACACAGTATGGTGGACTTCAGACGAGTACAAGAACGACAACCATGTAGCATCCAAAGAGACCTGGAACGCAGTAAAGGATATCGCTTTAAATGAGCTCTCCAACAAGAGACTGTTTGTAGTAGATGCTTTCTGTGGCGCAAATAAAGACACCCGTATGGCGATCCGTTTTATTGTGGAGGTTGCTTGGCAGGCTCATTTCGTAAAGAATATGTTCATCGTTCCGACCGATGAAGAACTGGCTGATTTCGAACCGGACTTCGTAGTATACAACGCTTCCAAGGCTAAAGTTGAGAACTACAAAGAGCTTGGATTAAACTCTGAGACAGCTGTTGTCTTCAATATCACAAGCCGCGAGCAGGTTATCATCAACACCTGGTACGGTGGAGAGATGAAGAAAGGTATGTTCTCCATGATGAACTACTACCTTCCGTTAAAGGGCATCGCTGCTATGCACTGCTCCGCTAACACCGACTTAAATGGCGAGAACACCGCTATCTTCTTCGGACTTTCCGGAACTGGCAAGACTACCCTTTCTACCGACCCGAAACGTCTTCTCATCGGTGATGACGAGCACGGCTGGGATGACAACGGTGTATTCAACTTCGAGGGCGGCTGCTATGCGAAGGTTATCAACCTGGATAAAGAGTCTGAGCCGGATATCTACAACGCTATCAGACGTGATGCGCTGCTTGAGAACGTTACCCTGGATGAGAACGGCAAGATCGATTTCGCTGATAAGAGCGTAACCGAGAACACCCGTGTATCCTACCCGATCGATCATATTCAGAATATTGTACGTCCGGTATCCTCTGCACCAGCAGCTAAGAACGTTATCTTCCTGTCTGCAGACGCATTCGGAGTACTTCCGCCGGTATCTATCCTGACACCGGAGCAGACACAGTACTACTTCTTATCCGGATTTACAGCAAAACTGGCTGGTACCGAGCGCGGCATTACCGAGCCGACCCCGACCTTCTCCGCTTGCTTCGGACAGGCTTTCCTGGAGCTGCATCCGACCAAATACGCAGAAGAGCTGGTTAAGAGAATGGAGAAGAGCGGAGCAAAAGCTTACCTCGTAAATACAGGCTGGAACGGAACCGGCAAACGTATCTCCATCAAAGATACCCGTGGTATTATCGACGCTATCTTAAATGGTGACATCCAGAAGGCTCCGACCAAGAAGATCCCGTACTTCAACTTCGAAGTACCGACCGAGCTTCCGGGCGTAGATCCGGCTATCCTGGATACCCGCGATACCTATGCAAACGAGGCTGAGTGGGAAGAGAAAGCAAAAGATCTGGCAAGCCGTTTCATCAAGAACTTCGCTAAATACGAAGGCAACGAAGCTGGCAAGGCTCTGGTAAAGGCTGGTCCGCAGTTATAATGCCAGAAATAAATGGTAAATAAATCCAAGAGGTAAACCTGGTGAGATAGAAAACCTCCAGTTTGTTTGGATGAGAAATGTGATTCTCATTCGAATGGACTGGAGGTTTTTGGTTTCATAGGAAATACGTCCTATGAAACCAAAAATGCTCCGCGAGGATGCACACTCGCGCGAAGCAGAAACATGTCGCAAGCGACCGCGCGAGACGCCCGGATGTGCCAAGGCACATTTTTTATTGCTGCTGCAAAACACATGTTTGGATTTGAGTATTTCGTGAAGCTGATGGTTATGCTATAATAGAAGCACTTAGTGAGTTTTTAACTGGATTTTCATGTGTACGCTCGGAATCTTTCTGTGCTTGATTTTGTGAGATGATTTTTTACCAGTGGCGCTCAAATTTTAAATTCATAGAGAAGGGAGGATCCTGCCATGCAGAAACCAGTTTCCAGGCGTGCGTATATTGCCATCGATTTAAAATCGTTCTACGCATCGGTCGAGTGCGTAGAGCGCGGTCTGGATCCGTTGACGACGAATCTGGTCGTGGCGAATCCGTCGCGGACGGAGAAAACGATTTGTCTGGCGGTGTCACCGTCACTGAAATCCTATGGTGTGCCGGGGCGTCCCAGGTTATTTGAGGTGATTCAGCGGATTAGGGAAGTCAATGAGGAACGCCGCAGACTGGCGCCGGGACGTCAGTTCCGGGATAAATCGTGGAGAAATGAAGAATTAAAGGCGGATCCGTCGCTGGCGGTCAGCTATCTGGTTGCGCCGCCGAGAATGGCATACTATATGAAATGGAGCACGCAGATCTACCAGATTTATCTCCGGTATGTGGCACCGGAGGACATCCATGTGTATTCGATTGACGAGGTATTCATGGATGTTACGGAATATCTGGGAATTTACAAGGTTTCGCCGCGGGAGCTGGCAAAGGGGATCATCCGCACGGTGTTAAAGGAAACAGGCATCACGGCGACGGCGGGGATTGGGACGAACCTGTATCTGTGCAAGGTGGCGATGGATATTGTGGCGAAACACGTGGAAGCGGACAAGGACGGCGTGCGGATTGCCGAGCTGGATGAGCAGAGTTATCGGGAACTTTTGTGGACGCATGAGCCGCTGACTGATTTCTGGCGGGTTGGACCGGGCTATCAGAAGAAACTCTGGCAGGCGGGACTTCGGACAATGGGCGATATTGCACGTTGTTCACTGGGAAAACCGGGCGAGTTTTACAGCGAGGAACTGCTGTACCAGATGTTCGGCATCAACGCCGAGCTTCTGATTGACCATGCGTGGGGCTGCGAGTCGTGCACGATCGCACAGATACGGGCGTACAAGCCGCAGAGTAGCAGCCTGGGCTGCGGACAGGTGCTTCACTGTCCGTACACGGCGGACAAGGCGCGGATCGTGGTTCAGGAGATGATTGACGGGATCTCGCTGGAGCTGGTGGAAAAACGGCTGGTGACCGATCAGCTCGTTCTAACGGTCGGATATGACATCGAAAACCTGACCCGCCCGGAGATACGGAAAGTATACAAGGGACCGGTAACAACCGATCGCTACGGGCGGCGTGTGCCGAAGCATGCACATGGAACGTGGAATCTGCCGCGTGCGACTTCGTCCTCAAGCGAGCTTCTGGAGGCGATGGCGGCTCTGTATGATAAGATTGTCAACCCGGCGCTTCTCATCCGTCGGATGTCGCTCTCGGCATGCCATGTGGTAAATGAGAAAATGGCGAAAGAGCGTGAACAGAAGGAAACATTTGAACAGCTTGATTTGTTTACCGATTACGCAAAAAAGGAAGCAAAAGAGAAGGAAGAACAGAAAAAACGCGAGCGGGAGCGCCGGATGCAGGAAGCGCTTCTGACGATCAAGAAAAAATACGGAAAAAATGCGGTGCTGCGCGGGATGAACTTTGAGGAAGGCGCGACCGCCAAGGAGCGGAACGGGCAGATCGGGGGGCATCAGGCATAGATGGAAGATCAATATAGAGTGAATGAATTTGAAAACTTAAAAGGTGGACGAAGCCAAACCCAAAAAGGGCAGGAAAGTGACGCCCAGCGCCGCTACGGCGATATCCTCGGTCATTCTTACCCATTTCCCTTGCGCCATGCACGGATGCCGGTGGAGGACCGGGCGGCGCAGTTTGCCTCGTTTGCCGCACTGAATGGCTATGAGGAGGCGGTAGAGGAGGAGGCGCGTCTGACCGAGCGGGAGATCGATCTGGATGACAGCGTGCGTGAGATGATCAATCAGACGCTTGTGGAAGCGGAGGAGCAGCTGATGCGTGGCGAGACGGTTCGGTTTTCTGTGACCTGGTTCCAACCGGACGTGCACAAGGATGGCGGCGCTTACCGAACGGCAGCAGGACGATTGAAGAAAATCGACTATTACCGGCAAGTTTTGTGGTTGGCGGAAATAAGGAGTGGAAATCAGCCTGGACTTGAAAATATAGGCGGGGAGATCGCGGTAAATTTTCCACAGATCTGCCGTGTGGAGCTGATAGAAGAGGAAGTGGAGTGAAATGTTACATGGCAGCACAGTTGCTGAAGCTTTGTATGGACCTCCTGACCGGCAAAGGAAAATATCGTTACTGTTTACGGGTAGGCACTTTTGGAACCGAAAGTGCCGTAAGAAAACGCGGTGGCAGCAGGAATTTGCCGTATTTAAATGCGAAGCCACGGCAAATTCCGTTACTGGGCACGTATGCGTGAACAGTAATAAAATATCAGAAATCCGTAAGAAAAAAGCACTTTTACTTTTGGGTGAAATAGGGTAGACTGTTAGAACAGAGAAAACCAGATAGAAGAGCTGAATACAGAGTATAAAGAAAAATATTTCACTGGTTTTAGGACAAACTAAAAAGTGCCTGGGAAGTTTTGAAAAATTTCAGAGAAGTCCCTGGGAACAGACAGGGAGCAGGCATAAGAACAGTCGGAAGGAGATTCAAATTATGAAAAAAAAATCGTTATATATTGCGGGGATTTGTGCAGCACTGTCGGTAGGTGCGCTTGGGTGCGCTTCCAGTGCAAAAGCGGGCGATGAGGAGAATAAGACGGCTGTCGAAGATACGAAGGCAGCTGGGGAGACTACTGCAGCGGAAACCAGCGAGAGTAATACGGTTATCGAGAAAAACGCCCCGTCCGGTCCGGCATCCGGTACAGGAAAGAAGGTTTCATCCGAATTTATTTGTGTTTATGGTCCGGTTTCGGAGGTTACCAGTGATTCCGTCACGATTGACAATCAGTCGGGAATCAGCAGTGCCGGCGAGATGGTGATCACATTTTCACCGGAAACGCCGATTTTTGACGCAGAGACAGGCAATCCGGTCGATATGACCGAGGCGGAGACGGGAACCGTTGTATATGCCTACATCGGGGAGGCGATGACGATGAGCGAGCCGCCGATCACGAACGGACAGCTCTTCTTCGTCCATGTAACCGATGTGAGCGCCGTGCCGGTTTACACAGAGATCGAGTCGGTGAAAAAGAGTGCCGAGAATGATGATACCGTCTATGTGAAAGCAGAGGATGGCGTGACTTATACTATCAGCGCTGAGACACATATTCTGCCGTATTTAACCCGGAACATCGTGACCGCAGACGATCTGGAAGCGGGAAAGAAATGCGCGATCTGGGCGGACGCGGAAGGAAAGGTATCGAGACTGGTGCTGTTTCAGCAATAAGGGCGGATGTGCATAAAGCGATAAAATTATAAATATGTCATGTAGATCGGACGGTTTGAACAGTGAAAAACACAGCGAAAAACCGTCCGATTTTTGGTTTGACTTTTTGTTGCACAGTAAAATACATTTGTGAAACAAAAAAATTGCATAAATGCATATTGGCTGCTCTGGTTGAAGCGCCGGAAAAGCAGACTTTCAGTCTGTATGCAGATGAATTGCTATATGACAAGACAGATGTAATAAAAAGTGTCAAAATTTCATTGACACAGCTTTTCTCTTAGAGGTATAATCACAGAAGTTTACTGTGTGGAAGCTATATGGACAGAGAAATATGGCGTGGCAAAGATGTCGGATACATTGTAAAGAAGAAAATGAACCGCAGCTGTCGGGAAAATGGTATGGTTTCTGTCAATCGATGGGGATTCGGAAGCGTGAACAGAGCGGTGAAAAAAGGAGAGGGAAAAGAGATGGATCAGGAGATAAAGCAGCGGATCGAGACATTAAAAAAAGAGAAGGATGCCGTGATTCTGGCACATTATTACGTAGATGGAGAAGTGCAGGAGATTGCCGATTATGTGGGCGATTCGTATTATCTGGCGGAGCTGGCGACGACGGTGCCGCAGAAGACGATCATTTTCTGTGGCGTGTCATTTATGGGCGAGAGTGCGAAGATTTTAAGCCCGGAGAAGACGGTTATCATGGCAGATCGGAGCGCGGACTGTCCGATGGCTCACATGGTTGAGGTGGAGAAGATCCGCGAAGTACGCAAAGAGTATCCGGATGTAGCCGTTGTCTGTTATGTGAACTCGATGGCGGAGATCAAGGCAGAATCGGATGTCTGTGTTACGTCATCGAATGCACTCAAAATCGTGAAAAAACTGCCGAACAAGGATATTTTCTTTATTCCGGATGAGAATCTGGGACGTTTTATTGCAAAAAAGGTGCCGGAGAAACATTTTATTTTCAATGACGGTTTCTGCCATGTACATAAGAGTATTCATGCGGAAGATGTAAAGAAAGCAAAAGAGCTGCATCCGGAGGCAGTTGTGCTGGCGCATCCGGAGTGTACCGGCGATGTGCTGGAGCTGGCAGATTTTGTCGGAAGTACCTCCCAGATTATTGATTATGCGACGAATTCGGATGAGAAAGTCTTCCTGATCTGCACCGAGATGGGCGTGTTCTATGAACTGCTGCAGAAGAACCCGGAGAAGAAGTTTTTCTCCGTAGGTCACCGTCAGTTTTGCCCGAATATGAAGAAGATTCATCTGGACAGTGTACTGCGGGCGCTGGAAAATCCAGAAGAGGAAGTGGAGATGGATGAGGCGATGCGGCAGAGGGCGGTTGGTCCGCTGGCGCGGATGCTGGAATTGGCAAAATAAAGGAATAAATAAAGATACAATATAAACAAATAGACCCAAAAGGATCATTCAAAGGATTCCCACAGAAAATGCTGCAAATCAGCGTTTCCGGCTGTGATTGCCTGTCAGGAAAACATACAATCACAGCTAGAGACCAGACAGCGGCATTCCCTGTGGGATTTAAATTTTAAATGGAACGGCTCTGCTTATTCAGCCACAACCGCTTTCACAATCTCCGCAATATACATATCATGATAGTCCTTCTCCGGATAGAACTTGTTGTCAGCGTCCTTATCGATAAAATCTGCCGGATTCATGGATGTGCGGTACATTTTGCGGCAGATGAGGATGGTGTCAGCTTCTTCAAATGCCGGTACGCCGTCGATGAAGACCGGGGTCAGGCCGGCTTCCTTGATTTTGTCGTGGTCACGGCCAGATACGGAGCCGCAGAGTTTGAGAGCATCGCGGTGTCCGTCTTTTAAGAAGCTGACGGAGAAGAGTTCTTCTTTGTCTATAAATTCTTTGGTGTAGCGCTGGGGACGGATATAGCAGGTAACAGCCGGTTTGCCCCAGAATACGCCTGCGCCGCCCCAGCTGGCAGTCATGGTGTTGAATTTATCCTCGGTGCCGGCGGTTAAAAGCATCCAGTCGGAACCGATGCGGGTAAACGGGTTAAAATTTAATTCTTCTGGCTTTATTTCTTTGAAGCTCATCGAAAAATCCTTCCTTTCCTGTCTGAATTGATTATTCTGTGAGTACCTTACCATTATCAGAGAAGAAAATCAAATATATTTTCGAAAATTCATTGACAGATGAGAAAAAAAGAGGTAGTCTTTAAATTAAGGTTAGAGACATCTAACTTGAGTTGCGGCATTCTAACCTGAGTTTGTTCATGCTAATTATGTTTTGTTTTTGATGAAACACAATATAATATGAGCACTTAGTGCGAGTCGTATCTAAGGACTTAATGAGGCTGAGCCAGAGGCAAAAGCGGAATTTAGTACTTGCAAAAAGAGTGGCAAGCAGAGTATGCTATATATTTTAAACGAACAGTTAGTCTGCGCTAATAAAAAGCCGGGTTGTGGACGGAAACGGCAGATGTGCGGAAAAATAATTTAGAAGATATGGAAAGAGAGATGATACGATGCAGCAGAGAGAGCAGATTATCAGCGAACTGAAGAGACGGGGGAAACGGATGACCGATCAAAGAAAGATCATGTTGGATGTGATCCTGGAGGGAAGATGGAGCAGTTGTAAGGAGATCTACTACGAGGCATCCAAGCGCGACCCGGGGATCGGCAAGGCAACGGTGTACCGGATGATTGCAGTGCTGGAAGAAATCGGCGTTTTAAACCGTTGCCGCCAGTATTCTCTGCGGAATGAGGATGAGCTGTCAAGTATAACTTCGGATGCTAGCTGATAAAAAATCTCAATAAGGAAAGTTAGGTTTGACTATCATGGGGGTAAGCTGTTACCATCTACTTGTACCTCAGAAATGAGTCATTAAACGCAGCTATATTCGCATTTGAAATGGAATAAAGAGTTTTCAAAAATCATATGTGAATATAATTAGATAATATCAGAGGAGGAGTAATCATGATGGACATTTTCAAATTAAAAAAATTAGGTTTATTTGCAGGCGGCGTTTTGTTCGGAACAGCAGGTGTTAAGATTCTTGGCAGCGAGGATGCAAAGAAATTTTACGTAAACTGCGTAGCAGCCGGACTTCGTGCACGTGATTGTGTGATGACCACCGCTACCAATATTCAGGAGAACGCTGAGGACATCCTGGCTGAGGCAAAGCAGATCAACGAGGCTCGCGGCTATGAGAGCTTTGGTGAGGATGAGGATTTCAACGAGACTGCTGAGGCAACCGAGGCCGCACCGGAGGCTGAGAAGGCAGAGCAGTAATAGCAACTCCAAGAATACATGAATCTAAATAACAGGGGGGCTGCCGCAAGATAGCATGGGATGCTGTCTCGCGGCAGCTCTTCTATAACCGGAGGAAGATGAATCATGAAATTCATTATAAAGCATGAAATCAAAGGAAGAATCCGTATCAGCCTTGCCCGGAAATTCCATACCGTGCGCGAAGCGGATGTTCTGGAACAGTATCTGCTTGGTCTGGACGGCGTGACGGCGGCTAAGGTGTATGAGCGGACAGCAGATGCGGTTATCTATTATAAGGAGGATCGGGAGGCGGTACTCGTACAGGTAGCGGCGTTTGATGGTCAGATTACCGAAAAACAGGAGATGGCAGTTAAAAGCAGCGGACGCGCCCTGAATCAGGAGTACAAAGAAAAGCTGATTCAGAAGGTACTGACCCGCTTTGCGACGAAGACATTTCTCCCGGCGCCGGTCCGTGCGGTATACACGTCCGTGCAGGCGATCCGTTATATCGTGAAAGGTATCCACTGCCTCGTATTTAAGCGCAAGCTGCATGTGGAGGTGCTGGATGCGACGGCGATCAGTGTTTCCCTTCTGCGCCGCGATTTCAATACGGCTGGCTCCGTTATGTTCCTGCTCGGCGTCGGTGAGCTTCTGGAGGAGTGGACACATAAGAAATCCGTTGGGGATCTGGCGCGGAGCATGTCCTTGAACGTGGAGAAGGTCTGGAAAAAAGTGGACGGGACCGAAGTCCTTGTACCGCTTTCGGATGTTACCGCGGGCGACGAGCTGACCGTCCATATGGGTACAGTGATTCCACTGGATGGTGTCGTAGTAAGCGGCGAGGCGATGGTAAACCAGGCTTCGATGACCGGCGAATCCCAGCCGGTCAGAAAAGAGCCGGGCAGCTATGTTTACGCAGGAACCGCGCTGGAAGAGGGAGAGATTACCTTCAAGGTAGAAAAATCCGCCGGTTCCACCCGTTATGAGCGTATCGTACAGATGATCGAGGATTCGGAGAAGCTCAAATCATCCGTTGAAGGCAAGGCGTCGAACCTGGCAGATGCACTCGTTCCGTGGAGTCTGGGCGGTACCGCGCTTACCTATCTGCTGACCCGCAATGCGACGAAAGCACTGTCGATCCTGATGGTTGATTTCTCCTGTGCACTGAAACTGGCAATGCCGCTTGCAGTCCTGTCTGCGATGCGTGAGGCAAGCCAGCATCACATTACGGTCAAGGGCGGCAAGTTTCTGGAGGCTGTTGCCGAGGCGGAGACGATCGTATTTGACAAGACCGGAACCCTGACCAAGGCAAAACCGGTTGTATCCGATGTAGTATCTTTCAACGGCATGGAGAAGGAAGAACTGCTTCGTATCGCAGCCTGCCTGGAAGAACATTTTCCGCATTCGATGGCAAACGCGGTCGTACAGGAAGCGAAAAAACGTCATCTGGTACATGAGGAGATGCACTCGAGAGTGGATTACATCGTAGCGCACGGTATCGCTACCTATGTGGGCGAAGAACGCGTCGTGATTGGAAGCCACCATTTCGTATTTGAGGATGAGAAGTGCACACTGCCGGAGGATGGAAAAGAGAAGTTTGAGAACCTTCCGGAAAATTGTTCCCATCTTTACATGGCAATCGGCGGACAGCTTGCAGCCGTTATCTGCATCGAGGATCCGCTGCGTGAGGAAGCACCGTCTGTCATCCGCCAGTTAAAAGAGGCTGGATTTAAGCGCATTGTCATGATGACCGGCGACAGCGAGCGGACCGCAGCGGCGATCGCGAAGAGGGTCGGCGTGGATGATTATTTCTCCGAGGTACTTCCGGAGGATAAGGCGCGCTTTGTTGAGGAGGAGAAGGCGAAAGGCCACAAAGTTATCATGATCGGTGACGGCATCAACGATTCACCGGCCCTGTCAGCGGCAGACGCGGGCATCGCAGTCAGCGAGGGCGCGGAGATTGCCAGAGAGATCGCGGATATCACGATCAAGAAAGATTCCCTGGATGAAGTCGTGCTTCTGCGTCATCTGAGCATGGATCTGATGAAACGTGTCCATGGAAACTACCGTTTCGTCATCAGCTTCAACCTAGGTCTGATTCTCTTGGGGGTGGCTGGTATCATCACACCGTCTATGTCGGCGCTGCTGCACAACAGCTCGACACTGGCGATCAGCTTAAAGAGCATGACGAACCTGCTGCCGGAGGAAGAGCGGGAAGAGGCATAAAAATGCGCCCTGCTTAGTTGGCTTTTAATAAAATATAATAAAAATAGACGGGCAGAAAGAATGGAGAGGAAATTTTATTCTTTCTGTCTGTTTTTTTGCGTTGAATTGCGAAAAAGTAAAACTAAATACTAGACTATATTCTGTAAAAATCCAACAATGAATCAAATAACATTAGACACATAAATATGTGTTTATAACAGTTATAAATTTTAATATTGACATACAGGAGAAATGTGATATGATCATAGTGTAAATGGACTTACCAATTTACCATTATACCAAAATGACAATCAGAGAAATAAAAAGATAATTGAAGGAGGAACGGATATGTATAAGTTATCACAGTTGACAGAAGATGGTTCTATTATGTTACACGGACAGAAAATTGCAGATACAATCCTTTATGTAAATGGAGATTTTGTTAAAAAATCAGAAGCCGTTATCTCCGTATATGACAGTGGTTTTCAGCATGGAGATGGCGTATATGAAGGAATCCGTGCATATGGACGAAAAGTATACCGTCTGGATGAGCATATCAAACGTCTGTATGAGTCCTGCTACACGCTGGGAATCGATATAGGAAAGACCAAAGATGAGATGAAGGAAATTGTAAAAGAGCTGATTCGTCGAAATCTGGATGCAGGATTTACTGATTTACATATGCGTTTACAGGTGACGCGCGGATTTAAAGCACAGACAGGTATGCATCCGACTTTAAATGTGACGAATGCGTCGATCGTTATCTGTGTGGATCAGAAACCCCCTATTTTCAATAAAGAGGGAATTACGCTGGTAACAACCTGGCTGAAACGCTATTCCCCGTCTTACATGGATCCGAAGATTCATTGCTGTAACCAGCTGAACCAGATTATGGCGGCGTGTGAGGCAATCCGTCAGGGAGCGGATGAAGCAATTATGCTTGACCAGAATGGTTATGTGGCGGAGACAAACTCTACGAACTTACAGATGATTAAAGATGGAGTATTAATACTTCCGACTTTAGATTCACAGCTTCCGGGAATTACGAGAAAAACAATGATTCAGATAGCAAAAGAGATGGGAATGGAAGTACAGGTAAGAAACGTATCTGTTTCAGAGTATTATAATGCGGATGAGGTATTTATCTGTGGTACAGTCGGAGAAGTGGTTCCGGTTAAAATGATCGATGGAAAGAAGATTGGTACACAGATTCCTGGTCCGATAACAGAAAAGTTTTCACAGGAATATAAGAAGATGACAGAAACGCTGGGAGTGTCGATTGATGATTGAACATCATAAAAGAAAGTGCACTCTGTGAGGGAACGGGTAAAACCGTAAGCGTGAGATTCATATAGGGGTTTATAAAGAGGGATGGTAGAAGAGAAACATATGATTCGAGCGAAAGGACGGAATGAATATGAAAGAGAAAAGAAAACCGGGTTTTGGGGCTGCGATGCTTCCAATATTGGTGATGGCGTTCGTGTTGGGAATTGGTTTTGGAAAGTTCAGACTAAGTGTGGAAGTACTCTTACTTGTTTGTTCCTTCTTTACGGTGCTTTTAGGATTGTTTTATGGAACAACCTGGAATGAGATTGCAGATGCGGTTTCGGAAAAGATAGGAAAGTCATTTATGGCGATTTTTATCTTTGTATTTGTTGGAATGATTATCGGAACCTGGATGTTATCAGGAACAATTCCTATGTTGATTTATTATGGCCTGAAGCTCTTAAATCCACAGCTGTTTCTGATATCGGCTTTTGTGATTACAGTAATTGTTTCTGTGTGTACGGGAACCAGTTTTGGCTCAGTTGGAACCGTCGGGCTGGCACTTATCGGAGTAGCTCAGGGATTGGGCGTTAATCTTCCGGCAGCAGCGGGCGCAATTATTTCAGGTGCTTATTTTGGAGATAAAATGTCACCGCTTTCAGATACGACAAATCTGGCTCCGGTAGCAGCCGGAACCACATTGTTTGAACACATCCGGCATATGTTTTATACGACGGTCCCGGCGGCGCTTGTCTGTTTAGTGGTATATTTTATAGCTGGACGTACTGGAATGGTGGTTTCATCGGTCGATGCATCTGCGGCAAATGAGATGACGGAGGGACTCGCTTCTATTTATCATTTTAATGTGTTTTTATTGCTTCCTCTGGTGGTTGTGCTGGTTGGTTCAGCGATGGGAAAACCAACGATTCCGGTTATGTTTACAGCATCGGTTCTGGCAGGAGTGTTAGCGATTGTATTTCAGGGAGCGACGGTTGCAAAGGTAATTTCGGCAGCATATAGCGGATTTTCTTTATCGATGCTGGGGATTGATCCGGAAACAGTGACAGGAAGCATTAAAATGCTGGTAGAGCGGGGCGGAATGACAAGCATGATGGCAACGGTGCTGAAAGTGCTCTGCGCATTTCTATTTGCAGGTGCTATGAGTGCGGCTGGTTTTATGAATGCAATCTTGGAAAAATTGAAAACATTCGTACACAGTGACGGAACTTTGATTCTGGTAACGGTTATTTCAGTCTTGATTATTGCGCTGATTGTTGGAAATGCATATATTCCGATTTTGATGGGCGGAGAATTGTTCAGTGAGTCCTTTAAGGAAAGAAATCTGGCACCGCAGAATCTTTCCAGAACACTGGAAGATGCAGGAACCTGTTCCATTCCTCTGGTTCCGTGGTCAGCGGGCGGCGCGTATATGTCGGGAACGCTGGGAGTCTCTACGTTCGCATATGCTCCGTGGGCAATCTTTTGTTACGCAGGTTTTTGTTTTGCGGTTCTCTGGGGCTTTACCGGGTTTGGAATCAAGAAATTAAACAAGGATAAATAAGACATTTCATTAAGTAAGTCAAACAGATGTAGGATGGGGAGAGAAAAACTGTTCTACATCTGTTTTTCTAATTAAAAGGGTTATTTGAACATTGCAGTGGAAAAAAGAAACAGGAGGAATGATGGGGGCGGAAAAATTAGATAAAAAACGATCGGGAGCTTTGGTGGGAGGAATTTTCCTGATTCTGGCAGTTCCAGTATGCGGAATCCAAGTACCGGTGCAGGCATTCTTTTTTCTTGCATGGATCTACGTGATTCTGTTTTTAGAAGCAAATTCTTATTCTTGGAATGAGCTTCAGGAAGCAATGGTTCATTCTTGCACAAGGGCAGTTTCACCTATCTTTTTTCTTTTATGTGCAGGAGCGATGACAGGAATATGGAATCTGTCAGGTACGATTCCAGGACTGACGTATACAGGAATTTTGTGGATTCGTCCGGAATGGTATCCGGTCACCGCGTATGCAGGATGCTTTCTGTTTAGTTTTCTGACTGGCAGTGTGTTTAGTTCCTGTGGAACCATGGGAATCCTATTTTTAAATATTGGAACAAGTATGGGATATGAAGAGAAAATAGCAGCAGCTGTTATAATAGCCGGAGCATTTTGCGGCTATGGGATTTCTCCGATGTCGGATTTTGTGAATTTACTTTCATCCAGTGTTGAAATAGAACTGGCGAAAACCTTGAAAGCAGAACGAAATAGTATCATTCCAACTATATGCGTTTGTCTGGCAGGCTGTTTTTATGCGGGATGGAAGAATGCAGAACTGGCAGGAATATCGATACAGGAAAGCAGTAAAATGATTCAAATATTCGGGGAAATGTGCCTGGGAATGCCCGTGTATATACCGGCTGCAGTGGTTCTTATATTTATGTTAATGAGAAAAAACGCCATCCATGCGTTGATGGCAGGCTGCGTGTCCGGGATGGCAGTGGCATTTTTTTACCAGAAATATCGATGGCAGACAATTTTGAATGTTTTATGGAATGGACCGGACCAAGGATCCTATTTTCACAGCGGAGGTATCAGCAGCATGGCTGGGACGGTTCTTTTGTTCCTTTTAGCGTTTAGTTTGTTTGGAATGCTTGAAAAAAGCGGGGCGATCCGATGCATGATGCAGCCGTTGTTTAAGTGGGCAGATACAGAGAAAAAAGGAAATATAGCAGCAATTTTATTTGCTTTTGTAGTAAATGTTTTTTCAGCATCGGCGATGTGTTCCCTGGTGATATCCGTCTCCTGCCTGATGCCGGTGTATGATGAAAAAGGCTGTAAACGGGAGAAAATGATTCATTCGCTCTTTCTGGGCGCTTTATACATGAGTCTTCTGGTCCCGTGGCATTCCAATGTTGTAACGCCGATGGGACTGTTGGGAGTAGCACAGGGAGGCGCTTGTATTTTTTGGATTGTGCCGGTGCTGGAGGTTGTCTGCTATCTATTAACATTTGTTTTTTCACATAAATAATGATATAATCGATAGGCGTTAGGGAACGTAAATCAGCAGGAGGGAGACTGAGAATGTTTCAGCCAATCGAAGAAAATGTTTCAGTATATAAGAAGGTAGTCGCACAGATCCAGGAAATGATCATGCACGGCGAATTAAAAAAAGGTGACCGGCTTCCGCCGGAGCGCCAGTTAGCCGAGATGCTCGGAGTTGGGCGACCGGCGCTCAAGCAGGCGATCAGTGCGCTGGAAGTGCTGGGGATTATCCGCAGCCGTCAGGGAGACGGCAATTATATTACGGCGGACACGGTCGAGGTGATCAATCCGCTGGCAATGCAGTTTTACTTAAAAAACGGCAAGATGGATGATATTCTGGAATTCCGCTATATCATGGAGGTGCAGATGGCGTCGCTTGCGGCCGCCAAGATCACGGAAGAGGAGATCGGGGAGTTTCAGGCGCTGATGGATTCGATGAAAGAGGCGATTGCGGGCGGAGCCGATCTGAAGACGCGCCAGTATTACAATAACCTGTTCCATTTCCGGGTGGTGAACCTTTCTGGAAACCAGCTGATCCGCCTGATTTATTCGAGCATCATGGATCTGGTGTCGGATCAGATCCGCCAGACGGACGGCATGTATTTCTATGAGAGCCATCTGAAGATTTTCGAGGCAATCAAGAACCGGAACCCGAAAGAAGCGGCGTACTATATGGCAGAACACTTCCAGAATAAGTTCCCAAATTATCAGTATTATATGGATGTTCATGCGTTGTAGGAAATTGTAGGAAAGAAGAGAACGGAGGACAAGTATTTCATGAAAAATGACTTATTCACAATCGGCAGCATCACGATCCACGGCTACGGTCTGATGATTGGCATCGGCATTATCGCTGCGTATTACCTGGCAGAGTACCGGGCAAACAAGCGGGGGATGGATGTCGATATGATCCTCTCGATCGCGATCTGCGGTGTTGTATGTGGAATTTTAGGTGCAAAACTTCTGTACTATGTCACAATCTTTGACGAAATTCTGGCAAACCCGAAGAAATTGTTAGATATCAGCGATGGATTTGTTGTGTATGGCGGCATCATCGGCGGCGTGCTGGGCGGCTATGTGCTGAGCCGGATCAAGCATATTTCCTTTTTCCAGTACGCAGATCTGGTCATGCCGTCGGTTGCGCTCGCGCAGGGCTTTGGACGGATCGGCTGTTTTCTGGCTGGCTGCTGCTACGGTATGCCGACCCACAGCCATTTTGCGATCGTGTTCCACGATTCGGACTTTGCTCCGAACAACATTCCCCTGGTTCCGACCCAGCTCATCTCAAGCGGTCTGGATTTTCTGCACTGCCTGCTGCTTCTTTATGCGGCGAAAAAGTGCAAAAAACAGGGGCAGGTGGTATCCCTGTATCTGATCTGCTACAGTCTGGGACGCTTCGTGCTGGAATTCTTCCGGGGGGATTTGAACCGGGGAGCGGTCGGATCCCTCTCGACTTCACAGTTTATCTCGTTGTTTATTTTTGCGGCGGGCGTGGCGATGTTTGCGTTCTGCGGGAAGAGGACGGAAGTACCGTTAGAAAAGTAAAAATTTTTAAATGTCAACCCAAATAAAAATCATTCTTGACATTTTGCCAAAATTGCTGTATGATACCTCTGATATGGAAAATCTTAACATTTTAAGAGTCATCCATGCAAATATATCTGACCACCTGTGAAACAGGGAATGGCCATACGGACAGCCGGGTCAAATGCCGATTGGCAGTGCGAACTGCCCTATTGATTGAGTTAAAAGCTCAATTTTATAAGTTGGTTACTTTACAACCAGTGCTCATGCACATCAACTTGTAAAACGGTCAATAAGAGTGGTAAAAGTAGATATTTGCTATATAGACTCTGAATGTGAGATTTCTGTGGATAAAAAGGTTTTGCAGTATATGCGGTAAATAGAGACAAGGGAAGATTTCGTAGCTATACGGCAGATTTGTAAAAATAGAGTGAAGCAGAAAAAGAACGTTTTGCGGATGATGTGGAGACACATCATCCGCTTTTTTGATCAACACCAGTTATATTTCAGGAGAAGGAAGATATGGATCACAGCGAAAAATTAAAATTATACGGCTTTAATAACCTTACAAAGGCGCTTAGCTTTAATATCTATGATGTCTGTTATGCCAAGACACCGAGGGAGCAGAAGGATTATATTGCCTACATTGATCAGCAGTACAATTCGGAACGTCTGACCCGGATCCTAACGTCGCTGACAGATATGATCGGGGCGCGGGTATTGAGTATTTCCCAGCAGGACTACGATCCGCAGGGGGCTTCGGTCACGCTTCTGATTGCGGAAGGCTCTATGGTGCCGGTGCAGGGGGAGACGCAGGTGGCGCATCTGGACAAGAGCCATGTGACCGTCCATACCTATCCGGAATACCATCCGGAGACCTGTCTGGCGACCTTCCGGGTGGATATCGATGTGGCGACCTGCGGGGAGATCACGCCGCTTTCGACTCTCGATTATCTGATCGGTTCGTTTGATTCGGACATCATCACGATGGACTACCGGGTGCGCGGGTTCACTCGGGATGTGGACGGAAAAAAGCTGTTTATGGATCGTGAGATCCGCTCAATTCAGGATTATATCTCCAAGGAAACGCTGCGGCGCTACGATGTGGTCGATATCAATGTGTACGAGGCGAATCTGTTCCATACCAAGATGATGCTGAAAGAGATCGATCTGCAGAATTATCTGTTTAAGACAGATGTCTATGAACTTCCGCCGACCACCAGGCTCAGTATTATGGACAGCCTGCGGCGGGAGATGATTGAAATTTTCAGCGGAAGAAATGTGTTTTAAAAGAAATGCTTTTTGAGAGGAAAGAGAATGGTTTGACTGGAAAATACGATAGAAGAAACGAATGAGTGAGTTTCAGGAGGAACGGCAGATGGAAGAAGAGAGAAGAAATATGGAGCCGGGTGTCGGAAGGAGTACACGGCGCAGAAGGGAAGCTTCAGGACAGAAGGAAACAGGGGAAGGCAGTCGAAGAGATGACGCGCTGACCCAGGAGCGCGCGCCGATCTATGAGGCGCTGGAAGCATTTCAGAAGATGCGCGTGGTGCCGTTTGATGTGCCGGGGCACAAGAGGGGGCGCGGCAACCCGGAGCTGACGAAACTTTTAGGAGAGACCTGCATGCGGCTGGACGTCAATTCCATGAAGCCGCTCGATAACCTCTGCCATCCGGTGTCCGTCATCGCGGATGCGGAGCAGCTGGCGGCTGAGGCATTCGGGGCGGCACACGCATTCCTGATGGTCGGCGGTACGACATCGGCGGTTCAGAGCATGGTGCTGACGGCAGTCAAGCGGGGCGAGAAGATTATATTGCCGCGAAATGTCCACCGCAGCGTCATGGGCGCCATGGTGCTTGGAGGCGCGGTTCCGGTCTATGTGAATCCGGCGGGTGATAAGAGACTGGGGATTCCGCTTGGAATGCGTGTGGAAGATGTGCGCCGGGCGATCAAGGAAAATCCAGATGCTAAGGCGGTGTTTGTGAATAATCCGACGTATTACGGCATTTGTTCGGATCTGCGCTCGATCGTAAAGCTGGCACATGAGCATGGGATGTTGTGTTTAGCTGATGAGGCACATGGAACCCATTTTTATTTCGGGGAAAATATGCCGGTTTCCGCGATGGCAGCTGGGGCGGATATGGCGGCGGTTTCGATGCACAAATCGGGCGGAAGCCTGACGCAGAGCTCGATTCTTCTGACGGGTCCGGGTATGTCCGCCGGGTATGTCCGCCAGATTATCAATCTGACGCAGACGACGAGCGGTTCCTACCTGCTCCTTTCCAGCCTCGATATCTCCAGACGGAACCTGGCGCTTCGCGGGCGTGAGGCATTTAAGCAGGTGGTGGAGCTGGCGGAGTATGCGAGAACAGAAATCAACCGGATTGGCGGTTATTATGCCTATTCGAAGGAGCTGGTAAACGGCGACAGCATTTATGATTTCGATGTGACCAAACTTTCAATTCACACGCGCGATATCGGGCTGGCGGGGATCGAGGTTTATGATCTTCTCCGGGACGAGTACGATATCCAGGCGGAATTTGGTGATCTGGGAAATATTCTGGCATATCTGTCCATCGGTGACCGGCAGCGGGAGGTAGAGCGCCTGGTCAGCGCACTGGCGGAGATCAAGCGCCGGTTCAGCCGGGATAAATCGACGCTGATGGATTTTGACTATATTGACCCGATCGTGGCGATGTCGCCGCAGGAGGCATTTTATGGAGAAAAAGAATCCCTTCCGATTCGCGAGACAGCCGGGCGTGTGTGCAGTGAGTTTGTCATGTGCTATCCGCCGGGCATCCCGATTCTGACGCCGGGCGAACAGATCACGGAAGAGATCATTGACTACATTGCGTATGCGCTGGAAAAAGGATGTTCAATGACTGGACCGGAGGATCCGGGGATTGAGCGCCTGAATGTGCTGAAATAGATAAGCAGTAGATAGAAAGGGGAAAATTATGAATTTCTGGTTTTCAGAGAATCATACGCCAAATGTAAAACTTTCCATCCGGGTGGATCGCCAGCTTTACAGCGGAAAGAGCGAGTTTCAGCGGATCGATGTCTTTGACTCGCCGGAATTTGGGCGGTTTCTGACTTTGGATGGATATATGATGCTGACGGAAAAGGATGAATTTATCTATCATGAAATGATCACGCATGTGCCGATGGCAGTGCATCCGTTGGTCAAAAAGGTACTGGTAATTGGAGCCGGGGATGGAGGCGTGATCCGGGAGCTGACCCGCTATCCGGAGATCGAGCACATCGACATGGTGGAGATCGACCCGCTGGTGCTGGAGGTCTGCCGGAAATATCTGCCAAAGACAGCGTGCCGTCTCGATGATCCGAGACTCTCGATCCACTATGAGGATGGGCTGAAATATGTCCGCTTTAAGGAAAATGAATACGATCTGATCATCGTGGATTCGACCGACCCGTTTGGACCGGGCGAGGGGCTTTTTACCCGGGAATTTTACGGGAACTGCTATAAGGCATTAAAAGAGGACGGCATCATGGTCAATCAGCATGAAAGCCCGTTTTATGCCGAAGACGCGGAGGCGTGCAAGCGGGCTCATAAGCGGATCGTGGAGTCATTTCCGATCAGCCGCGTCTATCAGGCGCATATCCCGACCTACCCGTCCGGGCACTGGCTGTTTGGATTTGCGTCGAAGAAATACCATCCGTTAAAGGATTTGGATGAGACAAGATGGAACCTGCGGGGACTGGATTGCCGGTATTATACGACGACCCTGCATAAAGGGGCATTTTACCTGCCGGCATATGTGGAGGAGATGTTAGAAGATGTTGAAGGCAAATATTGAGACGTTTCTGGCGTGTGACGCCAGCTATGAGAAGGCGGGGATCGTGCTCTACGGCGCGCCGTTTGACTCGACCACTTCGTACCGCCCGGGCACCCGGTTCGGCTCACGGGCGATCCGCTCGGAATCCTATGGGCTGGAATCGTATTCGCCGTACCAGGATCGTGATCTGACCGATTACGCCGTGTTTGACGCGGGCGATCAGGAGCTCTGCTTTGGCGATGCATCGTTAGCGTTAAAGGATCTGCGGGAGCGGGCGGCGGAGATAGCCGGGGATGGCAAGATCCCATTTATGCTGGGCGGCGAGCACCTGGTGACGCTGGCACCGGTGCAGGCACTGGCAGAGAAATATCCGGATCTGCATATCATCCATTTTGATGCACATACCGATCTGCGGGACGATTATCTGGGCGCGAAACTTTCGCACGCCTGTGTGCTGCGCCGCTGCTGGGAGGTTCTGGGAGATGGCAGGATCACGCAGTTTGGTATCCGCTCCGGCGACCGGGAGGAATGGCGCTGGGGAAAAGAACACGTGACGACGCATCCATTTATCGTGGATATGGAAGTCCTTCAGGAAACTCTTCGGAAACTGGAAGGAAAACCGGTGTATTTTACCCTGGATTTGGATGTGCTGGATCCGAGTGTGTTTCCGGGAACAGGAACGCCGGAACCGGGCGGAATCAGTTTTGAGGAACTTCGACGGGCAGTCACGCAGATCTGCAGTGCAGCTTGGATTGTTGGATGTGATGTGAATGAATTATCCCCGGCGCTGGATGCGTCCGGTGCATCGACGGCGGTGGCGTGCAAGATTGTAAGGGAGATGCTGCTGGCGCTGTTGGGAAATCCAAAGATTAAGTAAGAAATGTTTTTGGCGGGTCCCAAGGTCAAAAATTCTCCTGCAAGCAAGCTTGCGTCGAACTTCTGACCTTTTGACCCTGGTATCATCAAATAAACGTGTGTGTTTGAGACATGAACCGAAAAGTGTTTGAATAAAAGCAAATGTGAAATTTGGATTATAAAATGGAACAAAAACAGAGTACATTTCAGAATACAGGAGGAAAAAAAGATGGGAAAAGCGTTAATTATCGGATGTGGAGGCGTAGCTTCCGTAGCAATTCACAAGTGCTGCCAGAACAGCGAGGCATTTGAGGAGATCTGCATTGCAAGCCGGACGAAGTCCAAATGCGATGCGCTGAAAGAAAAATTAGAGGGAACCACCAAGACGAAGATCCAGACCGCACAGGTGGATGCAAACAACGTGGACGAGCTGATTGCCCTGATTGAGAAATTTAACCCGGATGTGGTGCTGAACCTGGCGCTTCCGTACCAGGATCTGACAATCATGGATGCCTGCCTGGCGACGAAGACCCATTATATCGATACTGCGAACTATGAGCCGGAGGACACGGCAAAATTTGAGTACAAATGGCAGTGGGCATATCGTGAGAAATTTAAAGAGGCGGGCATTACCGCACTGCTGGGAAGCGGCTTTGATCCGGGTGTAACCGGCGTATTTTCAGCGTATGCGCTGAAACATGAGTTTGACGAAATCAACTACATCGACATTCTGGATTGCAACGGCGGCGACCACGGCTATCCGTTTGCAACCAATTTTAACCCGGAGATCAATATCCGGGAGGTGTCGGCAAACGGTTCTTACTGGGAAGATGGACACTGGGTAGAGACGAAACCGATGGAGATCAAGAGAGAGTATGATTTTGACGGCGTCGGCATGAAGGATATGTACCTGCTTCACCATGAGGAGATCGAATCGTTGGCGCTCAATATGCCGGGAATCAAGCGGATCCGCTTCTTCATGACCTTCGGTCAGAGCTACCTGACCCATTTAAAGTGCCTGGAGAATGTCGGCATGACCTCGATCGAGCCGATTATGTACGAAGGAAAAGAGATCGTACCGCTGCAGTTCTTAAAGGCAGTTCTTCCGGATCCGGCATCCCTTGGTCCGCGTACCGTTGGAAAAACAAATATCGGATGCATTTTCCAGGGTAAGAAGGATGGAAAAGAGAAGAAGTATTACTTATATAATATCTGTGATCATCAGGAGTGCTACAAAGAGGTTGGTTCCCAGGCGATCTCCTATACAACCGGTGTACCGGCGATGATCGGTGCGATGCTGGTGATGAATGGAACCTGGCAGAAACCGGGCGTTTATAATATTGAAGAATTTGATCCGGATCCATTTATGGATGCGTTAAATAAATGGGGACTTCCGTGGAAGGAATCCTGGGATCCGGCACTGGTGGATTAAGATAAAAATACCTCCATGTAAGAAACTGGTTTTATTTTGCGTTTTTTAGGCGCAGGAAGAGAATGGACAGGGAAGATGGAAGCGAGAAGGAAAGGAAGGAAAACAGATGCAGGAACGGGAGGCGGCTGGGGTTCTCCGGGACACGGCGGCGATCCGCACGCCATTTTATGTGGTGGATGAGACGCTTTTAAAGAAAAATCTGGAAATTTTGAAAGATACGGCAGAGCGGGCTGGATGCCGGATTCTGCTGGCACAGAAAGCATTTTCCATGTATTCGGTCTACCCGCTGATTCGTCAGTATCTGTCGGGAACCGCGGCGAGCGGGCTTTATGAGGCGCGGCTTGGAAAAACGGAGTTTGGCGGGGAGACCCATGTGTTTTCTGCCGCCTACCGCCCGGATGAGTTTGATGAGATTTTAAATTATGCCGACCACATCGTTTTTAATACGCCGGGGCAGGTGCTGAAATATGGTGAAAAAGTAAAAAAGGCCGGAAAACAGGCGGGACTCCGGCTGAACCCGGAGTGTTCCACGCAGGAGGGGCACGCGATCTATGATCCGTGTGCGCCGGGATCCCGCATGGGGACGACTCTTCCGATGCTTTCGGAGACGGGAAACTTTGAAGAAACCATCCTTCCGTATCTGGATGGATTTCATATGCATACGCTCTGCGAGCAGAATTCAGATGACCTGGAGACGACGCTGCGGGCAGCGGAGGAGAAGTTTGGAGCCTGGTTTTCAAAGGTAAAATGGCTGAACCTGGGCGGCGGACACCACATTACGAGAGAAGATTATGACCGGGAACGTCTGATCCGCCTGGTGCGCGGGCTGCGCGAAAAATATGGTGTGGAAGTATACCTGGAACCGGGCGAGGCAGTTGTCTTAAACGCGGGATTTCTTGTAACTTCCGTGCTGGAGACGATGGAAAACGGCATGCAGATTGCGATTCTGGATACCTCGGCAGCCTGCCATATGCCGGATGTGCTGGAAATGCCGTACCGTCCGCCGCTTATCGGAGCGGGAGAAGCGGGCGAAAAGCCGTATACGTTCCGCCTGGGCGGACCAACCTGTCTTTCGGGGGACTGCATCGGGGATTATTCGTTTGATGCACCGCTAAAAGAGGGTGGACGGCTGGTGTTTGGCGATATGGCGCTCTATACGATGGTCAAAAATAATACCTTTAATGGAATGCCGCTTCCGTCGATCGTATACCGGCATGAAGATGGGACAGCGGAAGTGGTGCGGGCGTTTGGATATGAGGATTTTGTGGGACGGTTGTAAGTCTGGGGCGAGCCGAGGGATTGTATTTTTTTAATAAAAAGAGTAAAATGAAGAGACTTGCAGAAAGATTACAAAGAATGTCTGCGAGGACAGCCGTTACACAGTATGGAAATAACGGTTGCACAAGTTTTGGAGAATAAAAGGATAGAGAGATAAAGTTATGATACAGGACATCGCACCACATCGCTACGACAATACATACCACATTCAGAAACCTGGAGCACAGGACTACGTCTTCTGCATCCAGAGAGGCCGGATTCTTCTGCGTGAGACCGCGGAGGAACATATGCTTACTATCCCGCGCCGGGAGGAGATTGAGGCGGCAGTTCCGAAACTGATGGATCGGGCGGTCTATCTCTTTTCGGTTGATGAGAAGCCATATTTTCTGGTCAGTGTGCCGGAGAAAGAAGCAGAAGAGATTCTGGCAAAGCTAAAAGAAGGGGCTGGTCAGATGCCTGTTTCGGACAAAAATAATATGGAAGCTGGGAAGACGGATTCTGGTGCACTGGAAGGGGCAGAAAAAGAGTTGGAACAGCTTTACTATGCATGGAAAACGCCGACCGACATCCGTGCGATGGAGCCGATGCACCAGGCATTTGCAGCGATCACGGCGGTGCAGCTGTGGCGCTGGAGACAGAGCCGTCAGTTCTGCGGACGCTGCGGGGCAAAGACGGAAGACAGCAAGATCGAGCGGGCGCTCGTCTGCCCGGTCTGCGGCCAGACGGAATATCCAAAGATCTCCCCGGCAGTCATCGTGGCGATCACGAACGGGGACAAACTTCTTATGTCGCGTTACCGCGTCAACCACAGTACTTACCGTGGATATGCGCTGATCGCTGGATTTGTCGAGATTGGGGAGACATTTGAAGAGACCGTCCGCCGCGAAGTGATGGAGGAAGTCGGGCTGAAAGTTAAAAATATCCGCTATTTCAAGAGTCAGCCGTGGGCGTTTACTGATACGGAGATGATCGGATTTTTTGCAGAACTGGATGGGGATGATAAGATCCGTCTGCAGGAGGACGAGCTTTCTGAGGCAGGCTGGTATACGCGTGAGGAGATCCCGGACGATGCACGCCTCATCAGTGTCGGAACCGAGATGAAGATGTATTTTAAATACGGTCCGGACTGGGAGAAAAAGTGGAAGGAACACCAGAAATGATGTGTTGATATATCGTTAATGTACACAGGTAGGCACTTTTGGAACCGAAAGTGCCGTAAGAAAACGTGGTGGCAGCAGGAATTTGCCGTATTTAAATGCGGAGCCACGGCAAATTCCGTTACTGGGCACGTATGCGTGAACAGTAATGATATAGCTCTGGGGAATACTAGGCATTCCTTTTAATTAGTTGACAAACTGAGAATTGGTTGCTATCATTAAGGCAATACGAACAAGACAGAAGATCAAGGTGGGAAGATTGCATGAGCAGAATTGTGTTATCACTGCTGGTAGATAATACTGCCGGCGTTTTAAGCCGTGTGGCTGGACTTTTCAGCCGCCGCGGATATAATATCGAAAGTCTTACAGTTGGCGTGACCGCGGATCCGAGATACTCCCGTATGACGGTTGTATCGCTGGGCGATCATCAGGTTCTGGAGCAGATTCAGAAGCAGCTTGGAAAACTGGAAGATGTACACGACATAAAGGAACTGCGGGAAGGTCATTCCGTATACCGTGAGCTGATGCTCGTCAAGGTGAGAGCAAATGCAAACCAGAGGATGGCGATTAATGCAATTTCCGAGATTTTCCGTGCGTCGATTGTCGATGTGGGAAAAGATTCTGTCACTGTTATGCTGACAGGCGACCAGTCCAAACAGGACGCGCTGATTAATCTTCTGGAAGATTATGAGATTCTGGAGTTAGCCAGAACAGGTCTTACAGGTCTTTCCAGAGGTGCCGATGATATCCGCTATCTGCCATAGTACATCAGTCGATAGACTGGATACAAGGCATTCAACAGGTTTACAAAGTTTGGTCCAAAGACGCACAGAGAGGCGCCGGTCTATGCTTTATAATAAATTTATTTTATTTTTGTTAGATCCAAGGAGGAAATGAAAAATGGCAGCAAAGATTTACTATCAGGAAGATTGTAATTTATCCTTATTAGAAGGACAGAAGATTGCTATTATCGGTTACGGCAGCCAGGGTCATGCACATGCCTTGAACTTAAAAGAGTCCGGATGTGATGTTATCATTGGTCTTTACGAGGGCAGCAAGTCTTGGGCAAAAGCAGAGGCACAGGGATTTAAAGTATACACCGCAGCAGAGGCTGCAAAACAGGCTGATATCATCATGGTCCTGATCAACGATGAGCTTCAGGCAGATATGTACAAGAAAGACATCGAGCCAAACCTGGAAGAGGGCAATATGCTTATGTTCGCTCATGGCTTTAACATCCACTTCGGATGCATCAAACCGCCGAAGAATGTCGATGTAACCATGATCGCTCCGAAGGCACCGGGTCACACTGTAAGAAGTGAGTATCAGGCTGGTAAAGGTACACCGTGCCTGGTAGCAGTAGAGCAGGATTACACAGGCAAGGCACTTGACCGCGCATTGGCTTATGGTCTTGGCATTGGCGGCGCTAGAGCTGGTCTTCTGGAGACTACATTCCGTACCGAGACTGAGACAGACCTCTTCGGTGAGCAGGCAGTTCTTTGCGGCGGTGTTTGCGCTCTGATGCAGGCTGGTTTCGAGACTCTGTGTGAGGCTGGTTATGACCCGAGAAATGCTTACTTCGAGTGTATCCACGAGATGAAGCTGATCGTAGACCTGATTTATCAGTCTGGTTTCGCTGGTATGAGATACTCCATCTCCAACACAGCTGAGTACGGCGATTATGTAACCGGACCGAAGATCGTTACCGCTGAGACAAAGAAAGCTATGAAGAAAATTCTGTCTGATATCCAGGACGGTACCTTTGCAAAAGAGTTCTTACTGGATATGTCCCCGGCAGGTCGTCAGGTACACTTCCAGGCTATGAGAAAGCTTGCTTCCGAGCATCCGTCTGAGAAAGTCGGCGCAGAGATCCGTAAGCTTTACAGCTGGAACAACGAGAACGATAAGCTGATCAACAACTAATCGTTTTTCGAATATAGGAAATCTTATACAGGGCTGCTGCAGGTTTGCAGCGGTCCTGTTTTTTTGTTTCATAGGAAATTCTTTGGAATGTTCTATTACACAAAAAGGCACATTCTTTTTATATGAATGGGAAAGGAAACGCGGATGAAACGCTATGATGACGTAAATATAATCAAGGCATACGCCTGTCTGGCGGTCTTTGGAAGTCACTGGTTCGGTACATTCGGGAGTTGGGGCAGCAATAAGGTAAATGCGCTGATGGAAATAGGACCGCTTCCCCTGCTCCGCTATGGAACCTTCGGGGTTAGTCTTTTTTTGATGATCAGCGGAATGCTGATAGCCGATAAGGTATATTCTGGGCGGTTTACTTCGTGGAGCTCGGAGATCCTGCGCCGCTATCTGAAACTGACCTGCCCGCTGACGGTCACCTTTCTGCTGGCATATCTATTTTACCGGGGCGGTCTCTTCTACACAGTGCGGGTTGCGCCGCGTCTGGAAAATGAGTGGCTGAGCAACTTTTACAGCTATCTGCCAGGCGGTCTGAAGGCGCTCCGCTATGCCTGGTTTGATACAATCTTCAAGGCTGATTCAACGTACTATGGTCCGTCCTGGATGCTGACCTACACTTTCATGGGAAGTATTCTGACTCTTGTACTTTCATCCGCCCTCCGGGAAGTAGGAACCCGCCAGAAAATTCTGATTCTGGCAGGCGTCGCGGCAGTGCTGATCGGAATGAACAGCTTTTATATCTGCCTGCTTCTGGGAAATGGGATCTGTCTGCTGATGCGGGCAGTTGAGAAGTCCATGAAAGAAAGAGAGCGAAAAGAGAATCTGCTTAAAGATGGAGAAGAAAAATATGGCATTTTTGGTGCTGCCCTCTGGATTTTCAGCATCTGGTTCGTTCGAAAATCTTTCTGGATCGGAACCACATTGGGAGCGCATGGATTTCCAGGCGGACTCGGAACCATGGAATTCTATGGTCATGTTGCTGCATTCCTGATGATTTTAGGCTTCCGTCTCTTCTGGCTCGGCGGTCTGGAGACCTGGCTCCCGGAGATCCTCAAAAAAATTATTCTGTGGATCGGCGAGTATAGCATGGGAATCTTCCTGACACACTGGCTTGTGATTGCCAGCTTTTCCTGTTGGTTTTACAGCATTTATTCTGAGGCGGGAGAGAAGCTGGCGATCGGGGTGAATCTGGTACTGAGCTGCATTTTAATAGGAATTTGTTCGAAAGTGTATGTCTGGCTGGTAGATGGGAAAATATTTCCATGTGTGTGGAAATGTGCGAAGAATATTTTAAAATAAAATTGAAAAATAGGAACAAAACAGAAAAAGTCCGGCGTATGGAAGTTCGACCACCATGCGCCGGATCTTTTCTCTCCGTGTTGCTAATTATTTCATCATTCCGAACAAAACTGCACAAAATCATTCATCGTCCGCGTCATCGCCGATGGATGATAAGCAAATCCAATCGTCCGGTTTCGGATTGGCACTTCCAGCGGGAGTTCGATCAGCGAACCATCCTTTAATTCTTCCTGCACAAACTCGCGGATCACACATCCGATTCCGAGCCCCGTTTTGGCAAATTCAATCAGAAGATCCATCGTCGTTGCCTCTAAAATCTGCTTTGGTTCAATTCCGTGCTCTGCAAAGTACGCATCAATGTGGGTGCGCGTCATATTGCTGCGGTCGAGCAACAGGATTGTCCCGGATTCGAAGGGATCGACATCGGCACCTTCGCGGATCCGCAGATTTTCCAGATAAGACCGGGTACAGACAAAGGTGTCCTCGATTCGCATGACGGGAAGAAACGAAAGGCTGCGGCGGTTTTTGGGCTCGGCGATCAGACCGATGTCGAGCTTCTGCTGTTCCAGCATCGAGATTGTGCGTGCAGTGTCCTGACTTTCAATCAAAATGCGGACATGCGGGTACTGTGCAATAAATCCTTTTAAATAAGGAAGAAGAATATATTTGCACAGCGTGTTGCTGACGCCGATCTTGAGCTGTCCGATGTGGAGGTTCTGGATCTGTTTCAGCTCATTTTCACCGCGCTCCAGTGCTTCAAAGGCGGCTTCCACATGCTGAAATAAGACCTGTCCCTCTGCGGTCAGGGAGACACCGCGGGAATTGCGGATAAAAAGTGCCATGCCGAGGCTTTCTTCCAGCTTGCTGATTGATTTGCTGATCGCGGGCTGACTGATAAAAAGTTCCTTGGCGGCGCGGGAAATATTGCCGGCGCGTGCAACGGCGTAGAAAATACGGTACTGGGTTAAATGTTGTTCCATAATACTCCTTTATATCTATAAAGCTACAGTTCACACGTTGTGCAAAATGTGACAGGATTTTGCGGATGCTTCGTATTCCAATCGGAAAAATCGGTGACACTATAACTTCGACTCATAGTATCTATTAATAATATATATTTGTATTATAACAGAACCGGTGCTATAATACAAACATAAAAAAGCAAAAGATGGCAGCGGCACCGTTGGAACAGAGTTTTTTCCTATAACAGTAAGGGCATCGGAGCCGTTGCCAAGTATATATATGCAGGAGGAAATAAATCATGGGAATGACAATGACACAGAAGATCCTGGCAGCGCACGCGGGTCTTGCAGAGGTAAAAGCAGGACAGTTGATCGAAGCAGATCTGGATCTGGTTCTTGGAAATGATATCACAACACCGGTAGCGGTCAATGAGATGAAGAAGATGGACAACCAGACGGTATTCAATCATGACAAAATTGCGCTGGTTATGGATCATTTTATCCCGAATAAGGATATCAAGTCGGCGGAAAACTGCAAATGCTGTCGTGAATTTGCCTGTCGTCATGATATCATCAACTATTTTGACGTAGGAGAGATGGGAATCGAGCATGCACTCCTTCCGGAAAAAGGTCTGGTTGTAGCAGGTGACGCAGTCATCGGTGCGGATTCCCATACCTGTACATACGGCGCACTTGGCGCATTCTCTACAGGTGTCGGCAGTACCGATATGGCAGCTGGCATGGTAACCGGTAAGGCTTGGTTCAAGGTACCGTCCGCGATCAAGTTCAACCTGATCGGCAAACCGGCAAAATGGGTCAGTGGTAAAGATGTCATTCTTCACATTATCGGTATGATCGGCGTAGATGGCGCGCTGTACCGTTCCATGGAGTTTGTCGGCGAGGGCATCAAGAACCTTTCCATGGATGACCGTTTCACGATCTGCAACATGGCGATCGAGGCAGGCGGCAAGAACGGTATCTTTCCGGTTGATGAGAAGACCATCGAGTACTTAAAAGAGCATTCTAAACGTGATTTCAAGGTATATGAGGCAGATCCGGATGCAGAGTATGACGAAGAGTACACCATAGATTTATCCGAGTTAAAGCCGACCGTATCCTTCCCGCACCTTCCGGAGAATACGAGAACGATCGATGAAGTGGGTGACATTGCGATCGATCAGGTTGTCATTGGCTCCTGTACGAACGGACGTATCGAGGATATGCGTATCGCAGCTGAGATCTTAAAGGGCAGAAAAGTGAAAAAAGGTCTGCGCTGCATCGTGATTCCGGCGACACAGGCGATCTATTTACAGTCCATGAAAGAGGGACTTTTAGAGACCTTCATCGAGGCTGGTGCCGTTGTCAGCACTCCGACCTGCGGTCCGTGCCTGGGCGGTTATATGGGTATCCTGGCAGAAGGCGAGAGATGTGTATCCACGACCAATCGTAACTTCGTTGGACGTATGGGACACGTGGATTCTGAGATTTATCTGGCAAGCCCGGCAGTGGCAGCAGCCAGCGCCATTACCGGAAAAGTGAGCGGACCGGCGGAACTGGGACTGTAATAGGCATAAAAGTTTAGGAATAAGTAAAACGGATGTAACTGTTCAGTAGGTCTGCGCGTGACTGTGAAGGTACTGAACAGTTACAAACGGATATTACGGTTCGGGGAAAGGTTTCCTGCAATCGCAGATGCCGTTTCGTGAATTGGAATAAAATAACAGGATAAATCGCAGGAGGATATAGAAATGAAAGCAAATGGACATGTGTTTAAATATGGAGACAATGTAGATACAGACGTTATCATCCCGGCAAGATACTTAAACTCTCCGGATGGCAACGAGCTGGCAAAACATTGTATGGAAGATATTGATAAAGAGTTTGTAAATAAAGTACAGAAGGGTGATATCATCGTAGCAAATAAGAACTTTGGCTGCGGTTCTTCCCGCGAGCATGCGCCACTGGCAATCAAGTGTGCAGGTGTAAGCTGTGTTATTGCTGAGACGTTTGCACGTATTTTCTACCGCAACTCTATTAATATCGGTCTGCCGATCATCGAGTGCCCGGAGGCTGCAAAAGCAATAGCGGCTGGTGATGAGGTAGAGGTTGATTTTGACAGCGGTGTGATTACCGATAAAACCACCGGCCAGAGTTTCCAGGGGCAGGCGTTCCCGGAGTTCATGCAGAAGATCATCACAGCCGGTGGACTGGTAAACTATATCAACCAGAAATAAGAGGAGTGCACTAAATTTGTCTCCAGAAAGGATTTAGCTTATGACAAAAACAAACGTAATGCGTCTTTTAGACGCGGCTGGAATCGATTATGAAGCAGGCGAGTATGAAGTAGATGAGGACGACTTATCCGGCAGCCATGCGGCGGATATGATGGGGATGGACCATGACACGATGTTCAAAACGCTCGTTTTAAAGGGCGATAAGAACGGCTATCTGGTCTGCTGTATCCCGGTCGATGAGGAGCTGGACCTGAAAAAGGTGGCAAAGGCTTCCAAGGACAAGAAAGTGGAGATGATCCATATGAAGGAACTTCTTCCGCTGACCGGCTATATGCGAGGTGGTTGTTCCCCGATCGGCATGAAAAAGAAGTTCCCTACTTATATAGAAGAAACAGCGCAGATTTTCGACAAAATCAGCATCAGCGCGGGTCAGAGAGGTGTTCAGGTCATTCTGAATCCGGAGGAACTTGCAAAATATGTGGATGCACAGTTTGTAGCGCTGATCTAGAGTGGTAAAGAGTTTGGGTGGCAGTGATCGGACACCGGACAGTGGATTATATGTGTTGGTTTCACATAATCGGAGTTTGTCTGACACCTTTACAGATACCATAATTGTTCTATTACAGTTGACATAAAAAACAGGCGACTTGATTCGCCTGTTTTTTTGACGGGCAGAATTTAACAGAATTGTAAAAAATTGAAAATTTTATACCAGCCAAAGTTTATAAAAATTGGGAAGAAAAAGCAAAAAAGTTTATAAAATGCTCACATAAATATTAAGGAAAAGTTAAATGAGAATGTGATTTGTCACAAAAATGTAAAAAAGACGTTGACTTTGAAGCCGGAAACCACATATAATGTCTCCCGTCACTTGAAGGAAGCGGCACAGGCAGAGAGGATCTGTCGTAACTGTTCACAGGTAGGAATTTTCTGAACTGAAAATTCCGTACGATACAGTTCTGGCAGCAGATTTTGCCGATTTGGAATGCGCAGCATCGGCAAAATCCCGTTGCTGGGCACACGTGTGTGAACAGTAACGATCTGTCCTTAGCTGTCAGAAAAAATCAGACAGCCAAAGAAGATGCCGCAGATGTTAAATGGCAGTCAGACCGGTTTTGGGAGGACTGCACTGATAGAAAGAGGAGAGTGTATGCCAAGCATTGACACATTTCTTCAGACTGCTTATCAGTTTATAAAGGCATTATTTGTCCGTGTGACAAAAAGGATGTACCGGACCGCAGCCGTATTGATGACGGGGGCAGCGGTTGTGACGGTGATAGCATTTAATTCGGTCAGTTTTGGCGGCGTTGGCAAAAATGCAGCCTCGGCACACCGGGAATATCCGGATGATGTGGAACTGACAGAAATGCTGCAGTCAGAAGAAACGACAGAGACAGAGAGCTTATCAGAATTTACGATTCTCGCCTCCAACGAGGAAAGTCAGCATCTACTCGGACAGAGGATGGAGCAGGGGATTCAGGATGAACTTGCGAAGGAAGCTCTGGAAGTAGAGGTAATCGAACGAGAAGTACGAATGCAGACCCAGCAGGCGGCGCAGGAAGCAGAAGAACGGGAGCGCCGGGAACGCGCAGTCATCTCTTACAGCGATGAAGATTACAGTGTTCTGCAGAAAATTGTGCAGGCGGAGGCGGGTGTGTGTGATGACAGGGGAAAGATACTGGTTGCAAATGTAATCATCAACCGGGTGAAAAACAAGAAATTCCCGAACAGCGTCAAAGCCGTTGTGTACGAACCATCCCAGTTCTCACCGGTACTGGATGGAACGATCAACAGCTGTAAGGTAACGCAGCAGACAATTGACTGCGTCAACCGTGCACTGGAAGGCGAGGATTACTCGGGCGGCGCCCTGTACTTCATGAACCGCGGAATCTCTGCTTCCTCCAATGTACGCTGGTTCGATGGCAAGCTGACCTATGTCATGCAGCATGGTGGACATGAATTTTACAAATAAAGAGTGAAACACGTTACTGTTCACGGGTAGGCACTTTTGGAACCGAAAGTGCCGTAAGAAAACGTGGTGGCAGCAGGAATTTGCCGTATTTAAATGCGAAGCCACGGCAAATTCCGTTACTGGGCACGTATGCGTGAACAGTAACTGAAACACAGAAAAGAAAGATGGCTGGAGAAAAGTTGTCTTTCTTTTTTGCGTAAAATGTATTAGAATGGTCGTAAGCAATGAAAATGTATTTTTTTCAAGCTGGTGTGCTGCGGAGTAATGCACTGCGGACTACAATAAGGAGAACGAACTATATGAACCATATCATACTATTTGACCTCGACGGAACCCTTACAGATCCGAAGGAAGGCATCACAAAGTCTGTCCAGCATGCGCTGCAGGCATACGGGCTCGATGAGCCGGATCTGGATAAACTGTGTCCGTTCATCGGACCGCCGCTGTCGGACAGTTTTAAAGAATATTACGGATTCAGCGAAGCGCAGGCGCGCGAAGCGATCGGCCATTTCCACGAATATTTTACGAAACAGGGAATGTTTGAAAATAAAGTCTATCCGGGAATCCGGGAGATGCTGACACGTTTAAAGGATGCCGGTCTTACGCTGGCGGTGGCAACTTCAAAGCCGGAACCGTTTGCTATTCAGATTCTGGAGCATTTTGATCTGCTTTCCTACTTTACCCTGGTTGGCGGGGCGGATATGGAGGAGATCCGGGTTCGCAAAGGCGATGTGATTGCCTACACGCTGGACCGTCTGGGAACAACACCGGAGGAATCGAAGGTTATCATGGTGGGCGACCGGAAACACGATATTATCGGGGCGCATGAAAATCAGCTCCCATGTGCGGCAGTGCTGTATGGATATGGTTCCCGGGAAGAATTTACGGAAAATGGGGCAGACTACCAGATTGAGACGGTGGAAGAGCTGGGAGATTTCCTGATGAAGTGGGGAGAAGTATAAAAGACAAAAAAGAGCTTCTTAAAAGAGATAGAGAGATGGATAACCTGAACAGTAACAACCTGACCGCATTATCAGAAAATGGAACTTGAAAAAACATCCGACTTGCGGTATAATAGCCGTATCAAAAGAGAATATTTGTAATTCCTGGGATGCTCGACAACTCTTGCTTTTTTTGAACCTACATTTTGACTAACGGGATTCCGATATTTTTAGATGGATGTCAGGCCTCCTCTCGAGTGGAAGACAGAAATCTAAGTGAGGTTGCCCACCTAGCAGCGCTAGGCGTCAATATGGTAAGAGCCGGCATTTTGGGGTTACAAAGGATAAAAGCAGCGAGCAATCGCTGCTTTCTCTGTAAAAGAAAGTGTGTAAAGAAAATGTAACATTTTCCAGAAGCACATTGTAAAATCAGAAAAGAGGAACGGATAAGAACATAAGTATGGAAAAAAGAGATTTCAAAGAATACATTTATATGGGGATGACGGCAGTTTCGGTGATTGCGGTCTGCATACTGCTCTGGTTCAGCATCCAACACTGGGATGTGGTGTCGGCGGGCACCCGCAAGGTTGTGAAAATCCTCGCGCCGATTCTCTGCGGTGCGGTGCTGACGTATCTGACCGCCCCGGCATATAACTGGGTAGCAGGGATCGTGGAAAAGACCCTTGGCTCTGTCACTAAGAATTCCAAATACGTTCGTGGTGCAGCCCGGATGCTTGCGACGGCAGCCTGTCTGGGGCTGGTTATTGTGCTTGTGGTAGGGATGTTCCAGCTTATGATCCCGCAGCTGATCGAGAGTTTGATCGGCATTCAGGATTCATTTCCGCTGTATGTGCAGAATGTGTATGAATGGATTCAGCGTATTTTGAAAAATAATCCGGAGATCGAAAATATGGTTCTGAGCAGTTTTGAAAATAATCTGGCAGTTTTTCAGAACTGGGCGGAGAAATCGTTTACCAACATTGATATGCACCGGATTGGACAGATCGTGACAGGCCTTTCCAGCAGCGTGCTGGGTGTCCTGGAATTTATCAAAAACTGGCTGATCGGTCTGATCGTCATGGTGTATCTGCTAAATATCAAAGATACACTGGCAGCACAGGGAAAGAAGATTGTTTATGGCTGCCTGAATCTAAGACAGGCGAATCTGGTAATCGAGGAGCTCCGGTTTATCAATCAGATGTTCGGCGGCTTCATCATCGGCAAACTGGTGGATTCCCTCATTATCGGTATTATCTGTTTCATCGGTGTGACGATCTTAAATATGCCATTCCCGATGCTTTTGAGCGTCATTATCGGTGTGACGAATGTGATACCTTTTTTTGGACCGTTCATCGGTGCGATACCTGCAGCGTTCCTGGTATTCTTAGTCAGTCCGCTCCAGTGTGTGTATTTCCTCATCTGGATTCTGCTTCTGCAGCAGTTTGACGGTAATATTCTGGGACCGAAGATCCTGGGCAATTCGACAGGACTTTCGAGTTTCTGGGTACTGTTTTCGATTCTCTTCTTTGGCGGACTCTTTGGTTTCGTCGGCATGATTATCGCTGTACCGGCATTTGCGGTTATCTATGACTTGATCTCCCGCGCGGTGCACCGGTCGCTGCGGCTTCGGAAATTGCCGATGGAGACAGACGAATACCGGAAGTTAGATCACATTGATGAGAAAACGGGAATGTTTATGGAGTTAAATAAAAAGTGACTGTGAATGAGAAAGGACAGTTAAAAAATAAAGGCGGCTGGAGAAATATGGAAAAGAAAACAGGCAGATCGCGAAAGGCAGTACAGCCTCTGAAACCTAAAAAGCTGGTTTACTGGGCAGTGGCGATTCCGGCTTTTCTGGCACTCCTGCTCTTTGCAATTGTATTTTTGGATCACTCGGATAATGATATTTCACGCGCCATGGCATCGAAAGCTATGGCGTTATCATTTGCAGACCGGGACGACATCGTTGCGTCGCAGGGAGAACACGGAAGCCATTTTGGAACGCCGGATCAGGATGAATGGTATGCCAAATATATTGACTATATGATTGAGGAAGGCTATCTGGAGCCGGGAGACGAGAAGATAAGTAAAAGCTACGCGATGGGCGCACTGACCTATGGCGAAGCGGCATATGCGGCGGATCGTGTTTCCAAAGGGCTTTCGAGCGCCCTGAATGTATCTAAAAATAAATATAAAAAGGCAATGCCGAAGGAAGAATGGTGGCTGTTTTATGAGTCATTCTTAAAAAAGGCAGATTCGGAAAACGCGGTCAAAAAACAGAAGCTGGTGCTTTATGGAACACCGAAAAATGTGAAGGAAGCAGCGGCATGGACGGCATATACGGATCAGGGAACGATGAATTTTGAGGGCGTGTCGCTGGATGCCTGCATCGATCGGAAGATCGAGGTCTATGAGCGTGATGGTTCGATCATCACGCTGTGCGGCGTACAGTCTGAAAAAGTTACATATAAGAATGTCTGGATCGTTCCGGGAGAATCGGGTGGGATGAATGTGTATATTGGCACGATCGTCCGGACATTTCCAGAGGAAGAAAAGCTCAAGGATCGTACCGATGGCGTGCTGGCGGATGTCGAGCTGGATAAGGGCAAGATCCGCAAGCTGTCGCTCAAGGAAGACATGATCGAAGGAAAGGTACTCTCGGTCAAGGATGATACGATCGAGATTGACGGGTACGGAACGCTGAAACTGGACGATGATTTTAAAGTATATAAAACATATGGAGTCGTCAAGGAACAGAAAAAGCGGGATGTGCTGGTCGGCTATGATCTGGGAAAATTTGTCGTGGCTGGCAAAAAGGTTTGCGCAGCACTCTTGAATCATGATTTTTCAGCGACGAACATCCGCGTGCTGATCATGAATGATGATTATTCCTCCTTGTTTCACACGAAAGTGGTACTCCAGTCGGACAGCACGATGCATGTGACCTGGGGCGAATCAGAGGAGACTTTGAGCCCGGGAACGAAATTGTCCGTGAGTCCTGGCGATGACCGCTTGAAAGAAGGGCGCATGACGATCACGCTGGAAGATCCGCAGAAGGAGATCCGCATCCTGAGCACCAAGCGGGCGCAGGGAACGCCGTCGTATTTCGGTAGCTTCGAGTTGAGCGAGGAGTCGGATGGGCTGCTTCTGATCAATGAGCTGGACGTCGAAGATTACCTGACACGCGTAGTGCCGAGCGAGATGCCATCCAATTATGAGCTGGAGGCGCTCAAGGCGCAGGCAGTTTGCGCACGGACGTATGCCTACCGGCAGATCAAGGCGAATGCCTACAGCCGTTACGGCGCACACGTTGATGACAGCACGAACTATCAGGTGTACAATAATACAGAGAGCAGTGAGCGGACGAATCTGGCAGTCAAGGAGACGGACGGGAAGATTGTATATTACAACGATACCCCGGCGGAAACGTATTATTTTTCAACTTCCTGCGGATATTCAACCGATGGAACGATCTGGGGCGCCAGCAAAGACGAGGTTCCGTATCTGAAAGGGATCGGTTTGACGGAAAAGAAGAAGATTCCGGATTTGACGGACAACGACACATTTCTCAAGTTTATCCAGGGACAGGGTGAGCAGAATTATGATTCCTCGTTCCCGATGTACCGCTGGAAAACAACGATCACGAATAAGAAGCTGCAGCAGAAGGTAGATACCATCGGCGAGATTCAGGGTATTTTTGTGACTTCCCGCGGTAAGGGTGGTATCGCCCAGACGGTGCAGATCGTCGGAAGCGAAGGAACCAAGACACTGAAAGGTCAGAGTCAGATCCGGAGTGTCCTCGGCTCGGAATCACTCGTTTATAAGAAAAATGACGGAACCGAACTGACAGGATGGAGTACGCTTCCGAGTGCCTTTTTCTCGGTGGATGAAACTGCCAGGGATGAGGAAAAAGACATCCGCACATTTACCATCTGGGGCGGCGGCTACGGTCACGGAGTCGGCATGAGCCAGAACGGCGCACAGGAGATGGCGCGCGAAGGCAAGAATTATGAAGAGATTCTGATGTTCTTTTATGATGGGGTTGAAATTCGGGATTGTGAGGAAAATTAGATTTAGAAGATGTCTGCGCTGAAAGGGCACGGTCAGGATTCCTCCCCAAATGATAAGAGTGTGTGATTGGGGTAAATTTAGAAAAAATTCAGGTATTATGTATTATTAAGTAGAAAAGAGACGCATCTGTAAAATGAAAGAAGCGTCTCTTTTTCTGCTGCTTGTATGGATTCAAGGATGAAGCAGTTATACTGCGTGACGGACTATTTGCGGTACAAATATTTTGGAAGTCCGTTTTCCATAATATGGGAAACGTCCCCTTGGATCAGCGGCTGCGAGTAAGCCAGGAAATCATCGCTGACATCGGTACCGTTTTTCGTGATCCACTCAGCAGGTACTTTCTTTTCCTGATTGCAGATCAGATTGACATCCTTGAGAACTGGATGAATTTTATATACAGTGTTACTATGTTTTACGCATGAAGCGGATGCTGCGCCTAAGTCCGCGGCGTTTGAAACGGCAGCAGCTGCATGAACAGGTTCAGAAGCAGCTGTATCAGTCTCACGCTCAAATGCCACCATCTGCCCAGTGTGACCGTCCAGGGCTGCCTGGACGCCGAAACGACCTGCCATCTCGGCCTCATTCAGATCAGTAGCGGAAACGGTGAGACCGGAGCAGCGCTGGTTGACGTTGAGCTCGACCGAGCGCACCTTGACGCCGAACTGGTTGCGGACATAATTTTCCAGAATTTTTCCGCATCCGGCTAACATTTTGTGACCGAAGGTGTCGACCTGGGCTTCGGTTGAATATTCGCAGATAAAACGACCACCGTGGTCGCGGATGCCCTCGGAGACGCAGACGATGACATTCGCTGTCTTTTCAAACGCTTTCTTTAAGTCGTCATTAAATTGTGCCAGCTCAAATGGAGCTTCCGGCAGATAGATTAAGAGCGGATTGTCACCGGCTTCCTTGCGTGCTAAGGCAGAGGCAGCCGTCAGCCATCCGGCATGGCGTCCCATGATCTCAACGATGGTGACCGATTTCTGCTGATAGACAGAGGCGTCCAGCGCAATTTCACGGACGGATGCAGCGACATAGCGGGCAGCGCTGCCGTATCCCGGCGTGTGATCGGTCAGGACGAGATCGTTGTCGATCGTCTTGGGAATGCCGATAAAGCGGATCGGGCTTTTGATCTGCGCCGCATAGCGGGAAAGCTTGCTGACGGTGTCCATCGAGTCGTTGCCGCCGATGTAAAAGAAATAGCCGATGTCCAGCCGCTCCAGTTTTTCAAAGAGGACGCGGTAGAAGCTGTCGGAGAGGTTCTCAGGGAGTTTAAAACGGCAGGAACCCAGATACGCCGCCGGAGTCAGGCGAAGAAGTTCCAGATCGTCATCGGAGAGTGTTTCTGAAAGGTTCATATAAGAATCCGCGAGAAAGCCCTCGATTCCATTGATCATACCGTAGACGCAGCCAACCGCATCGCTGTGGCGCGCACCTTCGCAGATAACGCCGTAAAGGCTCCCGTTGATAACCGCGGTCGGTCCGCCGGACTGTCCGACTAAGATGTTTTTCTTGTTCATAAGGTAAATCTCCTTTTTGTGAGGTAAGTACAAGGTTTATGATATAAAAAGTTTCAAATCAATATAAAAATGTACATAAAATGATTTGCTGGAGTTGTATTTTTCATAGAGGTAAAAATAAATTAAAAAGTACAACTCAAAACGTATCTATTGTAACGGAAAGAGAGGAAGAAAGCAAGGGAAAAAGGTATGTATGATAAATAATATGAAAACCGGATACTCGGAAGCAGATAAAAGGCGTATAAAAATTTGGAGATTGATGTATAGAATAACAGAAACGGGTCATACTGTTAGTATCACAAAAGAGAAATTTTTGAATACTTATCCTCCCCTTTTTAATACCCTGTTCGTTGGCTTTGTGCAGCGGACGGGGTGTTTTTTTGTTTCATAGGAAATTACCGAAAAGCCTTTTTTAACAGGAAAACCGCGAATTTTAACCCAGATTAGCTTGCAGAGAAATGGAAGCTGCCGCTCAATCATCTATTTTTGATAATGATTTTGCAACAGCCTCTTTGTTCTTGTGATTAAAAGTATTTCCGATTCCCCCACAAATTTGCCTTTTTCAGATCCAGATACTCATTGTAGGCTTTTTCCAGGATCTGTTTTTCGTTGGAAAATTTCAGAAGGTGGTAGGCTTCGTAAAATTTGTAGTAGCCGGAATCGACGAAGTATTCTTCGCGCTGCGGCTTGCTGTAGTAGCTGTCCGCCATCATCAGATACCAGTGCACGGTCTTTTCGATGGTATCCTGAGGGGTGTTGAAGGTGTACTGGCTTTTGCCAATGTACTTGATGATGGAGGCGGCGACGCCAGTCTCCTCATGAACCTCCCGGAGGGCGGTCTGCTTGAAGTCTTCGCCCGGTTCTACGGTTCCTTTGGGAAGAACCCAGCCTTCGTATTTGTTCCGGTAGTTTTTGTAAAGAACGAGTAATTTTCCCCGAAATATAACCACACCGCCGCAGCTCGTTGCTTCGATCATCTGCAATCCCTCCTGTCCTGGTGTGTGCATGGAAGTTGATTCGTGGCGTATATCCGTGTGCCGGGAACCAGCTTTATGCATATGATTTATACTGGTTTTAGTATACCGCGTTTTGCATGATTATGCAAGATTGGAAAGTCACATAAGGCATCATGAGAAAATCCTGTTACAGTTTGCACAATGTGTGAACTGTAAAAAATCATAAGAAAGATATAAGAAACAGAAGAAAGAAAATCTGGTATGATGAAGATGGAAATGGCTCATATTACAAAAGAATGCAGGCATATGTGCAGCGGAACCTAAAAAATACACAGAATTTGGATGATAGAATTACGAAAAAAAGACAGGAGGCAGGAAAATGGCACAGACAGAACAGAAGAATCAGAATGTAAAAAAACAGTTTGAGGAGCTGCAGTCTCTTTTGGAGCGGGCGATGGCGCTTCAGACGTCGATGGTTTTGTTTGAGTGGGATGATGAGACGCTGGCACCGAAGGGTGCAGCAGAGCATACCGCGCGGGTGATAGGTTCACTTTCGGAGCAGTATCAGGAGATTCTGGCGTCAATGCGTTTTAAGGAGCTGTTGGATGTCTGCCTGAAGGCAGAAAAAGAGAATGCGGGCGTATTTGATGAGGTGCAGTCGGCAATTCTCCGGGAAGCAGCCGAGGAGCAGGAGCGGCTTTCCTGCATTCCGCCGGAGGAATACCGTGCGTATGCAGAACTTACGGCGTGTGCGACGGGAATCTGGACGCGTGCGCGAGAGAAAAATGATTTTGCTTCATTTGCCCCTGTTTTGAAGGAGATTATTTCCTATCAGAAGAAATTTGCGGCGTACCGGGCAAAGCCGGGACAGAAGCTTTACGATGTGATGCTGGATACCTACGAAAAAGGTTTTAATATGGAGATGTTAGATCCATTTTTTGAGCTGATGAAAGGGAAAATCGTGCCGCTTTTGAAAGAATCGGCAGAGCGCTCGAAGATGGTTCCGGACGCCTTTTTATCCGCAGATTATCCGGAGGCGGCGCAGGCAGAGGTGGCGCGTTTCCTAGCAGAATATGAGGGCTTTGATTTTGACCGGGGAGTACTGGCACTCAGCGCCCATCCGTTTACGACGAATCTGCACAATCATGATGTACGGATCACGACGCATTATCAGAAACGGATTGATTCTTCGATTTTTTCCGTGCTGCATGAGACGGGACATGCTATCTATGAATTTGGCATCCGGGATGACCTGACACAGACGCTGGTGGGGCAGGGAACTTCGATGGGAATGCATGAATGCCAGTCCCGTTTCTTTGAAAATATCGTGGGGCGCAGCCATGCATTCTGGAAACCGATTTATGGAAAAGTGGCGCAGATGTTTGGAAGCCCGCTGACGGAGACGAGTCTGGAGGATTTTCTGGCGGCGGTTAATAGAACCGTTCGGGGGCTGATCCGGACGGAAGCGGATGAGCTTTCTTATCCGCTGCATGTGCTGGTGCGCTATGAAATTGAGAAAATGCTGATTGAGGAGGATCTGGAGGTGGAGAAACTGCCGCAGATCTGGAATGATAAGTATGAAGAATACCTGGGAGTACGCCCGTCCACGGATCGGGAGGGCGTACTGCAGGATATTCACTGGTCACAGGGATCGATCGGCTATTTTCCGTCCTATGCATTAGGAAATGCCTTTGGCGCGCAGATTTATCACCAGATGAAGAAGGAATTGCCGGTAGAAAAACTACTGGAGGCTGGAAACCTGGGAGAAATCCGCGAATATCTGCGGAAAAATATTCACCAGTATGGCAAATTGAAGGACAGCCGTCAGATCCTGCGCGATATGACGGGGGAAGATTTTAATCCGTCATATTATGTGGCATATCTGGAAGAGAAGTATGGACGGCCGGAAAAAGAGCAGTAAGGCGGTCGATCTGTTCTTTCTTGAATTCCAGAGAGGAATGAAAATAGTATTCAAGCGTGACTTTCAAATCGGAGTGTCCCAGAATTTCGCTGAGCGTTTTGGGATCCATGCCATTTGTGATACAGCGGGTGGCAAACGTGTGCCGGATTGCATGAAAATTCAGATAGCGCAGTCCGGCTTGTGATAGAATGCGCTGGTAGTGATTCTGGAAGGTTCGCGGATCCATCGGGGAGCTGGCAGATTGTGACAGCAGAAAATAATCCGGGTGTTCCGGATGAGAATATGGCTGTAGGATCGGCAGAAGGAAAGCGGGCAGGGGAACCAAACGGTTGGAGGAGATGCTTTTGGGACCGGATAAAATGAGTTCTGATTTATGGGTTGTGTCAAGGCGCGTCAGGCGCTGCACCGTGTGTCGGACATGGAGATAGCGATCGGAAAAATGAATATTTTCCCAACGCAGGGCGCAGAGTTCTCCAACCCGCAGCCCTGTATAGAGTCCCAGATAGATGACGGCTTCGGAGACTCCTGTATGGGCAGTTAGATAGTGTTCGAGCTGTTCCTGTTCCTGAAGGGTAAAAACAGGTACTTCAGGGCGCTTTTTTGGAAGACGGGGCGGGAGATAGAGAATGCCGTTTGTCTGCCCGGTTTCATAGGAAAGACGCAGAATGGAGTTGACGAGCAGAAGAATACAGCGGATAGTTCCGTTCCCAAGCGGATGCAGGGAATCCGGGGATAAAAGGGAATTGCGGAATGTCTGAAGCATAGGCAGATCGACCTTTGAAAGCTGGATGGATCTAAAATAAGGGGAGATATAACGGTCTGCCAGATGCCGGTATTTCACATAGGTAGACAGGGCTCGCGCCTGTTTCTGCTTTTCCAGCCAGATGGAAAGAAGATCGTTAAAGTACATTGTTTCGTTTTTCATGATGAAACCTCCTGTATAAAAAATAGTTGTCGTGGACAATCGTTATTTTACAGGCAGATATGCAGAAGAAATATGTGACTGCTTATAGCGGAGGGTTTTAAAATGAGATGTGTCTATATGATGACTGACGAAAATATTACAGCAAATGCTGACAAGAAGATTCTTTTTTGGTATAATGAGACAGAATATGTACATGACTGAGAAGAAAGTCTATATCGAAGGTGCCGGTCAGGCGCTATTTAGGGATAAACGACATATTTTATAGAAGATTCTATTTTGAAGAATCAATAGATTTATCATATTCTTGAGATAGAGATACGAAGGCGGGAGTGTCTGAGGCGGTATGATGGCAGCGGCTCGCCTGGTTGGAAAAAGGAGGAATAATTGTATGTGTGGTATCGTAGGATATACAGGAGACCAGCAGGCGGCTCCGATCTTATTAGCGGGTCTGGAGAAGCTTGAATATCGTGGATACGATTCAGCAGGTCTGGCAGTCAGAGACGGAGAACGTGTACCGGAGGTTGTAAAGGCGAAGGGACGTCTGCGCGCGCTGGCAGAGAAAACAGACAATGGACGCGCAATGCGGGGCAACTGCGGTATCGGTCATACCCGCTGGGCGACACACGGGGAGCCGTCTGAGAACAATGCACATCCGCACTGCACGGATGACCGCAGCGTGGTAGCGGTTCACAATGGTATTATCGAAAACTATCAGGAAATTCGCGAAAAACTGATTAAAAATGGATATACGTTTTATTCAGATACTGATACAGAGGTGGCTGTAAAGCTGATCGATCATTATTATAAGAAATACAACGAGGGACCGCTCGATGCGATGGCGCGTGCGATGATGCGTATCCGTGGCACGTATGCACTGGCGGTTATGTTTAAGGATTATCCGGAGGAGATCTTTGTAGCCCGTCAGGATAACCCGATGATCATCGGAGTAGGCGAGGGTGAATCCTTTATCGCGTCGGATGTTCCGCCCCTGCTTCCATATACCCGCAAGGTATACTATATCGGCAATCAGGAATTGGGACGCTTACATAAGGGAGAGGTTACTTTCTATAATATTGATCAGGAAGAGATTCAGAAAGAACTTGTGACGATTGAGTGGGATGCAGAAGCTGCTGAAAAGGGAGGTTATGAGCATTTCATGATTAAGGAGATCCATGAACAGCCGCGTGCGGTTCGGGATACATTAAATTCAGTCATTCGCGATGGTCATATTGACCTGACCGAGGCGGGACTTTCCGATGATGTCATTCGTTCGTTAAAGCGTATTTATATCGTAGCGTGTGGTTCTGCTTACCATGCAGGCGTGGCAGCGCAGTATGTGATCGAAGATCTGGCGCGTATTCCGGTCCGCGTCGAGCTGGCTTCCGAGTTCCGTTACCGGAACCCGATTCTGGAAGAGAACAGTCTGGTTATCATCATCAGCCAGTCGGGCGAGACAGCCGACAGCCTGGCAGCCCTGCGTCTGGCAAAGAGCCAGGGCGTTCCTACGATGGCGATTGTCAATGTAGTAGGTTCCACGATTGCGCGTGAGGCAGATCATATTTTCTACACATTGGCAGGTCCGGAGATTGCGGTGGCGACCACCAAGGCATATAGCACACAGCTGGTTGCCGGATATCTTCTGGGCGTGCAGTTTGCCCATGTGCGCGGTACGATCACAGAAGAAAAATATGAAGAACTCCTTGCAGCCCTGCAGGAACTGCCGGATCAGATCGCGAAGCTGCTCGAAGATGACAAAGAACGCATCCAGTGGTTCGCAGCGAAATATGCCAATGCAAAAGACGTGTTCTTCATCGGCCGCGGCATCGACTACGCAGTCAGCATGGAAGGCAGCCTGAAATTAAAAGAGATCAGCTACATCCATTCCGAAGCGTATGCAGCCGGAGAATTAAAACACGGAACCATCAGCCTGATTGAGGATGGTATCCTCGTAGTCAGCATCCTGACCCAGGAAGCCCTGTATGAGAAGATGATCAGCAACATGGTAGAAGTAAAATGCCGCGGCGCCTACCTCATGGGACTCACAACTGCAGGCAACTACAATATTGAAGACACCGTCGATTTCGCAGTCTATATACCGAAGACTGACGAGCACTTCACACCGAGCTTAGCGGTTGTGCCGCTGCAGCTGCTGGGATATTATGTAAGTGTATCGAAGGGACTGGATGTAGATAAGCCTAGAAACCTGGCGAAGAGTGTTACGGTAGAGTAAGATGGTTTTTTAATTATTTATAGCATAGCAAGAAAAAAACTGGAATTAATACAGAAAAAAGAAGCCCCCATCAAGATGCAGAACAGGTTTTCCCTGAATCAGTTGTACGCATCTTGATGGGGCTTCTTTTTTCGTCTCTATCGCTAATATTGCTATTTCTTTTCCACCCCATGCTCACTCATCAAAGATTTCATCACATAAGCATAAATCTCTTGGCTTCGATCCTTCCAGTGATTGCACATGATTTCCGCCTGCTCCTTATCCGGAACGGAGATATCGAGATTGACAAGAACGGCTTTTCCTTCCCGCACCTCGCAGTGAACGATGTAGTCCTGATTGGTCGATTTATAGAAATCGGAGATCAGTCCTACCTCGTTTCGCATGCGGAAGCGGTTCTGTTTCAGGTATTCATCCATGTCGCTGACGATGGCAGGAGAGATGTTTTTGCCGAAAAATTCCAGCGTTTCCTCGCCCTCCTTAGTGATCTCATAGCGGGAGCTGTTCCGCATCGTCTCCTTTTTTACCAGACCTGCATCCAGAAGCTCGTTCAAAGCCTGCTGGAGTGTGAAATACGTGGTGTACTCACGATCCAGGAAAAAATTGGAGAGCTGCGCGTTGGTCAGCGGAAAATTGACCTGGTGCAGCATATAGAGATTCATCAGTTTGTAAAGTGTCATCGGTTCAGCCAGCATGGAAAAACTCCTTTATTATTATTTCGTAACTGTGCAAATTTTGTGCGGTTCTTACGGTAAATGCGAGAATCGCTTGAATTGTTACGTTTATTTCTTAATGTGTTCCTTCACAGCCTTGGAAACAGCGTCAGCTACACGCGGATCAAATGCTGCCGGAAGAATGTTCTCGTCGCTCAATTCGCTGTCATCAACCAGAGCAGCAATTGCGTTGGCAGCAGCCAGTTTCATTTCTTCGGTGATAGCGGTTGCGCGTCCTTCCAGAGCGCCGCGGAAGATGCCTGGGAAGATGAGAACGTTGTTGACCTGGTTCGGGAAATCGGAACGTCCGGTTCCTACGACTCTTGCACCAGCAGCTTTTGCCAGATCCGGCATGATCTCCGGTACCGGGTTTGCCATTGCGAAGAGAATGGAATCCTTATTCATGGAAGCAACCATCTCTTGGGAAACGATGCCCGGAGCAGACACGCCTACGAAGATGTCAGCGCCTTTTAATGCATCGGCAAGTGTGCCCGTCTTGTGCTCTAAGTTGGTAACTTCGACCATCTTTTCCTGCATCCAGTTAAGCCCTTCCATGCCCTTGCAGAGCATACCGGTCTTATCACACATGGTGATATGCGGGAATCCGTAGTTTAAGAGCAGTTTGGTAATGGCAACGCCTGCGCTTCCGGCGCCGTTGACAACGACGCGGCAGTCTTCCTTCTTCTTGCCGGTTACTTTCAGGGCGTTGATGATGCCTGCCAGTACGACGATGGCGGTTCCGTGCTGATCATCGTGGAAAACCGGAATGTTTAACAGTTTCTTTAAACGTTCCTCGATCTCAAAGCAGCGCGGTGCGGAGATGTCCTCCAGGTTGATACCGCCGAATGCCGGGGCAATGCGGACAACTGTCTCGATGATCTCCTCGGTGTCCTGTGTGTCGAGGCAGATCGGGAATGCATTGATGCCGCCGAACTCTTTAAACAGAACGGCTTTTCCTTCCATAACCGGCATAGCTGCTAACGGTCCGATATTGCCAAGTCCCAGAACGGCGCTTCCGTCGGAGACAACGGCTACAGTGTTGGACTTGATGGTGTAGCGGTATGCAGCTTCCGGATCTTTTGCAATTACCTTACATGGTTCTGCAACGCCCGGTGTGTATGCCAGAGCCAGATCCTCTCTGGTTTTTACCTGTACTTTGGAGACGGTATCGAGCTTGCCGTTCCATTTTTCATGAAGTTCGAGTGCTTTTTCATTGATCGTCATGGTTTTTATCCTTTCGAATGCTTTCATTTTATTCTTACATTATAATAGCAATTTTGACATTTTAAATCAAGATGCATATTTTAGAATGCAGGAAGGGCAGTACCATGTTACTGTACACACACAGTACCACTTATTTATAATACTTATACCTATCATGTAGCATAGCATATAAATGAAGTCCGTAAATGTTATTTTTATGCATAAAACACATGAAAAATGCATAAAACACGTTTTTATACAAAAATTATTCATAAAAATGCAAAAAAAGTATTGCATAATTAGGATCAAGGAGGTATAATCTGGGTAATTTCACGTGAGGCATATAAATCTGCCGGTCTTAGTTGACTGGATGGACAAAGAAAAAAGCATCACGCAGGCAAATGATTGGAGGAAATGAAAAATGGCTAAGAAATATAATAAAATTGTTCTTGCATATTCAGGCGGTCTGGACACATCGGTTTTAATCCCGTGGCTGAAAGAAAACTATGGCTGTGAGGTTATCGCAGTTTCCGCTGACGTAGGTCAGGGTGCGGAGCTGGATGGTCTGGAAGAGAAGGCATTAAAGACAGGTGCTTCCAAGCTGTACATCGAGGATCTGAAGAAAGAGTTCGTAGATGAGTACATCATCCCGACCATGAAGGCTGGCGCTACTTATGAGCATTACCTGTTAGGTACTTCCTTCGCTCGTCCGATTATCGCTAAGAGAATCGTTGAAATTGCGAAGAAAGAGGGCGCAGACGCTATCTGCCACGGCTGTACCGGTAAAGGAAACGATCAGGTTCGTTTCGAACTGGCTATCAAGGCATTTGCTCCGCAGATGGATGTTATCGCTCCGTGGCGTTTCTGGGAACTGAATTCCCGTGAAAAAGAGATCGAGTACGCAGAGGCTCACAACATTCCGTTAAAGATTACGAAAGAGACCAACTACTCCAAGGATAAGAACCTGTGGCATCTGTCCCATGAGGGTCTGGATCTGGAGGATCCGGCAAACGAGGCTCCGATCAACAAACCTGGATTCCTTGAGTTAGGCGTATCTCCGGAGAATGCACCGGATAAAGCTACTTATGTAACCATCCACTTCGAGAAAGGTGTTCCGACCAGTGTAAACGGCGAGGAGATGGATGCAGAGAAGGTAATCGAGGTTCTGAACAAGGTAGGCGGTGAGAACGGCTGCGGACTTCTGGATATTGTAGAGAACCGTCTGGTTGGCATGAAGAGCCGTGGTGTATATGAGACTCCTGGTGGAGCTATCCTTTACAAAGCTCATGAGAAACTGGAAGAAATCACTCTGGACAAAGAGACACAGCACTACAAACAGCAGCTGGCTCTCAAGTTCGCTGAGTTAGTATACAATGGTCAGTGGTACACACCGCTGCGCAAAGCAATGAGCGCGTTTGTTGATTCCACACAGGAGACCGTAACCGGTGATGTAAAACTGAAACTTTACAAGGGCAACATCATTCCGGCATCTGTTACATCTCCATACACCCTGTATTCCGCAGGCATGGCTACATTTGATGAGGATGACTGCTACAACCAGGCAGATTCCGCTGGATTCATCAACCTGTTCGGACTTCCGATCAAGGTTCGCGCCCTGAACGACGAAGTTCTGGCGGCAAAGACCGGCGAGCATTTTCCGAGCGTAGAATAATTTAGGAAAATAATAAATAATCTACAGGCGACAAGCCCGCAGCCGATGGTGACCATTGGTTTTCCGGTATCTGCCGGTTCCAATGGTCGCATTGGTTCTAAATCAGAGAATAAAAAGGAGTTTACACTTATGGCAAAGTTATGGGCAGGACGATTCGGAAAAGAGACAGATCTGGAGGTAAATGATTTCAACTCATCGATTTCCTTTGACTGTCGTCTTTATAAGGAAGATATCACAGGCTCCATGGCCCATGCGGCTATGCTGGGCAAGCAGGGCATCATTGCGAAGGAAGAATCTGACAAGATTATCGAAGGACTGAAAGGTATCTTAGCGGATATTGAGGCAGGTAAGATTCATTTCTCACAGGATTATGAGGATATTCATATGAATGTAGAGCAGATTCTGACCGAGCGCATCGGCGATGCCGGAAAACGTCTTCACACGGCAAGATCCAGAAATGATCAGGTTGCACTGGATATGCGTCTTTACGTGAAGAAAGAGATCGTGGAGATCAAAAAGGAAATTCTCGATTTCATGGAAGCACTCTGCGAGAGCGCAAAGAACAATCTGGAAACTGTTATGCCGGGTTATACACATCTGCAGCGTGCACAGCCGGTTACATTTGGACATTATATGATGGCATATGCCAATATGATGCGCCGTGATGTAATCCGTCTGGAGAACTGCTTAGAGGGCATGGATGATATGCCGCTCGGATCCGGCGCGCTGGCTTCCACGACTTATCCGATCGACCGTGATTTTGTACGCCAGCAGCTTGGATTTGCCAGAGTGACCAACAACTCCTTAGACGGTGTTTCCGACCGTGATTACTGCGTAGAGCTGACGGCAGCGTTATCCATTCTGATGATGCATCTGTCCCGTTTCTCTGAGGAGATTATTTCCTGGTGTTCCTGGGAGTTCAAGTTTGTAGAGCTGGATGACGCATTTTCAACCGGTTCCTCCATCATGCCGCAGAAGAAGAATCCGGATGTCTGCGAGCTGGTCCGCGGCAAGACCGGTCGCGTGTACGGCGATCTGTTTACCCTTCTTACCATGTTAAAGGGTATTCCGCTGGCATACAACAAGGATATGCAGGAAGACAAAGAGGCAGTCTTTGATGCGATTGACACCGTAAAACAGTGCCTGCGCGTGCTGACTCCAATGTTCTCCACGATGCAGATCCTGAAAGACAATATGAAGAAAGCGGCTCTGAAAGGCTTCATCAACGCAACGGACTGTGCAGATTACCTGACCAAGAAGGGAATGCCGTTCCGTGACGCATACAAGACCGTCGGACAGCTGGTAGCCCAGTGTGTACGTGAGGACAAGTCCTTAGCCGATCTGACACTGGAAGAGTACAAGACACATTCCGATGTCTTTGAAAATGACGTATATGAAGCGATTGATTTGAAGACCTGTGTACGTGGACGTAAGGTAATCGGCGGACCGGCTCCGGAAGAAGTAACCCGCCAGATTTCTGTGATTGAGAAATTTGTAAGCGAACACAAGGTTCAGGAGTAGGGCAGGAAACGGGGGACGAACAATGGCGAAACCGAAGATTTATATAGACGGAAAAGAAGGAACAACCGGACTGCAGATTTATGATCGTCTGGCCGGGAGAGAGGATATCGAACTGCTTCTGATTGATGAAGAAAAGCGGAAAGACAGTGAAGAACGGCGGAAACTGATTCACGCAGCAGATATTGTATTCTTGTGTCTGCCGGATATGGCGGCGATCGATGCGGTTGCGCTGGCAGAAGGTTCCAAGGCACGTATCATCGATGCCTCTACCGCACACCGGACGGCAGCCGGATGGACGTATGGTATGGCAGAGCTTTCGAATGCACATCGCGAGGCAATTCAGAAATCGAACCGCGTAGCGAATCCAGGCTGTCACGCGACCGGATTTATCACTTCAACGTATCCGCTGGTTGCACAGGGCGTGATTCCGAAGAATTATCCGATGACGGTATTTTCGCTGACTGGCTATTCGGGCGGCGGCAAAAAGATGATTGCCGAGTATGAATCCCCAGAGAAGCCGCAGAGTTATTTTGCACCCCGTATCTATGGCCTGACTCTGAAACATAAACATCTGCCGGAAATGCAGAAAATCTGCGGACTGGACTTCCCGCCGGTATTCAGTCCGATCGTGGATGACTACTATAAAGGAATGGCAGTCACGATTCAGCTTCAGAACCGCCTGCTTCCGGGGAAGCCGACCGCGGAAGATATCTACGAGAAGCTGGCTGGCTGGTATGACGGACAGAAGCTCATTAAGGTACATCCGTTTGGATATGACGGTATGATCGCGGCGGCAGATATGGCAGGCCGAGACAGTCTGGAGCTGATTGTCAATGGTCACGGGGAACAGACCATGGTGACGGCGCTCTTTGATAATCTTGGAAAGGGTGCTTCAGGCGCAGCCGTTCAGAACATGAACCTGATGCTTGGATTTGAGGAGACAGCTGGACTGGCACTATAGAGGGGTTGAGAGATAAAACCATAAATTAGCTGCGGGGGACTATAGAGACGAAGTTATATAAAAATGTACTCTCGGAGTCTTTCTGCACTTGCTTTTGTGGCTGATTTTCCGCCAGCCGCACCCGAATTTCATCAACGTACGCACCGCGTACGCCTCAGAAATTTGGGCACAACTGACAAAAAAACATCTCACAAAATCAAGCACAGAAAGATTCCGAGAGTACATTAAAAATGACAGGAGGAATGTCATATGAAGATAATCGAAGGCGGTGTTTGTGCTGCAAAAGGATTTAAAGCGGGCGCGATGCGCTGTGGAATCCGCAAATCTCATACAAAAAAGGATCTGGCGATGATCCTTTCGGACTGTGTCTGCAACGCATCGGCGGTTTATACGACCAACCGCGTCAAGGCATCACCGATTTTACTGACAAAGGAACATCTGGCCGACGGAAAGGCACAGGCGGTTATTGTCAATTCCGGAAATGCGAACGCGTGCGCTCCGTTTGGCATGGAGAATGCAAGAAGACAGGCAAAGGCAGGCGCGCGAGCGCTGGGCGTTTCGGAGGAAAATGTAATCGTAGCATCGACCGGCGTCATCGGTCAGACGCTTCCGGTTGAGGCGATCGAGGCTCATGCAGGCGAGATGGAGATGAAATATGACAACTCCCTGGTAGCTGCAGAAGCGATCATGACGACCGATACAAAAGTGAAGACGATCGCTGTTGAATTTGATGTAGATGGAACAACCTGCCACATCGGCGGTATCTGTAAGGGTTCCGGCATGATTCACCCGAATATGGGAACGATGCTGTGCTTCATCACAACCGATTGTGCAGTCAGCAGCGAGATGATCCGCAAGGCGCTGTTATTCAATGTAAAACGTACCTTCAACCGTGTGACTGTTGACGGCGATACTTCCACCAACGATATGTGTACCGTTCTGGCAAATGGTATGGCTGGCAATGCGGAGATTACTGCAGAAGATCCGGCATACGAGGCATTCCGCGAGGCATTGCAGACGGTTATGCAGGATCTGGCTCGTAAGATTGCGGCAGACGGCGAGGGCGCAAGCAAGCTGATGACCTGTACCGTGAAGGGAGCGAAGGACGAGGAGACAGCCGAGGTACTGGCAAAATCCATCGCCGGTTCTTCCCTGACCAAAGCAGCAATGTTCGGTTCCGATGCGAACTGGGGACGCGTTCTCTGCGCGATGGGCTATTCCGGAGCTGAGTTTAACACGGAGAAAGTGTTAGTCGAGTTTGCTTCCAAAGAGGGCAGCATTGCGGTCTGTGAGGACGGCAGAGGACTTGATTTTGATGAAGATCTGGCAAAGAAAATCTTAAGCCAGGATGAAGTGGAGATCAATGTAACACTTCAGGAAGGCAGCGGAAGAGCTACCTGCTGGGGATGCGATTTGACCTATGATTATGTGAAGATTAATGGAGATTATCGGACGTGATGAAAACAGGATCAAAAATGAGCGCAGAAGTCCTGGTAGAGGCACTGCCTTATATTCAGGAATATGCAGGTAAAATTATCGTTGTAAAATACGGCGGAAACGCCATGATTAATGAAGATTTAAAGCAGGCGGTGATCGAGGATATCGTCCTTTTAAATCTGGTAGGAATCAAGGTCGTGCTGGTACACGGAGGCGGTCCGGAGATTTCGGAGATGCTCAAAAAAACCGGAAAAGAGTCTAAATTTGTCAAAGGTCTGCGCTACACAGACCGCGAGACGATGGATATTGTCCAGATGATTCTCTGCGGCAAGGTTAACAAAAACCTTGTTTCCCTGTTTGAGAAAGCAGGCGGACATGCCGTTGGTCTGGGCGGCATGGACGGCGGACTCTTCAAGGCGATCCAGTTAGTCGATCCGGATGGAACGGAATACGGCTATGTGGGAGATATTAAAGAAGTCAATGAGAAAGTCGTTCTCGATGTTTTAAATGAGGGCTTTATCCCGGTTGTTTCCTCCGTGGCAGCAGGCATGGACGAGGAGACAAACTATAACATCAATGCAGATACGGCAGCGGAGAAGCTGGCGGTGGCACTGAAAGCGAAAAAACTGATTCTTCTGACGGATGTATGCGGTCTGATGCGCGATCCGAAAGACGATTCGACATTGATTCCGAGACTGAAAGTTTCCGAGGTTCCGGCACTCATCAAAGAGGGCGTGATCTCCGGCGGCATGATTCCGAAGGTAGATTGCTGCGTTGAGGCAGTACGCCAGGGCGTAGAACGTGCCAATATCCAGGATGGTCGTGTGCCGCACTCGATTCTGGTCGAGCTTTTGAGCGATGACGGTGTAGGAACCATGTTCTCGTAAACAGCAGATGAACTAGATTCTGCACGAATCCGGGCTGTTTTAGCTGAAATGCAGGACGGATGCTGGAAGCTTTGCGGGCAGATGTGGGCGTTAGGAGGTTTTTTATGACATTTGAAGAAATCAAGCAGGGCGAAGAAACATATATCATGCATACATACGGCCGCTTTCCGATTGCGCTGGATCACGGAAAAGGCGCGACGCTGTGGGATACGGAGGGAAAGAAATACATTGATCTGACCTCCGGCATCGGTGTCAACAGTCTTGGTCATGACAACGATGCGCTGACGACTGCGATATCGGAGCAGGCACATAAGCTGATGCATGCCTGCAACTTGTATTACACCGAGCCGATGGTGCAGGCAGCAAAGAAGTTGGTCGATGCAACCGGAATGGGAAAAATCTTTTTTGCAAACTCCGGTGCGGAAGCCAACGAGGGCATGATCAAGCTGGCAAGAAAGTATTCCTTTGACAAATACGGCGAGGGAAGAAATAAGATTATCACGCTGAAACAGTCCTTCCACGGACGTACCGTGACGACATTAAAGGCAACCGGACAGGACAAGTTTCATCAGTATTTCTTCCCATTTACGGAAGGATTTGATTATGCAGCAGCCAATGATATCGAAGACATGAAGCGCAAGAGCGATGGTACGACCTGCGCTGTCATGATGGAGATGATTCAGGGCGAGGGCGGCGTCCTTCCGCTTGATAAGGAATTTGTACAGGCAACTGCCGAGTTCTGCAAGGAGAAGGACATCCTGCTTCTGATTGACGAGGTTCAGACGGGCATCGGACGTACCGGAAGCCTGTTCTGCTATGAGCAGTACGGCGTTCAGCCGAACATCATCAGTATGGCCAAGGGACTCGGCGGCGGTGTTCCGATCGGTGCTGTCATGGCGGATAAGAAATGCCAGGATGTACTGGGCGCCGGTACGCACGGTACAACCTTCGGCGGCAATCCGCTCTGCTGTGCGGCTGCCAATACCGTATTAGATATCGTAAATAAGCCGGAATTCCTGAAATCGGTTCAGGAAAAGGGCGAGTACCTGAAAAAGGAGATTTTAGCGATCGGTTCTCCAAAGGTAAAGACTGTTCGCGGCATGGGATTGATGTTAGGCATCGTAGTGGACAAAGATGAGAGAGCTGCGATGGTCAGTCAGTTGATGGAAAAAGGCGTCCTGGTCCTGACAGCCGGTACAGAGGCGATCCGTCTGCTTCCGCCACTTGTCATCACGAAAGAGGAGATGGACGAGGCAATCGCTGCTATGAGGGAGGTATTTTAGACATGAAGCATTTATTAAAGCTGTTGGACTGCACACCGGAGGAGATTACCTCGATTTTGGATCTGGCAGATCAGTTAAAATATGAGCGGAAACATCACATTTCACATCGTCTTCTGGAGGGCAAATCCATTGGTCTGATTTTCCAGAAGTCATCCACCCGTACCAGAGTTTCGTTTGAGACCGGTATGTTCCAGCTCGGCGGACAGGCACTGTTCCTTTCCTCCCGCGACTTACAGATCGGACGCGGTGAGCCGGTACAGGATACCGCACGCGTACTCTCCCGTTATCTGGACGGCATCATGATCCGTACCTACGAGCAGAAAGAAGTGGAGGATCTGGCAAAATACGGTTCTATCCCGATCATCAACGGTCTGACTGATTTCTGCCATCCGTGCCAGGTACTGGCTGATCTGATGACGATCCGTGAGAAATACGGCGTACTGAAAGGGCTCAAGATGTGTTACATCGGCGACGGCAACAACATGGCGAACTCCCTGATCGTAGGCGGTCTGAAATCGGATATGCAGGTATCTATCGCAACTCCGGATAATTACCGTCCGGCGAAAGAAGTGCTGGATTTCGCAGCTGGCAATGACGCATTTACACTGGTAAATGATCCGATCAAGGCAGTGGAAAATGCAGACGTTGTCATCACAGATACATGGACTTCCATGGGTCAGGAAGAAGAGAAGAAGATCCGCCAGCAGGCATTCCAGGGATATCAGATCAATGATGAACTGATGGCTGCGGCAAAACCGGGGGCGATGGTAATGCACTGTCTGCCGGCTTACCGTGGACAGGAGATTACCGAGAAGATCTTTGAAGAACATGCGTCTGAGATCTTTGAAGAGGCGGAAAACCGGTTGCATGCCCAGAAGGCGGTTATGGTTACGCTGATGAAATAGAAATATATAGAAATGCATAAAAATGGCAAGGTGACGCGCCAGAAGCCAAATGCCCTCCGTTGCGGTTTCGGAGCCGGTAACACTAGGTTTGCATAGATTTGTTAAAAGCAGAGTCCAAAATACAAACTCGCTTCGCTCAGACAGGTGTATTTTGAACTCTAACACAAATCTCTGCGAGCCAAGAGTTACCAAGACTCCTGCAAATGCAACGGAGGGCATTTGGCTTCTGGCGCTGTATGTTGTATGCTTTTTGGGGTGTTTAAAAAGTGGGAATGTATGTTATAATTGGCATAAATAGTAAAATATAAAAAATTTAGCAGATTAAGAAAATTTTAGGAGGTATCAGTATGACAAAAGAGGAGATTTCAGCGCGTCAGCAGCAGGCGGCTCAGTTTCATGCAATGGGGTATAATTGTGCCCAGTCGGTGGCGTGTGCGTTTGCGGATAAGGTGGATTTGGACAAGGTGGCGCTGTTTAAGGTGACGGAGGGGCTTGGTCTTGGCATGGGCGGCATGAATGGTACCTGCGGGGCCATTTCGGCGGCGGCTGTGCTGGCGGGGCTGAAGGATAGTACCGGGGATCTGGAGCTGGCGAATTCGAAGGCGGTTTCTTATAAGGATGCCAGAGAGTGCATCGCGCGTTTCCTTGAGAAGAACCAGAGCGTGGTCTGTAGGGATTTGAAGGGTGTGGAAACGGGAAATGTGCTGCGTGCCTGTCCGGACTGCATCAGCGATGCGGTGGAGATTATCGGAGAAGTATTGTTCTAATATATCCTCACAAATTGGCACGTTTGAAACTGCAAGTGCCGTACAGCAACGCGCGGGCAGCCGATTTTGTTACTGTTCACGCATACGTGCCCAGTAACGGAATTTGCCGTGGCTTCGCATTTAAATACGGCAAATTCCTGCTGCCACCACGTTTTCTTACGGCACTTTCGGTTCCAAAAGTGCCTACCTGTGAACAGTAACCCGATTTTGCCGATGATAAAGAAAAATTCGAAAATAGGGTTGACAACTTAAAAACATAGTGGTAAACTATGAAAAAATTAAATACGACACTACAAAGTCAATGAATAAAACGAGTACATACAGAGGTACATCACAGAGAGCCGGGCTTGGTGGAAACCGGTATGAAGGGCTGTATGGAATGGATTTGGGAGATGCGAGGTGAAAGAGTGATTCGAGTAGCTGCAGCCGTAGCTCTGCGTTAAAGGGTAGGGTATCGAGAGCATATCTGATTTCGCATTATCAATCATGTCTATGTTTTCCGTACCGTAGAATGAGTCAGACTGGATGGCAGATATTTTCCATTGTGTGAGAATATCTGCTTTTTATATATAAAGTTTGAAGGTCTGAGAACAGGGGTGGCACCACGATATTTGTTTATTCGTCCCCGGCGCAGGAGTTTGTCTGCGCCGGGGATTTTATATTTCGTTGGGAATCAAAATCAGCGAGAGCCAGGATGGCGGAAAGGGAGAGTATTATGAGAAAAATGAATGGATTTGGAATGATGGCAAAAAGAGGCACAGCAGCAGCGATGGCAGCGGCAATGGCACTGACGATGGCAGGCTGTGGCGGCTCGAATGCGGCAGAAACGACAGCAGCGGCTGATTCTGAGGCGGCTTCTGAAAATGGAGATGCATCGGAGACAGCAGCCAGCGAGGCAAAGGGCGATATCAAGGTTGGCGTGCTCCAGATGATTGATAACGGTGCATTTGCAGATATGCGCGATGGTTTCTCGGAGGAGCTGACTGAAAAATATACAGGTGGTAAAGTCGATATTGTTTACAAAAATGCACAGGGCGATGCGGCAGCGCTGAATACCATCTGCCAGGAGATGGCAGACAGCGGTGTTGACCTGATTGCAACGATTGCGACTCCGGCGACCCAGGCGATGGTAAACCTGGAAACGGATATTCCGGTATTCTTTATCGCTGTTTCTAATCCGGTCGGTGCGGGTGTCATTACCGATATGGAAAAGCCGGATAAGAATGCAACCGGTACTTCCAATGCGATTCCGGTTGAGGATATTTTCGCACTGAGCGATAAGCTGACACCAGATTGTAAGACCTACGGAATGTTGTATAATACAAGCGAGATCAATTCCGTCAGCACCGTGGAGAATGCAAAAAAATATTTAGACGATCAGGGACTTTCTTATAAAGAGGCGGTTGTTACGAACTCATCTGAAGTACAGCAGGCGGCACAGTCTTTAGCGGGCGAGGTTGACGCGATTTTCGTACCGAATGACAGTGTCATCCAGAGTGCAATGCCGATGGTAACGGAAGTGGCAAGAGATGCGAAGATTCCGGTATATGGAAGCTCCGCTGTTATGGTTGATTCCGGTGCATTTGCAACGATTGCGATCAGCGATACCGAGATCGGCGCACAGACCGCAGATATGGCACTGGAATACTTAAACGGAACTGCGATTGAGGATATTGCAGCTGTTGTGGTACCGGCTTCCAATATGGTAATCAATCAGGATACAGCCGATGCACTGGAAATCACATTCTCGGATGAGGTGCAGAAAGAGGCAACCTTTGTAAAGGATGCGGAGTAAGATATATAGCAGTCTGGCTGGTACGCACATTCATTGGTTGTGGAAATTTGCGGAGTAATTACAAACGAACTTGAAAATAGGAGGAAGCACACATGACACTGGTGATCGGATCCCTGCAGTTGGGATTTTTATATGGAATACTGGCGCTTGGAATATATGTCACATTCCGCATTTTAAATATTCCGGATCTGACGGCGGAGGGGAGTTTTACGCTGGGACTGGCAGCCTCGGCGGTCTGCACGCTGGCGGGGCATCCGGTTGCCGGGATCGTGGCAGCAGCTGTGGCCGGGGCGCTGGCTGGCTGTGTGACAGGCGTACTCCAGACGAAGATGGGGATTCATGCGGTATTAGCTGGCATCCTCACAATGTGCGGGCTTTACACCATCAACCTGATTGTGATGGGAAGCAGCCCGAATATTTCCCTCATCAATGTTCCGACCATATTTAAAGCGGCAGAAAGCCTGGGACTTTCAAAAGAGGCGGCAAGACTCGTGATTGCGATCGCGGCAGCAGCAGTCTGCCTGGTGCTGCTGATTCTTTTCTTCCGGACGCATCTGGGACTCTGCATCCGGGCGACGGGCGATAATGAGGCGATGGTGAGCGCGTCCTCCATCAATGTAGACGCGATGAAAATCACGGCGCTGGCATTCAGCAATGCACTGGTAGCGGTCAGCGGCGGTCTGATTGCCCAGTATCAGGGATTTGCGGATGTAAACTCCGGTTCCGGTATGCTGGTCGTAGGTCTGGCATCGGTCATCATTGGCGAAGTGATTGTTGGAAAAAGAGGTCTGGAAATCGGATTTTTTTCCTCGATTTTCGGTTCGATCATCTACCGTTATATCATCGCAGCGGCAACCAAGAGCCAGATTTTTCCGGCATATGCGTTAAAACTGGTATCAGCGTGCATCGTAGCGGCGGCGCTGGCGCTTCCGGCGATCCGTTATCAGATGGGGCTTTCAAAGATGAAGCGGACGAGAGAAAAAGATATGTGTGAACAATAACCTGGAAAGCAGTTACAAACAGGGATAAAAGATGGAGATGTACTATGTTAGATGTAAAACAGGCAACCAAAGTATTTTCCGCTGGTACGGCGAGCGAGCACCACGCTTTGAACGGACTGGACCTGCATCTGGATGATGGGGAGTTTGTGACGATCATCGGTTCCAACGGAGCGGGAAAATCGACGCTTTTTAATGCGATCTGCGGCAATTACTGGCTGGATCAGGGACAGATTTTCCTGGATGGTCAGGATATCACTTTTCTGTCGGAGCACCGCAGGGCGCGCCAGATCGGGCGCGTGTTCCAGGATCCGATGAAAGGAACGGCGCCGCATCTGACGATCGAGGAAAATCTGGCGCTGGCATATACCCGGAAGGATCGGAAGCCATTTCGAAGTGCGGTCCGCAAACAGGAAAAGGATCTATTCCGGACAGAGCTTGAGAAGTACCATATGGATCTGGAAAACCGTATGAAGACGAAGGTAGGGCTTCTGTCAGGTGGTCAGAGACAGGTTGTGACGCTTCTCATGTGTACGCTTGTCATGCCAAAGCTCCTTCTTCTGGATGAGCACACAGCGGCGCTTGACCCGGCGACGGCGGATAAGGTCATGGAGATCACGCGGTCGATTGTGTCGGAAAACCACCTGACGACGCTGATGATCACCCACAATCTGTCGCAGGCGCTCACGACCGGAAATCGGACGATCATGCTCGATGAAGGGCGGATCATCCTGGATCTGGGCGGTGAGGAGAGAGCAAAAATGGGGGTGAATGACCTTTTAGACTGTTATGCGGAGAAAAAGAAGAAGGCATTTGATAATGACCGGATGATGCTGGCGTAGAAGATAAAACGAAATGGGGATGTAAAAAAATTCGATTGAGTTTTTACATCCCCATTTTGTTTAGGGACTTATTTCACAGCCCCTTAAATTTTTCTTAGAATACATCTAAATCCTGTCCATTTACAACGGCACCTTCATATCCGGCATCACGGATTTCCTGCAAAATGGCGGTGTTTCTGCGCGCCATCTCAGCCTCGACATCGCGGGTGTTGTCCTGGATTTCCATGTGATAGATACGGTGGTAGGTAACCAGAAGCCGCGGGTGCGCTTTGGCGGCAATCTTTGCCAGATCAACGCTGAGAGTGTGAACTTCCTGGTGGTATTTCTGCCATTTTGGCTCTCTGGCGGAGAGTCCGGCGGTGTACTCGACCTCATGGAGGAGAATATCGCAGCCTTCCGCTTTCTGCGCCACGATCTCAAGCGGAGCCGTGTCACCGCTGATCACGATCACCTTATCCGGCGTTGTAAACTTAAATCCGTAGCTTTCAAGCGTACCGTGGCTGACTGGAAATGCCTCAACCGTCACGCGGTCATCCTGATAAATGATACCAGGCTGGATATCGGTAGTTTCGACTTTGTAGCCATTTTCGTTGGCTTTTTCAAAGCCGTGGATACGGAAGTCGATGTCCGTTTCATATGCTTTTAAAATATGTTCGGTCATGTTCTGGATGCCTTTTGGACCGAATACTTTCAGCGGCTTCGGGCGTTCCAGCACCCACGGGGTAAAAATGAGATCCGGATAGCCGGCCGTGTGGTCGGTGTGCAGATGTGTGCAGAATGCGATCATCAGCCGGTCCGGGCGCAGAGCATCAATTCCCTGTTGGTATGCTTTCGCCGCCTGACGGACAACGCCAGGACCAAAATCTACAAGATAAGCGCGGTCACCTACGACAACTGCGGAAGAAGGACCGCTGGCATTCGGGCAGGCGTTCGGGGTGCCGGTTCCGAGAAGTACAAGCTTTGTTTCCATCATAAATATTCATCTCCTAAATTCATATGTAATATATTTTGCGCGAAATCATGAAAATAGTTCGGGCAAATTAGATGTGTTCAGCCTTTGCACAGGTAAACACTGTGTCAAAGGCTGAATATATGTTTCGATCCTTTTGTTTTCATCAAGTGAAAGGTTTAATTTTGAGCGTCGTCTGTATGCCGGATGGAGATTCCCGTAAATCCATAGAAAATACTGAACAAAGGTGTTAAGTACAGTAAGAACAGGTATGGGAAGAATACTGACCAGGCAACGCCGAGGGTTCCAGACATGTATACACAGTAACCGTGCCACGGAATCATCGGACCGGATAAAGTACCTGCGTCCTCAAGGGTACGGGAAAGGATTTCCGGTGCGATTTTTCTGGATTTGAACAGCGGTTTCATCATATTTCCAGTCAGGACGTGGGACATCGGCTGGGAACAGCTGATTAAGCTGGTTACATAGCCGACTAAAAGGCTTGCTGCAATCAGGCTGCCATCGCTGTTGATGTGATTTACGATGGCGTTTAAGAGATTGCCGAGAACGCCGAGGCGATCCAGCATACCGCCCATACCAACTGCAAAGCAGATGATTGCCACATACTGAAGCATGCTGCTCATACCGCCGCGGTTTAAGATGGTCTGTAAAATACCTTCCTCAATGCTGGTACTGTATCCGTTGTAAGCAACACGGATGATACTCTGCAGAGTTGCGCCCTGATAGAAGAAAGAGACAGCTCCGGCGCAGATGGCGGAAAGACCAAGGGAGACAACCGCGTTTACTTTGCATAAAAGCAGAATAATGATTGCGATGGCTGGCAGCAGAGTGATGAAGCCAAGTTTAAACTCACCTTGCAGGGCATCGATGTATGTCAGAAGATTTCCAGTTTCATAGTTCCCTGAAGTCTGGCTGATGCCAAGAATTACAAAGAGAACCAGGCTGATGACAAAGGTCGGAAGCGTGGTCCAGAGCATGGAACGCACGTGGTCGTTTAATTTAGAGCCAGCAACCGCTGGAGCCAGGTTGGTTGTGTCGGAAAGCGGGCTTAATTTGTCACCGAACATCGCGCCGCAGATGACAGCACCTGCCACCATGCCAGGATGGATGCCCATCGCGTTGCCGATTGCCATCATGGCAACACCGGCACTGCCGACGGAACCGTAGGAGGTTCCGGTCACAAGGCTTAATACGGCACAGAAAATCAGGGTCAGAGGCAGCAGCCAGGTCGGGTTGATCAGTTTTAAACCGCCGACAATGATGGTTGCAATCGTGCCGCTTTGCAGCCAGGTACCGATCATGACGCCGATTGCCATGAGCAGGCACAGGGTAGGAACGACAACCCGGATCGCGTCGTAAGCGCCGTTTACAACATGCTCATAATTTATGCGTAATACCTTACAAAACAGATAGATGATGATCCAGCTCATAAATAGTCCAATCATCGGTCCGCCCGTTTTCAGCCGGATGCAGACTGCAACCGCTCCGATGATCAGGAGCAGAAGCAGAAGCGACTGAGGCATGTTTAATTTTTTGTCTTCGCTCATAACATAGTTCCTCCCTAATGTGAAAGTCGTGCTTTTTTGAATTTAATGCGTTGAGGTTTAACGCGTTAAATTGTAAATTTATTTTCATTATATAGAATAATTCCGAAAAAATCAACCGTAGGAATAATATTTATTTGGCTCAAGGGAGAAGAGGTGCAGGTGATGTTCTGTGATGTGAAGAATTATGATATAATGAGCGCAAGTGAGCCAGAAAGCTTCTTGCAGATTTATGGCGAACGGCGAATGGCGATCACGATAGCTGCGTCAGCAGCGGTAAGCATCGAAGATGCGAATCGTGATATAATGGCAGAATTACTTAAAAATTTGACAGGAGAATGTTATGGAACAGAGGATTCAGTTATCGGATCATTTCGGTTTTGGGAGATTGATCCGGTTTACAATTCCATCTATTTTAATGATGATTTTTACCTCCATTTACGGAGTGGTAGATGGATATTTTGTATCGAATTTTGTAGGAAAAACGCCGTTTGCGGCGGTCAATTTCATTATGCCGTTTCTGATGGTCGTAGGTGCCATGGGATTTATGTTCGGCACGGGTGGAAGTGCCCTGATTGCCCGGATTATGGGCGAGGGCAGGCGTGAGAAGGCCCAGGAGATTTTTTCCCTTCTGATCGCTGCGACCGTTGTTTCTGGTCTGGTAATTGCGGTTATCAGTATTCTGTTTTTACCGCAGATTGCTGCCTTTCTTGGCGCGAAGGGAGGGATGCTGGCGGACTGCATCCGGTATGGACGGATCATTCTGGTGGCGCTTCCGTTTTTAATGCTGCAGTATGCGTTTGGCAGCCTTTCCGTGACGGCGGAGAAGCCGAAGCTGGGGCTGATTGTAACGATCATTTCGGGTGTGCTCAATATGACGGGAGATGTTCTGTTCATGGGGGTGTTCCATTGGGGAATTGCCGGAGCGGCGATGGCGACTGCGATGGGACAGATCATAGGCGGAACGATACCGCTGGTTTATTTCCTGCGGAAGAACAGCAGCAGCCTCCGCCTTCGCAGACCAAAGTGGGATGGAGGAGCGCTCAGACGTGCCTGCACCAACGGTGTATCGGAATTGATGAGCAGTATTTCCATGTCCATTGTCGGCATGCTGTATAACGCGCAGCTGATGCGCTACGCGGGAGAAAACGGAGTCGCAGCTTACGGAACCATCATGTATGTGGACTTTATTTTCCTTGCGATTTTCATCGGTTATGCGACCGGCGTAGCTCCGGTTATCAGCTATCACTACGGCGCAGGAAATAAAAAGGAGTTAAATAACCTGCTAAAGCGCAGTGTGGTTCTGATCGCGGCAACGTCTCTGAGCATGCTGCTGCTGTCCGAGGTGATGGCGGCACCGTTGGCAGCTATTTTCGTAGGATATGATGCCGGGCTTCTGGACATGACGGTACATGCGTATTCCATTTATGCGGTTTCGTTCTTATTCTGCGGTTTCTCCATTTTCAGTTCCGCCTTTTTTACGGCGCTGGGAGATGGACTGACCTCGGCGCTAATAGCTTTTTTGCGTACTCTTGTGTTTGAAAGTGCATCGGTTATCATTCTGCCACTGCTCCTGGGCCTGAACGGAATCTGGGGCGCAATTATCGTGGCGGAATGTATGTCCGTGACGGTGTCAGTTATCTTTTTGGCGGCGAAGAGAAGGAGGTATCAATATTTTTAGATGCAGCGGATTTATAACCGGCTGGATGGTATGATTTTTAGCGCCCTTTCTAAAATCGGAAAAGCAAGTGGTGCACTGGAAAAGCCACCGAAGCATAAACTATCAGTAAGTAAGCTTCAGGGTGGCTTTTTCTTTGCATACATTTCCAAAGCCTTTGACACCTGGAGAGGAACGGTCCTGTCTGGAACGCATGAAAGAGGGAGACCATGAGGCACGCAATACTCTGATAGAGCGAAATTTACGGCTGGTGGCGCATGTGACCAGAAAATATCAGGGTACAGATTATGAAATGGAAGATCTCCTGTCGATTGGCACCATCGGGCTCATTAAAGCGGTCAATACGTTTCATCCGGAGCGGGGATCGCGGTTGGCGACATATGCGGCGAAATGTATCGAGAATGAGATTCTGATGACCTTCCGTGCTGGTAAAAAATATGCAAAGGATATCTCGTTATATGACCCGATCGGGGTAGATAAAGACGGAGAAACCGTCAGCCGGATGGATGTGCTGGAGGCAGAAGGAAAAGAAGTTCTGGAAACCATTATTTTAAAGCAGGAAATTGAACAGCTTTACCGCGCCTATGAAGCGTGTTTAAAAGAAACAGAGAAAATCGTCTTACGCAGCCGGTACGGGCTGTTTGGCGGAAAGGAACAGACGCAGCGGGAGATTGCCGCCAGACTTGGGATTTCGCGTTCTTATGTAAGCCGGATCGAGAAGCGGGCGCTGGAAAAAATGCGGCGGGGATTTGCGGAACACAAATAAAGAACAGAAAAAGCGGCTGGCAGATGTTAGGGTGGACATCTGTCAGCCGCTTTTGTTATGTAATAGGAAATTCCTTGGAATTCCCTATTACACAAAGAAGCACATTCTTTATTTTTTTTAGTCTTCAGAGTCCCGATATCCGTTCGGGTTCATCGACTGCCATTTCCAGGAGTCAGCACACATCTCCTCAATGCCGTACTGAGCTTCCCAGCCGAGTTCATTTTTCGCTTTGGTAGCATCGGAGTAGCAGGTTGCGATATCGCCGGCGCGGCGCGGCTTGATTTCATAAGGAATTGTTTTGCCGCAGGCTTTTTCGTAAGCCTTGACAACATCGAGTACGCTGTAGCCTTTGCCGGTGCCGAGGTTGTAGATATATACGTCTGGTTTATCGTTAAATTTCTGGAGTGCTTTTACATGACCGACTGCAAGGTCAACTACGTGGATGTAATCGCGCACACCGGTTCCGTCCGGAGTCGGATAATCATTGCCGAAGACGCCGAGACATTTCAGCTTGCCGACAGCAACCTGTGCGATATAAGGAACCAGGTTGTTCGGGATTCCCTTCGGATCCTCGCCGATCAGACCGCTCTTGTGTGCGCCGATTGGGTTGAAGTAGCGGAGCAGAACGACATTCCATTCCGGATCTGCCACGTGCAGGTCAGTTAAAATCTGCTCAAGCATTCCCTTTGTCTGACCGTAAGGGTTTGTGATTTTGCCTTTCGGGCATTCTTCGGTGATCGGGACGAATGCCGGATCTCCGTATACGGTAGCGGAGGAGCTGAAAATGATTTTTTTGACGCCATGATTGCGCATTACGTCGCAGAGAATCAGGGTTCCGGTGATATTGTTGTGGTAATATTCCAGTGGCTTCGCAACAGATTCTCCGACTGCCTTTAAGCCTGCAAAATGAATGACCGAATCGATGGATTCTTTCTCAAAAATCTCATTGACTGCCTCGCGATCCAGCATATCTGCCTTGTAAAAGGTTACATGCTTGCCGGTGATTTTCTCCACGCGGCGCAGCGCTTCCTCACTGGCATTGTAAAGGTTGTCCATGACAACGACCTCATATCCGGCGTTTAAAAGTTCGATGCAGGTATGACTGCCGATGTAACCGGCGCCTCCAGTAACTAAAATAGCCATTGTAAACTCCTCCTTCATCCTACCTATAAGAATAATTTATTCTAAACCTTCAATCTTTCTTTATTATAAACGTGGCTTGCGAGGAAAACAATCGGAAATACTGTCATGTGTTATCGAAATTATATTTTAAGAGGAAGTTTAACAACGCTTTGCGTAGATTGGAAAGACTCGGGTACAGTGTGCGTGATGATAGAATGTGCGTTCGAAAAACAGCTTGCATTTAAAAAGAGGGTGTGATATGATAAATACAGAACGGATGTTCGATAAATGGGAGGAGGCAGAACCTCATGCTGATACAGGAAAATCTTTCAATCGAAGAAAAGTTAAGTATTTTATCGGATGCGGCGAAGTATGACGCCGCCTGCACATCCAGCGGCGTGGGTAGAAAGGGAAAGGAAGGCTTTCTTGGAAACAGCCGGGTGGACGGCATCTGCCACAGTTTTGCCTCGGATGGGCGCTGTATCTCCCTGCTGAAAATTTTATTTACGAACCAGTGCATCTATGACTGTCATTACTGTGTCAACCGTCGGAGCAATGACACGGTCCGTACCTCCTTTACGCCGGAGGAGGTCTGCCGTCTGACGATGGAATTTTACCGGCGCAACTATATAGAGGGATTGTTTTTAAGTTCCGGTGTGCTGGAGACACCGGATCACACGATGGAACTGCTGTATCAGACCTTGTACCGCCTTCGGCGCGTCCATCGATTTAACGGTTACATCCATGTGAAAGCAATTCCGGGGGCAGATCCGGAGCTGATTGAGAGAGTGGGCTTTCTGGCGGACCGGATGAGTGTGAATCTGGAGCTTCCGACGGCTGATGGTCTGGCGCGCCTGGCACCGGGAAAGACGCGGGACAAGATACTGCGCCCGATGCGCCAGATCCAGACTGGGATCGCGAGACAGCTGGAGCAGGAAGGGCGTCTGGAGAGCAGAGGGGCATGGCTTCCGCAGAAAGAGCGCGGAGAAATTCAGATTCCGGGAGACGGGAGATATGGAATTGGTGGTAAAGCGATAGGAAAAGGGGAAAGGGAATGTCTGCAGGCTGATAAGGGAATTCTGAGTCCGAATCAGACAGAGACAAAGATGGATTGGGGGCGGAATGGAGACAAGGTAAAAGGATTTATGAGGTCGAAAGAGCCGGGGGAAATGGATGAAAGGGTTGGAAGGACACATACACCGGAGATCCCCCGTGTCATCCCAGGACGATCGATCTATGGCAGTTTCGGACTGGGAAATATCTCAAACCGCAAGAATTATTTCGTCCCCGGCGGTCAGAGCACACAGCTCATTGTCGGGGCGACTCTGGAGAGTGATTATCAGATGGTTGCGGTCGCGGAAGCGCTGTATCGGAATTTTGGATTAAAGAGGGTCTTTTATTTGGCGTTTATCAAGGTGAATGAGGACAGCCTGCTTCCGGATCTTCCGGACGGACCGCCGCTTCTGCGGGAACACCGTCTGTACCAGGCGGACTGGCTGATGCGCTACTACGGCTTCCGGGCATCGGAACTTCTGAGTGAAAAGCACCCTAATTTTAATGTGTTTCTGGATCCGAAGTGCGACTGGGCGCTGCAGAATCTGGGTGAGTTTCCGGTGGAGATAAACCGGGCACCGTATGAGACACTTCTGCGTGTTCCGGGCATCGGGGTAAAGTCTGCGATGCGGATTGTCGCAACGAGAAAACAGGTGGCGCTTCGGTTTGAAGATTTGAAGAAGATGGGAGTTGTGCTGAAGCGGGCAGTATACTTCATTACCTGTTCAGGGCGGATGATGTACCCGGTGCAGATCCATGAGGATGCGATCGCGGCACAGCTAATCAGTGAAGAGAAGCGGAAGCAGTGGCAGTTGTCACAGAGCGGGCTGTACCGTCAGATGTCGCTGTTTGATGATTTTCATATGGCGCAGGCATGAAGCAGACGGAGGAGAGAAAAATGGTTGTATTTGTATGCGAAGACAGTCCGGAAGGTATATTCACAGGAGTATATGATGCCTGGAACAGCCGCTTAGGGCATGAGAATGTGCGGCTGGAAGTACAGGGCGAATATAATTACAGCCTGTTTTCGGAGTACCGAGAGGTGGCGGTGGATCGGCTCAAGGCACAGAAAGTCGTGCGCTCGGTGCGTCGATCCCTGTCAGAACTGGCGTACAGCTGGATTTACCGCACGGCGCTGAGTGAGCGGGAGGATCGGGCAGAGGCGGTCTACCGCTTTCTGGTCTGTGGGTTTAGCGCAGGGGCAGCAGGGAGACGTATCACGGAAAATTTACAGATACCGGCGGTGCAGACAGTCTTTCAGATCAACCGTGCGGTTGCCAATGAAGCGCATTTGCAGACAGAATTTCTGCGGTTTGCAGAATATTCCGATCATGTACTATTTTCTGAGATTGGTCCGAAAAACCGGGTGACGGCATTGCTGATGCCGTATTTTACAGATCGCCTGCCCTCGGAACCATTTATTATCTATGATAAAAATCACCAGGAAGCGGGAGTCTGGACAGGAAAGGGGCGGTGGTATATGATGCGTGGGGCTGAGACAGAACCCCTGCAGGCGTTTTCCGGGAGAACCGATCAGAGCGAATATGCGGCGCTCTGGAGTGCATTTTTTCATCAGATAGGAATTAAGGAGCGGGAAAATCCAGCCTGTCAGCGGATGCATCTGCCGCTTCGCTACCGGAAATATATGACGGAATTTCAGTCCGGTTCCAACCGTTCAAATTTGGCTAAATTGTGAACAAATCGTAAACACAAAATCGAGAACCTTGTTCATAAAGAAACGAAAAAAGAATAAAAATAAGCCGGAAATCGGGAAAAAACAGCATTGAAACGAGAAAACTGCTGCATATATATTAAGATTTAAAGACCTTAAAAAATAATGTAAAGTCAACAGAAACAAGGACTTTTCTTACGAAAACTTTCGATTTTTGTAAGAAATACGGGATTTATTTAGTGAATGTTAATTATCTGTTCATATTTTGGACATAATTTGTTTTTATTATAGGTCACGTACCGATGAGGTACAAGAAAACATAAATCGTATGTTTTAAAGAGGAGAGAATAATTATGAGAAAGAATCTTACAAAAACAGCAGCAATCTTAGTTATGAGTGCAATGGTAGCAGCATCTGCTCTGACCGCTTGCGGCAGCAAAGCAGAGGAGACAACTGCAGCAGCAGAGGAGACTGTAGAGGCAGAAGAGACTGAGGCAGCTGAGGAGACCGAGGCTGAAACAGAAGAGACTGAGGAAGTTTCCGAGGAAGAGACCGAAGAGGCATCTGAGGAAGAGACTGAGGCAGCTGAGGAGACTGAGGCTGAAGCAGAAGAGACTGAGGCAGCTGAGGAGACACAGGCTCAGTAATCAATCTTTGATTGCAGAAGTTTGTTTCTATTCGGATATAACCGAAAAGGTTGTTAAGAAAATCGTAAGAGGGCAGTCGGTTGACAATCGGCTGCCCTTTTTGTATACTATAACTGTATTAAATGAACTAATACACTTATGATTTTTGATACAGGGCAGAATGGAGGAAAGGAGAATGTGAGCGTGATTCTGATTGATTATAAAGATCGACGACCTCTCTATGAGCAGATTGTTGAGAAGCTGTCGGATCTGATGGTCCGGGGGATTTTGGAGCAGGACAGTCAGCTTCCATCCGTGCGGAGTCTGGCAACGGAGCTGTCGATGAATCCGAATACGATCCAGCGGGCGTATGCAGAGCTGGAACGCCAGGGATATATTTATTCGGTTAAGGGCAGGGGCAGTTTTGTGGCGGATAACCGGCAGATTCGGGAGAGGAAGCGGCAGGAGATCTGGGATCAGCTGGAACTTCTGATCCGGGATGCAAAAGGAACCGGTATCACGATGCTGGAGTTCCAGGAGCAGGTCATCCAGAACTATGGAAGTGAGGAAGGAGGAAACAGGAATGATAAAGGCTGAGAATCTGACGAAGCGTTTTTATGATACAGTGGCAGTCGATCATATCCATGCGGAGATTCACAATGGAAGTGTCTTTGGTCTGATCGGAACTAACGGCGCTGGAAAAAGTACCTTTTTGCGGATGGCAGCCGGTATTTTAAAGCCGGACGAAGGGAGCATTACGGTTGATGATGAGACGGTATTTGAGAATACAAAGGTAAAGGCACGGTGCTTTTATATCCCGGATGAGCCGTATTTCTTAAGCAATGGAACGGCGGAAGATATGAAAGTATTTTATCAGGGGATTTATCCGAAGTTTGATGCAGCCCGGTTTGATAAACTGCTAAAGAATTTTGAGCTGGAAGGGCGACGGAAGGTGCAGACCTTTTCGAAGGGGATGAAAAAACAGCTCGCCGTGCTGCTGGGCGTCTGCGCGGGAACCGATTATCTGTTCTGCGACGAGACGTTTGACGGGCTGGATCCGGTCATGCGGCAGACGGTCAAGAGTCTTTTTGCCAATGATATCGAGGAGCGGAACCTCACGCCGGTCATCGCCTCCCATAATCTGCGGGAGCTGGAAGATATCTGCGACCATGTAGGTCTGCTTCACAAGGGGGGAATGCTTCTCTCAAAGGATCTGGACGATATGAAGTTAAATATTCACAAGATTCAGTGTGTGCTTCCGGCGGGAGTGGGGAGCAGCGATTTGCAGGGAATCGATATTATAAAGACGGAACAGAGGGGAAGTCTCCTGACGCTTACTGTGCGCGGAAAACGGGAAGAGATTCAGACAATTTTACAGGCGTATCATCCGGTGTTTTTTGAAATGATACCGCTTTCCCTAGAAGAGATCTTTATCAGTGAAACGGAGGTGGCTGGTTATGACATCAAAAGGCTTGTTTTTTAAATATATGAGAGAAAATACGAAGCAGCGTCTCTGGAGCGTGGCGCTTACCGCACTTTTGTGCTTCTTTCTGTTTCCAGTCCTGACAGCGCTGGAAACCAGCATAATGCTGCGTCCGGATAACTTGTCTAAAGATCTGAGCGTCGAAGCGGCGTTAGCAGAAGCAAAATTAAAGCTGACCAATGAGATGCTGCATATGTATTCGATCCAGAATGCAATGCTGGTATTTATCCTGATTGTGACGGCGGTGGTGCTGGCAGCGTCCGGTTTTTCGTATCTCCATTCGAAAAAGAAAACGGATTTTTTTCACAGCCTCCCGATCAGCCGTGAAATGCTTTATACCGTAACCTGTCTGGACGGTATCCTGTATCTGGCGGTTCCGTATCTGGTATTTTTGCTGGTGGCAGGTGTGATGCTGCAGGTGAAGGGCGCGCCATTTTTATGGGGAACCCTGCTGATTGGGTATGTACAGCATATGTGCTTTTTTACCCTGGTGTACATGACGGTTGTGCTGGCAGTGATTCTGACAGGCAATCTGATCGTAGGATTACTTGGAACCGGCGTATTTTTTAGCTGGGGACCGGGCGTGGCTGCAGTGATATCGACGTATTTTTCCGAATACTTCATGACGTTTTATGACAATGGCAATTTCCTGCTGCGCTGGTGCGAGCGTACCTCACCGGTTTTCTGGTACGGCACGGCAACTGGTTCTGATCATCCCACCCGGATGGCAGTCATTGCATTGGCAGTGGCAGCCCTGCTCTTTGGCCTGGGAATGTTCCTGTACCGGAAACGCCCGTCTGAGGCGGCTGGAAGAGCGATGGCATTTAAGGTAAGTGAGCCGGTGATCCGTTTCCTTCTGGTTGTGCCGATCACGCTGTTTTCCGGAATGATTTTCCGATCAATCCTGAATGATGATATCTGGACCGTGTTTGGCTTGATCTGCGGACTGCTCATCACCAGCTGCCTGATCGAAATTATCTATCATTTCGATTTTAAGAGCTTGTTTGCGCATAAGAGACAGCTTGCCATCAGTGCGGTGGCAGTGGCAGCCATTTTCTTGGGGTTCCGCCTGGATGTGGCAGGATATGACAGCTATCTGCCGAATGCTGACAAGGTTGCATACGCGGGTATTTACTGTGATGCGCTGGACAACAATGCGGCAGGGGCTTACCATGTGACTCCGAGAATGTATAGGGATGGCTACAGTGTTGGAATGGAATGGGCGTCCCAGGGAGATGTGGCAGATAAAATGCAGATCTCGGATGAGGATGGAATCCGTGTCCTGCGGGAAATTGGCGCGCAGGGCATCGAGACAGCTTCCAGACAGCGGAAGCATTTGAACGGCGGACAGGATTGGATGAGTGAGGCGGATCTGGATTCACGCTATGATTCGATCGTGCTGTCCTGGCATCTAAACAATGGAAAAACCGTTTACCGTAATTACCGCACGATCAATGTATCGGAGCTGCGGGAACAGCTAGATTCCATTTATGAAAATCAGAGCTATAAACTGGGAATGTACCCGGTGCTGTCCCTACAGGCAGACGATGCCGCAGGCATCAATTACAAAGAGGAAGAGGACTGCAGCCATGTGAAGCTTCCGGATGAGCAGACGAAGGCGGCGCTTCTTGCTGCATACCAGAAAGAGCTGATGGCTCTGACGCCGGATATGCGCCGGGAGGAGATGCCGATCGCGGAGATTCAGTTTAAGACAAATGAGATGCAGGCGATGATTGATGTGATTCGTAAAAATGGCGGCTATTATGACACATTTAACCAGTTTGATTATTACCCGATTTATCCGTCCTTCCAGGAGACGATCGCGATTCTGAAACAGTGTGGTACCGAGGTCGGCAGCAAGGTGACGCCGGAAAATACAGAAAAAATCGTGCTTCAGTATCAGGGCGGCAAGATTCCGGAGGATCAGCTGGCACCGGCAGATACAGAGCTTGGAAAACGCCAGCGGGAGTATCTTCAGAATAACAGCAGACGTGAGGTAACGATTACAGATCCGGAACAGATTGCAGAAATTCTTGCAAACTCCGCTTCGGATGATATGGTGCAGATCAATCAAATGGCGGAGGCATATCAGGGGATCAATATTGCAGTATATGTGTCCGGTACAGAGGACACAGGGGCAGTTTCAGAGGATGATTTGAGGGATTCGGTAAATTCAATGGAGGAAAATGAGATAGGTCAGACATATACGGTGGATGCCGGTCAGAATGTCCTGTATGATGGGGAATATGCGGCGGACTATGAAATGGATGAATCGGGTCAGTATGGCATCTACCAGCGCTCGTTCCGCTATGGCAAGGTTCCGGAGTTTGTGAAATCGACCTTCGGCCTGACACCGGAATTGATGCGGCTGAACCGGGTGTTTGCGTATTAAAAAAGTTGCCTAGAGTTGATTTAGGGATGCAAAAGATTGACTTTCTCCCCTGTAGGGGCTAAAATAGGGGGAAACGTAGCGGTTCAGCCGGTTTATGTATTTGATGCAAAAACCGGCTGAATCGTTATGAGAAAATATCAGATGCCTTGGTTTTGCATGAACCTGCCGTTAGATTTAGAACAGCGATGCGCTGTCACATCAGGCAGAACGAAATTTGAGGCGTACATATCCCGCAGAGGAGGAAGAAATATGGCATTTTTCGATGAACTTGGAAAGGTGATCAGCGATAAGAGCAAGGAAGCTGCGAACCGGGTAAAGGACATTACAGGCGTATTACAGCTGAAATCGAAGTTGTCCGCCGAGAAAGATAAGATTAATAAGGCATATATCACACTGGGAAAAGCATACTATGACAGACATGAGGGCGAGCTGGAAGGGAAATTTGCAGATGAGTTCCACACTATCCAGGCAGGGCTTGTGAAGATTGCGTCCCTGGAGGATGAGATTGCCGAGTTAGAGGGCACAAGAGTCTGCGCGGAGTGCGGCGCAAAGGTGGAGAAAAATGCGGCATTCTGCAGCCGGTGCGGTGCGCCGATGGATTCGACGACATCTGCAGATGTGCATGAGCCGGAAGAACCGGAGGAGATGCAGGAGACTATCTTTGAAGAGAAGGATGAAGCTGCAGCAGATAAGGCGGTTGACAACGCAGAAACAGAAGGCGCGGCTGGCCCAGACGCGGATTCCGCGGATGCTTCGGACGCTGTTTCGGAGAACACCACCGATACTGCGGCACAGAATGAAAATAACAGCGGGGAGCAGGCATAATTTATGGATTCACTGGTACAATGGTTTACAGCTAATTTATCCGGAGTCATATCGAAGGAGGCAATTATCTTCATTATCTCGATGATTCCGATTCTGGAACTTCGAGGCGGGCTTCTGGCTGCGTCACCGGCACTCTTAAACGTGCCGATCCTGCGGGCGATCCCGATCTGTATCGTGGGAAATATCCTGCCGATCCCGTTTATCCTGCTTCTGATCCGCCATGTGCTGGAGTGGATGAAGAAGGTTCCGTGTTTCCGTGGTATTGCGCTCTGGCTGGAACGCAAAGCGATGAGCAAAAAGGGGCAGATCGAGAAATATGAGTTCTGGGGGCTGATGCTCTTTGTCGGCATCCCGCTTCCGGGAACCGGCGCATGGACAGGCGCGCTGGTGGCATCCCTGCTCCACATGAAATTTGGCAAGGCATTTGGCGCGATTTTAGTCGGTATCGCGCTGGCGACGGTGATTATGTCGATTCTGTCCTACGGCGTGCTGGGCGTGCTGTTTGGATGATGCGCAGATAAAAATGGAATAATGTCTATGCCCGCAAAAGGGCGGCATGGATGCGAATGTATAAAAGACTCTGTAAGGGGAAATTCTCCGGACAGAGTCTTTTTGCGTCCATTATTATTTTGTTGAGAAAAAGAGATCATAAATGAAATTGGGGTTGACATATACCCTATGGGGGTATATTATAAAGGCAGTTAAGAGATAGGAGGAGACCATGAAGCAATATACAGTAACCGGCATGAGCTGCGCGGCATGCAGCAGCCGGGTTGAAAAGGCAGTATCGAAAGTGCCGGGTGTCACGGCATGCTCGGTCAGCCTGCTGACAAATTCGATGGGCGTCGAGGGCGATGTGCCCCCGGAGACCGTGATTCATGCGGTGGAAGATGCCGGATATGGCGCATCCCTGAAAGGACAGGGCACTGCAGCGCAGGCGCAGAGCGCGTCGGAGGCAGAGGACGCCTTAAAAGATCGGGAGACGCCGGTCTTAAAACACCGTCTGATCGCATCGCTGGGATTCTTAGCAGTCCTTATGTATATGTCGATGGGACATATGATGTGGGGCTGGCCGCTGCCGCACTTTATGGATGGCAACCATGTGGCGATGGGACTTTTGCAGCTCCTTTTGGCCGGAATTATCATGGTGATTAACCAGAAATTCTTTATCAGCGGTTTCAAGGGACTTTTACACCGCGCCCCGAACATGGACACGTTGGTAGCACTTGGTTCCGGCGCGTCGTTTATCTACAGCACATATGCGTTGTTTGCGATGACGGACGCCCAGTTAAAGGGCAACGACACGGCAGTCATGTCCTACATGCATGAATTTTACTTTGAGTCGGCGGCAATGATTCTGGCGCTGATCACAGTCGGAAAAATGCTGGAGGCGCGTTCCAAGGGAAAAACGACGGATGCCTTAAAGGGACTGATGAAACTGGCACCGAAGACAGCTGTTATCATCCGGGATGGAGTGGAAACAAAGGTTCCGATTGACGAGGTAAAGAAGGGTAATGTATTTGTTGTACGCCCAGGTGAAAATATCCCGGTGGACGGTGTGGTCCTGGAAGGAACAAGCGCGGTCAACGAGGCAGCACTGACCGGCGAGAGTATTCCGGTGGATAAGGCACAGGGTGACCCGGTTTCGGCGGCAACGGTCAACCAGTCTGGTTATCTGCGCTGTGAGGCGACCAGAGTCGGTGAAGATACCTCCCTGTCGCAGATCATCCGCATGGTCAGCGACGCGGCGGCGACGAAAGCGCCGATCGCCAAGATTGCAGATCGGGTTTCCGGCGTGTTTGTCCCGGCGGTTATCACGATCGCAGTGGTGACAACGATTATCTGGCTGTTGGCAGGACAGACGTTTGGATTCGCACTGGCGCGAGGTATTTCCGTACTGGTTATCAGCTGCCCGTGTGCACTGGGACTGGCTACGCCGGTTGCGATTATGGTCGGCAACGGCATGGGCGCGAAAAACGGAATCTTGTTCAAGACAGCTGTTTCGCTGGAAGAAACCGGAAAAATGGACATTGTAGCGCTTGATAAGACGGGTACGATCACCAGCGGCGAGCCGCGTGTGACCGACGTCATCCCGTCTGGAGGTGTGACTGAGAAGGAGCTGGTAAGCCTGGCGCTTTCCCTGGAAAAGAAGAGTGAGCACCCATTGGCGAAAGCTGTTCTTCTCTATGCAAAAGAACAGCAGATTGATGCGCCGGAGGCGGCTGATTTCCAGGCGCTGCCGGGTAATGGACTTTCCGGTACGTTAGACGGCGCTTCACTGGCAGGCGGAAGTTTTTCCTATATCAGCGGACATACGACGGTGTCCGCACAGGAACAGGCATCCTTTGAGCGTCTGGCATCGGAAGGCAAGACGCCGCTGTGCTTTATGAAAAATGGTCGTCTGGCTGGTATGATTGCCGTGGCAGATGTCATCAAGGAAGACAGCCCGCAGGCGGTCAAGGAACTGCAGAACATGGGAATCCGTGTGGTCATGCTGACCGGAGATAATGAGCGGACTGCCCGTGCGATTGGGGCACAGGCTGGTGTGGATGAAGTCATTGCCGGAGTACTTCCGGATGGGAAAGAGAGTGTCATCCGCAGCCTGAAAGAACAGGGCAAGGTGGCAATGGTCGGTGATGGCATCAATGATGCCCCGGCGCTCACGCGTGCCGATATAGGTATCGCGATCGGAGCCGGTACAGATATCGCGATTGATGCCGCGGATGTGGTGCTGATGAAGAGCCGTTTGAGCGATGTTCCGGCGGCAATCCGTCTAAGCCGTGCGACGCTTCGAAATATTCACGAAAACCTGTTCTGGGCATTCTTTTACAATGTTGTGGGTATTCCACTTGCCGCCGGTTTGTGGTATCCTATCTTTGGATGGAAATTAAATCCGATGTTCGGCGCTGCAGCGATGAGCTTATCCAGCTTCTGCGTAGTGACGAACGCGCTGCGGCTGAATTTGTTTAAGATGCACGATGCATCGAAGGATCATCCGATGCGGAAGAGGGCTGAGAAGACTGCTAATAAAGGTGGAGATAAAGCAGAAAACGCAGGTGCAGTTAGGATGGGGGCAGAAGACACCCGGTCAATTGGGCAAACAGCAAATGGAAATGAAACTGTTTCAAAAGAAATGCAAAAAAGTGAGAATCAAAAAAATAATATAAATATGGAGGGAATAACGATGACAAAGACAATGAATATCGAAGGAATGATGTGTGGACACTGTGAGGCACGCGTAAAGAAGGCGTTGGAGGCACTGGCAGGCGTGGAGAGCGCAGAGGTCAGCCATGAGAAAGGAACCGCGGTCGTAAGCATGAGTGCGGATGTGGCGGACGATACGTTGAAAGAGGCGGTTGAGGCACAGGATTATAAGGTGGACTCGATTCAGTAGGATGAAAAAAGCTGCGAAATGGTGGAATTAATATGCCATTTCGCAGCATTTTGATAAAAGATAGGAGAAAAGCATGGGCTGTTGTAAATGTGAATCACAAGCGCAGGTCTGTCAGGGAGGAGAGACGGAACGCCACAAACACAGAAACCTGACCGAAGAAAAAGATCTGCTGAAACGTTTAAACCGGATCGAGGGACAGGTGCGCGGTGTGAAGGCGATGGTGGAAGACGAGCGATACTGCGTCGATATATTAAACCAGGTATCAGCGGTTCAGGCGGCGCTGAACAGTTTTTCCAAAGTCCTGCTGTCCAACCATATCAAAACCTGTGTGGTCGATGATATAGAGGCGGGAAATGGGGAAGAAGCGGTTGAGGAGCTGTGCAAGACGATTCAGAAGCTGATGAAGTAAATATAAATTTATTGAATTGAGCAAACACAAGCAACTATAGCGAAATATTAAACATAATAAATATTTTTAAAAATTCTTCAAAAAAGGTGTTGACATTTTCCTGGATTTATATTATACTACGTCATGTAATCGAGGCGTGGCTCAGTTTGGTAGAGCGCTGCGTTCGGGACGCAGAGGTCGCGTGTTCGAATCACGTCGCCTCGATTCTATTATAAAACATACGGCCTGTTGGTCAAGCGGTCAAGACGACGCCCTCTCACGGCGTAAACCCGGGTTCGATTCCCGGACAGGTCATCGAAAGTTGCTTTGGGTTTTCCAGAGCATTTTTCAAATTAAAATGCTTCCTTGGCTCAGTTGGTAGAGCGACGCATTCGTAATGCGTAGGTCGCCGGTTCAAGTCCGGCAGGGAGCTGATGAGTGGAACCCCTCTTGATTATCAAGAGGGGTTTCTTGCATAATAGGAAATACCTTGGAATTCTCCATTGCCTGTGAACAGTTACTATTACACAAGAAGGTACGGCCTTTATTCCATATAACCACTTGCACGATCTCCGCAAATGATATAAAATAATAACATACAAAAGACAAGGCGGCAGACGGCAGAGTTCGTACTGCCGCTTCCGTTTTCCAGGAAAGGATATTTCACGCCATGAGACAAGAAGAATGGACGGTAGAAGCGGCAGATGCATATCTGAATGAGATACCGAAATTTACCAGTGAAAAACATACAGCGGAGGGACTTCGCAGGATGCTTTCATATCTGAATGCATTGCCGCAGGAGGAAAGAATCGTACATGTGGCCGGAACGAATGGAAAAGGGTCGGTCTGCTCGTTTCTCGATGCGATTTTGCAGAAAGCCGGGAAGCAGACGGCGCGGTTTACGTCTCCTCATCTGGTACGCGTGACGGAGCGTTTTTCCTTTGATGGACAGGAAGCAGACGATGCACTGTTCCTGGAGGCATTTGAGGCGGTTAAGGCATCATATGTTCATTTTGAGCAGGAAGGACTGGGGCGTCCGACGTATTTTGAATATCTGTTTTTGATGTTCATGTGGATGGTGCGCCGGAAAAAGCCGGAGTATGTCATTCTGGAAACGGGGCTTGGCGGACGGCTGGATGCAACGAACTGCATCGAGCATCCAGCGCTTACGGTTATCACTTCGATCAGCCTTGACCATATGGAATACCTGGGCGGCACGGTGACACAGATCGCGGGCGAAAAGGCGGGAATCTTGAAAAAAAATGTGCCGGTGGTGTACGATGATACGGATGCGGAGGCTTCAGCAGTTATCAGAAATCGGGCGTCGCAACTTTCCTGTCCGGCATATCCGATCAGCCCGGAAGTGTATACGGATCTTCGGCGGGAACATGGCGGGATGAGCCTGATGATAAAAGAGAAAAGCCAGCGTCTGTTTATTCCCTTCGAAGCGGAATATCAGGCAGTCAACGCCTGCATCGCTTACCAGGCGGCGCAGCTTCTTGCAGTGGATGGGGAGACAGCGGCAGCGGGCATCCGGAATGCGGTATGGCGCGGACGCATGGAGGAGATCGAGGACGGAGTTTATCTGGATGGCGCTCACAATGAGGGCGGAATCCGTGCGTTTGTGGGCGCGTCGGCAGAGGTGGCAGCGCGCAGAAGAGAAGAGTCCGGGAAAGATGGTCGGATTTTTCTGCTGTTTGCAGCCGTTTCAGATAAAAATTATGAATCGATGCTGGAAACACTGATGCGGAAACTGAAGCCGGATCGATTGGTGCTGACTCATTTATATACATCGCGGGCACTTTCGATGGAGGCGATGGAAAAAGCAGCACACCGGGTGGCAGATGGCTGTGAGGTTCAAAGTATACCAGATGTAAAAACAGCTTATCAGACACTGGTTCAGGAAAAACGTCCGGAGGATACCTGCTTCTGTGTGGGTTCTTTGTATTTAATCGGAGAGCTGGAGAAAAAGATTTCCCGAACTGGATTTGACAGCACCGCCAGAATGGTGTAAGATTAGCGGGAATGTATATCCATGTAATAAAGGAAGAAACTCTGGAGGAAAAACATGAGTGGCGAAGGAATGACAATCAATTTCGAAGAAGAAATCGAACATTTTAAACCGAGTCTGGAGGTCGAGGAGGTCGGCGAGGCGATCGTGAAGAGTGACCTGACAGATATGTCGGATATTATGATGGAACTTTTAAAACATATGAAGGAATAGGCGGACATGATGGATCGAACAAGAAAAATTCGCCTGATTTCCAACAGCTTTTACAATGCCGGGCTGGAACGGGCAAAGAGACGGGATTTAACAGGGGCGGTCGAGTATCTGAAAAAATGCCTGAACCTGAACAAGTATCATATTGATGCCAGAAATCTTCTCGGACTTATCTATTATGAGATGGGTGAGGTGTCGGAGGCGCTGGTGCAGTGGGTTATCAGCATGAACTTTAAGGAGCAGGATAACCGGGCTGATTATTATTTAGACCAGATTCAGCGCAAGCAGGATCGTCTGGATCAGGCGAGCGCGACGATTCAGAAATATAATCAGGCGCTTCTGCAGGCGCAGACCGGAAGCGACGATCTGGCGACCTTACAGCTTACAAGAGTTGTAGAAGCTAATCCAAGATTTGTAAAAGCACATCTTCTATTGGCTCTTTTGCATATTAGTCATGAGGATTATACGAAAGCGGGCAAATCCCTGTATAAGGTACTCAAGATTGATAAAAACAATCCCAAGGCGAACTGGTATATGGAGATTGTTAAGGAACATACCGGCAAGGCGGATATCGAGCGGAGAAAGTTGAAAAACGCATTTTCCCACCGCCAGATGCAGGATGATGATGTCATTATGCCGCCGACGTACAAGGAGAATACGGGACTGCAGTCAGTGCTCAATATCGGCGCTGGACTGCTTTTGGGCGCGGCAGTTATCTTTTTCCTGGTGATGCCAGCCAAGATTAAGCAGGCAAATAATGCACATACGCAGGAAATGCTCCAGTACAACGAGCAGCTCAATCAGAAAAATGAAGAGATTGACAGTTTAAATGAGAGCATTGAGACCTCGAAAAAGGACAAAGAAGAGGCGGAGAACAAGCTGGATACGATGCTCAACAGCAATGACAGCGTTCTGAACCAGTATGCGAAGCTCGTCAAAATGCTGCAGGCATACCGCAACAATAACCTGGCAGAGGCGGTTACCTATTATGAGGGCTTTGATCCGTCGTTATTTACGGACGAGACGGTCGTTTCCATTGCCAACGGGGTAAAGCAGGACATCGAGACAAACGGCTACCAGACGCTGGAGGATCTGGCATACACGATGTGGTCGGCAGGCCGTATGGCGGAAGCACTGGCAGATTACCAGACCTGTCTGGCGATCCGTCCGGCAAACCCGAAGGTTATCTTCAGCATGGGTATGATTTACCGGGCACAGGGCGAGACAGACAAGGCGGTCGAAATGTTTACGCAGATTGTGACCCAGTATGCGGATTCCGAGCAGGCGGACAAGGCAAGACAGCAGCTCGCCGAGCTTGCGCCGGATAACCAGCAGGCTGCAGTTCCAGGTCAGTCCATCATCAGTCAGGGAGAGACTGCGGCGGACGAAACGGCAGCAGGCAGCGGAGCGGAGACGCAAGCGGCGCAGTAAGTACAAATATAATACGGCAGATAATTAAGAAGAAAAGCACTGTAAAGATAAAAACTTTACGGTGCTTTTTTGTTTCATAGGAAATTGCGTCCTATGAAACAAAAAACGCTCCGCGAGGATGCGCACTCGCGCGAAGCAGAAACATGTCGCAAGCGACCGCGCGAGACGCCCGAATGTGCCAAAGCACATTCTTTTTAGGTATATAGGAAAAGGCTGCATAAAAAATCGAAAAAGGGGGAATCCTGATATGGAACGAAATATGTTTACATACGAAGCGATCGATTCGGCGCTGGTGATTCATCTGCCGAAGGAGGTAGATCATCATAACTGCCTGACACTCAAATATGAAACAGACCTGCTTCTGGCGGAAAATTATATTAACCGGATTATTTTTGATTTTTCAGGGACGGAATTTATGGATAGTTCCGGGATCGGTGTAATTCTCAACCGGTATAAGCAGATGGAGGGTAGCAGCGGCACGGTGGCGGTGTACGGGGCAGGCGAGCGGATGCGCCGGATTTTGCGGATCGGCGGCGTGTATCGTTTGGTGCAGTCGTACCGGACGAGAGAGGAGGCACTGGATGGGAGACATTAAAGGAGAGATGAATATGTATGCGGATGATATATCTGTATCAGAAACGGAAGTGAAAGGAAAACTTAAAAAAATAAAAGATTCAGAAGAATACAGAAAATTTAAACAGAAGGAACAGAGACAAGCAGAGAAGAATGGCACGTGGATGCACCTGGAGATAGACAGCCATTCATCGAACGAGGAGTTTGCCCGTGTCACAGCGGCAGTCTTTATGAGCCGGATGAATCCGACGATGGAGGAGCTGGAGGATGTGAAAACGGCGGTCTCGGAGGCAGTGACAAATGCGGTGATTCATGGGTATAGCGATGAAATCGGAATTATTTACATAGAAGCGCGGATTGAGGGAGAAGAACTGATAATTTCGGTCCGGGATGAGGGAAAAGGAATCCTGGATGTGGAAAAGGCGATGGAGCCGATGTATACGACAGACACGACCGGCGAGCGCTCAGGGATGGGCTTTTCGTTTATGGAAGCGTTTATGGATGAGGTCGAGGTGGAGTCCAAGGTGGGCTGCGGAACGTGTGTGACGATGAAAAAGCGAATTGGAAGGGAATATATGAATAAAGAACAGGAAGAAAAAGAAACGGCGGAGTTCTATGGATAAAACCATCGAGCAGATCAAACGGGCACACCAGGGCGATAAAACGGCGCGGGAGGCGCTGGTAAAAGACAATCTGGGGCTTGTATGGAGCATCGTCCGCCGCTTTGCGGGGCGGGGGTGTGAGACGGAGGACTTATTTCAGATCGGAAGTATCGGGCTGTTGAAGGCGATTGATAAGTTTGACCTATCATATGAGGTGCGTTTTTCGACGTATGCGGTGCCGATGATTGCGGGGGAGATCAAACGTTTTCTCCGGGATGACGGGATCATCAAGGTCAGCCGTTCCATCAAAGAGCAAAACCAGCGGCTCCGGGCAGCGCGGGAAGCGCTCTGCACGGCGCTTGGGCGGGAGCCGACGCTGGAAGAGCTGGCGGCGCAGATTGGAGTGAGCTGTGAGGAAGCTGCCGCATCGATGGCGGCGGACAGTCCGGTTGAATCGCTCTCTGCACCAGCCAGCGCCGGGGAAGAAACTGGTCTTCTGCTTCAGGACCGGATTGCTGGGGAGACAGCGGAGAATGAGGTCCTGCTTGACCGGATGCTTTTGGGAGATTTGCTGAAAATGCTCAATGGACGGCAGCGGGAGATCATTGTGCGGCACTATTTTTATGATCAGACACAGACTCAGATCGCGGCGCAGCTCGGCATTTCACAAGTACAGGTGTCGCGGATCGAGCGGAAAATATTAGGGCAGATGCGCGCAAAGCTGGAAGAAACATGAGAAAAAAAGACAGGCTCATAATTCAGAATATATGAATGTGCATACTCCATTGAAAGACAGCCATACTACTGGATACAGGAACTTTTGGAGTTTCCAGAATACACAGGAAGGATGGAAAAAAATGACGGGAAATGTGAAAGTGACAATGAAAAAAAAGATGGGAATCTGTATCTGGGTCGGATGCATGATTCTGATTGTGGCAGCGCTCTGTCTCTGTCTGATGGCAGTGGGGCGGGACAGCGTCTACATTGACGGAACCTTCGTACAGCATTCCGGGGACAGCGCGGAGGCATTTTTGAGACCGGAGGCACAGACGGAGAAGGCAGCATTATGACACAGACGGTCTATCTGAAACTCAGCCAGATCACGCAGGTACATGAGAAAAATGTACCGCTTGCAAGCCTGGGAGAAGTTTATTGCAGTGAAAAAAGCGTGGAAAGCCGCTGTCGTGCGATGATCGTGAAGAGGATCCGCGGCGGCGGGAAACAGCGCGAAAGCCGTCTGGTTGGAAACGTCATGGAGATTATCCAGCAGATTGAACGGGAAATTCCGGGGACATCGGTGCAGAATCTGGGGGAGACGGACTATGTCATTCATTATCAGCCGCCGCGCCGTCAGGCGCTTGTCTGGGAATGGTGCAAGACGCTGTTCGTCTGCCTGATTTGCTTTTTCGGGGCGGCATTTGCGATCATGACATTCAACAACGATGCAAACGTGCTGGATGTATTCAGGAAAATATATGAGATCACGACGGGGCAGGCGTCGGACGGAACAACGGCGTTGGAGGTCGGTTATTCGATCGGGCTTCCGGTGGGGATTTTGCTGTTTTTTAACCATTTTACTTCTTGGAAATTCAGTCTCGATCCGACGCCGCTGGAGGTAGAAATGCGCCTGTATGAGGAAAATGTCAATAAAACGCTGATTCAGAACGAGGAGCGGAAGGAGGATGACATCGATGTTTCTTAAAGAAGCGCTGCTTTTGCTGGCGGGGCTGGCGGCGGGAAGCACGGTGGCAGCGGGAGTCTACGCCTTTCTGGTGGTCATCGGCGTTTATCCGCGCCTGATTGGAAAGACGGCGACGGCGTCGAAGGGGAAAATCTTCTTGTATGAGACGATTATCGCGCTGGGAGGATTGTTTGGAAATGTGGTGGATTTATTTACAGAGAAGGTGAAACAGCTGACCGCGAGTTTCCTGAGAATAGCGTGGTCAGCGGCAATGCCGGAGGCAGAGTTGTGGCAGAAGGCAGCAGAAGGCGGTGGCAGAACGGGAGCTGGTGCTGGATTTCTGGTGATGCTTGGAAATGTTTCCGGACAGCTGCTTCTAGCAGCTGCGGGACTTTCCTGTGGTATTTTTGTAGGCTGCCTCGTCATGTCGCTGGCAGAGACATTGAAAGCCCTGCCGGTGCTGAGCCGCCGCCTGCGTCTGGCAGTGGGGCTGCCATATCTCCTTCTCGCGATTGCGGCGGGGAAATGTGCGGGTTCGCTGTATTATTTCTTACATGGAATTGGAAGACAGTAGAAGAGAGGAGAAACCATGGAAGCCAGAAAAGATCAATATGAAGCATATGTCAAATCGGTTACGCCCGTCCACAGTACATGGAAAAATGTGTTGATGGCGGGCATTTCCGGCGGGCTGATCTGCCTGGCGGCGCAGATCAGCACAAATTGTCTGGTTCAGACAGGCATGGAGGAGAAAGTGGCGGCGCTCTGGACGATGCTGGGACTGATTCTGCTCAGCGTTATCCTGACAGGGGCAAATGTATTCCAGAGGCTGGCGCGTGTTTTTGGGGCTGGTGTGCTGGTTCCGATCACCGGATTCGCCAATTCAGTTGCATCCCCGGCGCTGGAATACAAGGCGGAAGGACAGGTGTTTGGTGTCGGATGCAAAATATTTACAATCGCGGGTCCGGTGATCCTGTATGGGATTCTGAGTTCGTGGGGATTAGGGGTTGTGTATTGGGGGTGGATGATGCTGACTCAATAATAAACGAGAAAAAGTCTCAATAATATAATAAGAATCTTTCTTGTTTTGTGAAAAATGAGGGTTTACAATCCGGAAATAAATACCTATAATAGCCATAGGGTAATCTGACCGTCTGAACAGCCAGATTCATTATAGAAAAAAGGAACCAGAGAGATGGACGTTTGCTAAGAAGGATAACCGCTTTCGTGACGAGGCGGCTGTCACAGTTCAGACAGACCGAGCATGAATGTCTCAGCCGGTCCCGGAAATGGAGTGCTTTATGGCAGAAAAAGTGTTAGAAGTAAATCAGATAAAAGCAAATATAGAAGAAAAAGAGATCCTGCACGGCGTTGATTTGAGCGTCGGCGCAGGAGAGGTACATGTCCTGATGGGACCGAACGGCGCGGGCAAATCGACGCTCGGAAACGTCCTGATGGGAAACCCGCGATATCAGATCACGGGCGGTCAGATCTTATTTAAGGGCGAGGACATCACACATGAGTCCACGGACAAGCGTTCCAAAGCCGGTATGTTCCTGTCCTTCCAGGAGCCGCTGGAGGTACCGGGACTTTCGTTGGAAAGTTTCCTGCGGAGCGCGATGCGCCAGCAGACTGGCAAGAACTTAAAGATCTGGGAATTTCATAAACAGCTCAAAAAGGCGATGGACATTCTCCAGATGGATGAATCGTATGCACAGAGAAGCTTAAACGTGGGCTTTTCTGGTGGTGAGAAGAAAAAATCTGAGATTTTACAGCTGATGCTCTTAAATCCGAGCCTGGCAATCCTCGATGAGACAGACTCTGGTCTGGATGTTGATGCAGTCCGTCTGGTTTCTAAGGGTGTGGAAGAGTACCAGAAGAACCAGAACGGCGCGCTTCTTATTATCACGCACAGCACCCGGATTCTCGATGCACTGCATGTTGACTATACGCACATCATGGTAGATGGAAAGATCGTGGCAACCGGTGACGGCTCCCTAGTTGATAAGATCAACCAGGAAGGCTACGAATCCTTTATCCGTGAGGCGGGTGTGGCAGACGCCCGGAACTAATCGTTACTGTTCGCAGGCAGGCATTTTTGGAATCGAAGGTGCTGCAGGATAACGCGACAGTAATAACGAATCAGCACGGGTAATATGGAGGCATCAAACATGAAAGAAAAAACGTATGTAGATGACATTGATCGCAGCGTCTACGATATAAAAGACAAAGAAAATGACGCATATAAAGTAAAAGCGGGTCTGACCCCGGAGATCGTTGAGAAGATTTCTAAGGAGAAAAATGACCCGGCATGGATGCAGCAGTTCCGTCTGCAGTCCTTACAGATTTACAATTCCCTGCAGGTTCCGAACTGGGGACCGGATATCGAGGATCTGGACATGGACAACATCGTAACCTATGTCCGTCCGAAATCCAAGATGAGCGCTAAATGGTCGGAGGTTCCGAAGGACATCAAAGATACCTTTGAGCGTCTGGGAATCCCGCAGGCGGAGCAGAAATCACTGGCAGGCGTGGGCGCCCAGTATGACTCGGAGTTAGTATATCATAACGTGCGTGCGGAGGTAGCGGCGCAGGGCGTTGTCTACACCGATCTGGAGAGCGCAATGCACGGCGAATATGCGGAAATGATCCGGACGCATTTTATGCATCTGGTCAAACCGCAGGAACATAAATTTGCAGCGCTGCACGGGGCGGTCTGGTCCGGCGGATCTTTTGTGTACGTGCCAAAGGGCGTGTCGGTTACGATCCCGCTTCAGTCCTATTTTCGACTCAATGCACCGGGAGCCGGACAGTTTGAACATACTCTGATCATCGTTGATGAGGGGGCATATCTGCATTTCATCGAGGGCTGTTCTGCGCCGAAATATAACGTAGCAAACCTGCATGCGGGCTGTGTTGAGCTGTACGTCGGCAAAAATGCGAAACTCCGCTATTCGACGATCGAGAACTGGTCGAAAAATATGTACAATTTGAACACCAAGCGCGCGATTGTGGAAGAGGGTGGCACGATCGAGTGGGTATCGGGTTCCTTTGGTTCCCATGTATCGTATCTGTACCCGATGAGTATTTTAAAGGGTGACGATTCAAAGATGGAATTTACCGGCATTACTTTTGCCGGAGAAGGTCAGAACCTCGATACCGGTGCGAAGGTAGTCCACACGGGCAAACGGACTTCTTCCTATATTAATACGAAATCTATTTCCAAGGACGGCGGTATCAGTACGTTCCGAAGCAGTGTGCAGATTGGAAAACAGGCATCCGGTTCTAAGGCATCGGTTTCCTGCCAGTCCCTGATGCTGGATGATATTTCACGTTCCGATACGGTCCCGGCGATGGATATCCGGACCCGCGATGCGAACGTCGGCCATGAGGCAAAGATTGGACGGATCAGCGACGAGGCTGTTTTCTATCTGATGTCACGCGGCATCAGCGAGGAGGACGCGCGCGCAATGATCGTCAGCGGATTTGCGGATGATGTATCGAAGGAGCTGCCGCTTGAGTATGCGGTTGAGATGAATAACCTGATTCAGCTTGAGATGAAAGGCAGTATCGGATAATAGATGGTTACTGTTTGCAGCGGGGATTTTGAAATAACAGATTCTGCTGCGGGGCATGCAAGTGCATGAATGGTAACGACAGGAGGAAACAATGGGACAGAAAGAAATGATAGTAAACATTCTTCCGACCCGAACCTGGAACCGGCTGGGAATGAACGAAAGCCAGATACAGATTGAGTGGCCGGAGGAAAGTGTTTTGATAAAACCGGAGCGCCTGGCAGCAGGTGTGACCTGGGAAAAAGAAATCTCCGGAAAAGAGTGGGACGAGATCCAGACCGGCATGGGACGCGAGTACGATGCAATGGCGGCGGAATGCGGAACGGCTGGCGCAAATAGAACGGACACTGTAAATGGAACGGCTGTTGCAGAAGAAAATGCCGGTGCGGGAAGTATCTACCGGCTGACAGCGGAAGCGGCAGCTGTGCTGCAGAATGAAAATACAGAATGGACGGTTCTCTGCGTCGATTACAAAAACGGCAGTTACCAGAACCGCCTCTGCCTGGATGCAAAGGAAAACAGCCGCTTAAACGTGCTGATCGTATTCCGCTCCGGGGAGGACGCACAGGGAACATCCTCGTTCCAGGTAAAGGTTCATGCGGAAAAGAATGCAAAGGTACAGCTTCAGGAAGTGCAGCTTCTCGGCGCCGGATATACCTGCCTGAGTGATATCGGTGCGTCCTGCGGAGAAAATGCCACATTTGAGCTTTTGAAACTGGAGCTGGGCGCAGGCAAGGTCTACGCGGGCTGCCTGACCGAGCTGGAAGGAAAAAAGAGCGCATTTGACGCGAAGATCGGCTATTACACCAGTGTAAACCAGAAGCTGGATATGAACTATACAGTACGCCACCGCGGCAAAAAGACAGAGAGTATGATGGAAGTCTCTGGCGTTTTGCAGGACGGTTCCTCCAAGCTGTTCCGCGGAACGATCGATTTCGTGCCGGGATGCGCCGGGGCAAAGGGAACTGAGCGCGAGGATGTGCTGCTGCTCGGCGATGACATCGTAAACCAGACGATTCCGCTGATTCTGTGTGCGGAAGAAGATGTCGAAGGAAATCACGGCGCTTCGATGGGCGATCTGGACGATGCAACGCTGTTTTATCTGTGCTCCCGCGGACTGTCGAGAGAGGAAGCTGAGCGCATGGTAGCGCGGGCGAGAATCGACGCGCTGAATGAGCTGGTAGCTGACGAGGCAGTACAGAAGCAGGTTCAGGAGTTCATGAACCAGAAGCGATAATAAAATGAAAAAACTGTAAGTTGGCTGCGGTTTGTTTTTGCAGCAAGTATACAAACAAATATATAAGAAGGAACAGAACATGACAGATTACAAGAAAGATTTTCCCCTGCTTGCGGGTTCGGATATCGCATATCTGGACAATGCGGCAACGGCACAGCGCCCGGAGGCGGTATTAAAGGCAGTGGAAGATTTCTATACAAAGAAAAATGCCAATCCGCTCCGCGGGCTCTATGAGCTGGGAATCGAGGCGACGGAGGCATATGAAGCGGCAAGAGAGCGCGTGCGGGAATTTATCAATGCTGGAAAGACGAGCGAGGTCGTGTTTACACGCAACAGCACCGAGAGCCTGAATTTGATCGCGTACAGTTATGGTTTAACTAGTCTGAAAGCAGGCGATGAGATCTTAATCAGCATTGATAACCACCACAGCAATATCCTGCCGTGGCAGATGGTATCCAGACAGACAGGCGCGAAGCTCGTTTATCTGGAATGTCAGCCGGATGGTTCCTACCGGGATGAGGATATGGAAGCCCTGGTGACAGAAAAGACAAAGATCGCAGCGATGCCGCAGATTTCCAATGTCCTTGGCCGCAGAAATCCGGTAGAGAAGCTGACGAAACTGGTGCATGAAAAAGGCGGTGTCATCGTCATCGATGCGGCACAGAGCGCCCCGCATATTCCGGTGGATGTGCAGGCACTGGATGCAGATTTCCTTGTATTTTCCGGTCACAAGCTGATGGCACCGATGGGAATCGGCGTCCTGTACGGAAAAGAGACCCTTCTGGATGCGATGCCGCCGTTCCTGACGGGCGGCGAGATGATCGATTCGGTCAGCCGGGAATCCGCAGTCTTTGCCGAACTGCCGCACAAATTCGAAGCCGGTACCGTCAATGGCGGCGGTGCGGTCGGCTTACAGGCGGCGATCGATTATCTGATGAACGTCGGATTTGACGAGGTGCGGAAGCGTGAGGAGCTGCTGACAACACGGGCAATGACGGCGATGCAGCAGATTCCGGGCGTTCATATCCAGGGAAGTGATAAGCCGGAAGAGCACAACGGAATTATCAGCTTTACCGTGGACGGCGTACATCCGCACGATATCGCGTCGATTCTGGATGCCGCAAATGTCAATGTGCGCGCAGGCCACCATTGCGCCCAGCCGCTTTTAAAACATCTGGGTGTGTTTGCAACAGCGCGTGCCAGCTTTGCGTTCTACAATACGGAGGAGGACATCGACCGTTTTGTCCAGAACCTGAAAGAAATCCGGAGGAAAATGGGATATGGAGAATAGAACCTTTTACAATGAAATACTGACGGATCACAATCTGCATCCGTTACATAAAGAAAAGCTGCCGGATGCCAATCTGGTATTAGAGGGCGTCAATCCGAGCTGTGGAGATGACATCATTCTTCAGCTGAAGGTCGAAGATGGACAGGTGGTAGACGGTGCTTTTGAGGGAAGCGGCTGCGCAATCTCCCAGGCATCCGCTGATATCATGCTGGATCTGATCATCGGAAAATCCGAAGAGGAAGCACGCCATCTGGCGGATCTGTTCCTGCGGATGATCAAGGGCGAGGCAGGCGAGAACGAGATCGAAGAACTCGAGGAAGCCGGTGCCCTGGTCGATGTTTCCCATATGCCGGCGCGTGTCAAATGCGCGGTGCTGGGATGGCATACGATGGAAGAGATGCTGGATAAGGAAAACGAGAAATAAGAGAGAAGATAAAAAGAAACGGGAGCTATTCTTTTGGGAGTGTCAGGGCGGGACGTACCATTTCCGCTCTGATGATCTATATACCTGAAATAGTCTGGAAAAGAAAGAAAAGTCAGATGTGTTGGTGAAAATATATACAAAAATAGATTGGCAAAAACAAAGCACGTATAGAGAAAATAGCAAAAAAAAGCCGATCTAGATGCGTGTTTCGTATAAAATATCCAAAAGATTGACGGCATATTTACAAAAACAAACAAAGATGTTAAAATAATGATAAAAAGGATGCAGATGGCGATGTACATACGGATGGCGTACAGCTGAATCCTGTGGCTGGAGGTATGAGAGATGCCAAATTTTTCATATAAAGCGCTGGGACGGGATGGAAAAGAAGTCCGGGGAGTGCTCCAGGCTGAGAGTGAAGCGGCAGCCGCTTCCAGAATCCGGGAAAACTATCCGATTCTTCTGAGCATCAGTCAGAAGAAAGAGAAGAAAAGACCTGATGACGGCAGTCTCCTGGAGATGGAGATCGGAAGCAGGCGGATCAAGACGAAGAAGCTGGCGATCCTGTGTTCACAGTTTGCGATCACGCTTCATTCGGGCATGACAGTGGCACGCGCGATGCGTATGCTGGCAGATCAGAATGAGGACAAGCGGATCCGGAAGATCATGGGGGCTGCGGCAGAGGAAGTAGCTGCCGGAAGTACCGTTGCGTCGGCGCTGGAAAAGTATAGCGACCGTTTTCCGCTCACATTTATCGAGACGATCCGGGCAGGCGAGCAGTCTGGTACGCTGGAACGATCCTTTGACCGGCTTCAGAAGTTTTACGAAAAGTCCTACAAGACGACGGAGAAGATCAAGGGAGCGATGACCTATCCTTTGTTTGTCGTTGCGGTTGCGGTGGTTGTCCTGATTATCGTTATGGCGAAGGTTATCCCGACACTGGCAGATGTATTTGCCGATCTGGGCGGTACGCTGCCGCTGATGACGCGGATGCTGATCGCGACTTCCCATTTCTTTGCGAAGTGGTGGCTGCTGATGCTGGCGGTGCTGGCGTTTTTGAAGATTGGTTCGCAGGTCTACGGCAATACGCCGCAGGGACGGATTGAGAAAGCAAAGATCATGTTATCCCTTCCACTTGTGGGCGCGATCAACCAGATGAACGGCGCAGCGCAGTTTGCCAATACAATGTCGGTGCTTCTGGCAGCGGGTATCACGATCAATCAGGCGGTTGACACGACGGCGAAGGTCATGGACAATGCACTTCTGAGCGAGGATGTCCGCTCCATGCGCGAAGGAATCGAGCGGGGACGCAGTCTGGTGGAATGTCTGCAGGGAAAGAAATATTTCCCGCCGACGATGGTCGATATGTGTTCCGTCGGAGAAGAAACCGGTGAGCTCGAGGAGACACTGGACAATGTTGCCGATTATTATGCCAACGAGGCGGATTATCGAATTCAGCGGCTTCTGGCACTGCTGGAACCGACGATGCTGGTGGTGCTTGCGATTTTTGCGGGTATCATCGTAGTGTCGATTTATCTGCCTATCTTTACGATGTACGATCTGATGTAAGCGTAATTGACTGCACACATGTGAAATGTGATACAGCAGAGGATGGATGGCGCAGAGATAATTCTCTGTTCATTAATATAATACTATACAATAAGGAGATTGATTTTATGAAAGGCTTAATCAAGAAAGTTCGTGAGAACAAAAAAGGTTTCACACTGGCTGAGCTGCTGGTGGTTGTTGCAATCGTGGGCATCCTGGTTGCAATCTCGATTCCGGTATTTACGGCACAGCTGAGCAAGGCTAGAAAGGCTACGAATCAGGCGAACCTGAGAGCTGCGAAGGCGGCAGCGGTTGCTCAGTATATGACAGATGAGATGGAGACAAATGCAAATGACGTTATTTATAATTATGATTTAGCGACAGGTACTGTTGAGAAAATTAATACTACAACGGACGGTGTAACTGTGGCAGTAATAGATACTGAAGACGGCAGTGTACAGTATAAAACAATTAATGTAAAAGTAGAAAAGAAATCCGGAGCATCGGGTACAATTAATGGTGCAGAAATTACATTATATGCGAAATAATAGAGTATAAGTAACTGTTCAGCAGGTTCGCGCATTTACTGCGCTGACCGTACGAAAACATGGATCAGCAGTCTAAAATCCCATTGCCGTAGGAAATTTTTAATGGATTTTTGCGCGTGACTGTGAAGGTGATGAAACAGTTACGAGTATAAGTAAAAACCACATACGTGGCAAAATGGATGGGGTTTCCCATCCATTTTTGCTAAATGCGCCTGCCAGAGCTTTCATTTGTGGTGGTACACCTGACTGCCAGGCGCATGAAGGTTTAGAATGAAAGTGATGTTCACATCAGAAATTTTTCAGGATTGAAAAATCCATTCATTGTCAGATACATAAGCGTGACCTGCAACGCACGAATCAAAACAAAGTCAGCAGGTCATTTTGATAAAAAGTGGGTGAGCAAATGAAAAAGAACCAACACGGTTTCACACTGGCAGAACTTCTGGTGGTGATAGCGATCGTAGGGATTCTGGTGGCGATCAGTATTCCGATTTTTACGGCACAGCGGAAAAAAGCGGTCATCGCAGCCAATCAGGCGAATGTCCGTGCGGCGAAGGCAGCGGCCGTGGCGATGCTGTATGGAAGCAAGGAAAGCTTGGAACGCTACGAGAACCAGCCGCAGAAGCAATACCGCTATTACCGATACAATGTAAAAGAGGGAAAGATTGTCTGTCAGGCAGAGGGAGAGAACGCGCACATTGAGTACGCACAGGGAAGTGGAACAAAGAAGGTAAATGACCTGGGGCAGGAATACCGGAAGACGGCGATGGAAGCCAAGACACCGTGTACAGATATTCTGGTTTACATCGGAAATCCGGCGGCTAATCCATATGCGAATACGTCTCCGCTTCAGACCGCTCCTTTCTATGAGGGAAATGAAGTAGGGGGAACCAGCCAGAATCCATTTGGTCCAAAGCCGGGATTTGGCGCCAAATAAAAGAAATGAAATTGGGCGTTTTAAGATAAAGATAGCGTTTTACATATCTTGGAAGATATAAAATATTGGGGATTTACAAACAGACAGAACATGGGTACGGACAGGAGATATTCCATTGATGCTGCATCAAACCACATTTTTAACAATTTACATTTTGATGATTACTTTTATTCTGGGCTGTGCGCTCGGAAGTTTTACAGACTGTCTGGCAGGGCGGATGTTAAACGGAACGTCCGTTTTGAAAGGGAGATCCCACTGTGATGCCTGCGGTCATGTGCTGGGAGTACTGGATTTGGTACCGCTTTTTTCACGGCTGTGCCTGCGGGGCAGGTGCCGTTATTGCGGAGCGAAGATCCCGGCGGAGGCATTCTGGACGGAACTTGTTTCAGGAATTGCATGCTGTCTGATTATGTACCGGTACGATGTCTCGGTGCTGGCACTGCGGGGAATTCTGCTCTGGATGGTGCTTTTATGTCTGACACTCACAGATCTGCACGCGTGGATCATACCGGACCGGCTTCAGATAGCCGGAATCCTGATCTTTTTCGGCACGGCGCTGGGCTTACCGGAACCGGGAAGACAGATGCTGCGGGGAGTTCTGACCGGTGCCGGACTGGCTGTCAGTATGCTGGCACTTTCCCTGCTGTTTGACCGCCTGACCGGAAAAGAAAGCCTGGGGGGCGGCGATGTAAAACTTTTTTTTGTGACGGGACTGTATATGCGTTCCGCCTGGGAGGTATTATTTTTCCTGATTCTCAGCTGTGTGCTGGGAATTGCAGGTTCTGTCATCGGTCGGAGGGAAAAAATTCCGTTCGGACCGGCGATTGCGGCGGCATGTTTTTGTATGCTGCTGTATGGAGATATATGGACACAATGGTATACAGGGCTCTTTTAAAGGGAGTGCAGAGATGAAGAATTGTTTAGGAATTGAGATTGGACATTACCGTATCAAGATTGCATATGCGGAAAAAGGCGAGCTTCGCGAATTTATCAGCGAGCGGGTCGAGGGGATCGACCGGAACGATATGCGTCAATATGCGGATTTAATAAAGGATTTGTTGAAGGAGTATGCGATCCGCTGCCGGAACGTCGTGTTTGTCATCCGGCAGGAGGATGCGTATGTGCGGCGCTTTGAGCTGCCGCTGATGACGGAGGAGCAGCTCCGGCTGAATCTTCCATATGAGTTCCATGATTATATCGGAAACGAGATGGATAAGTACGTCTTTGATTATGCGATGATTCATGCGGATAAGGAAAAAATGGATTTGATTGGTGCGGCGTGTACGAAAGAGCTGTCGCAGCAATTTGAAAAACTGGCCAAGATGGCACACTTGAAATTGGTCGGTCTGGTTCCGGCCGTGCTGGGACTGGAATGGATTCTGGAATATGCAGAAGAGAGAATGGCGGATGAGAAGAAGGCTTTGGAGACAAAGCTGAATGCAGAACCTCATAAAAAGGAAGAAAAAGAGAACGCAGAGGGGGCAGAAAAATCGGAAACTGTGAAAGACTATGTGATTCTCGATCTGGGAACCCAAGCATTGCGGATCCATTTCTTTCGCCAGGGGATCTATGATATTACCCGTACCATGGAGCCGGGCTGTGAGGAGATCGAGCAGATCCGTTTGGGAGATAAGAACAAGATGCAGGAACTGGGAATTGAGGTGGAGGAAGAAAACCGCGAGGAGACCGACAAAGAAAAGATGGCGGCTGTGCTGGAGGAGCAGTACCGGACCCGCGCCGTCCAGGTCATGCGAGTTTTGAACTTTTATAGCTTCAACAATGTGAATAATACGATCGACAGCCTCTATTATTGCGGCGGAGGCGCACGATACGGGGAATTGATTGATGCGCTGAAAGAAACGCTGGATCTGCCGGTGCGGAGTGTGGCGGAGCTTCTGCCGGAGGTCTCTTTGGATGAGGAAGACGAGTGGATCGACAGCCCGCAGACATACGGTGTATTACTTGCATAAGGAGGGAGAGCGGTGGCTGATTTAAAATCAATCGCGAATATGCAGATTGGCGGTTCGAAATATCCGAAAAAACGACGGATCAATCTGTATCAGAAGCAGGTTAAAAAAGGAAAGATAGCGGCAGAACTGGGTGTGTTTGTCGTATTTATGGGACTAGTTTATGGGTTTTCGCAGTTTGGCGTGGTGCGTCTTCTGAGAAAGGCAGACCAGGCGGAGGCAGTCTATGCGGCGACTGAGCAGCAGCTTTCGGCGCTTCAGAAGTCCAACGAGGTGTACAGTGAGGTTCAGGCGGAATACGCACATTATGGAAATGGGTACCTGAATGAGGAAGAGAGACAGCTTCCAGACCGGAGAAAGATGTTGGATTCGCTGAAATCACAGATTTTCCCGCTGACGGCCGTTTCGACGGTTTCGATCACCTCCGATCAGATGGCATTAGAGGGAAGAATTCCCAATGGTTCCTCCTTTCCGGAGCTGGTTCGCGATGCGGAGGCGGATCCGGATGCACGCTATGTGACGGCGTCTCTGGAAGAGACGGTTCAGAAAGAGGGGGAGGAGCGGGTTCTTGCGGCTTCCAAACCGGTGGGCGTGTCGATGACTGTATTTTTTAACGTACCAGAAGAGGACGGAGAAAAACAATGAATTCGTTAAAGAAATATATCTTATCAAGAACGCAGAAGATTGTACTGCTTCTGTTTGTAATCATATTGATCGCGGCGGGCTACTATGCCGGATTCTATCTTCCGGTGCAGAGGCGGATCCAGGCGGCGGATACGACGGATCTGGAGGCACAGATCCAGATGGAGCAGGTGAAGTCGAAGCAGATCCAGCAGATGAAGAAGGAGATAGAGGAAAATAAGGCATCCAATGCGCCGATGGTTCCGGCTTACAATCATTTTAAGGAAGAGACGGAAGAGCTGAACCGCATTTTTGCAGATGCGTATAATTTCAGCTTCCAGTATTCGGAACCGAAGGTGGATGGGATGCAGATCCGGCGTGCGATGAATATTTCTTTTACGGCAGATTCGTTTGATCACGCTGTTTCGATGCTTCATGAGGTAGTGGAAGGATCATACCGCTGCCTGATCGAGGATCTGAGCATTCAAGATGATGAAGATCTGGAAGATGAAGAGTTAAAGGATATCCGCATCCACCCGGTAGCAGTGACGTTCCAGCTGACTTATTTTGAGACCCGATACGATGCGGAATCAGAAGAAGGTCTGGATCTGGAACCGGAGGAAACGCAGGCACCGTCGGGACTGGCGAATGCGGATGTGTCGAACCTGCAGCGTTCGGACCTTGAGACAGCGGCAGAGGCGGCGCTGGGAGAATAAAGCATGAAAAAAGCAGAGAACAGTGAAAAACACCCGGAAATCTGGAAGCGGGTTTTCAGCTGTATGAAAAATCAGGATGGCGCCAGCTTGATGGCGGCGCTCCTGTTTTTTGTGTTTTGCGGGGTGGGCGCGTCGATCATTCTGGCGTCCGCCTCTGCATCGGCTGGTAAGATCCGGAATCTTCCGGGAGAAGATCAGAAGCGGTATGCGGTGGACTCGGCGGCGGTATTTCTGCGGGATGAACTGCAGAAGACGGAAAATATAGTCAAGATCAAGGAAGTGATCGTGCATGACAGCCGGGAAGACGAGGAAAACGATAAGGATGATTTTTACTGCTACTACGTCGGCAGCTGGAAAAACACGGATAATGAGGCGTCGTGGCAGAAGTTCTATGGAACGGATTCGGGTTTGTCAAGCCCAGAGAGTGGGAATAGCGCGATTCTCGATTCACTGATCGTGGATATTTATAGAAATAATGAGTATCGGAAGCTGGCAGACGGGGACGATGCGTCGGAGGAAGAAATGGCGTACAAAGATTTTACCCTGTCAGTGAAGAAAGACGGAACGACCGGGGACACGATTGACCCGTTAAAGACCAGTGTACGTCTGTGGATGGCGGATGATTATAAAATCAAGGCGGTTATCTCAGATACAGTAACGGCGGATGACAGGAAGGAAGAGCGGTGCGAGAAACGGCTGGAGCTGGAAGCAGCACATAGCTCCGAGCATAAGACGGTCACAGTACGGGGCGATGACGACGAATCGGACGACGACGATTCCTACACGATCACGACGACGACCATCATTACGACGATCCGCTGGCAGAACGGAACAATAGAGAAGGAGCTGCTGCAGAATGATAAGTAGAATGAAATGGGCAGCTGGAAGAAAGCTGCGTGCCAATACGGGCGAGACACTGACAGAGGTACTGATATCGGTTCTTGTGATTGCTCTGGGAATGACGATGTTTCTGAGTGCATTTCTGGCGTCCGGCAGGATGCTGCGGCAGGGCGAAGAGCAGATGGCGAGCTATTATGACAGCCGCAATCAGCTGGAGAACAACCGGACAGCGAAACAGGCGTCGGGCAGATATGTTCTGGAGCTGGAGGCATCTGGAACCGGCGGCATGAAGAAAAGCCTGGCGTCAAATGCCTACCAGACAGGCACACAGACGAATTACCGGACGGGACAGTATCCCATCGTGCTGTATGTGAGCCAGGCTGATTCGGATGCAGAAGAGGAAGAGGTAAACTTACAAGAGCTGCTTTACAGATACCGATAGAGGAGACAGAGATGGGACAGGAGAGATGTGAATGCCGCAGATGCAGAAATAGGCATTGCAGGCAGCAGAAACAGACGGCATCCAAGGGTCACCGGAAGCTCTTTTCAGTATGTCAGAAAAAACTCCGGTCACAGAACGGTATGACGCTGACGGAGCTTCTGGCGGCGATTGTGATTCTCGGTATGATCGGCACGGTGCTTGGAGGCGGCGTGATGATGGTAAAAAATGTTTACCAGAGGACGCAGGAACAGGCAGATGCAGAGCAGGCGCTGTCGCTCACGGCGCAGCTGATGACCGATGAATTTGCGAATGCGCTGGAAGTGAAAAATTCTGCCGGGACTTCCGCAACAGGAGAATTGGTAACACCTCTTTTGCGGAGTGGAAACAGCCACCTGTGGCTGCACTTCAGTGCGACAGACTGGTCTGGCACGGGCATTGAAAAATGGTATGGGGATTATACTTACGATGATGCGTATAATAAGATATCTTTGCTGACGCAGGCGGCGATTTCGGATGAATACTATACGGCATTTGACGGCTATACCTATTCGGAGGAGACAGCATGCTTTACGGTTCAAAATCTGGCGATCTACCGGAAAAAAGATACGATGGGAACTTCCCGGAAAGCGGTGGTAAAGCCGATTAACCTGACCGTGCGTGCAGTCAACCTGGATCAGAAATAAAATAAAAACTAACTGTTCAGCAGGTCTGCGCGTGACTGTGAAGGTACTGAACAGTTACAATAAAAAGAGGAACGAGGACAGATGGAGCAGAAGAGACAGAACAAACAGAAGAGAAGGGCGGCGTTTACGCTGGCGGAATTTTTGACGGTGATTGCGATTGTCGGTATTCTTGCCAGTCTTTCTTTTGTTGCGGTGATTCATTACCAAAGAAAGCTCCGCCGTCTGGAGATGGATCAGACGGCGAAGGAGATCTTTCTGGCGGCGCAGAATCATCTGACACTGGAGGTCTCCAGTGGAACGATTCCGCGTCTGCTCCATATGGAGGCACAGGGGGAATTTTCAGACGATCAAAAGCAGGCAAAGCTGGGAATTTCGGTAGAAAATACAGTGCTGGCGGAGGAGAAAGAGGGAAATATCTACGCGGTTCTCTATGTGCCGGAAAAACAGGCAGGGCAGCCTGAATCGGAACAAGAAGAGTCTGGCGGTGAGGCAGCGCTGGTGTCTGCGAATGTGACCGAGGAGATCCGACAGCGCCTTCTTCCGTTTGGATCGATTGATGAGACCGTCCGTGCAGACGGGAGCTATCTTATTTTCTATGACCCGGAGGCAGGATTGGTCCGCGAGGTGTGGTATTCGGATCATTATCAGTTTGTGCAGACGGATATCGGAAGCGAGGCACTTCTGGCGGCGGCGTCTGATGCCGGAAAACGGGAGCGGTTTACGGGAGCTAACTCCAATTATAAGGATCAGAAACTGCCGATCGGATATTACGCATCAGGAAATCTGGAAGTCCCGGAACTGCCGGTGGAGGAATTCGAGGCGCCGACAGTGAAACTGGTGAATGATGATATTTTATATGCGGAAATTGAGGATCCGAATAAAAATGAACATTCACTGAGTCTGTTTGTAAAGGGAGAAAAGAGCGGTACAACCGGATACATCGAGATCAATCCCCCGGGAACCAGCCGCTCGGCGCGTGTGGCGAAGGTGTCCGGAGCTTCGGGCAATTCGGATGGAACGTATCAGGTCATTCTGGATGACATAGCGGCACCAGCCGGCACGGGCACAAGTACAGGATTCAAATTTATGGATTTCAACCAGCCGGCACAGACGGATATGATATTTCAGCAGGATGAAAGAGGTTTTGCCTCCTTTATTCCGGGCGAAAATATCTTTGTGTACGCGCAGGTTTTCAACAATGAAGCGCTTTCGCAGGTTAAGACGAGCAATATAGAATCCGGCAGCAGCCTCTTTGCATCGATCAGTACGGACCGAAGCGCGGAGATTGGCAGCTTCCGCCATCTGGAAAATCTGGATGAGCGGGTTTCAGGCTGGGATCCGGATCAGCTGTACACTGGGGCGGTGACTACATCCAAAACGGTTACGGCGATGCAGAATAGTGATCTGACCTGGAAAGCGGGAGAAAACATTGCGGACGAGAGCGGTTACTGCGGACATGTGGCGAAGCTGCATACGGCATTTGGCTCGAATTTTTTGAATCAGAATGCGGAAACCATCTCGATTGCCTACCGGGTGACGGATCAAATGAATGCAGATCGGACGAACCCGACGGCACAGGCATATACCACGGAGGCGGGAAGCTATCTTCCGCTTAGTCTGCCGTATCCACTGGACTATCAGGGAAATACATACCGGATCGATGGTCTGCAGGTAGGAAAAACGGCGGCAAGTTCAATCACAGCAGTAGATGGGACGGGCGGACTGTTTGGAACGGTAACACAGGATATGAGTGTTAAAAACCTGCTGATCTGCCAGCCGGTGGTCCGGACGAAGGCGAGTGCAGGCGCTTTGATTGGTGCGGTGACGCCGGGAACGGATTCCCGGGGAACTACGAATCTGGCAACGGTGAAAATTAAAAATGTGCAGATTGAATATCCGCAGGTACAGGCAGAGCAGACCGGCGCTTCTGCCGGTGCGTTGGTGGGCACATTTGAGGGCGTCACTCTGACCGTCCAGGATGCGCTGGCGGAGAACCATTTCCGTGATAAGCTGGGAAGCAGCACAGAAAAAGCGGCAGATCTGAAGCAGGAGGAAGAAAGCAAATACCGGATCCGCGCTTTAAAGGGAACGGCGGGCAGCCTGATCGGCACGGCAAAGGGGGAAATTTCTCTGACCGACAGCGCAGCGGCACTCTATGTGGAAGGCATGTACGCCGGCGGTCTGGTCGGAACTGTTGAGAAAGCATCAACTGCAGCCGCCGCAAGCGGTCCCACGGTGCAGATTCAGAGCTGTTATGTCGGCGGTCATACAGCAAACAAGAAGTTTGACACATCCCAGAAACCGGGGAATGGGGCAAATGCCAATGCAGCCTTTGAGAATCTTACCGGACGTTATAATGTAGCGGCATATACCGGCGGATTCGCAGGAGGTCTCGCCGCACAGCTTCCGGCAGACAGTCAGATAGCGAATACATATGTGTCGGCGTCGGTGTATTCGCCGACGGCTGAGGAAAAATCGGATGAAACGGAGGATGGAAGCGGAACGGCAGCGAATGAAACAGAGAATCCGGCGCTGAAAGCACCTGCGTTTGTTGCGTTCTATGATTATGCAAATAGAACGGATGGAATGCTGCCGTCGGAGACGAGCGGTACGGGAACAAACAAAAAATCAGTTTATCCGGGCTGTTATGTGTGCAGTAAGGTGAATGAGAAATATGTGCTCGCATACGCAGAAGAACTTTCAGAACTGTTTGGTGCTGAGGGAACGGGTGCAGACAGCGAGAATACATATCCCTATGATCCAGAATTAAAGAAAGCAGAGATACCGATTTATCCCATGCCGACGATCCAGAAAGTAGCGGAAAAACTTGCTGCGCAGAACGCTTCAAAGGGATTTTCCTGGTTTCTGAATAACCATGTCGGGGACTGGGACAAGGAAGAGAACGAAGAGGCGCTGCATACTGGAAACAGGCTGTATATCGATTATGTCTCTCCGGCTCCCCTTGAAGAAAATCAGAGAATACATCTGATATTTTCGATTACCGGCGAATTGAGCGGTAAAACGATGTGGTATGTTCTCCAAGTCAATACGGGTGATTTGCAGGAAAATACTCTGAGAATGGGATCAAAATTTTGCTTTGTAGATACGGAAGAGAAAGCTGCCAGCTGTGTAGAAAATGAGGCAAATGGCAGTTGGACGAGATTTGCCGACAAAAACAGGGTAAATCGTTTTGAAATAGGCATAACGGAAGAGAAAAAGTTGAAATTGCGTTTCTATCTGGATGATTTATCACGCGAGGGTGGAAATTTCTGTAGTCTGGGTACCTGGGGAGGTTATCAGCCGGGCGGTTACATAAATGGAGAAAATGTTATCGTAAAATTGAGCGAGGATGGCTATCCACCGACAGAAAATACAAGTCTCTCATACAAGTTCAACAGTTGTTTTGCCGATGTAATTGAACCCAATGGTGATGGAACGGATACCTATACGGTTAAGGTTGCCAATGGGCGTCATCTGCAGAATCTGAATTTCTGCGGAAAAGACTATGGGGGATTAAAGATTACACGGGTTATCCAGACTGATAATATTCTCTGGCAGGAGGATGATTCGATTACCTCACAGACGGAAGCGTATTGCAAAGAGGTGGAAGCTGCGTACGGAAATATGACGATCTACAGTCCGGGAAATTCCAAGTATGAAGGTGGAAGTTTCTGGCCGATTAACAACCCGGATATTATCTCTTATAATGCGGAAGTGGATGAGAAAGAAAAAGCAAAACTGGGTGAATGCTATACGATTGCAGGGTTAAAGATAACTCCTGTTGCCTGGAATGGTGCAGCTTTGTTTCAGAAGACGGATCATCTGACGATATCAAACCTGAATCTGAAGGATCCGGACATTTCCTGTTGGGGGCAGAATACAGCAGGGCTGGTGGCACAGGCAGGCACTTCGGCGGACAGCTATTTAACGATTAAAAATATCCATATATATGGAGAAAAGTCCCGGATTTCTGGAACTATGGCAACAGGCGCGGTGGTTGGAAGCACGAATAATGGCAATCTGACACTCGAACATGTAGTTGTAGATGCACCGACGCTGCAAATAAGTGGAGGAAAAACCGGAGGCTTGATCGGGGAAGCAAAAGTAAGTGATTTAGTGATGAATCACGTATATGTTTCAGGAAAAAATGCACGGATACAGGGAACCGATGCTAGTGGAGGTCTGGTCGGCTTTGCCGAGAGCTCTGGTCAGATGAAGTTGGAAAACAGCTTCTTCTCTGGGTATGTGGATACAACTGGAACCGCCGGAGGTTTGTATGGATATCTGAAAAACAACCAGAATGGCGGAACTGCCGGGAAAGAATTCAGCATTAAAAACAGTTATGTCGGCGGACGGAACTGCTCTTACGGTTATACAGAAAGTGGTGCGGAAGTGCTGTCAGATAGAAAGAATGTGTCAGGCAGCTGGTGTGCCGGAGGCCTCGTGGGATGGATGAATGGTCCGATTTCGGTAATACAGAGTTTCAGTGCAGCGGACGTGTGTGTAACGAATACATCTAATGCCATCGCAGGTGGTTTATTTGGAAAATATGATTCTGCAAAACTGGTTCTATCGAACTGCTACACAACAGGAAGTGTGAAAGCGGCTGGAACCTCAATGTTCCTTGGACACTATATTGGCCTGTTGAACGATATCTGGTGGTGGTGGCCGGACGCCCACATTCTTTCGGTCCCGGAAGAATGCTGGTATCTGCCAAAGCTAAGCGACGCAATCATCGGTGTACCTTATGTGGACGGCAGCTCTGTAAAGGGCAGCTATTCCAGTATTACTAGGACGAGTGCCGCTGACCTGTCCTCCAAAACAGGCACAAATGGCGTTGATCAGACGATTGTAATAGATGATTCTCTGCAAGGGAAAGCATATCCATATCCAATTTGGACGATCTACGAACCAGCAGCCGGGCAGACCGCTGCACGCCTGTATGTAGGCGACTGGGAAGAATAAAAAATAGAAAACGATTAAAACTGGAAACAGGCGCTATTCTACATATCGGGCGGAACCATCAAATTTTTGTCCGGCAGGCAGGATAGCGCTTGTTTTTATAAAAATGCCGGATGGGCAATCAGCGAAATTCTCCAATTCCCTGATGTAAATGCAGACAAAATATGGTATGATATAAGATACGAGATTTCGAACCGACGGAGCTGTGGAAAGAGGAAGCAGTTACCGGGACAGGATAATGAAACGGCAGGTGGTAGGAATGAAAGAGAGAATTAACCGGCTGGCGAAGGGAATCATCGATTCGGAACAGCCGAAGATGACCTGGTCGCCTGAAAAGATAGACGAGACGCTGCGGATGAATACCCTGATGCAGAGAAATTTATGGATCGGGAGCGAAAATGGATTAAGTGTGAAGGGATTTGTGTATTCCTCGAACCTGCGGGTGCGGATTCCAGGGGATAACAATTCGTTTGGCGGACTCCGGTGCCGGATCGTATATGAAGTGGACACCTCGTTCCTGACGGCAGGCGACACGATCACGGGTTCTTTTTATCTGGTGACAAACTGCGGGGAAGAGGAGATTCCGTATGAGTTTCACGTCGAGGTGGCAGACGCCGGGAAGACTTTGGGTGATCTGAAAACGGCGGAAGATTTTCTGCACGTCGCGGAAAATGATATGGAGACGGCGCTCCGGCTTTTGGAGTACCCGGATTTTGTGGAAGTGCCGTTTATGCAGGATCTGCATGTGCGGGCACTCTATGACGGCCTGAAGGGGCACGGCAGCCGTGCAAATTTTATGGAAGAATTTCTGGTTGGACTGGGCGTGAAAAAGCCGGTCGGTCTGACGATTCCGGGCAGGGCGCGCGTATATGCCGAGCTGGCTGAGAATGCCGAGGACACGATCGAGATCCGGATGGATAACTGGGGCAGTGTGTACCTGGAGGTGACGGCAGACGGCGAGTTCCTCCATTTGCCAAAGAAGAGTGCGACGCGGGCGGATTTTGAAGATGGTCTGCTCCGTCTTCCGGTACGGATTCTGGCGGAACGGCTGCATGCCGGAAAGAATTTCGGTGCCGTCCTGATTCACACTGCCAGAGAAACCGTGCGGATCCCGATCGAGGCATCGGCTGCCGATGCGGGCGGATGTGACCGGGCACATATGTCATTCCAGAAAGAGCTTGGAAATTATCTGACTGCCCGTCTGGCGTATGAAAATGGGATCGGCGGCACGGAGGCGGTTCACCAGATGCAGCGGGAGCTGGATCTGATGAAAATGACGCACTATGACGCGGGACTGCGGCTTTTGCAGGCGGAATTATACCTTTTGACTGATCGGCGCGAGAAAGCGCAGACGATTTTAAAGGAGCTGCAGGATTCAGCGGCGCTTAAAATATCGGGCGACCGGAAGCTTAACTGCCTGTACCGCTATCTGTACGTGACGCTGACCGGCAATGCCGAGCAGAAGGACACTTTGATCCGCCTGTTGCAGCAGTATGCGTCGGAGGAGACGGGCAGCAGCCTGTTTTATTATCTGATGCTTCTGCGTCTGGATGAGGAATTGCAGAAAAATCCGGTTACGGTGCTGATCAGCATGGAGCAGGAGTTTAAGGATGGCTGTCACAGCCCATTCCTCTATGCGGCGGGACTGAAACTTCTGGAGAGTGATCCGATCCTTTTAGACAATGCGGGCAATTTTGAGCTTCATGCCCTGTACTATGGGGCACGCCGGAAAATTATCAGCCGCGAGCTGGCACTGGCGGCGGTCCGGGTGATGCGTGCGTCCCGTTCGTACCGGGAGTTTTACAGACGCCTTTTGACGGAACTTTACGGGCTGTATCCGGAGACGGAGATTCTGGAGGCGCTCTGTGCAATGCTGATCCGGGGAGACTGCCGGGAGACAGCCTGTTTTGAATGGTATAGCCGGGCGCTGGAGGCAGATTTGAGTCTGACGCGCCTGTATGAATATTATTTATATGCGATGCCGGAGAATTATGACCGCCTGATGTCGCGTGAGGTATTTTTATACTTTTCGTATTCGGCAAATTTGGATGCGGGGTCACTGGCGAAGCTTTATGCGAACCTTCTTACATATGGAACGCCGGATTCGGATATTTACCGGATGTACGAGCGGGCGATGGAAGAGTTTGCGGTGGATCAGCTTTTCAAGGAACGGATAGACGGTGCCCTGGCGGTCCTGTACCGGAAATTGATCTATCCGGAACTGATCGATACGCAGATGGCGCGTGTCCTGCCGGGGATTTTGAAATCCTGCCGGGTAGAATGCCGGGAACCGGCGATGAAATACGTGGTGGTGCGCCATGAGGAGCAGATGACGGAGGACGCGTATGTGCTGAACGAGGGTACGGCGTATGTGCCGCTGTTTTCGGAGCGCGATCTGGTCCTATTCCAGGATGAAAATGAGACGCGGTATGCGCGGGTAAATTGCGCCATCCAGCCGGTATTTACGGATATGGAGGAACTTTTACAGACCTGTTTTGAAATGAATCCGATGCATCCGTTCCTCTTTATGAATGCGTGTGCAAAAGCCTGCCGCAAGGAGGTGCTGACCGGGGACGATGCGATCCTTTTGGAGCACGCGGATCAGAAGATGGAGCTGCACCCGCTGTTTAGGGCAAAGGTGCTGTCAGCGATCGTGCGGTATTATAAGAGGATGGCGGATGGGATTGAGGATGCGAAAAAGGATGGAAGTGTTTCCTACCTTCTGAGCCTTGACAAGGATCAGCTGACGCGGGATGAGAGAAACGGCGTCTGCGGGACGCTGATCCGGTGCGGGCATTTCAGCGAGGCGTATGAGATGGTGTGCCGGTATGGTCTGGAAGGTCTGCCGGTCAATCTGCTGCTGCGGCTTTGCGGGAGAATGCTGCTTCAAAATCTCTTTGACCGGGATGACCACCTGCTTTATCTGACCTGGTATGTCTTTGAACACGAGAAGCCGGACAGTGTGATTCTCGATTATCTCTGCGAACATTTCAACGGTACGGTGGATCAGATGTACCGCGTCCTGATGCAGGGGCTGCGGCTCCGGGTGGAGACGTACGATCTGGAGGAACGGCTGGTAGCGCAGATGCTCTTTACCGGCAATACAGCAAAGTTAGACCGGGTGTTCGAGCTTTATGCGTCACGCAAGAAAACAGGGGAAAATATCGTGCGCGCGTATTTCACGGTCAAGAGCGTGGAATATTTTCTGGAAAACCGTCCGACGGACGACAAGGTGTTCGCATTTTTGGAGGGTGCTGTGCAGGGAAGCTCTGATCGGGAGCGGATCCCGGATATTTATCTGCTGGCGCTGACAAAGTATTATGCGACGCTGCCGGAGCTTTCGGAGGAACAGCGGCGCCTGTGCCAGTCGGTGGTGGATGTGCTTTTAGATGCGGGCATGATTTTTGCCTATTTTAAGGATCTGGCGCGGTTTATCCATATCCCGGGCAATATTTTAGATAAAGAAATCATCGAGTATCACGGAAACCGGGCGGTGCGCCCGTATCTGCGGCTGCGGATTCTGCCGCAGGAGGAAGAGTTCCACTATGAGGAAATGCGTCTCGTTTACCGGGATATTTACATCCGTGAAAAGGTGATTTTTGAGGGCGAGACGCTGGAATATCAGATCGAAGAGGAAGAGGACGGCGTCCGGAAGACGAAAGAAAAGGGAGAGATTTCCTGCCGGGAGATTCCGGGGCGCAGCCGGGAAAGCCGGTTTGCGGCGCTCAATGAGATGAGTCTTTCTTTAAAAGTAAATAACGAGACGGCGCTTCGGGAAAAGATGCGGGAGTACCAGAAGAGAGATGCGGCGGTAAGCGCACTTTTCCCGATCGCCTGAGGAAAGGGACAGACGGACAAACGATAGATGAATGGACTTATAATTGGCATGGATCTGTGTGATTCATGCACACATATATCCTGTCAGGGTCAGGAGACGATCTGGTCGGTTCCGACCCGGATCGGAAAAGAACCGGATTCGGACGTCTGGCGGGTGGCAGAGGAGAGTGCCGGGGGCGCGTTAGAGGGCATGGTGGTGGAAGATAAGCTGCTTTCCCTGGCGATGAAGGACGGCACCGCTACGATCGACGGCGTCCGCTACGAGGGCTTATATCTGCTGAAAATGTTCCTGAAACAGGTGCTTGCGATTCCCAGACAGGCGTCCGGAAAAGAAGAGATAGAAAACCTGGTGATCACGGTGCCAAAGCTTGAGGTAAAGCTGCTGGACTGCCTGATGTATTGTGCCGATTTTCTGGAAATCGACCGGAGCCGGGTGCATGTGATCAGTCACGCGGAGAGCTTTGTATATTACGTGATGAGCCAGAAACGGGAAGTCTGGAGCAACCAGGTGGGAATGTTTGAACTTTCGGAGAATGGTCTTCATTATTATGAATTGAGAGTGCAGCGCGGGCTGCGCCAGATGCAGGTGGTCGCGGATCAGGAGGAACTGGAGGAGTCGTTTCACTTAAATGTGCTGGACAGCGACGCGGGCATCCAGATGGCAGACCGGATTCTTTCCTCCTGTGCGGAACGGCTGCTGCAGAAGCGCCTGTTTTCAGCGATCATCCTGACAGGCAGGGGATTTGCACAGACGGACTGGGCGTCAGATTTTATGCAGCAGATCTGCAAACGGCGCCGTGTATTTGCGGAGATGGATGTATTTACCCGAGGGGCGCTGATCCGCTCGGAAGATCTCTGTGAGGCACATAGTGCGTACCATTTTACCTGTATCTGTGAGGGGCGGCTGAAAACAACGGTTTCCTTAAAGATTCAGGAGCGTGAAAAAGAGGGACAGCTGGTGCTGGCATCCGCCGGGGACAGCTGGTATGAGACGAAAATGACGGCGGAATTTATTGTGTCGGGCACGCCGGAGGTGGAATTTTCACTCCAGCCGCTGGAACCGCGCAAAAAGAAGACGGTGAAGATTCCGCTTGAGGGATTCCCGAAACGCCCGGACCGGACGACCCGGATCGAGATGGCATTTGGATTTACCGGGGAAGACAGGATGATCGTCATGATACGTGATTTGGGATTTGGAGAATTATTTCCGGCGACAAACCGGATGATTAAACAAGAGGTTTCATTATGAGTCTGATACTTTGCCGGCAGGAGCCGGTTCTACATCCTTTTTACATAGAACGGCTGGGCGTCCATATCGCATCGTCGCAGGAGCTGTGTTATGTCATTTATCAGAATCCGCTTCTGGTGCTGGATGGATTTGTGGATGACCGCCTGATTGAGTTTATCCGTTCGGAGCTGGGACTTTCGTTTCTGGCAGGCAAACTGGAGGCATGGCAGCGGAGCGGCGAGAGCCAGGACGAGCTGCCGATCGTGATTCTGCAGGAGTGCTGTTATTATACGGCAAAGGAGATTGCGGCATACCGCCAGAAATTGGCGGCATTTCGCAAAATGAATGCGGCGGAGTTCCGGAAGGAGATGGCGGATTACTATTTCCGCCTGCGGCAGTTTGGGACGGCGATCTATTACTACAACCGGATTCTGGAGGACTGGCGGGTCAAATCGCTGACGGACGAATTTACCGCGAAGATCTGGAACAATATCGGGGCGGCGTATGCCGGGATTTTCTGGTTTGAGAAAGCGTTTACCGCTTATGAAATGGCGTACAATTTCGACAAGAGCCCAGAGATGCTGAAGCATCTGTACCAGCTTGCCTTGATTGACCCGAAGCTGGAGCTTAAGGAGCGGCATGCGGCTGCGATGACGCCGGAACAGAAGGAGATCTGGAAACGGGAACTCGACGAGGCGAATCAGACTGCGGAGAAGTGCGGGAATGTCCGCATGGTCGAGACGATGTTTGACCGCAATCCGGTCCGGCGGATGGAGAGTGCGGGAGAACTTTTAAATGGGTGGAAGCAGGAGTATCGGAAGATGCTCTAATTTTTCCCGCGCCCAGATACATCCCTTGGTCATGAGCACCGCGCTTTTGGGTTTTGTAACATTTCTTTACGAAAGGAGTTTTCCTATGCGCCTTCTGATTGTCCGCCATGCGGATCCTGATTACTCAATTGATTCCCTGACCCCGGCTGGCTGGGAGGAAGCAAAGCTTCTGGCAGACCGTCTGGCGCCGATTCCGGTGGCGGCTTATTATGTATCGCCGCTGGGGCGTGCGAAGGACACGGCGTCCCTGACCTTAAAAAAAGCCTGCCGCACGGCAGAAACCTGCAGCTGGCTGCGTGAATTTGCCCCGCAGGCGGTACATCCGGGAAAGGATTCCGGGCATTGTGTCTGGGACTGGCTGCCGGATGCGTGGATGGCGGAGCCGAAGTATTTTGATAAGGATCACTGGCATGAAACAGAAGTCTTTCGGAACGCCCATGTAAAGGAAGAGTACGACTGGGTGACTGGAGAGCTTGACCGGCTGCTCAGCCAGCACGGATATGAGAGAAACGGATTGTTTTACCGAGCCGTGGCACCGAATGAGGACACGATTGTGTTATTCTGTCATTTTGGCGTCGAGTGCGTCCTGCTTTCCCATCTCTTAAATATCTCTCCGATGCAGCTCTGGCACGGAACCTGTGCGGCACCGTCGTCGGTGACGGTGCTCTATACAGAAGAGCGCCGCTCCGGCGTTGCATCCTTCCGCATGAGCCGTTTTGGGGATGTTTCCCATCTGTATGCGGGTGGACGCGAGCCGTCGTTTGCGGCGCGGTTCTGTGAGGTGTATACACGGTTTGATCAACGGCATGACTGATGGATGTTTCTGTTATTATGTATCGCAATCGTTTGAATCAGCCGATAAATAGATTTTGTGTGAGAGGCTATTTACTGCTCAGCATCCCAATATTTTTAATCAACACCGAGATTGTCCCGTCCATGTTGGTAATAAACTCCACATGGTCGGGATTTCTGTATTCTTTCATCGGGATCGTGATCTCGATGCCGGTGTCAGTGTACAGCTTCTGTTTCTGGAATTTCTTGATCGTCTGCTCATTTTTCGGCGCGACCGTCTCGTAGGAGAGGTTGTAGCGGTCGAGTTTTTCATCCAGCTCCTCGAGCATCTCCGGGCTGCCGGGAAATACTTTTTCGCGCAGTTCGGACACCTTGATTTCGCCCTGTTCCTCTAATTCATTACAGATAATGTCTTTGATTTCCATCTTTTTCTGTGCATCCTCGTCGCCGTAATATTTTTTGGCAACCTGATCGACGGCGCGGGTGACGATGTCGAGCTTGGATTTCTGGGAGAGCGGGGCGCGGCATTCGAGGAAGAGCTCGGAGAAATAGAAGCATTTTTCGCCGTTGACCTCATATTTTTTCTCAGCCAGAATCAGGGAGCCGTCGGAGAGATCGAGGACAAACGCCTCGGAGAGGCGCTGTCCCTGTCCCGGAAGCAGTGCGCGCTGTAAAATGATCTCGTTGCTGTTGCCGCCGTCCGTTTCCCTGGTCTGATGCGTGTAGGAGGTCTTGTAGTTCATCTTTAAGAATGCCAGATAATCCTTGCCCTTGCAGCCGAACACGGTCATCGCCACATCGGCGGCTGGAATGTCAATATTCGCATTCATGATGTCGTAGAGGCGCTCGGCGAGCTGTTTGCTCGTCTCGACGAAATTGTCCGGGGTGCAGTTTTGCAGCAGCTCTTTGACCTCGGATTCTTCTGCAAATGTACAGTGCTTGACATCGTCACTTTCCGTTATTTTCTCGATATGCGCTTTCAGGAAGTCGGAAAAATCGGGTCCGACCTCCATGCTCTGGTCGGAGAGAACCGGGATTCCCACCGAAGAATCGAGGATGTGTACGATGGCTGCCTTTAAAATCATATCTTCACTTTTCAATGTTATCTTACCTCCAGGTTATAACTTCTTTTGTAGAACCATTCTCGACGCACTCAAAGGAAACGGAGTCGCCCGCCTGCACGAACGGAAGCCGCTCGGAAACGGTGATCGCAGCGGTGTAGACGCTGTCGGTGCGGTCATCGGTCAGCGTGAAATAGTAGTAGGTGTTACCGGAAACGACGACATTCTCGATCGCCTCGACCGTGCCGGAGACAGTTTCGCTTGCCGCCGGTTCCTTGGCAGTTGGATCTTCGATTTCCTCCTGTCCCAGCGTCTCACGGTAATTGCGCTTTGCCTCATCGATCGTCTGTCCGGTGCCGACGATCTGGTACTGCGCGACATCGACGAACGCATACATTTTCACAAGCCCTGCATCATCTTTCAGGGAAATGAAATATGCCGGTCGTCCGGAAATATTTAAGAGAAGCGGGAAGGTCGCACTGTAATTTAAGTGCTGCACCTGTCCGCGCGCGGAATCCATTGCGGCGAGCTCGGTGGCGCCCGGAACGGTGTAAAATTTCGTTTCTTTCGTCCGCAGGTTGACGAGGACGAAGCCAATGTTCGACTCATCTGAGGTTACAGAGCTCATGCCGGTGTACAGCCACACATCGTCGTCGATGGCGAGATAGTTGTAGCCGTAGGTCGTCCGACGCACGCCGCGCTGACCGAAGATAGAGTTTAAATAACCATTCTGGAATCTGCCGTTGTCGTCGAGCTGTTCCATGATGAGGTTCGAATCATAGAGCTGGTCGATCCACTGCGGGACATCCGCTTTGGCGTACCACTTAGATTCGCCGGTCTCAGCATTGACGAGGATCGCGCCGTCGATGTCCTTGCCGTTCCACCAGCCGATCCGGTAGGCGATGGTCGGCGCCACCCAGTAGGGGTTTCCATCGTCGTCGATCTCGAAGGAGACCGTCTCAAACATCCGTGTCGGGTAGCAGAAACGGATGTAGCGGTTGATATTGCGGAAGAAATATTCACTGGTGGAATACTTCATGCCGGAGGACAGCCAGACGAGATCGGTATTCTGATCGACCATATTGACAGCAATGTATGCCGGAAGTCCCTTCTTCTGGTTGTAAAGCCATTTGATCGGGTCGGCATAGCGCAAAGGCGTCACGCGGTACGGTGTCCCCTTGTAGTTGATCTGTGTGTAATTTTCCTGAATCTCAAACTGGGAGACCAGGTCGGTCATCTCACCGAGCTTTTTGCTTCCGAGCCGGGAGGCGGTATCCTTATCAACGACCGGGATCTGCGACATGCCAAGCTCTGCGACATCTGAGGCAAAATCGCCCTCGGTAACGGTGATCAGATCGCGGTAGCGGGACGCATTAAAAAGCTGGATGCCCGCCGCCGAGGCGATCAGGGAAAAGAAGATCAGGACAGCGATCGCGATCATGCCATATTTGCACGGGCGTCCCATCGCCTTAAAACCGGCAAACGGACTGCCGGAGACGTTGGCGTACTTGCGCCGCAGAACCATCCGTCCGGTCACAGGATCGCGCACGACCTCGACGCCGCGGTTTTGCTGCACTGTTTTCAGGAATATGAGAATGCTTTCCATAAAGTTGACTGCCAGTACAATCAGAATGCAGATAATCAGGAATACGATGAAATCCTGATCGTGTAGATTGATGGCGGGCATCATGGTGTAGAACACCAGAAAAATAAGGACGGCAGAGAGAAACAGACGCCCAAACGCCGAAGTGAATTTTTTCAAAATAGAACCCTCCTGACTCGTTTTATGATAAAAAATAGCTGTTCCCATGAAAAAAAGGATTTCGCTGATTGTAAATGTGATAGAACTCTATTGTATCGCACGACGGGAGATAAAATCAAGCCCGGTAACGGAATTTGCCGTGGCTTCGCATTTAAATACGGCAAATTCCCGGGTTGAAGTCGGGAAAAAAACAGTTGTCCTTCCGCCGAAAATATGCTATGATTACTATGTTTATTCAGGAGGTGCGAAGATGATCAAGACGATCCTTACGATCATATTTATTATTATCTGTGTATTCCTGTCGGCGGTAATCCTACTGCAGGAGGGCAAATCGGCAGGTCTGTCCGGTTCCATCGGCGGTATGGCTGACAGCTACTGGGGCAGAAATAAAAGCCGTTCTATGGAAGGAAAGCTGGAGAAGCTGACCAAATATGCTGCAATTCTGTGGCTGATCCTTGCATTAGTTTTGAATTTGAAATTCCTGTAAGGAACCTTTAAGAGGCTGTCGCGTGGCAGCGGGATCTGTTTCCTGAATCTGATATTTGCCGGTGGTTTCCGAGCAGATGCAGGGGTGAGAGGCAGAGAGCGCTGGACGTGGCAGCTTTTTTTCATAGGAAATGGCGCGAGAATGTGAATTAAGAAAGAGAAGTGAGATAGATTTGAACATATTTGATAAAATCATGGGAAAAATAAAGAGAAGCGAGGCTCAGAAATACGCAAAACAGCAGAAGCGCCAGGCGCAGATGCAGAGTGCGGCAGCTTCACAGAAAGAGGAAGGACAGAAAATGCCGGAAAATCGCAGGAGAGAAAGAGAGGCGTTTGAAAAACGTCAGCAGACGGAGATGAAGCTCTCGGACGAGATGCTGGAGAGGATCCGGAAGAATGCAGAACAGCGGTTTGCGATGCGGAAAGAAGAAGCGCGGGAAGAGAAAATGTCCGGAGAAAGCCGGGAGAGCAGCGTACAGCGCCAGATTGACGGGGATGGGTTGATCGGCGAGTGGGAAGAGAGGTACGGAAAAAAGAAGAAAAAGCCGGAGCGTGCGAAAGGTCCGAAAGAGGAATCGGTGCGCCGGAAAAAGGATAAAGCGGGAAAGAAAGACCGTGATCGGAAGTTTGAGCGTGAGATGGATAAGAAGCGCGAAAAGCGCGGCGAGAAGAAGTGTGAGGATATTGGCGCTTCCGAGGAGGAGTTTACCCGCCGCTGCAAGATGATTCAGGATGTCATGAATGAACCGGCATACGTGCCGATGAAGCTGAAGGAGCTGGCACTTCTTTTAAATATTCCGAAGGAACAGCGCCGGGAGCTGCAGCGGGTTATCGATCATCTGCTGGAAGAGGGAAAAATCAGCATGTCCCGCAAGGGCAAGCTGGGACGCCCGGAGACATTTTCAGAGGCAGGTATTTATTCGGGACACCCGAAGGGCTTCGGTTTCGTGACAATCGAGGGACGTGAGCAGGATGTGTTCGTTCCGCGTGAAAAAACAAAGGGCGCGATGCACGGCGATAAGGTGCTGGTTGTGATTGAGCAGGAGAGCGACGGCGGACGCAGAGCTGAGGGAAGTATCGTGCGGATCCTGGAGCACGCTAATCAGGAGCTGGTCGGTCTGTATGAGAAAAACGGCGGTTTCGGCTTTGTGATCCCGGACAATCCACGGATTTCACGCGACATTTTCATCCCGCAGGGGTGTGACGCGGGCGCAGTGACCGGTCATAAGGTCATCGTGAAGATCAAGGATTACGGAAACAGCCCGGATAAGAAGCCGGAGGGCGTGATCACCAGCATTCTCGGACATATGAACGATCCGGGAGTCGATATTTTATCCATCGTGAAAGCATACGGTCTGCCGGAAGAATTTTCGCCGGAGGTCATGGCACAGCTTGAAGAGATCCCGGATGCCGTCCGCGAGGAGGACAAGGCGGGACGCAAGGATCTGCGTGAGCTGCCGACAGTCACGATCGATGGTGAGGAAGCGAAGGATCTCGATGATGCGATCACGCTGGAAAAGACGGAGCAGGGCTACCGGCTCGGTGTACACATTGCGGATGTGACCCATTATGTCCGCGAGGGCAGCCCGCTTGACCGCGAGGCATTAAAGCGCGGAACGAGCGTGTATCTGACCGATCGCGTCATTCCGATGCTGCCGCATAAACTTTCAAACGGTATCTGTTCCCTGAATCAGGGCGAGGATCGCCTGGCGCTGAGCTGTATCATGGAAATCAATGACAAAGGCGTCGTGATCGGACATGAGATTGCAGAGACATTGATCCGCGTCGATCGCCGGATGACGTATACGGCGGTCAATGCGATCATCACGGATGATGATGCAGAGACAAAGGAGAAATATAAGGAATTTGTGGATTTATTCCTGCAAATGAAAGAACTTTCGCAGCTTCTCCGAAAGAGACGCCAGGAGCGCGGTGCGATCGACTTCGACTTTCCAGAGAGCAAGATTTTACTCGACGCCAAAGGACGCCCGATCGAGATCAAGCCGTATGAGCGCAACGCGGCGACGAAGCTTATCGAGGATTTCATGCTGATGGCAAATGAGACGGTAGCCGAGGACTATTATTGGCAGGAAATGCCGTTCCTCTACCGAATCCATGAGAAACCGGATGAGGAGAAGATGGCGAAACTCGGCACGTTCATCAACAACTTTGGATATACATTGCGGATGCCGGGCGGCGAAGTCCACCCGAAAGAGCTGCAAAAGCTGCTTGAAAAGATCGAGGGCACGCCGGAGGAGGCATTGCTCAGCCGTCTGACGCTGCGCTCCATGAAACAGGCGAAATATTCGACCTTGAACTCCGGTCATTTTGGATTGGCGGCGAAATATTATACCCATTTCACTTCCCCTATCCGTCGTTACCCGGATCTGCAGATCCACCGGATCATCAAAGAGTGCTTGCACGGCAATATGGATGCGCGAAAAACCGCCCATTTTGAGAAAATCCTGCCGGAAGTGGCAGTCCAGACCTCGGCCCTGGAGCGCCGCGCTGACGAAGCCGAGCGCGAAACCGATAAGATGAAGAAAGTCCAGTACATGGAACATTACATCGGAGAAGAATTCGAGGGAGTCATTTCCGGTGTCACCAACTGGGGCTTCTATGTTGAGCTGCCGAACACGGTTGAAGGATTAGTTCATGTCAATGAACTGCGCGGCGACTATTTCGTATTTGACGAAGCACACTATGAGCTGGTCGGAGAGATGACTAGAAAGACGTACAAGCTCGGTCAGACCATCCGCGTCCGCGTGACGGCCTGCGACCGGTATGCGAGGACGATTGATTTTATGCCGGCGGTGTATTGGAAGTAGGAGATTGTAAAATAAGATGTAAAAAGTAGAGAGGGAAAGAGGAATTAAAATGGGAGCAGGAATCAAGATGGTGGCGAACAATAAGAAAGCCTACCATGATTATTTTATCGATGATAAATTCGAAGCCGGGATCGAGTTATTCGGTACCGAGGTCAAATCGATCCGTATGGGTAAATGCAGCATCAAGGAAGCATTTATCAAGATCGAGAGCGATGGTCAGGTGTATGTATTCGGCATGCATATCAGCCCGTATGAGAAGGGAAACATTTTTAACAAAGATCCGCTGCGTGTGCGGAAACTCCTTCTCCACAAACTGGAGATCCGCCGCCTGATGTCAAAGATCAAAGAAAAAGGATATACGCTGGTGCCGCTGCAGGTGTATTTTAAGGGAAGTCTCGTAAAAGTGGAGATTGGTCTGGCACGCGGTAAGAAGTTGTATGATAAGAGAGACGATCTGGCGAAAAAGGACGCGAAGCGGGAGATTGACCGGGCGTTTAAGGCGAGACAAAAATAAAAGAAAAGATTCCATCTATGTACCGACTTCCAAATGTTAGACCTAAAAATCTAACGATTGGAGGTCGGTATTTTTACGGCTAAATATTCTTTTGAACTTAAATTTCTGTTTCGTTGTAAAAACAACTGAATTTCTGCCGGTGTTTTTTTATAATACGCTTGTAAAGCTAAGAAAGACAAAAAGCCGGTAGCCTGGAAGTGCGCGAATGTGTTCTTGAACGTGAGGGTGCCGCAGGTTAGAAATAATGGCAGTTGATTGCAGAACAACGAAAAGGAGTTATAAAGTATGGAGCGGAAAATGTTTTGTTACCAGTGTGAGCAGACGGCAGGCTGTACGGCCTGTACCGGCAGTGCCGGTGTGTGCGGCAAGAGAGCGGACACCGCCAGGCTGCAGGATAAGCTGACGGGTGCGCTGATTGGCCTTGCAAGAGCGACGGAAGGCAATGAATACCTGATTACCGGGGATACCAGCAGACTTGTATTGGAAGGATTGTTTACCACGGTAACAAATGTGAATTTTAACAATGACACCATCACTGAATTGATCCGGCGGGTTGAAAAAGAGAGAGAACGCCTGGTGCCTGATTGTTTCGTGTGCACGGTCTCTTGCGGCAAAAATAACAATTATGATATGAATAATCTCTGGGAGGCAGGCGAGGATGTCCGTTCTCTGAAATCGCTGATTTTGTTCGGAATTCGCGGCATTGCGGCGTATGCTTACCACGCGGCCGTTCTGGGATATACCGATGACACGATTAATCGCTTCTTTTTTAAGGCACTCTTTGCGATCGGCATGGATGACTGGGGCATGGACGAGCTGCTTCCGATTGTCCTGGAAGTGGGTGAAATCAACCTCAAGTGCATGGCGCTTCTGGATCGGGCCAACACCGAATCTTATGGAAATCCTGTTCCGACGCAGGTGCCTCTGACCGTGGAGAAAGGCCCGTTTATCGTTATCAGCGGCCATGATTTATACGATTTAAAACAGCTCCTTGAGCAGACGAAAGATAAGGGCATCAACATCTACACTCACGGTGAAATGCTTCCGGCGCACGCTTATCCGGAACTGAAAAAGTATCCTCACCTGAAGGGCAATTTCGGCACGGCATGGCAGAACCAGCAGAAGGAATTTGCAGATATTCCGGCTCCGGTTCTCTTTACGACGAACTGCCTGATGCCTCCGAAAAAGAGCTATGCCGACCGGGTGTTTACGACGGAAGTCGTATCCTATCCGGAAATGGTACACATCGGCAAAGAGAGAGATTTTACGCCGGTTATTGAAAAGGCACTTTCATTGGGTGGTTATCCTGAGGATATGCATTTTACAGGCATAAACGGCGGCAAAACAGTCATGACTGGATTTTCCCACCATGCGGTTCTTTCAGTGGCGGATACGGTCATCGATGCCGTTAAATCGGGAGCCATCAAACATTTCTTCCTGGTCGGCGGATGTGACGGTGCCAAGCCGGGACGCAATTATTATACCGAATTTGTAAAGCAGACACCGGCAGACAGCATTGTTCTGACCCTTGCCTGCGGCAAATACCGGTTCAATGATCTGGATCTGGGTACGATTGGCGGTCTTCCGAGAATAATGGATATGGGACAGTGCAACGACGCTTACAGCGCCATCAAGGTTGCGGTGGCACTGGCAGAAGCATTTGACTGCGGTGTCAACGATCTGCCGCTTTCCATGGTGCTCTCCTGGTATGAGCAGAAAGCAGTGTGTATCCTGCTGACACTGCTTCATCTGGGGATCAAAAATATTCTCCTCGGACCGTCCCTTCCGGCATTTATCTCTCCGAATGTGCTGCAGTATCTGGTGGAAAATTATAACATTGCACCGATCAGCACACCGGAGGAGGATCTGCACAGATGATATTGGGCGCGAGTGCAAAAGCCCCGATCGAGGGGACAATTGTACGTCTCTATTCTTTTGTAACGTGCAGCTATGAATTTGACAATGCTCGGACGATTCTGTATGCGTATGAGACAACGGAATAATTAAGCGGATATTCGATGAAAAAGGAAATAGATAAAAAGAAGTCGTGATAATATAATAAGGACGCAGAACCGCCGCAAAAAAGTATAAATAAAAAGGCAGCTATAAAACAGATAAAGAAATTCAAAGAAATATCTGTTTTACAGCTGCTTTTTATTTACAGGCTTGTGCGATATATTTTAAACTGCCTCCTGTTTTTGCAGTTTCGTCAATTTCCGCCAGATGGTAAAAAGCATCGTTCCAAAGCAGGCAATTCCGCCGATAAAGTTGGAAATTGGTTCGGCGGCGAATACGCCGTTGGTTCCCATTCCAAACATACCTGGCAGCAGGAGAGTCAGCGGAACAACGATAATTACTTTTCGGAAAATAGAGAAAAAGATCGCTTTTTTGGATTCGCCCAGACCGACGAAAATCGACTGTCCGGAGAATTGGAGCGACATCATAAAGAATCCGAAAAAGTATAAGCGGATCGCCGGAATACCTGCCGCAATGAGTTCTGCATCCTGATTAAAAATGCGGATAAAGAATGCTGGGAAACCATCGACGATCAGCCAGATACCGGTCGTATATAAAATTGCAATAAAAGAGGTAAAGACGATTGCCTTTTTAACGCGGCCGTATTCTTTTGCCCCATAATTGAAACCGAGCACCGGCTGAGCGCTGTGGGTAACGCCGGTTACCGGAAGAGTTGCAATTTCACGGATGGAGTTGATAACGGTCATAACACCGACGTAGAGATCGCCGCCGTATACCTGTAAGGTTGCGTTGCACATGATCTGGACGGTGCAGTTGGTGATCGCCATCGTGAAACCGGACAGACCGAGTCCGACGATTTTCCGGGCCCTCCGTGCGGAAAGGCGCATCGAAGAACGTCTCAGTTTCAGAATTGTTTTGTCACTGGTTAAAAACCGCAGAATCCAGATGGCAGAGAGAAGCTGCGACAGGATGGTGGCGAGCGCCGCGCCGCGGATTCCCATGTGAAGCATAAAGATAAAAATCGGGTCGAGCAGGATATTGGCGGCAGCGCCCAAAAGGACGGTCATCATGCCGATGCGCCCGAATCCCTGTGAATTGATGAACGAGTTCATGCCGAGTCCGACCATCACGAACAGGCTGCCGAGCAGATAGATTGTAATGTAGGCGTCCGCATATGGATAAGTAGCGTCGCTGGCTCCGAACAGATACAGCATTGGTTTGCGGAATATCAGGCAGAGTACGGTCAGAAGCACACCGGAAATAACCATCATGGAGAAGGAATTTCCCATGATCGCCTCGGCTTCTTTGATATCCCCGCGTCCGCGCTCAATTGAGCAGAGCGGCGCGCCGCCCATGCCAAACAGGTTGGCAAATGCGATGACGAGCGTGATGATCGGCAGCGAAAGCCCGATGCCGGTCAAAGATAGGGTGGCATGATCGGGTATGCGTCCGATGTAGATGCGGTCAACGATGTTGTACAGGACATTGATAAGCTGCGCCAACGTCATCGGGATCGCGAGATTCATGATATTTTTAACGATACTTCCTTTGGAAAAATCGTTCTGTGTATTGGAAGCACTCATACAAACTCCTTTTTTCTTGCGTTTGGATACAATCTGATATTATAATAAGGAAAAAGAAATTTGTCCAGAGAGAAAGTTATTCAAAAGAGATTCAAAAAGGAAGTATATTATTAAAAAATGCGTTTTATTGAAATGGAGATTACTCTGATTGATGAAAAACTTGGTTTTTAAACGAATCGATATTGCACAAATAAGAGATTTGTGCTATTCTCAAAGAAAACGAAAGGGGTATGTATTATGCCGAGAGGACCGAAACGTTCTGCATTAGAAGTAAACAAAGAGAAGCTGGCAGCGGTAGAAGAGAAGCTGGCTAAATTAGAAGAAACCGTTAAAGCTCTGAAAGCAGAGAAAAAGGAATTAGCGGCTGAGATTCGTAAAGCTGAATTAAGCGAATTACTGGATGCGATTGAAGAGAGCAATTTAAGCGTAAACGATGTTCATGAGTTTATTAAACAGAATTCTGAGCAGAAATAAATTAAAGAGTGATAAATCATTGTATTCAAAGAATGAAAAGAGAACTGGAAATTAGGGACATCCTGATTTTTGGTTCTCTTTTTTGTTTGCGGAAAGACGTTTGCAAACGAGAAACATATGAAAGAATGCCGATGTATAAACAGAGGGTTGTTTGAATCGGATTTGAGCCGGGATTGGTGGATGAAACTGGCTTAATGATAAAAAGGAACCGTGCAAAAGAAAGGCGCATATGCTACAATAGGAATATTCAATCAGAGGAACTTGAGATGACTTCTTTGAACGACCCGGTACATCAAAGAGAAATAGAAGAAAAAAAACGAGGTTCCGGGAAAAGAACCGTTCAGATATTTAAAAAGAAAAAGAAAGGAATGAATATGGATCAAAATACGCTTCTTGGGGTTTTGATTCCGTTTGTCGGTACGACGGCGGGAGCAGCCTGCGTCTTTTTTTTGAAAAATGAGTTAAAGCCGATCATCCAGAAAACGCTTCTGGGATTCGCATCGGGGGTGATGGTGGCGGCGTCGGTCTGGTCACTTTTAATTCCGTCGATGAATATGTGCGAAGCGATGGGGCATCTGGCATTTCTGCCGGCATCCATTGGTTTTATGGTGGGTATTCTGATGCTGCTTTTGCTGGATCGTGTGATCCCGCATCTGCATCTGGGAAGTGATGAGCCGGAGGGGCATGTGTGCGGGCTCAAGAAGACGACGATGCTGGTTCTGGCGGTCACACTTCACAATATCCCGGAGGGCATGGCAGTCGGAGTGGTATTTGCCGGATTCTTAGCAGAAAAGAGCGGTATCACGCTTGCAGCGGCGCTGGCGCTTTCGCTTGGAATCGCGATTCAGAACTTCCCGGAGGGAGCGATCATTTCCCTGCCACTTCGGAGTGAGTCAGGGATGAGCCGGAAAAAGGCATTTGCGATGGGAACACTCTCCGGTATCGTCGAGCCGATCGGGGCGCTTGCGACGATCGCCGCGTACCGCTATCTGGAACCGGTTCTGCCGGTTCTCCTGGCGCTTGCAGCAGGGGCGATGATTTACGTGGTTGTGGAGGAACTGATTCCAGAGTCGGCGCAGGGCAGTCATTCCGATATGGGAACGATCGGATTTGCGGTTGGATTTGTGCTGATGATGATTCTGGATGTGGCGCTGGGATAAAAGAAAGCTGCCAGTGCTGGCATGGAATCTGGTTGCCTAGAGAAGAGACGAACATTTGTTCTAAAAAATGCATTGCAAAATTTTTGAATTTATGTAATAATATTTGTAGCTGTTCAGTAGGTCCGCGCATTTACTGCGCTGACCGTACGAAAACATGGACCAGCATGCAAAAATCCCATTGCCGCAGGCAATTTTTAATGGTTTTTTGCGCGTGACTGTGAAGGTACTGAACAGTTACTAATATTTTATAGTAAATGAGAACGGTTTACTACTTTTTCGCTAATGAAAAGTCTATAAAACAATGGCTGGCGGGTGTGATGCCAGAGAGTTAGAGTGTTCTATTTGCATGATTTCAAAGTCATAAAATAAATACGCATTATAAGTGGAAGAAATCAGCCTGACCAGTGAAATAAAAGCTGCCGTTTGCATCACACGTGTAAATGGCAGCAAATATGATTCCCAGGTCGGGCACAGGAGGAATGAACCTATGGGTAAAACACAGTATGATGCGGACAGCATAACGGTTCTGGAGGGGCTGGAGGCTGTCCGTAAGCGTCCTGGTATGTATATAGGAAGCGTGGGAACGAAGGGGCTGAATCACCTGATCTATGAGATCGTGGATAACTCGGTCGATGAGCACCTGGCGGGCGCCTGTTCCCAGATCCGCGTGACGCTGGAGGCGGACGGCTCCTGCACCGTCCGGGACAATGGACGCGGTATTCCGGTGGAGATGCATAAAAAGGGTGTGGCAGCGGAGCGAATTGTGCTCTCGACCTTGCATGCGGGCGGCAAGTTTGACAACAATGCGTACAAGACGAGCGGCGGTCTGCACGGCGTCGGTTCGTCGGTTGTCAATGCCCTCTCAGCGCATCTGGAGGTCAATGTATATAAGAATGGACAGATCCATCACGATGCATATGAGCGCGGCATCCCGACGGTTGAACTGATCGATGGTCTTCTGCCGGTGGTTGGAAAGACAAGAGAGACTGGAACAGAGATCAATTTTCTGCCGGATCCGGAGATTTTTGAAAAAACGCGGTTCAAGGCGGACTGGCTCAAGAGCCGCCTGCATGAGACGGCATATCTGAACCCGAAGCTGACGATTCTTTATGAGAATAAGCGGGCAGGCGAGGCTGAAAAGGTGACTTATTCGGAGCCGGACGGCATCGTGGCGTATGTGCGCGAGCTGAACAGCACGAAGACGCCGATTCATGATCCAATTTATTTTAAGGGCGTCAGCGACCAGATCGAGGTTGAAGTGGCGTTCCAGTTTGTCGATGCATTTGAGGAAAATGTACTCGGCTTCTGCAACAATATTTTCACACAGGAGGGCGGCACGCATCTGGCGGGCTTTAAGACGCGTTTTACCCAGATGATCAACAGCTATGCGAAAGAGCTGGGAATCCTGAAGGAAAAAGATACAAAATTTACAGGACCGGATACGAGAAACGGCATGACGGCGGTTGTGGCGGTCAAGCATCCGGATCCGATCTTTGAGGGGCAGACGAAGACAAAGCTGGCGAGTGCCGATGCGACAAAAGCGGTGTTCAGCGTGACAGGGGACGAGCTGCAGCTTTATTTTGACCGGAATTTAGAGGTATTGAAGGCGATCATCGCCTGTGCGGAGAAATCTGCAAAGATCCGGAAGGCAGAGGAACGCGCCAAGACCAATATGCTGACGAAATCCCGTTTTTCCTTTGACAGCAACGGAAAGCTGGCAAACTGTGAGAGCCGCGAGGCAGAGAAATGTGAGATTTTCATTGTCGAGGGAGATTCCGCGGGCGGTTCAGCTAAGATGGGACGAAACCGCCGCTATCAGGCGATCCTGCCGATCCGGGGCAAGATTTTAAATGTGGAGAAAGCTTCGATGGACAAGGTGTTGGCGAATGCCGAGATCAAGACGATGATCAATGCGTTCGGCTGCGGCTTTTCGGAAGGATATGGCAATGATTTCGATATTGCGAAGCTGCGTTACCACAAGATCGTCCTGATGACGGATGCCGATGTGGACGGAAGCCATATTGATACGCTGCTTCTGACGTTTCTTTACCGCTTTATGCCGGAATTGATTCAGAACGGGCACGTATATATTGCGATGCCGCCGTTATTTAAGGTGATTCCGAAAAAGGGAAAAGAAGAGTATCTATACGATGAGAAAGCATTGGAGCGCTACCGCAGAACCCACACAGGGGAATTTGCCCTGCAGCGCTACAAAGGTCTGGGCGAGATGGATGCGGAACAGCTCTGGGAGACGACGTTAAATCCGGAGAACCGTGTGCTCAAGCGTGTGGAGATCGAGGACGCCCGGATGGCATCGGAGATCACGGAGATGCTGATGGGAAGCGACGTGCCGCCGAGACGGCAGTTTATCTACGATCACGCGGATGAGGCGGAGATAGATGCTTAATAGAAAGATTATGAGTGACTGTGAAGGCACTGAACAGTTGCGATTATGAAGGTATATGACAGGAATTTAGGAGATAGAAAATAGAATGGCTGAAACGATCATTACGACAGAATATTCAGAGGAAATGCAGCGCAGCTATATGAACTACTCGATGAGTGTCATCACGGCCCGCGCCATCCCGGATGCAAGGGATGGTTTGAAACCGGTACAGCGCCGCGTTCTTTACGATATGGGGGAGCTGCATCTGGGGCATGACAAGCCGCACCGGAAATCGGCGCGTATCGTCGGTGATACGATGGGTAAATACCACCCGCACGGCGACAGCTCGATCTATGAGACGCTGGTCGTGCTTTCCCAGAGCTTTAAGAAGGGAATGCCGCTGGTAGACGGACATGGAAACTTTGGTTCCATCGAGGGCGACGGGGCGGCGGCAATGCGTTACACGGAGGCGCGTCTCCAGAAGTTTGCGGAGGAAGTGTATTTAAAGGATCTGGACAAGACCGTCCGGTTTGTGCCGAACTACGATGAGACGGAGAAAGAGCCGGAGGTTCTGCCGGTCCGCGTGCCGAATCTGCTGATCAACGGTGCCGAGGGAATTGCGGTCGGCATGAGCACCAGCATTCCGCCGCACAATCTGGGCGAGGTCATCGATACGGTGATGGCGTATATCGATCAGCCGGAGATGGAGACGGAAGCGCTTCTGAGCGTCTTAAAGGGACCGGATTTCCCGACCGGCGGCATCATTGCGAATAAGAGTGAACTTCCGGCGATCTATGAGACAGGAACGGGGCGCATCAAACTGCGTGCCCGGATGGAGGTGGAGCTTGGAAAACGCCGTTCTGACCGGGACAAGCTGGTGATCACGGAGATTCCGTACACGATGATCGGCGCTGGCATCAATAAATGTCTGTCGGATATCGCAGATCTGGTTGAGTCCAAAAAACTTGCCGATGTGGTGGATATTTCCAACCAATCGAATAAAGAAGGAATCCGGATTGTTCTGGAACTCAAGAAAGACGCGGATATTGAGAAAATCCAGAATATTTTGTATAAAAAGACAAAACTGGAGGATACGTTCGGTGTCAATATGCTGGCGATCGCGAATGGACGTCCGGAGACGCTGAATTTAAAGGGAATCTTAAAGAATTATCTGGATTTCCAGTATGAAAATAATACCCGCAAGTATCAGGTGCTTCTGGAAAAGGAGCAGGAGAAGAAGGAGATCAAGGAAGGTCTGATCACAGCCTGCGACTGCATCGATCTGATTATCGCGATCCTGCGTGGTTCGAAGAATCTGAAAGATGCGAAAGCCTGCCTGATGGAGGGCGATATTTCCAAAATCCAGTTCCGCACACCGGGATTTGAGGAAGATGCCAAGAAGCTTCATTTTACGGAGAAACAGGCATCTGCGATTCTGGAAATGCGTCTCTATAAACTGATCGGCCTGGAGATCTTGGCATTGCAGAAGGAGTACAAAGAGACACTTCGCAAGATCAAAGAATACCAGAAGATTCTCGGCAGCCGTGAGGCGATGGACGAGGTGATTAAAGAAGATCTGCAGTCAATCAAGGAAGAGTTTGCAGTGGAACGCCGGACGAAAATCGAGGATGGACGCGAGGCAGTGTATGACGAGGCGGCGGAGAGCGCCAGACCGGGCGTGTTCGTGCTGGACAAGTTTGGTTATTGCAAGATTCTGGAACCGTCGATCTACGAGCGGAACCGGGAGACAGTGGACACGGAGAATGTGTATGTACTGCCGTGCCATACGACGGATAAGATAGGATTGTTTACAGATCTGGGTGCATTCCATCAGGTGAAGGTGACTGAGATTCCCTTTGGAAAGCTGCGCGATAAGGGGGTGCCGATCGATAACCTGAGTAAATTTGATGCCACCAAAGAACGTCCGGTCTGTGTGGTGAATGCGGCGCAGTTAAAGGGACAGAAGCTATTATTTGCAACGAAGGATGCGATGATTAAGATCGTGCCCGGCGGGGAATTTGAGACAAATAACCGAACAGTGGCGGCGACCAAGCTGCAGGAGAATGATATGCTTCTCTCGGTACAGCCGGCGGACGGCATGAAAGAGGCGGTCATCCAGACGACCAGCGGTATCTTCCTGCGATTCCCGATCGAGGAGATATCGGAGATGAAGAAGAATGCGAAAGGTGTGCGCGGCATCAAGCTGGGGCGTACCGAGTCGCTGGAGACAATCCATCTGCTGGACGGCACTGAGGATGATCCGATCGTTATGTATAAAGAAAAAACGGTTCATTTGAGCCGTTTGAAAATAGGGCACCGCGATGGCAAGGGAAGCCGGGCGAGAAGCTAGAATCAAACAGAAAGATTCCGAGAGTACATTTACGAAAAAAGGAGGTATTTCATATGGCTGAACTTCAGAACACACCGACCCCTCATATCGGGGCAAAGCAGGGCGAGATTGCGGAGACGATTTTGCTTCCGGGCGATCCGCTGCGGGCAAAGTATATCGCAGAACATTTTCTGACGGATGCAAAACAGTTCAATACAACGAGAAATATGTACGGTTATACCGGCTATTATCAGGGCAAACGCGTGTCTGTCATGGGAACCGGCATGGGCTGTCCGTCGATGGGAATTTATTCCTATGAGCTGATTCATTTTTATGGATGCAGGAATCTGATCCGGATCGGAACTGCCGGTGCGCTGCGTCCGGAGGTAAAGGTGCGCGAGCTTATTTTCGCGATGGGCTCCTGTACGACATCCAACTATGTAAAACAGTTCCGCCTGCCGGGGGATTATTCCTGCGTGTGCAGCTATGAGCTGCTGGAAAAGGCGGTTGAGTCCGCGAAAAAGAGAAATTTAAAATATCATGTCGGTAATATTTTGTGTTCCGATATGTTCTACAACCCGCCGCTTGAGCCGGACGGAACTAGCTGGGCGCAGATGGGCGTGCTGGCGGTGGAGATGGAGTCGGCGGCACTTTACAGCAACGCTGCCTATGCGGGCGCAAATGCGATCTGTATCCTGACCGTATCGGATTCGGCAGTGACCGGAGAGGCGACGACGGCAGAAGAACGCGAGAAGACGTTTACCAATATGATGGAAGTGGCGCTGGATCTGGTGTAAGATAAGCTGGTAAAAGTAGAATTTGAAGTAACTGTTCAGTAGGTCTGCGCATTTACTGCGCTGACCGTACGAAAACAAGGACCAGCAGGCAAAAATCCCATTGCCGTAGGCAATTTTTAATGGATTTTTGCGCGTGACTGTGAAGGTGCTGAACAGTTACAATTTGAAGAGAAAACAGGAGAGAAAAATGATAGGAATTGCTCCACAGGAGTGGAAAACAGATCTTCCGGAGTTTTGTGAAAAAACGAGGGATTTTTATGCAGGAAAGATGGATAAGGGCTCATATAAGGGCTTTTCAGGACGTTACGGCAGTTATGCACAGAAAGGCGGCGCGGCGAGCATGCTGCGTCTGCGTATGACGGCAGGATGTGTGTCGAAGGAGAAGCTTGCATTTATCGCAAAGGCAATCCGCGCATATCAGGTAAATATGGTACATTTTACGACTTGTGAGAGCGTGCAGTTTCACAATCTGGATGAGAAATCAGTCTGTGAATTGATGGAGCAGGCACTCGATGCCGGGATCGTGACGATGGGCGGCGGCGGGGATTTTCCGCGAAATGTGATGTGTTCTCCGCTTTCCGGCGTGGAAGAGGGCGAATATTTCGACGTTATGCCGTGGGCGAAGGCGGCGGGAGAATATCTGATGACCTTTATCAATGCGGAAAAGATGCCGCGCAAGCTCAAGGTCTGTTTCTCTAATTCACCGGCGAATGTGACGCACGCGACCTACCGCGATCTGGGATTTGCGGCTTGTCCGGACGGAACGTTTGATGTGTACAGTGCAGGCGGCCTGGGAAGCAATCCGCAGTTTGGCGTTAAAGTTGCCGAGGGCGTTGCACCGGAGAAGATTCTTTATTACATTAAGGCGATGTGGCTGACATTCCGGGCATATGGCAATTACGAAAACCGCGGAAAAGCGCGTACCCGGTATATGCAGGAAGCGCTCGGCGGAGCGGAAAATTACCGGAAGGCGTATCAGGAGAAACTTCAGGAGGTACTGGCATCCGGGGAGCAACTGGATCTTTCCCGCGAGGAAGTGATGGCAGCGGCAGGAATAAAAGAAAAGCAGAGCAAAACAGGCGATGGAAGCAGCGCGTCGGGAGAACGTGTGCTGGAGCAGAAACAGCCGGGACTTTATACGGTTATCTGGCATCCGATTGGCGGACAGCCGCGCCCGGAGACGCTGGCAGCCCTGGGAGAACTGATGCAGACGATTGACGGCACAGAGCTTCGCCTGGCACCGGATGAAACTGCGTACATCATTAATTTGACCGGAGCAGAAGCAGAGAAGATTCTGGAGGCGACGAAGGAGACGGCTCAGACAAAGTTTGAGACATCGGTAAGCTGTATCGGTGCGTCGATCTGTCAGGTTGGTGCACGCGATTCGCAGGCTCTGTTACAGGCGTGTGTAAAGGCGGTCGGGGAGGCACAGATCCCGGACGGCGCACTTCCGCAGATTCATATTTCTGGATGTCCGTCTTCCTGCGGTACCCACCAGACTGGACCGATGGGATTCCGCGGAGGCGTGCGGATGGCAGATGGCAAGGCACAGCCGGCATTTGTATTTTATCTGGGCGGAAATGAGGTACAGGGAAAAGAGACGATGGGACGTGAGCTTGGCACGATGTTTGAGAGCGAGATTCCGTCGTTCTTAGTCAAACTTGGAAAAGAGATTGCGGCAAGGGGGCTTGATTTTGAGAGCTACCGGACGCAGTACCCGGATGGGATTGAGAAGGTTGCAGCGGAATACTTAGCTTAGAAGAACCTATTTTGAGTTAAAACATCGTTAAATCCGTGACAGACGTTATAAATTTATCAAATGTCCGCGAGAGGCGTACAAATGTATTTTTCTTGCGGAAAAATGTTGATTTTTTGTTTGTTTTGTTATAGGATAGACAAGAATTACAGCGGCAGAGTGAAAACGTGTTGCAGAGCAGGAGCTTCCTATCCAAACTCCATCCTGCCATGAGAAGCTGAAAAAGCCGCTGTCAGAAGAGGAGAAAAACGATGAACATGGAAAAGAAATTACGTGTAGGCATTCTGGGAGCAACTGGTATGGTAGGTCAGCGTTTCATCACGCTTCTGGCAAATCATCCGTGGTATGAGATTACTGCGCTGGCAGCAAGCCCGCGTTCTGCAGGAAAAACATATGAGGAGGCAGTCGGCGGACGCTGGAAAATGCAGACCCCGATGCCGGAGTGTGTGAAGAAGATGGCCGTTATGAACGTAAACGAGATCGAGAAGGTAGCATCCGAAGTTGATTTCGTGTTCAGCGCCGTAGATATGACAAAAGAAGAGATCCGTGCGATTGAAGATGCGTATGCAAAGACAGAAACACCGGTTGTTTCCAACAACAGCGCACACCGCTGGACACCGGATGTTCCGATGGTAGTGCCGGAGATCAATCCGGAGCACTTTAAGGTGATTGAGTTCCAGAAAAAACGTCTGGGAACCAAGAGAGGCTTCGTAGCGGTAAAACCGAACTGCTCCATCCAGAGCTATGCACCAGTTCTGACTGCATGGAAGGAATTTGAGCCATATGAGGTAATAGCTACGACGTATCAGGCAATTTCCGGAGCGGGCAAGACGTTCAAAGACTGGCCGGAGATGGAAGGCAACATCATCCCGTACATCGGAGGTGAGGAGGAGAAGAGCGAGCAGGAGCCGCTTCGTCTCTGGGGAGAGATCAAGGACGGCGAGATCGTGAAGGCATCCGAGCCGGTGATTACCTGCCAGTGCATCCGTGTACCGGTTCTGGACGGACATACAGCAGCCGTATTTGTAAAGTTCAGAAAGAAACCAACCAAAGAGCAGCTGATCGAGAAGCTGGTTAATTTCAAAGGACTTCCGCAGGAACTGGAGCTTCCGAGCGCACCGAAGCAGTTCATTCAGTATCTGGAAGAGGATAATCGTCCGCAGGTACAGCTGGATGTCAACTATGAGAAGGGCATGGGCGTATCTGTTGGCCGTCTGAGAGAAGACAAAGTTTACGATTGGAAGTTTGTAGGTCTCTCCCACAACACACTGCGCGGCGCAGCCGGCGGTGCGGTACTGTGTGCAGAGCTTCTGACTGCACAGGGATATATCCAGGCGAAATAAAGAAATCTGTTCAGAGAATCCGTGAAATAGAAAATTAAAACTGATAAAAGTAAGAACTGCCGCCCAGTGGCGGAGAGGCTGTTTAAAAAACGATGGCTGACTCTGTCCGGAACGGCAGTTTTTTTTGTGTCATAGGAAACTTCGTCCTATGACACAAAAAATGCTCCGCGTGACTGTGAAGGTACTGAACAGCTACGAAATTTTTATAATCAGATTTGGAAAAATGGGTGTGCATGAAGGGAAAAGTATTGTATACTTAATAAATCAGCTATTTATAAGTTAGATAGATTTATTCTGACAAAAGTAAGCATAAAAAATGCGAAAAATATTTTTCGGATTCTAAAAATGAAAGGGGATTTGGCATGGTTGAGAAGACAATCTTTGGAACAATGGAAGATGGCAGAGAGGTCAGCCGTTATACATTGACGAATCAGAATGGAGTTTCTGCATCCTTTTTAGATCTGGGTGCAATCTGGTCCACGATGCTGGTGCCGGATCGGAACGGAGAGATGGCGGATGTCCTGCTGGGACATGAAACAGTAGCAGACTGCCTGGTAAGCGATGGGCATCTGGGCGAGGCTGTTGGACGAAATGCAAACCGGATTGGCGGCGCGGTGTTTACGTTAAATGATAAAAAATACGAATTGACGGCGAATAATGGTCCGAACAACCTGCACAGCGGCATGGATTTTTACCGGAACCGTATCTGGGCGGCAGAATATGAGACGGGCGTTAATCAGGTTTCGTTTACACTGGAAAGCCCGGACGGCGATCAGGGATATCCGGGAAATGCCTCGATCCGTGTGACCTACACGCTGACAGATGAAAATGAAGTAAAGATTCATTACGAGGGGACCTGCGATCAGGATACCATTTTTAATATGACAAACCATGCGTATTTCAATCTGGCAGGCCATGAGAGTGGTCCGGCGCTTTCACAGATGGTTTACATTGACAGTGATGCGATCACGGCGGTAGACAAGGTGCTGATCCCGACCGGTGAGATCCGCAAGGTAATGGGGACTCCGATGGATTTCTCAGATTTCAAGCCGATCGGACGTGATATTGAAGCGGATTACGATCAGTTAAAACTGGGCGGCGGCTACGATCATAACTGGATTCTCAACCATGAGTCAGGCGTATTCAGTCTGGCGGCGGCTGCGATCGACGAGGAGAGCGGGCGCAAGATGGAGGTATACACCGATCTGCCGGGAGTTCAGTTCTACACGGGCAATTTCCTGGACGGACAGGTTCCGGGTAAGGGCGGTGTGAAGTATGCGAGACGCCAGGGATACTGCTTTGAGACGCAGTATTACCCGAACGCAGTCAACATGCCGGGATTTGCATCCCCGATCGTGAAAAAGGGCGAGAAATACGATACAACGACCAGTTATAAATTTATGACGGTTTAAATTTGTATTTGATTTGTGATCATTTTGACATAGGATAGAGATTGACATGAGTGAGACAAACAACAAGGGAGTAAAAGTGCTGGCATCTGCCAGCCTTTTATTTGTAACAATTATCTGGGGCAGCGCGTTCGTTGTGATGAAAAATTCGATGGACGCGATCACACCTACATACCTTTTGGCGTACCGGTTTACGATCGCGGCGCTTGGGATGGCGGCTCTTTTCTGGAAACAGATCCGGGGAATGTCGATGCAGGAGTTTAAATGCGGCGCACTGGCGGGATTGTTTCTATTTATCAGTTATTATTTTCAGACGTATGGGCTGAAATACACGACCGCGAGTAAAAATGCGTTTATTACGACGTTGTATGTGGTGATCGTACCATTTCTGGCATGGGCGGTTAATCATGTGCGCCCGAAGGCAAATAACCTGATCGCAGCGGGATTTGCTGTTGTGGGATTGGCGCTTTTATCGCTGAAAGGCGATCTGTCGGTCAATTTTGGTGATTTCCTGACGCTGGTGTGCGGCATCTGCTTTGCGGTTCATATGATTTTTCTGGATCGCTTCACGGCATACTGCACTCCGATCCGCCTGACGGTCATGCAGATGGGAACAGCGGCGGCGTGTTCGTGGGTGCTGGGGCTTCTCACGGAAGGAGCGTTCCATCCGGAAGTATTTACACTGCCGGGAGTAGCAGTTTCGATGCTGTATCTGGGACTCGCATCCAGTATGCTCTGTTTTCTGCTTCAGACAGTGGGGCAGAAATATCTGAGCGCCAGCACATCCTCGATTCTACTGTCGTTTGAATCGGTGTTTGGACTCCTGTTCTCTGTCTGGCTGCTGCATGAGAAGCTGACGGTGCGGATGCTAATTGGCTGTGCGCTGATGTTTGCGGCGGCGATTCTGGCGGAGTGGACGCCGAAGCGGAAAAGTAATTAGAGGAAATTAGGTAACTGTTCAGCAGGTCTGCGCATTTACTGCGCTGACCGTACGAAAACATGGGCCAGCAGGCAAAAATCCCATTGCCGTAGGCAATTTTTAATGGATTTTTGCGCGTGACTGTGAAGGTACTGAACAGTTACGAAATTAGTAAGATAGGAGCAGAACAACGTGGCAAAATCGTTATTTATAGCCGAGAAACCGAGCGTGGCGCGTGAGTTCGCAAATGCACTCAAGGTAAATGGACGATCGGTGGATGGCTATATTGAGTCGGAAAATGCGGTTGTGACCTGGTGTGTTGGACATCTGGTCACGATGAGCTATCCAGAAGTATATGATATGAAATATAAGCGCTGGAGTCTGGAGACACTTCCATTTCTCCCGAAAGAATGGAAATATCAGGTTATCGACAGCGTGAAGAAACAGTTTGGAATCGTGAGCGGTCTCTTAAACCGGGCGGATGTAGATACAATCTACGTCTGTACTGACTCGGGACGGGAGGGAGAATATATCTACCGCCTCGTCGCGCAGATGGCTGGCGTGCGGGGCAAGAAACAGAAGCGCGTCTGGATCGATTCACAGACGGAGGAAGAGATTCTGCGCGGCATCCGCGAAGCGAAGGATCTGTCCGAATACGATCATCTGGCGGATTCGGCATATCTGCGGGCAAAAGAAGATTATCTGATGGGAATTAACTTTTCCCGCGCACTGACGTTGAAATATGGACCATCTGTTTCTAACTATATGCGAAGTTCTGACCGGACCGTGATCTCAGTCGGACGCGTCATGACCTGTGTCCTCGGCATGGTAGTCCGCCGGGAGCGGGAAATACGGGAATTTGTCAAAACGCCATTTTACCGCGTGATCGGTACATTTGGACCGGCAGGTATCTCGATTGACGGTGAATGGCGGGCGGTGGAAGGAAGCCGTTACTATGGAACGCCGTGTCTGTATAAGGAAAATGGTTTTAAGGAGCGAAAGGACGCGGAGGCGCTGATTGCATGGCTGTGGGAACGCGAGAATGGAAACGAAAATTCGGGAGTCATGCAGTCAGAGGTCAGCGACGCAGAAAAAGCGGACGCGGGTTTAATGGGCGTATATAATACTTCGCAGGGAACCATTTTAAAAGTGGAAAAGAAAAAGGAAACCAAAAATCCACCTCTTCTCTATAACCTGGCGGAGCTCCAGAATGATTGTTCTAAAATGTTTAAAATCAGCCCGGATCAGACCCTGAAAGTGGTGCAGGAGCTGTACGAGCGAAAGCTGGTTACCTATCCGCGAACGGACGCGCGTGTGCTTTCAACGGCGGTGGCGAAGGAGATCAGCAAAAATATCGGCGGTCTGACGCATTATGAGCCGCTGGCGGCATTTGCATCGGAGGCGATGCAGGCAGGGCTGTGGAAGAACATAGCAAAAACGCGTTATGTCAATGATAAGCAGATTACCGATCACTACGCAATCATACCGACCGGACAGGGACTCGGCGCGCTGCGAAGTCTCTCGGAGTTGAACCGCAAGATTTACCAGGTGATTGTGCGCCGTTTCTTAAGCATCTTTTATCCGGCGGCGGTTTACCAGAAATATGCGGTTGAGATTGAGGTAAAAGGTGAACATTTCTTTGCCAGTTTCAAGGTATTGAAAGAAGCGGGATATCTCAAGGTGGCGGAAATTCCGAAAAAGAAAAAGGACACTGCCGGGGAAAGTGTCGGCAGAACGAACCGCCTTGAACCAGGTATAGATGGAAATGATGCGGAAAATCCGGCAAGAGAAGCAGATGGAACAGACAGCAGCCAGCCAAAGGTAATTGACGCGTCCCACCCAGAGTTTATCCAGATGCTGGAACAGCTCAAAAAGGGGATGAAAGTGTCACTGGATGATTTGCAGATCAAAGAGGGCGAGACATCTCCGCCGAAGCGTTATTCCTCCGGTTCGATGATTCTGGCGATGGAAAATGCCGGTCAGCTTATCGAAGACGAAGAGCTGCGCGCCCAGATCAAGGGCAGCGGCATCGGAACGAGTGCAACCCGCGCGGAGATCTTGAAAAAGTTGTTCAACATCAAATACATGGCGCTCAACGAAAAAACGCAGGTCATCACGCCGACCTATCTGGGAGAACTGATTTATGAGGTCGTACACACCTCCATGAAGCAGCTTCTCAACCCGGAGCTGACGGCAAGCTGGGAAAAAGGTCTGACCTATGTGGCAGAGGGCAGCATCACACCGGATGAATATATGCAGAAATTAGAGCGCTTCGTTATCGGACGCACCTACAATGCGGTTCATATGGGAAATACGTATGGGCTGCGGCCGGCATTTGATGCGGTTGCTGTGTTTTACCAAAATGCAGAGAAAGTGTCGCGAAGCAGAAGCGTAAAGAGTAGGGGAACTGCGAAGACTGCAAGAACAGTAAAAGCTGAAACTAGCTCTGAGACGACAAGTATTACATCCGGACAGGAACAAAGTAAGTGAAAGTAAACAATCTATTTATAATAATAGAAGAAATTGAATTTCAGGAAAGGCAATGATCATGAAAAAAGAAGAAATGAAAATCACAGAATTATATGATTTAACCCATACGCTGGCTTCAGATTATCTGAAACAGTTTACCTACCCGTGGGAGGCGCTGGCAGGTCTCAGTGATTTTATCATCGAATTGGGAAAGAGCCTGGATCCGGCAGAATATGAGAAACGTGGTGAAAACATCTGGGTTCACAAGACAGCGAAGGTATTTGACAGCGCCTATCTGCACGGACCGGTCATCGTCGGCAAAGACGCTGAGGTGCGCCACTGTGCATTCATCCGCGGCAGCGCCCTGATCGGAGAAGGTGCAGTAGTCGGAAACTCTACCGAGCTTAAAAACGTCATCCTGTTCGACAAAGTACAGGTACCGCATTATAATTACGTTGGAGACTCCATCTTAGGCTATAAATCCCACATGGGTGCCGGTTCCATCACCTCCAACGTAAAATCTGATAAACGCCTGGTGGAAATCCACGCCGAAGACGGCAAGATCGAAACCGGACGCAAAAAAATCGGCGCCATGCTCGGTGACAACGTAGAAGTAGGCTGCGGCTCTATCCTAAACCCGGGCAGCATCATCGGACGCGGCACCAACATCTATCCGCTTTCCAGCGTGCGCGGCGGGGTAGATGCAAACTCTATCTATAAGAAGCAGGGAGAAGTTGCTAAAAAGGAAGAGTCCTGTTTTGCGTCCGAATCACAAATACCTATTTTCACCGGTTCTCTACACTAAATGAAACACATCCACCAGCAAAATCTCCGCCAGTCCATAATAAGTCACAACCGCTACCAGATCATTCACCGTCGTGATAAGCGGACCAGACGCAACTGCCGGGTCAACCTTCAGCTTGTGAAACAGCATCGGCACCAGTACGCCGACCAGGCTGGAGATCACCATTGCGGTCAGAAGAGAGATGCCGACACAGCCGGAAAGTGCAAAAGAGAAGAAAAGACTCTTCTGCTTCATAATATGAACGAAAATGCCGATCACGACGAACGAAGCCGAGCCGAGCAGCAGTCCATTTAAAAATCCGATTCGCATTTCCTTGAATACAAACCCCAGCTTCTGCATCGCGGAGATGTCCTCATCCATCAGGACACGGATGGTGACAGCCAGCGACTGGGTGCCGACATTGCCTGCCATGTCGAGGATCATCGACTGGAAGCAGATAAGAAGTGCGATACGGTCAACGATCGGCTCGAAAATGCCGACCACCGAGGAAACACCCATGCCGAGGAAGAGCAGCAGCACCAGCCACGGAAGGCGTTTTTTCAAACTCTGCAACAGTGGTTCGTGCAGATCCTCTTCGGAAGTAAGACCTGCCAGCTTTGCGTAGTCATCACCCATCTCGTCGTCGATCGCCTCGGCGATATCCTCGTAAGTGATGGCGCCGATGATTTTATGGTTCCGATCGAGTACTGGGATAGAATCCTCGCTGTAATCGATCAGCTCTTCCATACAGTCCGAAGATTTCTCATCCGCGTACACATACGGATAGGAGGTACTGATAATATCCTCCAGCTTCATGTACTCACGGGCAGTGATTAAATCTTTCAGCTCGATCGCACCGAAATAGCGCCCATTTTCGTCTTCGACGTAGATGGTGTCGATGTTGTCGTTGTCCTCCGCCTGGGAGATCAGATGGCGCATTGCCTGCTTGATCGTACAGTTATTGGGAATGACGATGTAGTTGGTCGTCATCCGGCTACCGATCTGTTCCTCATCGTAGGAAAAGATCAGGTGGATATCATCCTTAGATTCCTGATCCATGCGCGCGATCAGGGCTTCTTTTTTCTCTGGATCTAAATTTTCGAGGATATCGACCGCCTCATCGGCATCCATCTCTGCCAGAACGGCTGCCGCCCGGTCAAGCCCCAGTTCATGCAGATAAGGCGCCGGTTCATCGAGATAGGTGAAAATCTCTGCCGTCATTTCCAGAGAGAGAATATTGTAGAGGCGTTTCCGGGTCGCAGTGTCCAGTGTTTCCAGAACCTCGGCAATATCGTTTGCATGGTAATTGTCGAGGTCATCCCGGATCACGCTTGCCGGTTTTCCGCTGCGGATGATCGCGCGGATATTTTCTTCAAAATTAGCATTATGCTCTGCGGTTGCGGCGATCGGAGCCGTTTCCGGGGAGCTTGTTTTCTTTTCGTCCATTTCTGGAGTCTGATTCATATTTGGTTCCCTCGCTTTCTGTCGTTCTATTTAATGCCGTTTGGGACGTACAGGGCGAGCAGTGCGGGGATAAAAAAATCCACCGCCAGTCGGGAACAGGATGAAATGCCGCAGATGGCAGTTTCAAACCCGCGCCAGGGCGATGGACAAATATATATGAAAACCAATCGTGCCGGGAAACGTTCAGCATTGAAGCACTCGCCTGTTAAAGCAGGCAAAAATGTGCTGCCAGACAGCCCGATTCACACTCAAAAAGACCCTGCGGCAGACCAACAGTCTGGTACGCATGGTTGGAATTCATAGTTTGATTTTGCCCATCGCGACGACTTCGCCCGTTGCTGTCACAACTGTCCATGTGGTTCTCCTTTCTGAATTTTTAAAAATTGCAGTTTTATTAAAGCACGGAATTTCGTGAAAGTCAAGCCGGATTTTCCAGCACCCGGATGCCTTTTAAGATAAAGTCCTCTGTCAAGATTGCCATCTGTTCTGTGGATTCCTTCATGCCGCTTTCGATCCAGTACTGAACGGTACCGACACAGCCGGAAACGATAAAGGCGGAAAATGCCGCGAGCGTATCCGGATCGCTGGAACATTTGAGATCCAGCCAGCCTTTTAAACATTTATCGCTGACAATGCGTTTCAGGCGGTTGACAAAATTCAGATCACCGTTTTCTCCTATTAAAATAGAAACAATCTCTGCATTTTCCTGTACAAGAGGAAATAGTTCTGAGAGTGCGAGGGAAGGGCGCGCTACCAGTTCGGGAACGGGATGGTGCGTCAGGACAGACTCAACCTCCTCGACCAGTTCATTTTTGATCTGATCCATCAGGTCAAAGACATCTTTATAATGAAGATAAAAGGTGCCGCGGTTGATGTCAGCCATCTCGGCGAGTTCGCGCACCGTGATATCCTGAATTTTTTTTTCTTTGAGGAGGCGGGTTAAGCATTCTTTTAACTGGCGTCTCGTCTTTCGTACACGCCGGTCGAGTATTTCTTCTTTCATAGTGACTTCCTTTCTGAACGTTTCCAGACGGGGAAACGCCGTATGACTGTGTATCGGAGGCTGTGGATGAAGGGAGTGTTAAAAATAAGTAAAAATGGGCACACCAGATACAAAAAACAAACATAATGTGATGAAATGTTGATTAAAATACAACTGACGTAAAAATGATTATTGTATTCATTCGAACAACTTAGTATAATGCATTATAGTTCAAAAATGAACAAATGTCAATTAAACAGACATGAGTTGTATATGCTCTATTTTAGATGTAACTGTTCACTGCGAAGAAGTCTTTTGTATGGAACGTTTCACAGACGGCAGGAGTGGCTGACAATCGTGAAAGGAACGGCTATGAGAACCTGCAGCATATGCGAAAGCAAAAGGAAATAGATACGAAGGTGGAATCTGGTATGAAAAATTTTGTCATTACAATCGGAAGAGAGTTTGGAAGCGGCGGCCATAATCTGGGGAAGTCTCTGGCAAAGGAACTGGGAATTCCCTGTTATGACCGCCATCTGATAGAGGAAGCAGCGGTGTGCGGCGGATTTAAGATGGAGGAACTGGAAGAGGCGGACGAGATGAAGGCGAACCGTTTTCTTTTTAAGGTTCCGGCCAAGTGCAATCCGTTTACCGGTTATGGAAAGCCGATGAATGATACCTTGTTTGTCGTGCAGTCCCAGTTGATCCGGGAGTATGCGAAGAAAGGTCCATGCATCATCGTGGGACGCTGCGCTGACAAGATCCTGGAGGAGACAGAAGGGCTTATTTCTCTATTTATATATGCCCCGATGGAGGCGCGCGTGAAGGAGATTATGCGGCGTTACGAGACAGATGAAAAAGAAGCTGAATACCTGATCAAACAAGCGGATAAAATACGGAAAAATTATTATAATTTTTATGCAAAAAAGACATGGGCGGATAAAGCAAGTTATGATATGCTGATTGACAGCAGCCGGATATCGGAAAAGGAGCTGGCGGCGATGCTTCGGGCACTTTTAACGGCACGGGGGGTGGAACTGGAAACAGATGGATCCGATCAATAAGCATAAAGAAGAGTGAGGACAGCGTATGAAGGACAGAAATTTGTGGATGAAGAAGGAAGAAAAGCGGACGGCGCCGGGGTTAAAAAGGGCGCTGAAAGCGGTTCTGGGACATAAGATAGTACGGCTGGCAGGAATCGCAGGAGTAAGTCTCCTTTTCTCAGCGTCTGCCGCCCAGACAGTGCTTGCGGATGATGCGGGTGTCTGGCAGCCGGTGGAGAATGGTTATTATCTGGTGGGAATGGATGGTTCTTACCTGACGGGCTGGCAGCAGATGGGCGGAAAATGGTACCTGCTCGGAGCAGACGGTTTGATGAAAACGGGCTGGGAGCAGGAAAATGGAACCTGGTATTATCTGCAAGGGGACGGCGCGATGGCGACCGGCTGGCAGAATATCGACGGAAAATACTATTTCCTGAAAGACAGCGGCGCGATGGAGGGAACGACCTTCACAAAGGATGAGACGCAGTATACGATCAACGCGGACGGCAGCCTGGCGAACGCCAAAAAGAAGAAAAACACGGGCGGCGGCGCGTACACGCTGGCATTTCTGGATGCAGATACCCAGGCGATGGCGGACAGCTTAAATGAGCTGAAGGCGGACGCGTTTGACGGGGATGAGGAAGAAGATTACTATGACGATGACAAAAAAGATTACGATAAAGATGCCAGCTTTATTTTAAATGGAAAATTACAGCAGATCGCCGAACACCGCCTGGCGATGGCACGCAGTAAGGGCTATGGAAGCAGCCGGATCCCGGATGAAGGCACACTTGATGATTACCTCAAATCCATCGGGGAAAGCACTGCGAGACGTCATACGGAGATTTACCTCATCAACTGTGACGATGTGACGCAGGCAGAAGAAAAGCTTCTGCGTAATCACGACAGCGACGAGAAAAAGCGCGTGGACCGGGTGATTTATTATAAGGAAATGGGTGTTGCACATCAGCAGGTCGGCGATAAGCATTATTATATGATTATTTTGATGCGGTAAGGATCGCAATCATTGTATGACAGGAGCAAGCAGGCATGAAACTGAAATTTTTACATAAACGCAAAGAAGAAAAACAGACGGAAAAAGAAGCCTTCTCCCTGCCGAAATTCATCATTGAGCGGAGCAGGGCGATCGAGATTGTCTTTCTGGTTCTGGTGCTGATATCAGCGCTCATGGCGCCGTTTGTCGAGATCAACTATGATCTGACGGAATACCTGCCGTCGACCGTCCAGTCCAAACAGGGATTGGACCTGATGGAAGAGAAATTCGGCTACCCCGGCACGGGGCGTATCATGATTGACGATGTTTCGCTTTATGAGGCGAAAGCCTACAAGGATAAAATAGAGGCGTTGGACGGAGTCGATCAGGTCATGTGGCTCGATACATCGACCAGCGTATACGCGGCGGACGCATTTATCAACTTTAATAGTGTTGATGAGTATTACAAGGATAATACGGCGGTTATGGATATTGTTTTTGTAAACGGCGACACGGATAAGAGGACGTCCCAGACGATCGATGAGATCAAGGACATTCTCGGAGACAAGGGACATTACGTCGGCATGGCGGTTCAGAATAAATCGCTGCAGGAAAATGTTTCGAGCGAGATGAAGCTGATTATGACGCTGGCGGTCGTGGTTATTTTCCTGATTCTGACCGTGACGACGAACTCCTGGTTTGAACCGGTGCTGTATCTGACGGTCATGGGCGTGGCGATCGTCCTGAACAAAGGAACGAACCTGTTTATCGGGCGGATATCCTTTTTGACGAACAGTGTGTCGGCGGTCCTGCAGCTCGCCTGCTCGATGGATTATTCGATTTTCTTAAGCCACGCGTTTGCGAGGGAAAAGGCAAAGGGACTGGATCAGATGACCGCGTTAAGCAACGCGATCAATGAGGCATTAAACTCCATTTTCGCCAGCAGCCTGACGACGATCGTCGGATTTATCGTTCTGTGTTTTATGAAGTTTAATATCGGATTTGATATGGGACTCGTGCTGGCAAAAGGTATTGTCCTGAGTCTTCTGACAGTTGTGTTTTTCATGCCGGCGATGATTCTGCGTATGACACCGATGATTGAGAAAACTTCGCACCGTTCGTTCCTGCCGTCGTTTGATAAGCTCAGCCACGGCATTTATAATTGCCGCCGCATCGTGCTGATTCTGATTGCGGTGCTGGTGATCCCGGCGTACACGGCGCAGAGCATGAACGATTTTCTCTACGGAAATGATGCGGTCGGCGCCAGCGAGGGAACGACGGTATATGAGGATGATGAGCTGATCACAGCAAAATTCGGACGAAGCAATATGATGATGGCGATCGTGCCGGATACTTCTTCTATCAAGGAAAAACAGTTCACGGATGAGCTGGAAGACCTGCCGTACATGAAGAGTGTAACGTCCTTGTCCGGGCAGCTCCCGGAAGGCGTACCGGAAGATTTCCTTCCGTACAGCATCACAAGCCAGTTACATAAAAAAGATTATGCGAGAATCCTTATTTACGTTAAGAGTAAGGGCGAGAGCAAGCTGGCGTACCAGTGCTCGGATGAGATCCAGGCGATCATGAAGAAATATTATCCGGAAAATTCGTATCTGGTCGGCACAACACCGTCCACACAGGACATTCAGACGACGATCACGAAGGATTACAGCCGTGTCAATGTGATGTCGCTGATCGGCGTATTTGTGGTTGTCATGTGGAGTTTTAAATCACTGATTATTCCGCTCCTTATCATGATTCCGATTGAGGTCGCGATTTTCGTCAATATGGCGGTACCGTACATCGTCGGAGACACGATGATTTTCATTGGTTACATTATCGTAAGCTGTATCCAGCTGGGCGCGACCGTCGATTATGCGATTCTGACGACGAACAATTATCTGGAATGCCGCAAGACGATGGATAAGAAGGAAGCGGCGATCGGGACGCTGAATCTTAGTATTCCGGCGATTCTGACATCCGGTTCGATCCTGACCTGTGCCGGATATATTGTATACAAGGTATCGAGTGTCGCGGCGATCGGCGATCTGGGACATTTGATTGGACGGGGGGCTCTGATTAGTATGCTTTTTGTCTGCTCCCTGATGCCGGCATTTCTGGTATTGTTTGATCATATCCTGATGCAGAACGAATTTGAGAGGATTCATCTGTTTTTCAAAAAACGGCGCGAACGCCGCCATGCCCGTATGAAACGGGCGGCAAGACGCGTGGCTGGTGCCGTGTGGAAAGGGAAAAAGCCGCTGGTGGATTCAGTTACGTCGAAAAGAAAACAATTCGAAGCTGAAACGAAAGCGCTGAAAGATACAGAAATGACAGAGACGGGCGGTTCTCAAGAGAAAACAGATTCCGATGTGGAGGCGCGGGAGAAACACAGAAGAAAGCTCCGGCTACTCGGAAAAGTGAGAGAACGAAGAAAAGACCGGAAACGGAAGATGACAGAAAAAAGGGAGGCTGGAAGCCATGAAGAAGATCATTAGAAGAGGAGCGGCGGCGACGCTGGCAGCGGTTACGCTGGTAACGAGTGCGGCAGTTCCTGTCCGGGCGGCTGCACCAAGAGTTCAGGTAGATGAAACGATGTATGTCAATCTGGACTATTATGGAACGGCAACGCAGATCAATGTGGTCAAAGGCTGTACCACGAATGGACTGACCGAATATACCGATTATGGTACCTATGACAAGGTGGTCAACATGACGGACGACACGGCGCCGGAAATTGGCGATGGAACCGTCACATGGAAACTGCCGGAGAAGAATTCGCGTTTTTATTATCAGTGTACGATGCCGAAAAACAGCGTCGATCTGCCGTGGACGTTTGACGTTTCCTATAAACTTAATGGAGTGGAAGCGGATGCATCCAAACTGGCGGGGGCGTCTGGTCTGGTTGAGGTCAATGTAAAGGCGACCCCGAATGAGGAGGCGAAGGCGTATTACAAAAATAATATGGTGTTGACCGTGCTTGTGCCGGTGGATATGGAGAAATGCTATAGTGTCGATGCGCCGGGGGCGCAGGTGCAGTCGGTTGGAAGCTATCAGGCGGCAATGTTTGCGGCGCTTCCGGGCGAGGACGGCGATTTTACAGTCCGGGTCGGCACGGATAAGTATGAGAATATCGGAGTCATTATGATGATGGTTCCGGGGACCCTGGATGAGCTGAACCGCATCAAGGATCTGAAAGAGGCGAAAGATACCTGGCGCGAGGATGGAAACAAGATGTATGACAGCATGAATGCGCTGTTAAAGACGATGGAATCCATGAAGTCGGATGTTTCCGGCGTGAAGGGCGGTCTGGCAAATCTCGATCAGGCGCGTGGAACCGTCAGTGCTAACCGGAAACAGATCGAGGCGCTCTCGACACAGGCGCTTGCCGATCTGCAAGCGGTCACGGATCAGACGACGGTCATGATTCCGTATTTACAGACGGCGCGCGATGCGGTGACGGATATTAACAGCAACACACAGGCGCTTTCCAATACGATGGAAGATATGCAGGATGAACTAGATCGCCTGTATGACCGCCTGGGAAGTCTGAGCAAATCGCTCCGGTCGGCTTCGGATGAATTAAATAAGGGTCTTGTCAGTCAGCAGACGCAGGATGCGATCGAGAAAGATATTGTCCAGCGGATGGCGGAAGTCCAGAAAATTTTGGAAGAACTCGATAAACTTCTGGGACTGGGAAATACCTCCCTGGCGGTGACAGAACAGGGGATTGGAAGCCTGAATCAGAGTTTAGCCACGTTAGACGGCATGAAGCTGAAACGGATCCGCAAGATGAAGAGTGCGGAGAAGGAAGAGACATCTGTATCGTCGGAGGCGGCATCTGGAAACGGAAATGGTCAGACAACGGGGGCGGCTGGCAGCGCAGATATCACGGATTCTGCAGGTGCCGCCGATCATGCAAGAACTACGGGTTCTGCAAATACCACGGATGACGCGGAAATGGCAGCAGGCACTTCGGCCTCTGGCTCAGCAGGAACAGAAAGGAAAGATTCGGCTGAACAGGAAGCAGCGGGCGCAGGCATAGCGTCTGGTGCAGCTGGTAACCAGGCGGAAAAAGCGGCTGAATCAGCGACAAAGACGGAAGAGAAGAATCCTGCTTCGACGGCAGACAAGGCAGAGACGGATTCTGCTAAGAATTCGGGTTCCGCTTCGGAAGACAACTCCTCGGGTCAGGATGCAGAGGTGAATGCATTTGGAACCGAGGTTTCTGCGGGAGCCCTGACAGCCGGACCGTCCGGCGAGCCGGGAAGCGGCGGTGTCAATGATGCGAGCTGGGAAGATGAGATTGGCAATGCAGAAGATGATGTAGAGGAGGCGCTGGAGTCTCTGTCAGCGACTACTTATTCTGCGGATGCTGCAAGTCTGGTGGAAGAGACGAAGGGCATTTTCCAGAAAGTGGAGCAGGCGCAGAAAACTGCGAAAACGATTGTGAATAAAGTGAATGGTGCGTTCAAGACGGCGGGAGATATTACTGGCAAGACGGGTTCGACTTTATCGGCGCTCAGAAGTTCGACCGATGAACTGATTAATTTGCTGGATGATATGCGGGTCCTGATTGACACAACGGATAAATATGTGCCGACGATGCTGGATTCCCTGTCTGATTCTGAAGAACTGATGAACCGGCTGACCAGGGCGCTTTATACCACACATGATATGCTCAGTCTTTTGAATGACACGCTGATTTCGGCAGGTGATTCGCTGGATGCCGGAACCAAGGCAACGCTGCAGGGCATGGAGAAGATTCTTGATAAGAACCTGACCATGATCGATCAGCTTGCGGCGGTTCGGGAAGCGGGGGAAGACATGAAGAGTACGCTCGATGAGCAGATCGATAAGTTTGAGGATGAGAACAACTTCCTGAACATAGATCCGGAGGCGGAGAAGATTTCCTTTACCTCCTCGAAAAATCCGTCCCCGAACAGCGTGCAGATCGTCCTGCGGACCGATGAGATCAGCGATGATGATGAATCAACCGATATCTCCGATCAGGAGGCAGACGGCAGCAGTGAAGAAGGTCCGTTAAAACGGATGTGGAATGTGCTGGTGGCGATCGTGAAGGCGATTATTGAGATATTCCAGAATCGGTAAAAGATGCAGAATAAAAATAGATAAGAAAAAGAACTGCCGCATCAGCAAATGATTTGCTGGGCGGCAGTTCTTTTTAGTGGACCAGACGGGAGTTGAACCCGTGTCCAAAAACCAATTCCCTGTTCTTCTACTATCATAGTCCGTTCTTTGACATTCCCTCTATCCTGCGGAAACGAACATCCTCAGAACTTCAGTAGTTCCTGATACGCCTGACAGTCCGGAACCCGCCTGTCATCGTTTCTCACATATTCGATGCCAGATTCTTAAAGTGTGAGTGCTCTAAGGCTGACAACTGCCAAATTAGGCAGCGTATGCTAATTTGTTGTTAGCGTTTAATTTTAAGTTTGCCATTTAACGCATCGCATGCGGATAGCTTCACCAGCTTCATGATCCCTGTCGAAACCGGTACTGGCCCTTATATTTATAGCCTTATTATCATACCATGAAAGAGGCGGTCTGTCAATGCAGTGAAAACTCAAGAGAAAAATATCTTGACAAAATAGAAACAGCTGATATAATCGAGACTGTAATGATGAACCAGAAACGGGTTTATCTATATAGAAAGAAAGTGTTGAGAAGACCAGTAGGATTGTGGAACTGGACAGAGAACGGCGTCGCAGGAAAAGCCTGAAATAACAGAGGCAGGTGGCTGTGGGTGGAAGCGTCGGACAGGAAAGCAAATCTGAATACCAGCTTTGAATGTCCCTTAATCGGGAACGGTGATTCCGTTATCATCAGAATGAAGTGGAATCGATCCGAACGATCGATTCAATAAGGGTGGAACCGCGATTAATCGTCCCTTAGTCAGAAACATCTGGCTAAGGGACTTTTTGTTTCATAGGAAATTGCGTCCTATGAAACAAAAAACGCTCCGCGGGATGCGCACTCGCGCGAAGAAGCAACATGTCGCAGGCGATCGTGCTCGGCGCGAGAATGTGCCAAGACACATTCTTTCGTGGTTCTTCTGGTCAGGAAGCTTTTATTATTTCAGAACGAAAAGGAGAAAAAAGATGAAGATCACATTAAAAGATGGCTCTGTCAAAGAATATGCGAGCCCGATGTCCATCATCGACATTGCAAAAGACATCAGCGAAGGCCTGGCGAGAGTGGCATGTCTGGGTGAGGTTGACGGTGAGAAAGAAGATCTCCGTACCGTGATCGACCATGACTGTCAGTTAAATATCCTGACTGCAAAGGATGAGAAAGGTCTTGCAGCTCTGCGCCATACCGCCAGCCATGTAATGGCACAGGCTGTAAAACGTCTTTACCCGGAGACAAAACTTGCGATTGGACCGTCCATCGCAGACGGTTTCTACTATGATGTCGATCCGGCTACCCCTCTGACTGCAGAGGATCTGCCAAAGATCGAGGCAGAGATGAAGAAAATCATCAAAGAAGCACTTCCACTGGAGCGCTTTACTCTGCCGAGAAATGAAGCGATCGAGTTCATGAAGGAGAAAGAGGAGCCGTACAAGGTAGAATTAATCGAGGATCTGCCGGAGGATGCAGAGATTAGCTTCTACCGTCAGGGTGATTTTACTGACTTATGTGCAGGACCTCACATGATGAACACCAAGGGTGTTGGTAAGGCATTTAAGCTGATGAATCTGGCAGGCGCATACTGGAGAGGCAGCGAGAAGAACAAAATGCTGACCCGTATCTATGCGACCGCATTTGCAACCAAAGAGGATCTGGAAGCATACATCACAATGATGGAAGAGGCAAAGAAACGTGACCATCGTAAACTGGGCAAAGAACTTGGCCTGTTCATGATGCACGATGCAGGTCCGGGCTTCCCGTTCTTCCTGCCGAAGGGCATGGTACTGAAAAATACCCTGCTTGATTACTGGAGAGAAATCCATAAAAAAGCTGGTTATGTAGAGATTTCCACTCCGATCATCCTGAATCGCAAGCTCTGGGAGACTTCCGGACACTGGGATCATTACAAAAACAACATGTATACAACTGTGATCGATGAAGAGGATTACGCAATTAAACCAATGAACTGTCCGGGCGGCGTTTTGGTATACGCTTCTGAGCCACGTTCCTACCGTGATCTGCCGCTGCGTATGGGTGAGCTTGGTATCGTTCATCGTCATGAGAAATCTGGTCAGCTTCATGGTCTGATGCGTGTACGCTGTTTCACACAGGATGATGCACATATTTTCATGACACCGGAGCAGATCAAGGACGAGATCAAGGGCGTTGTACACCTGATCAATCAGGTATATTCCCTGTTTGGGTTCAAATATCACGTAGAGCTGTCCACCCGACCGGAAGACAGCATGGGAAGTGATGAAGATTGGGAGATGGCAACCGAAGGCTTGCGTTCCGCTCTGGAAGAGCTGGGACTGCCGTATGTGGTAAACGAGGGCGATGGCGCATTCTATGGACCGAAGATCGACTTCCATCTGGAAGATTCTATCGGAAGAACCTGGCAGTGTGGTACCATCCAGCTTGACTTCCAGCTTCCACAGCGATTTGAATTAGAGTACACCGGAGCAGACGGCGAGAAACATCGTCCGATCATGATTCACCGTGTTGTATTTGGTTCCATCGAGCGTTTCATCGGTATCTTGATCGAACACTTCGCAGGTGCATTCCCAACCTGGCTGGCACCGGTACAGGTAAAGATTCTTCCGATTTCTGACAAATACGCAGATTACAGCAAGGAAGTTCTGGACAAGCTGACCGAGGCTGGCATCCGTGCAGAGATGGATACACGTTCCGAGAAGATCGGCTATAAGATCCGCGAGGCACAGACCCAGAAGATCCCGTACATGCTGGTTGTTGGACAGAAAGAGGAAGAAGAGAAGACCGTTTCCGTCCGCAGCCGTTTTGCAGGTGACGAGGGTGCAAGCAGTGTAGAGAGCTTCATCGAGTCCATCCAGAAGGAGATCGAAGAGAAAAACCTGCGTGAGACTGTGAAAGCAGACGAAGCTAAATAATTTTGAAAAATTAAAAAATCAGGCAGACGCATCTGTGAGATAAAATCATGGATGCGTTTGTTTTAGTTTACACGAATAAATCCAAAAAAGAAGCAGATACTACTCCTGAATCTAAAAACCAGTAACTGTTCACAGGCAGGAATTTTCTGAACTGAAAATTCCGTACGATACAGTTCTGGTTGCAGATTTTGCCGATTTGGAATGCGAAGTATCGGTAAAATCCCGTTACTGGTCATACATGTGTGAACAGCAACGAAAACCATGACACATTGAAAAGTGTATCGCTGAAAAGTTTGACAGCTGGATGCCGGAGGAGACTTTCGGTGATGCATGTCAGAAAACAGGAGGAAAAATCATGACAAAACTGGATTGTAGTGTAACCGGATGTATGCACAATGCGGAAAACTGCTGCTGTAAAAATACCATTCTGGTAGAAGGAAAGACGGCGCAGGATAAATGCGATACCTGCTGTGGCAGCTTCGACGAGAAGAAAGGCGGCACATTCCGCAACCTTTTTAAAACACCGGAGAGCCGTCTCGAAGTAGAGTGCGAGGCAACGAACTGTGTTTATAATACAGACCGCCGGTGCAGCGCGGAACACATCGGAATCACCGGAGGCAATGCGACAGTTTCTATGCAGACGGAATGTTCGAGTTTCCAGAAACGGTGACTGATGCGGTTTTCTTTTTTAATAGAAGAAAGACTGCATAAATATTCGAAATAAAAAATGCCGCCGGATATGGAAAATTCTGTCAGGAAGGAAGCAAAACCGGGCAGAGGTAATGATATCCGGCGGTAGTTTTTAGTATGTCCGTAAATGTATTTGCGTACGTTGCCGTCATTTGCGCAACACGTGAACCATATTTAAAAATCATTTGTAAATCTTCTCAAAAATCTTCTCAAAAATCTCGAAAAAACCGGTTGACATTCCAAAGAAACCATAGTATACTAACAAAAGTTGTGAGGAAACAACTTTACGAAGACAGGAAAGCAGGTTATCTACCTCACCTCAGCACGAGCAAGTGACTGTGGGTTCATAAATTTGAGAAATTTCCTATATTGGATTTCCTATTATGAGTAAGTGGATGGTCTGTACTGTTCACTTATTTTTTTTGACACTGAATCAACCAAAATCATCACATATCATGGGGGTGCACGACTATTAGCGAGTTAATGATTAACGAACAGATTAGAGACAGAGAGGTTCGTTTGATTGGCGAAAATGGAGAGCAGCTTGGAATCATGTCCGCAAAGGATGCTTACAAGTTAGCGAAAGAAGCGGAACTGGATTTAGTAAAGATTGCTCCGACTGCGAAGCCGCCGGTCTGCAAGATTATCGATTACGGTAAATACAGATACGAGCTTGCAAGAAAAGAAAAAGAAGCTAAGAAGAAACAGAAGGTAATCGAGATCAAGGAAGTTCGTCTTTCCCCGAATATCGATGAAAATGACCTGAATACCAAGATGAACAATGCGAGAAAATTCCTGGAAAAAGGCAATAAAGTAAAGGTTACACTTCGTTTCAGAGGTCGTGAGATGGCACATATGTCAAAGACAAAGTATATCCTTGACGATTTTGCAGAGAAGCTTGCCGATATCGCAGCCGTTGATAAACCGGCAAAAGTAGAAGGAAGAAGTATTGTACTGTTCCTTTCTGCGAAACGCTAGATATAAGGACATAACTATTATTAAGGAGGACTACACCATGCCTAAAATGAAAACAAGCAGAGCAGCTGCTAAACGTTTTAAAACAACCGGAACCGGAAAGTTAGTAAGAAATAAAGCTTACAAATCCCACATCTTAACTAAGAAATCTACAAAGAGAAAAAGAAATCTTAGAAAAGACATCGTTACTGATGCTACAAACAGCAAGGTAATGAAGAAGATTTTACCGTACTTATAAGATTCGAGGATTAAGAAGGAGGAAATAACCGATGGCAAGAGTAAAAGGCGGATTAAACGCTAAAAAGAAACACAATAGAGTATTAAAGCTGGCAAAGGGTTACAGAGGCGCACGTTCCAAACAGTACCGTGTAGCTAAGCAGTCCGTAATGAGAGCTCTTACAAGCTCCTACGCTGGTCGTAAAGAGAGAAAGAGACAGTTCAGACAGCTGTGGATCGCTCGTATCAACGCAGCAGCACGTATCAATGGTCTGTCCTACAGCAAGTTCATGTACGGCTTAAAGCAGGCTGGTGTTGAGATGAACCGCAAGATCCTTTCTGACATGGCTATCAACGATGCAGAAGGTTTCGCAAAACTGGCAGAGCTGGCTAAGTCCAAACTTGCGTAAGCAAAGAGCAGTGCGAAAAAAAGAAGCCACACACAGAAGCGTTGTGTTTACACAAAAGCGGCTGTGTGTGGCTTCTTTTTTTCATAGGGCGAATGCCCGACAGCGAGGAAAAACGAAGTTTTTTCGAGCTGCCGCACTGCGGACTAGAAAGAAGTGATCCATAGAAGCGTTGTGTTTACACAAAAGCAGCTGTGTGCGGCTTCTTTTTTTCATAGGGCGAATGCCCGACAGCGAGGAAAAACGAAGTTTTTTCGAGCTGCTGCACTGCGGACTAGAAAGAGGTGACCAAGAAACTTTTTTCCTCCAGCCGCCCCCACGCGGCGCAGAGGAAAGCTCTCTGACATCAGCAAAAATCACAACCCACATTCCCACGATATAGAATTTACTTATGAAATTATATTAAAAAAACTATCCAGAAATCGAGAAACTTGTGGTATAATGGATAAAAATATGGCTGTGAATTATTTAATCAGCCAGGTCGCAGATAGTTGACTCATAATAAAAGTGTATTGGGAGGTATCTTTAGAATGGCAAATGAAAAGAAAAAGCCGGTTAAGATCGTGGAAACTGTCCTTCGTGACGCGCACCAGTCTCTGATTGCAACCAGAATGACAACGGAGCAGATGCTTCCGATCATCGGAAAGATGGATGAGGTTGGATATCATGCAGTAGAATGCTGGGGCGGTGCGACATTCGATGCCAGCCTTCGTTTCCTGAAGGAGGATCCGTGGGAGCGCCTTAGAAAGCTGAGAGATGGTTTTAAGAAGACAAAACTTCAGATGCTGTTCCGCGGACAGAATATTCTGGGTTATAACCACTATGCAGATGATGTGGTAGAATATTTCGTACAGAAATCAGTTGCCAATGGTATTGATATTATCCGTATTTTTGACTGTTTAAATGATATCCGCAACCTGGAGACAGCGGTAAAGGCAGCCAACAAAGAAAAAGCACACGCACAGATAGCACTGAGCTATACACTGGGTGATGCATATACACTGGATTATTGGAAAGACATTGCAAAGAGAATCGAGGATATGGGCGCTGATTCCCTGTGTATCAAGGATATGGCAGGTCTTCTGACTCCGTACAATGCAGAGATCCTTGTAAAAGCACTGAAAGAGGCAGTTGATCTTCCGATTGATATCCATACGCATTACACCTCCGGCGTTGCATCCATGACGTACCTAAAGGCAGTGGAAGCGGGCGCTGACATGATCGATACCGCGATGTCCCCATTCTCGATGGGAACGAGCCAGCCGGCGACCGAGGTTATGGTTGAGACCTTCAAAGGTACTCCGTATGATACCGGACTGGATCAGGAAAAACTGGCGGAGATCGCAGATTACTTCCGCCCGATGCGTGAGGAAGCGTTAAAGAGTGGTCTGATGAATACCAAGGTTCTGGGCGTTGACATCAATACCCTGCGTTATCAGGTCCCGGGCGGTATGCTTTCCAACCTGGTTTCCCAGCTGAAAGAAGCGCGCGCAGAGGATAAATACTACGATGTTCTGAAAGAGATTCCGAGAGTCCGCAAAGACTTCGGTGAGCCGCCGTTAGTTACTCCGTCTTCCCAGATCGTTGGTACGCAGGCTGTATTAAATGTCCTGATGGGCGAGCGCTACAAGATGTTCACAAAGGAATCCAAGAAACTTCTGATGGGCGAGTTCGGACAGACTGTAAAGCCGTTCGACAAAGAAGTTCAGAAGAAAGCAATCGGCGATGCAAAACCGATCACCTGTCGTCCGGCAGATCTGATCGAGCCGCAGCTTGAGAAGATTGAGGCGGAGATGAAGCAGTGGAAGCAGCAGGATGAGGATGTCCTGACTTATGCACTGTTCCCACAGGTAGCAAAAGAGTTCTTCGAGTCCCGTCCGGCAAAGAAACCGCCGGTTGAGAAACGCGAAATCCTGAAAGCAGCTGCGCCGGAAGTAAAGAAAGCACCGGTGTCCACTGAGGAGATGGATGGAAACGGAATCAATACCTGGGCTGGAAGAAAAAGCGAGTCTTACCAGATCTAAGCTAAAAAGAATTTAAGGATTTTGAGCCAAAAGGAGTGCCAGAATCGGTAGAGTGTACCGGGTTGGCACTCCCTTTTTTATTTCATAGGAAATTATGTCCTATGAAACAAAAAAACGCTCCGCGAGGATGCGCACTCGCGCGAAGCAGAAACATGTCGCAAGCGACCGCGCTCGGCGCGAGAATGTGCCAAGGCACATTCTTTTTCATGCGGTCATGCATTCAAAAATCATGTATCCGGAAAACATTTCGAAGCCAACCTATACTGCTTCTAAAAATTAAGAAAATCTTACAATTTCACGCAAAGACCCCAAATTTTGCGAAGTTTTTTCGGTAAGGTTGACACATATGGTCTTTTTTCATTATAATAGATACGATTGTAAAAACGTGAAAAAGATGGAAAACAGTCGAGCGGCTGTCTGGAAATGCGGCGGCAGACAGAATAAGAATTCCGTTGCGGGGGATGAATTGCAGAAAACGCAGCAGAATGAGGAGATAGACGGATGAAAAAATGGAAGTTATTGGGGAAACGGGCGGCGGCGTTTCTGCTGGGCGCTGTGATGGCGGTCAACCCAGGGCTGGCAGGTACTGCAGCAGAGTCTTTGCTGGGGATCGTCAGCTATGCGGAAGAGAGAACCGCGTCGGTCAATGCGACAAACCTGAATGTCCGGAGTGGTCCGGGCACTTCGTATCAGGCACTAGCGAAGCTGTCCAAGGGCGCACCAGTTACAGTACTTGGTGAGCAGACGGGAACGGATGGCGTCGTATGGTATCAGATACGATATAGCGGAAGCGGCGGTGAGCAGACGGGTTATGTTTCGAGCAAATACATAAAGTTTCCGACTGCGATCAAATCGGATTCGGATTTTGAAAGCTATCTGACAAAGCAGGGATTTCCGGAGAGCTATAAACAGGGACTCCGGGAATTGCATGCACAATATCCGAATTGGACGTTCACGGCGTTCCAGACGAATCTGGATTGGAACACAGCGTTGAAAAATGAAAGCGTGATCGGGCGGAACCTGGTTGCGAGCAGCAGCATTTCGTCCTGGAAATCGACCGAGACAGGTGCGTATGACTGGGGAACCGGAACCTGGCCGGGCTTTGACGGAAGCTCCTGGGTACAGGCGTCTTCGGATATTATCGCCTATTATATGGATCCGCGGAATTTCTTAAATGATAAATATATTTACCAGTTCATGAAACAGTCGTATGACAGTTCGCTTCACACGAAGACGGGGCTGCAGAACATGGTGAGCGGAACTTTCCTTTCCGGCACGGTGTCGGGCGGCTCGTCGGTATCGGCCGGTACGGGAAGTAGTTCAGGAAGCTCTTCTTCCGGTTCAGCGCCGGGACCGGGAAGTTCGTCAGGTTCGAGCGGAAGCAGCGCCGGTCTGTCGTCTCCGATCGCTTCGATCAGCGATCATAAGACGGAGCGGGTGGCAGCGACCAATGGACCGGGCATGGCGGGAGATGGATTTTCTTCCAACAATGCAGACGGGGAGACGGCGCCGGTCAGCAGCGGCACATCGAATAAGTCATCGGGGACAACCAGCAGCACGGCTGGAACCACCAGTGGCAGTACAAGCGCACCGGAAAGCAGCACAACTGGAACAACTTCTGGTTCAACCAGCAGCGGAAGAACAAGTGCACCGGGAAGTGGCACTTCCAGCAGTTCGGGAACTTCCACGGGAGTGGCGCAGCAGTCTGCAATCGGCACTTCCTATGTAGATATCATCATGAATGCGGCATCCGAATCGGGAGTCAATCCATATATTCTGGCGTCGATGATTCTGCAGGAACAGGGCAGCCAGGGAACCGGACGCAGTATTTCCGGAACGGTGTCCGGCTATCAGGGATATTATAACTTCTTTAATATAGAGGCATATCAGTCCGGCTCGATGAGTGCGGTAGAACGCGGACTCTGGTGGGCATCCCAGTCGGGAAGCTATCTGCGCCCGTGGAACAGCATCGAGAAATCGATCCGCGGCGGTTCGGTTTATTATGGCGAGAATTATGTGAAAAAAGGGCAGGATACGCTGTACTTAAAGAAATTTAATGTGCAGGGCAGCAACCTTTATAAACACCAGTACATGACGAACGTGCAGGCGGCAGCTGCCGAAGGACTGACGCTTTCGAAGATCACGGCATTGGCAAATACAACACTTGAGTTCTCGATTCCGGTGTATAAAAACATGCCGGCGGGCGCCTGCGTCAAACCGACGCTGGACGGCAGCCCGAACAACAAGCTGTCGGCGCTGGGTGTCGATGGATTTGCACTGACACCGACCTTTAACCGAGATACAGAGTCCTACGATCTGATCGTGGATCCATCGGTGGCAAGCGTGACGGTAGCAGCGAGCGCGATTGATTCCAAGGCAACGATTGCCGGAACGGGAACGGTCGATCTGCAGAGCGGTGTCAATGAGATCACCGTGACGGTCAAAGCGGCAAATGGAAATCTGCGAAATTACGTCCTTCACGTAGTGCGCCAGTCGGGCGGTCCGACCTACTCAAGCTCGATTGGAAGCGGCGTTTCCTCTGGAAGCAGCTCTAGCGGTCCGGCGACGGGACCGGGCATGTCTTCAGGAAGCAGTTCAGGAAATTCTTCCTCCGGCGGTTCGGATGTGCAGATTGTCGGTCCGACCTCTTCGGGAAGCAGTTCAGGAAGCTCTCCTTCCGGGCAGTCTGCACCGGGATCGAATGTGAATGGATTTGGGAGCGGCAGTTCCGGAACCCTGATTGCGCCAAATGGGGAGTCTGTCGGGAGCGCCGGCAGTCCGCAGGGGAGCCAGTCGCCGACCAGTGCGGCGGCACCATCCCAGTCCACATCGGGAACGCATGCGGCATCGTCGGTGCGCGGGGATGTCAACGGCGACGGTAAGCTGAACATCATGGATATCCTGCTGGCACAGCGGTCGATACTGGGACTTGGAAAGTTAAGAGCGGAAGAAATCGCGCGCGCCGACCTAAATGGAAATGGAAAAGTAGATATTTTGGATGTTCTTCTGATGCAGAAGAAGATTCTGGGACTGTAGGGATATTTCACGTACCTGCGGCTGGTCTTGAGAGATGGCAGCGGGTACGTGAAAATTTGTAAAGAAAGGGAACGGTGCAGATATGGGACCGTTACCAATAAAGAATATAGGACAGGGCAGTTGAATGAAAAGGTTTAAAAATATCATATTAGGTATACTTGCGGCAGGTATGCTGACGGTGGCGGCGCCGGTTGGTGGGATCAGCGCCTATGCATCCAGCGCAAAAATTTCATTTTCCGATCCGAGTGCGACGGTGGGGCAGGAGTTCAGCGTCAATGTGAAGATCTCCTCTCAGGATGGAAATCTAGGGGCATCCGACGTGGTACTTTCCTATGATCCGTCGGTCATTGAGTTTGTGAGCGGAAATAACGCAAGCGGCGGTGCAGGTTCCGTCCGCCTGGTTGGAACGATGGATTCCAATTCGACGAAGGCATTTTCCTATACGCTGAAATTCAAGGCAGTGCAGGCGGGAAATACTTCGATCTCTGTGGGAAGTTATGAAGTCTATGACTCAGATGCACAGGCAGTCACAGTTTCTAAAACGGGGACGGCGAGCGTCAAAGTAAAAGCACCGGCAACCTCCTCGGCGGAAGCGGCGCTTTCGTCCTTGAAGATTTCTCCAGGAACACTTTCCCCTGCATTTTCGCCAAATGTGACTTCCTATACGGCGCAGGTAGGAGCCAGCGTCGATAAGCTGGCGGTCAGCGCGAGTGCGAAGGACAGCAAGGCGAAAGTCCTTGTCAGCGGTGATTCCAGCTTAAAGGTAGGTGCTAATACCGTTGTCTGCAAGGTGACGGCGGAGGATGGACAGACAACTAAGAGCTACACGATCACAGTCAATAAGCTCGATACGGTCGATGTGCCGTCAGAGGCGGAGACAGGGGCTGAAACAGAGGCAGTTGGGACAACGCCGGTTGTGAAAAACGGGCTGGATGTGGAAATAGACGGCGTTTCCTATACGGTGGCGACGGAATTTGATGCCTCCCTGCTTCCGGAAGGATATACGCAGTCTACCTGTACTTATGGCGGTTCAGAGGTCCAGTGTGGAAATGGCAATGACCTGACGCTTTTGTATTTGCAGGGTGCCGATGGAAATGGTGCATTTTATATTTATATACCGGAATCCGGTGTGTTATCGCCGTATGTGACGATCGATGTGACAGCAAAGTCGATTCTGGTGCTTCCACCGGATGAGTCGGTTCAGATTCCGGATGGATTTATGGAGACGACCATTCAGTTAAACGGCACGTATAAAGTGCAGGGCTGGGTGTGGAAGAGCGATGAACAGCAGAAGTATTGTGTCGTATATGGTATGAATGAGAGCGGCGAGAAGTCGCTGTATCGGTATGATATTGCAGAAAAGACCTTCCAGCGGTATTTTGAAGACCCGTCTCTGGCAACTAAATACGATGATGCACAAGTGGAAGAGATTGTAGATAAGTACAACGCACTTTGCAGGGATTATAATATCCGCTTTGTCATGCTTGCGGTTCTGGGCGTAGCGTGTGTAATCTTGTTCTTTATCGTGATCAATCTTCTGCTCAAGCGGAAAGAGTGGAGAGAGGAAGCGCAGGCAGCCGGAGGCAGACAGAGGTCCAAGCGTCGTCCGTCATCGCCGAATGCACGACCGGCGGCAGACGCACGGGTGAAACGAGGCACTGGGCGCGACAAGAGAGAAGATGGGGAAATGATGCCGGCAAGACCGGTAGCGCGGAGTGAGAAGGAGCGCATGGCAGCGGATGACAGACGCCGCCCGTCCGCAGAGCGGATGGAGGAAGGGCGTCGGAGTGCGCGCCGAACCCAAGAGACGCTGGAGACAAGACCGGTTCGCCGGGAGCGGGAAGAGGAGCGCGAGATGCAGCCGGTCCGCCGGACAAGGGAAGATGAGCGCGCGTCCCAGCCTGTTCGCCGAGAGCGGAGTATGGAGGCAGCATCGGCAGACCGCGCAAAACGGATGCCGGAGGAAAGACGTCGCCGGGAAGCAGGAAGCGAAAATCGTTCCGAACGCGTTCGTAGAGAAATGCCAGAAGAAAGCAGTCCGGCTTGTGTCCGCAGAGAGGCATCAGAAGAAGAACGTCTGCAGCGCACCCGCAGAGATGCGGCAGAGGAAAGCCATTCAGAGCGTCCGCGCAGAACTTCGGCAGACGGAAGCCGCGCAGAGCGGGAACGCCAGGCAGTGGCAGAAAGCCGACGCACAGAACGGGAACGTGCCGTTTCAGCAAAAGAAAGCCGCCTGCAGCGCGATTACACGCCTGCATCGGCGCATCGTGCGGCGAAAGAGTCTGCAGCATCGGGAGAACGCCGGAATGCGCGCCCGGCGATTTATGTGCGCCCGGCATCCCGCTCGGAGCTTTACTACACGCTGGAACGGGAGGAATACGGTGATCGCCCAACGAGATATGAGTCGGAATCAGAGCGATCCAGACGCGCCCGCGAGGCAAAAGCCCGGTTAGAGCGGGATCGGCGTGATGAGGATGGATTTGAGTATATCGACGATCCGCAGTAAATAAAAGAGGAAAAGATGGATATCTGTCCAGGAGATTTCTGGCGGGTATCTGTCTTTTCTTTTATATCGCTTTTTTTGTAACAAGTTCACGTTACTGTTCACGCATACGTGCCCAGTAACGGAATTTGCCGTGGCTTCGCATTTAAATACGGCAAATTCCTGCTGCCACCACGTTTTCTTACGGCACTTTCAGTTCCAAAAGTGCCTATCCGTGAACAGTAACAAGTTCACACAATTAACACAGTTTTACAGTTGACGAAAACACCTGTTTGTTATACAATCTATATAACAAATGATAAAACAGGCGGCTGACTGTATTTAGAAACGGGGTCTGCCGTCAGAATGAAAGATGGTGGAGTATGATTGTAGAGATTGATTTTAACAGTGAGGAAGCGCTTTATATTCAGCTCATAAACCAGATCATCATCGGGATTGCGACCGACCAGATCCGGGAGGGCGATACGCTGCCATCCGTGCGCCAGTTAGCGGATAACATCGGAATTAACATGCACACGGTCAACAAGGCATATTCTGTACTGAAACAGGAAGGCTTTCTGCGTGTGGACCGCCGCCGCGGGGCAGTGATTGCACTTGACACGGATAAGATGCGGACGATCTCGGAGATGCGCCGGGATCTCAGTGTGATTCTGGCAAGAGGTGTCTGTAAAAATGTGAGCCGCGAGGAGGTTCACAATCTGGTGGATTCCATTTATGACGCATTTACAGCGGAATAGCAGGTTCCGGCTGCGGGCGATGGTTTTTGTGTATTGGAACCGTTGCGGGATGTGTATGTTGGGAGGATAAATTATGCTGTGTGAGAAATGTGGGATTCGCGAAGCGAATATTAAATATACAGAAGTGTTTAACGGCGTCAAGACAGAGCATAATCTCTGCGCCCAGTGCGCGAAAGAGATGGATCTGGGACCGTACTCGGCACTGATTGAGGGAGAATTTCCGCTTGGAAAACTGCTTTCGAGCCTTTTGGGACTGACGGATGCATCTGCCAGCCAGGCACCGAAAGAGGATGTGGTATGCCCGACCTGCGGCACGACGTATGAAGAATTTATCAAGAACAGCCGTTTCGGATGCGCGGACTGTTATCATGTGTTTGATCCGTTGCTTGGAGAGAAAATTAAGAAATTGCAGGAAAATTCGAGCCATACCGGCAAACATCCGAAGATCCAGCCGCGCAGTCAGGCGGCTGCAGAGGTGACGAAGAAAGGAGAACTGGAATTCAGCCCGGAAGAGCAGATTAAGCAGCTGAAACGCAGGCTGGAAGCGGCGTTGCAGGAAGAAGACTATGAGACGGCTGCTGCCTGCCGGGATAAGATACACAGTCTGGAAGGAGAGATGAGACATGACGAAATGGTTTGAGGAAGTGGCGAATGATGCGTCCAATATCGTTTCCAGCCGGGTGCGTCTGTCTCGGAACTGGGAGGAATATAAATTTCCGAGCCGTCTGGAGCCGGATGAGGCGCGGACGATGATTGCCCGTTTAAAACAGAATTTTCGCGATCTGGGTGACCGGGACGGTCAGTTTTATGAATATGAAGATCTGGAATTGATGGAGAAGCTTGACCGCACCGCATTGCGGGAACGGCGGCTTTTAAACCGCACGCTGGCGGAGAAGACGACGCCGGGTGGGATCCTCTGTTCGGAGGATGAGCGGGTCAGCATGGTATTAAATGCGGACGATCATATCCGTTTACAGGTGCTGGCATCGGGACTCGATCTGCAAGAATGTTATGCAAAAGCGGATGAGCTGGATGATTATATCAACGAGAAGATTCCGTATGCATTTAATGAGAAATATGGGTATCTGACGTCCTATCCGACGAATGTCGGAACAGCAATGAAGGCGTCCGTGGTCGTGCATCTGCCGTCTCTGACAATGAATAAGAAATTTCAGGAACTTCTGGGCGATATGGGACGTTTCGGCACGACCGTGCGCGGCGTTTATGGCAGAGGCAATGAAAACTATGGCGATCTGTACGAGGTAGTCAATCAGAAGACACTCGGAATCACCGAACAAGAGATTCTGGAGCTGGTAGCCAACGTGGCGGGGCAGCTCTCGGCGCAGGAAAATCAGTTCCGCGAGGTTTCTCTGTCGAGGCACCGCCTGGAGCGGGAGGACGAGGCGTACAAGTCCTACGGCGTTCTGAAATATGCGCGCCGGATGACGCTCAAGGAAGCGATGACATTTCTATCTCATGTCTGGGCGGGCATCGCGGACGGGCTGTTAAAACCGGCAGAATTTGTGAGCATTTACCGCCTGATGATCGGCATCCAGCCGGCAAACTTACAGAAACGTTCGAGCAAGCCGCTGGGACGTGAGGAATTGGAGGCAGAGCGGGCGCGGTATCTGCGTGAGGAACTGCCGAAGCTGGTGTAAAGTAAAAAGAAACAGGAGGAACAGTAAAATGATCGATCGTTTTACTCAGAAAGCCAGAGAAGCGATCCGTCTGGCAGTCGAGACAGCGCAGGAGCTGGAACACGGCTATGTGGGGACGGAGCATCTGCTTTTAGGACTGATAAAAGAGGGAACTGGCGTGGCGGCAGCGGTTCTGGCAGAACATGATGTGACAGAAGAGCGTGTCATGGAACTGATGGAGCGTCTGATAAGCCCGGCAGTGGCGACTCAGGTAGAGGGACAGATTGAATATACGCCGGGGGCGCGCGCCGTGCTGCAGGCGAGTTATGATGAGGCGGTTTTTTTCAAAGCGCCTCTGATTGGAACGGAGCACATCCTGATTGCCATCATCAAGGATGGAAAATCAACTGCGTGCCGTTTACTCAATACAATGAATGTTAATATTCAGAAATTATATGTGGATCTGATGGGGGCTATGGGCGATGATGCGCCGTCCGAGGCGGCGGAAGATGCGGCAGCAGGACGGGTGCGCCCGGAGAAAGGCAATACACCGAATCTGGACAATTTCAGCCGGGATCTGACTCAGATGGCGCGGGACGGAAAGCTCGATCCAGTCATCGGCAGGGAACGGGAAATGAAACGTGTTATTCAGATTTTAAGCCGCCGGACGAAGAATAATCCGTGCCTGATCGGGGAACCAGGCGTCGGAAAAACGGCGGTTGTGGAAGGTCTGGCGCAGTTCATTGTTTCCGGCAATGTACCGGAGACGATCGCGAAAAAGCGGGTTGTCAGCCTCGATTTGTCCGGCATGGTCGCAGGATCCAAGTACCGTGGTGAGTTCGAAGAGCGGATTAAGAAGGTACTTGCCGAGGTGCGGGAGAGTGGAAATGTGCTCTTGTTTATTGATGAGATTCACACGATCATCGGTGCAGGCGGCGCGGAGGGCGCGATCGATGCCTCTAATATCCTGAAACCGTCGCTGGCGAGGGGCGAGATTCAGCTCATTGGTGCGACGACGCTGGAAGAATACCGCAAATACATCGAAAAAGATGCGGCCTTGGAACGCCGGTTTCAGCCGGTTATGGTGGATGAGCCGACGGAGGCGGAATCCATTGAGATTTTGAAGGGGCTTCGCAGCCGCTATGAGGAACATCACAAGGTGACGATCCAGGATGAGGCACTGGTGGCAGCGGTGCGCCTGTCTGCCCGCTATATCAATGACCGTTTCCTGCCGGACAAGGCGATCGATCTGATCGATGAAGCATCCTCGAAGCTGCGTCTGACTGTATATACGGAGCCGGAGGAGATCAAAAAGCTCGAAGCGGAGATCAAAAAACTCGAAGGTCAGAAGGAAGAGGCGATCAAGGCTGAAGCCTATGAGAAAGCCGGTGAGATCAAGAAGAAGCAGCAGAAAAAGCAGGAAAAGATTGAAAAGATTCGTGAAAAATGGGAAAAAGAGAAAAATTCACGCAAGTTAGTGGTCGGTGAAAATGAGATTGCGGACATTGTTTCTGACTGGACGAAGATCCCGGTTCGCAAGCTGGCAGAAGAAGAGTCAGAGCGGCTGTTGAAACTGGAGTCCATTCTGCATGAGCGCGTGGTCGGACAGGAGGAAGCTGTATCCGCCGTGGCGCGTGCGATCCGCCGTGGTCGTGTGGGACTCAAGGATCCGAAGCGGCCGATCGGTTCGTTTCTGTTCCTGGGGCCGACGGGTGTCGGAAAAACAGAGCTTTCCAAGGCACTCTCGGAGGCGATGTTTGGCACGGAAAATGCGATGATCCGCGTTGATATGTCGGAGTACATGGAGAAACATAGCGTTTCCAAGATGATCGGTTCGCCGCCAGGATATGTTGGCTACGAGGAGGGCGGACAGCTCAGCGAGAAGGTGCGTCGCAATCCATATTCGGTTATTCTCTTTGATGAGATTGAAAAAGCGCATCCGGATGTATTTAACATTCTGCTGCAGATCCTCGATGACGGACACATTACGGACGCACAGGGACGGAAGGTGGATTTCAAGAACACGATTCTGATTATGACCTCCAATGCGGGCGCTGAAAATATTATTTCCCCGAAGCGGCTTGGATTCTCGTCGGAGAGCGGTGAGAAAGCGGATTATGCGTTTATGAAAGAGCGCGTGATGGAGGAAGTGCGCCGGATGTTTAAACCGGAGTTTTTAAACCGAATCGATGAGATTTTAGTATTCCATCCTCTGACGAAGGAGAATATCAAGACGATCGCGGGCATTCTGCTGCGCGGCATCAAGAAAAGGACGGAGGATCAGCTTGGAATGACGCTCACGATCACAGATGATGCGATCGATTTCCTGGCAGACAAGGGATATGATTCCAAATATGGTGCAAGACCGTTGCGCCGGACGATCCAGACGCAGATCGAGGATCAGCTTTCTGAGAAGATCCTGGAAGGCACGATCCGGAAAAAAACAGAGGTTCGGATTGAAAAAGATGGCGATCAGCTGAAATTTGAGACGGTCTAAAGGGCTGGAAGCGAAAAGACTGGTAAACCCGGTCGAAGTGTGTTAAAATGATACTACTGAGTAACTGTGTAAGTGCGGAGCAGTTGCGATATTGATTAAAAGGATACTAGGAGGATAAAGCATTATGCCAGTAGTTAGCGAGTTAATCCGCATCGAGGATGACGGAACCATCAGTTTTGGCAATTATATGTTAGCAGCAAAGTCCAAGCTGCAGGATTTTGAATTTCAGGGCGATCTTTATAAGGTAAAAACATTCGGCGAGATTACCAAGCTGGAGCGCAACGGAATGTTCGTATATGAGTCGGTACCGGGCACGGCAGTCAATCATTTCCAGGCGGGAGATACTTCCGTACAGTTTTCGGTTGAGGGCGAGAAGGATGCTCAGATTACCATTCAGTTAGAGGATGAGCGTGAGTATGAGGTATATGTAGACGGCGTATCGGTCGGTGGCATGAAGACCAACGTCAGCGGCAAACTGGTACTGAGCGTGGAGCTGAACCCGGGCAAGGCAACCGCAATCCGGATTGAAGCCAGATAAGGAAAAGAAAAACAAAACGTTACGTACAAGTTACAATGCATGAGATGAAAGCTGCTGCATGGCAGGAATGGCGGGCGTGTGCGCCGGAAGCCGGTTTCCGCCATGCAGCAGCTTTTTATGTAATAAGAAATATGAGAAGAAGTGTTTGGAAAGGAATCAGCATGGCAAAGGCAAAATCAACGGGATTTTTCTGCAGGGAATGCGGTTATGAATCTTCCAAATGGATGGGGCAGTGCCCGGCGTGTAAGGCGTGGAATACGATGGTGGAAGCGCCGTCCGCACCGGCATCATCCGGTACGGCAGCAGGGCGGTATGCGGCAGCGGCTTCGCTGACGGCGGCACCGGGGAAACGGGTTGGCGCGCAGACAAAGCCGGTCAGCTTAGATGAAATTGAGCTTTCCGATACGGATCGGACGAGAACCGGATTTGCAGAACTTGACCGGGTGCTTGGAAGCGGCGTGGTGCGTGGCTCCCTGGTGCTGGTCGGCGGAGATCCGGGAATCGGAAAATCAACCCTGCTTCTGCAGGTCTGCCGGAACCTGGCAGGACAGGAACAAAAGGTTTTATACGTCTCCGGCGAGGAGTCATTAAAACAGATCAAACTGCGGGCAAGCCGGATCGGGACGGTGCGCGGACCACTTTCGTTCTTGAGTGAGACGAACCTGGATACGATCGCGGAGGTAATCCGGGAGGTACGCCCGGATGTGGTCGTGATCGACTCGATCCAGACCATGTTTATCGAGGCGGCAGGTTCCGCACCGGGCAGTGTCAGCCAGGTAAGAGAGTGCACCGGCGTCCTGATGCAGCTCGCAAAAGGACTGGGTGTGACAGTCTTTATCGTCGGTCATGTGACGAAAGAGGGCGTTGTGGCGGGACCGCGTATGCTGGAACATATGGTCGATACAGTGCTATATTTTGAGGGCGATCGCCATGCGTCCTACCGGATTCTGCGGGGAGTGAAGAACCGCTTCGGTTCGACCAATGAGATCGGCGTGTTTGAGATGCGGGAGGAAGGACTGGCGGAGGTGCCGAATCCATCCGAATTTATGCTGGAAGGGCGCCCGGCGGAGGCATCCGGTGCGGTGACTGCCTGCTCGATGGAGGGAACCCGCCCGATTCTTCTGGAAGTGCAGGCACTGGTGTCAAAGACGAATTTCGGACTGCCGCGGCGGACGGCAGCGGGCGTCGATTACAACCGTGTGAACCTGCTCATGGCAGTGTTGGAAAAACGATGCCGTTATGCCCTGTCCGGGTACGATGCGTATGTCAACATTGCAGGCGGCATGAAGATGAACGAGCCGGCGCTTGACCTTGCGATCGTGATGGCGCTGATTTCCAGCTATAAAGACCGTCCGCTGGACGAGAAAACGATCGTATTTGGCGAGGTCGGACTCTCCGGAGAGGTGCGCGCCGTCTCGATGGCAGAGCAGAGAGTCCATGAGGCAGTCAAGATGGGATTTACAAGATGCATTCTTCCGATGGTCAATGTCAGTAAATTGAAACCAAGGTCGGATATCCGGCTGGAAGGGGTGGCAAATGTGCGGGAGGCGATTGGGCTGCTGTAGGTTGCTTGGATTTTGGGAAAATTTAAGAAAAATAATATTAGCGTAATGTGAGTAACAGCAAATTTGTCTCAGTGGGAGTTAGGTCTCCGACTGAGATAAACGCTCCGCGAGGATGCGCAGTGATTCTGATAGGGATATGTCAGCTTCTCTGACCAGAATCACGCGCCAAGTCTCATGGACGTTCGACTTGAATGTTTAAAAAAACAAAAAACGCCAATGACTCATCTCTGAATCACTGACGCCTTTAGAAGCAGGGGAAGAGGGATTCGAACCCCCATTAACGGTTTTGGAGACCGTTGCTCTGCCATTGAACTATTCCCCTTCGCTGCTGACTCAGTTATGATATCATAGCCATAACGAAAAGTCAACAATTTTTTTATAATTTTTCATTTTTTTTGATTTAATATATTTTTTTCCATTTATTAAGTATCATTCATCATTTTATATGGAAACTAGAGATCAGGATAATTTGGTAAAAGAGAATTTGTGTGCTCATGCTGGGTGGAAAATCACAATGAATATTTAGTTCAACTGCCCAAAAACAATCCGCTAAACCATTTGATGTATATAAATAATGACAATATATCATGAAATGAATACGACGATAGTTCTAGACGTCGGAATATTTTACCAAGAAACACGCTGCTTTTTTGGTAAAAATCATGTATTAAAAATATGCGGTATAAAAGAAATCAAATTGACATTCGACAAAAATCATGCTATAAACACTGAATAAATCTTTATGGTTTTAAATGTGCCTAAAAAACGGAGGGAAAAATTCTGTTGGTACATTCAGGAAAAAGGAGTTGTTTATTATGAAACAGAGAAAAATTATGCTGAAAACGATAGAAGATGCAAAGAAATTTGTCAATGCTTCTATGAAATGCGATTTTGATATTGATGTTTTTTATAACCGTGTTGTCATTGACGCCAAGTCGATTCTGGGAGTTATGAGTTTGGATCTGACACAGATTCTGACCGTTGAGTACACGGGCGAGGATGCAGAGTATGAGGCGTTCCTTGACACGATGGAAGCGGACAATGTGACAGCGGCATAAAAGGGCTGGAAGGCTGGTTCAAGTGGAACATAGATATCATAGATATTTTGGAAGGATATGTATGGCTCGAATCGGCATGATGAAAGAAAAGTTGATAGTACGAAAATAAAGAAAGACTGCGGGTGCCGGAGAGAAGATGGTGTCTGCAGTCTTTTTGATAGACATATATATGTACTCTCGGAGTCTTTCTGCACGTGCTTTTGTGGCTGATTTTCCGCCAGCCGCACCCGAATTTCATCAACGTACGCACCGCGTACGCCTCAGAAATTTGGGCACAACTGACAAAAAATCATTTCACAAAATCAAGCACAGAAAGATTCCGAGAGTACATGTACGGGGAAGGGAGGAACCACACATGGAGCTGACCGGCAGGCAGATACGGATCTCCGTCCGCAATCTGGTTGAGTTCGTTCTGCGTTCGGGGGATATTGATAACCGGCGCACGGCGGGTGCACAGAAAGAGGCGATGTTAGCTGGAGGACGGATGCACCGGAAGATACAGCGGCGGATGGGATCAGGGTATCAGGCGGAGGTGTCGCTGCGCCATTCGGTGGAGGAGGACGGATTCCAGATCGTGGTCGAGGGGCGTGCGGATGGAATCATCCGGGATGGAAAAGATGTCACGATCGATGAGATCAAGTGTGTTTACCAGGATGTAAACTGTCTGGAAGAAGCGGTTGGCGTGCATATGGCGCAGGCGCGCTGTTATGGCTATATCTATGGATTACAGGAAGCGCTGGACGAAGTGACACTGCAGCTCACCTACTGTAATCTGGAGACGGAGGAGATCCGCCGCTTTCAGGAGATCCAGACGATGAACGAACTTTCTGAATGGTTTGCTGGTCTGATCCATGAATATGTCAAATGGGCGCGTTACCTCTATCACAACGGGCTGCGACGTGATGAATCAATCAAAGCGCTCGAATTTCCCTATCCGTACCGGGCGGGACAGCGGGAGCTGGCTGTGGCGGTTTACCGGACGCTGGAGCGCGGGCGCAGGCTGTTTGTCCAGGCCCCGACCGGGATTGGAAAGACACTTTCGACGGTATTTCCGGCGCTTAAAGCGATCGGGGAAGGACATGGGCAGAAACTCTTTTACCTGACGGCGAAGACGATCACGCGGACGGTGGCGGAAGAGGCGCTGGCGATTTTGCGGGAACGCGGGCTGTATTTTCGTTCGGTCACGATCACGGCAAAGGAAAAGTTGTGTATTTTGGAAAAACCGGTGTGTAATCCGGAAATGTGCCCGCGTGCGAAAGGGCATTTTGACCGTGTCAACGATGCGGTGTATGAAATTTTGCATCAGGAATTTGGAATTACGCGTTCGGTAATTTTAGAGTATGCGGAAAAATTTCAGGTCTGCCCGTTTGAGTTCTGCCTCGATATTTCTTCGTTTGTGGATGGGATCATCTGTGATTATAATTATGTCTTTGACCCGGATGTGCGCTTGAAACGTTATTTTGCGGATGGGGCGGAGGGGGACTATTTCTTCCTGATGGATGAAGCCCACAATCTGGTATCGCGCGCGCGGGAAATGTACAGTGCTTCTATTATAAAGGAAGAAGTACTTTTGACGAAAAAGGTACTGGGACATCGTGCGCCGGCGCTGGGGCGGCAGCTTACAAGGTTAAATAAGGCGCTTCTGGAGATGAAGCGGGAGTGCGGCGGCTACCAGCTGCTCAAGGATGCCGGACATCTGGTTTCAGTGTTAAACAGTGTTTTTGGAGAAATGGAAAAGTATCTGGAAAAGCCGGGCGGGGAAGATGGGCGGGACACGATTCTGGATTTTTATTTTTCGGTGCGACATTTTTTAAATATGTATGAGCGGGTCGATGAGCATTACAGGATTTACACGGAACTTCTGCCGTCCGGCGAATTTGTCATCCGGCTTTATTGTGTCAATCCGATTGAAAATCTGGCGCAGTGCCTGTCGCAGGGGAAAGCGGCGGTCTTTTTCTCGGCAACGCTTCTGCCGCTCCGGTATTACCGGATGCTTCTGTCGGATCAGGAGGAGGACTATACGGTCTATGTGCCGTCCCCGTTTCCGCAGGAGCGGCGTCTTCTGCTGGCGGCGACGGATGTGACGAGCCGGTATACGCGGCGCAATGAGACGGAATACCGGCGGGTGCTGCGGTACATCCAGACGATGGCAAGTGTGAAAAAGGGCAATTATATTGTGTTTTTTCCGTCGTATCAGTATATGAACCGGGTACGTGAGGTGTGTGAAGGGGAATATGCGTATCAGAATGTTGAATTGGATGATAATGAAAAAATGAAAAATCATTCCGGGAAAAACGGAAAAAGCATGGAAATCCTGGTCCAGGATTCTCACATGACCGAGGAGGAGCGGGAAGCATTTTTACAGAAATTTTCTCCCGAACGAACAGCTGAACGTGATACCTCCCTGGTGGCGTTCTGCGTGATGGGCGGTCTGTTTTCGGAGGGAATCGATTTGACAGGCGACCGGCTGATCGGCGTGATCGTGGTCGGAACCGGGCTCCCGATGGTATGCACGGAGCAGAAAATTTTGCAGGGATATTTTGAAGAAGCGGGAAAAGATGGATTTGCATATGCCTACCAGTATCCGGGCATGAATAAGGTACTCCAGGCGGCAGGGCGGGTCATCCGGACCGCGGCCGATCAGGGCGTCATCCTTTTACTGGATGACCGGTTCTGGCGTCGGGAGTACCGGGAATTATTTCCAAGGGAATGGAGCGATGTCAAACGAGTCAGTCTTTCGTCTCTGGAGCAGGAACTCCAGGCGTTTTGGAGCCGTTTTCCAGAAGTTCAATAAATTCACGCGATGCCTGTGAGATCGGCATTGTCTCATTGTGGACGACGATGAGCTGGCGCGGCGGCAGGGCTTCAGTCAGGGTCAGGGCATAAAGTTCTTTTTCGCCAGCCGGGAGACAGAAATCCGGGACAAATGCGATGCCGAGACCGATGCGCGCCAGATCGATGAGCAGATCGTTGCTGCTTAATTCAATCTCCGGTACGAGGTCGAGCTGGTGCTTCTGGAACATGTTGTGCAGAAATTCGCTGGTGGTACTCTTGCGATCCAGCATGAGGATTGGGAGCGCCTGCAGCTCGCGCAGTGTAACCGGGCGGTCTTTCATCGGAAAATAGGTCTCATTGGCGACGAATATATCGTTGAATTTGCGCAGCACATGGATATTCTGCGTTCCACCGAGCCCGGAGTTTGGATAGTTCGTCAGAATAAAATCGACCTGACCGTTGTCCAGAAGCCGCGCACATTCGATGGAGGTACGGTTGGTAACCTTGATGTGGATATTCGGGTAGCGCTTGTGAAATTCGCTTAAAAATGGCACCAGATAATAGCGGCAGATCGTATCGCTTGCGCCAATGCGGAGCTGACCGCCGTTTAAGCTGTTAGAGTCGAGCAGCTGGTTTTCGCCCTGACGGATCAGGTTCATCGCCGGTTCCACGTGCTTGAGTAGGATCTCGCCTTCCGGGGTAAGCTGTACTTTTTTTGTGCTGCGGATGAAAAGAGTCTGGTTCAGTTTCTTCTCCAGTACCTTGATCGACTGGCTGACCGCCGACTGGGAGATGAAAAGCTGCTTAGATGCCTCGGAGAAACTTAACGTCGAGGCTACGTGGTAAAATACTTTATATAATTCATAGTTGATATCCATTTATTAGTCCTCCTTATAGAACTGTATTCAGTGTAACATGATTGGAGGGCGGAGTCAATAATGATTGTATCTGTGTCTTGTTTGTGATAAAATGACGGAATCATCTTAGAAGTATGTATTTTTTAGGAGGGAATACCACATGGAATCTAATACATTTTATGATATTTACTTAGAGGAACTGAAAAATCTCCCGCAGGGCACGCCGGAGGAGGAAACGGCGCTTCTGAAAAAACTGACGGAGGGGGACAAGACAGCGGCTTCCCGTCTGACGGAGTTAAAACTGGCGAAGGCGGTTCAGATCGCGGAGGAGTACCACGATCGGGGACTTCCGGCGGGCGATCTGGTGCAGGAGGCAAATATGGCGCTGTTTCTGTTCGCAAGTGAGTACGAAAACGGTGATTTCGACGCGCAGATGGAGAAAAAGGTGCGTGCGGCGATCGAGGATGCGCTGCAGATTCAGAACCGCGAGACGAAGATCGAGGAGGAGATGGCGGCGCGTGTTAATGTCCTCAAGGATATTTCTGCGAGCATGGCGCGGGAGCTGGGACGTGAGGCGACCCTTGCGGAATTGGCGGAGCGCATGAAGATGAGCGAGGATGAGATCCGTGACATCATGAAGCTGACGATGGACGCGATGAAGGTCAGCGGTCAGGCGGCAGAGATGGCTCAGAAAGAGATAGATGAACAGGAGTAATAGAAAATGCTGTTTTATTTGGTACGCCACGGTCAGACCGACTGGAACCGGGCGGGAAAGATACAGGGAACGACGGATATTCCGCTGAACGAAACAGGACGGCAGCAGGCGGAGCAGCTTGCCACTGTCCTGAAAGAAAGGAGCGGCTATCCGGCGGAAACGCGGATCGATGCGGTCTATGCCAGCCCGCTTGCGCGTGCATTCCAGACGGCGGAGATCCTGGCAAAGGAAGGAAAATTACCGCTCCGCCGCCTGACGGGGCTGCGGGAGCGCGATTTTGGATGCTGGGAAGGCAAAAGCTGGCAGCAGGTGGAAGCAGAGTACCCGGATGAATTTCATCTGTGGAGGGAACAGCCGATGGTCGGCATCCCGTCCGGCGGAGAATCAAGAAAATCCTGCGAGGCGCGGAGTGAACGGGCGATCCGACAGATTTTGGAGGAGACAGCCGGGGATGCGGTGATCGTGGCGCACGGTGGGATCCTCGTCTTTTTGATGAATTATCTGCTCCGTTTCCATCGGGAGCCGCAGGAGATCATTGTGGCGAATGCCAGTCTGTCGGTTGTTTCGTATGACCGTTCGACGGGGATGGGAAAGCTGCTTGCACTGAATGAGACAGGGACGTTGGAACAGCAACCAATAAGATGTGTTAATAAAAAATATTAAATATATTAATTTTACTAATCTATAAAAATTGTGTATGATAAAGGCAGATGCTAGAAGAAGGCATTTGCCTTTTATGCTAAAAAATGAATGTATTTTACAGAACATGAAACATTAAAATACGAAAAAACAGGAGGAAAACATGAGCGTAAGACGTATTTTCGTTGAGAAAAAACCGGAATTTGCCGTACTGGCTCACGATCTGAAAGAGGAGATCGCAAGCTATCTGGGGATCGACACGATCACCGATGTCCGCGTACTGATCCGCTATGATATTGAGAATGTATCGGAGGATGCATATCAGAAAGCGCTGATTACGATCTTCTCTGAGCCGCCGGTTGATTTTGTCTATGAGGAGGCATTCCCGTCCAAGGAAGGCGATACGATCTTTTCCGTTGAGTTCCTGCCGGGACAGTTCGATCAGAGAGCCGATTCCGCAGAACAGTGTGTGAAACTTCTGAATGAAGAGGAAAATCCGGTGATCCGTTCCGCGACAACTTATGTTATTTCCGGAACACTGACCGCGGAGCAGATCGAGGGCATCAAGTCCCTGTGCATTAACCCGGTGGATTCCCGTGAGAATAACAACGCAAAGCCGGAAACGCTGGTAACGGTATTTGAGCAGCCGGAGGATGTCAAGATTTTCGATGGCTTCTGCGGTTATGGCGAGGCAGAGTTAAAAGAACTCTACGATTCCCTGAACCTTGCGATGACGTTCAAGGATTTCGAGCATATCCACAACTACTTTAAGAACGAAGAGAAGAGAGATCCGTCTGTGACCGAGATCCGCGTGCTGGATACATATTGGTCCGATCACTGCCGTCATACGACCTTCCAGACTGAGTTAAAGGACGTTACCTTTACAAAGGGCGATTACAATGAGCCGATGGAAGCTTCTTACAAACAGTACCTGGCAGATCGCGAGGTTCTCTACAAAGATCGCGATGACAAGTTTGTCTGCCTGATGGATCTGGCTGTTCTCGCTATGAAGAAGCTTCGCCGTGAAGGCAAGCTGGAGGATCTGGAGGAGTCTGAGGAGATTAATGCGTGCAGTATCGTAGTTCCGGTTACCATCGACGGCAAGGAAGAAGAGTGGCTGGTAAACTTTAAGAATGAGACCCACAACCATCCGACCGAGATTGAGCCGTTTGGCGGCGCTGCCACCTGCTTAGGCGGTGCTATCCGTGACCCGCTTTCCGGACGTACCTATGTATACCAGGCTATGCGTGTGACTGGTGCGGCTGATCCGACCCGTCCGATGTCGGAGACACTGCACGGCAAACTTCCGCAGAAGCGCATCGTAAAGGATGCAGCACATGGCTACAGCTCCTACGGTAACCAGATCGGTCTTGCTACCGGCTATGTAAAAGAGATTTATCATCCAAATTATGTGGCAAAACGTATGGAGATCGGTGCTGTTATGGCAGCAGCTCCGCGCAAAAACGTCATCCGTGAGACTTCCGATCCGGGCGATGTAATCATCCTGATGGGTGGACGTACCGGCCGTGATGGTATCGGCGGCGCAACCGGTTCTTCCAAGGTACATACCGAGGAGTCCATCGAGGTCTGCGGCGCAGAGGTTCAGAAGGGCAATGCACCGACCGAGCGTAAATTACAGAGACTGTTCCGCCGCCCAGAGGTCAGCCGTCTGATCAAGAAGTGTAACGACTTTGGCGCCGGCGGCGTGTCGGTAGCGATCGGTGAGTTAGCTGACGGACTTCAGATTGACCTTGACAAGGTTCCGAAGAAATATGCAGGTCTGGACGGAACGGAGATTGCGATTTCCGAGTCACAGGAGCGTATGGCTCTGGTGGTAGACCCGAAAGATGTTGATAAGATGCTTGCTTATGCAGCAGAAGAGAACCTGGAGGCAGTTCCGGTTGCCGTTGTTACCGAGTCCCCGCGCCTGGTTCTGAACTGGAGAGGCAAGACGATCGTAGATTTAAGCCGTGCATTCCTGGATACCAACGGTGCTCATCAGGAGACAACCGTTACCGTTGAGGTTCCGACCAGGGAAGGCAATGTATTTGATAAACAGGAAGTAAAGGATGTCAAAGAAAAATGGCTGTCCATGCTTTCTTCCTTAAATGTATGCTCCCAGAAGGGTCTGGTTGAGATGTTCGACAGCACCGTGGGCGCAAGCAGTGTATTCCTGCCATATGGCGGCGTTCACCAGATGACCGAGACACAGGCGATGGTGGCAAAACTGCCGATGAGCGAGGGCAAATGCGATACTGTTACCATGATGAGTTACGGCTATGATCCGTACCTGTCCAGCTGGAGCCCGTACCACGGCGCTACTTACGCAGTGCTGGATTCTGTTGCTAAGATCGTGGCAAACGGCGGTGATTTCCACAAGATCCGCTTTACCTTCCAGGAGTACTTCAAACGTATGACGGAAGATCCGAAGAGATGGGGCACACCGTTCTCCGCTCTGCTCGGTGCTTACAGTGCGCAGCTCGGATTTGGACTTCCGTCCATCGGCGGCAAGGACAGTATGTCCGGCAGCTTCTATGATGAAGAGCACGGAGAAATCGATGTACCGCCGACACTGGTTTCCTTTGCAGTTGATATTTCCGATACCAAACACGTGGTATCTCCGGAATTTAAGAAAGCGGGCAGCAAGATTGTTCTCTTTACCATCGAGAAAGATGCACATGACCTGCCGGTTTACAGCCAGATCATGGATGGTTACGAGAAAATCTACCGCGATATGGAGTCTGGAAAGATTATTTCCGCATATGCGGTTGAGGGTGCCGGTGTGGCAGAGGCTGTCAGCAAGATGGCATTTGGTAACCGCCTGGGCGTAAAGATTGAGCACAATGTAGATCCGAGAGACTTCTTCGCCGCTGGCTGGGGCAATATCGTCTGCGAGGTTCCGGATGGCAAGGTAGGCGAGCTGTCCATCCCGTACACTGTGATCGGTGAGGTAACCGACAAGGGAACCTTCGAGTATGGCAGTACCATGATCTCTATGGAAGAGGCTCTGAAAGCATGGACCGGAACCCTGGAGAAAGTGTTCCCGACCGCTTCCGGCGCACCGATGAAGGCAGCAGAAGAGACACTTTACAATACCGATAAGGTATATGTATGCAAACATAAAGTGGCAAAACCAACCGTATTTATTCCGGCAATGCCGGGTACCAACTGCGAGCTGGACAGCGCGAAAGCGTTTGAGGCAGCCGGAGCGGAGACGATTGTGCGTGTATTCCGCAACCAGAATGCATCCGATATCCGTTCTTCCATCGAGCAGTACAAAGAGGATATCAAGAAATCCCAGATCATTATGTTCCCGGGTGGATTCTCCGCAGGTGATGAGCCGGATGGTTCGGCTAAATTCTTCGCTACGGTATTCCGCAACGAGGCGATGATGGAGGAGATCGACAAACTGCTTCATGACCGGGATGGCCTGGTACTGGGTATCTGCAATGGCTTCCAGACATTAATCAAACTGGGACTTTTAACCGGAGGCAAGATTGAGCCGCAGAAAGCAGATTCCCCGACTCTGACAACCAACAACATTGGACGCCACATTTCCCGCATGGCATACTTAAAGGTTGTATCTAACCTGTCCCCGTGGCTCAGAAAAGCAGAGCTGGGAGGCGTATACTGCAATCCGATGTCCCATGGTGAAGGACGTTTCGTAGCCAACGAGGAGTGGCTTGCAAAACTTCGCGCAAATGGTCAGATCGCGATCCAGTACAGCGATCCGAACGGAAACTTATCCGTCAGCGAGGAGTGGAACCCGAACGGTTCCTACCAGTGCATCGAGGGTATCACAAGCCCGGATGGACGTATTCTTGGTAAGATGGGTCACAACGAGCGCTGCTGGAGCGATACAGGCATGAATATCTATGGAAATCAGGATATGCAGCTGTTTGCTTCAGGTGTGGAGTATTTCAAATAAAATGAACACCTGCTTTTAAGTAAGGTAGAAATAGACCGGACCGCAGAAATCTGCCCCGGTCTATTTTTTGTGCGATAGAAAATTCCTTGGAATTCCCCATCACACAAAAAGGCACATTCTTTTTTATGTCACAGGAAATATCAATTATGATATAAATTTTATCATTGACGAAAATGTCAGAAAACCTTAAACAAAAAGTTATTCTCAGGTAATAAAAGTGTGCTATCCTGTTAATAACAGAAAGCAGACATTTACTTCAAAAAACAAGGGAAAAATTTTGAAAATACCGACAGTTTATTTTGACGCAGGCAGATATGTTTGTTATAATGGAAACAAGAGTTTGTACGCGAGAGTACATTAAAAAAGGAGGATGGGATATGAGACATAACCTGAAGGCAGCGGCGGTTTCCGCTCTTGCTATCATGGCGGCACTGGCTATGAGTATTCCGGCATACGCGGCTGACAAAAAGATCTCGGAAGTTAAGTTCCGTGTCAATGCGAAACCGGAAGCGGGCGACAGCATCGGGGATCCGGATGTACAAGTTACGAAGGGTAATGTTGAGATTACCGAGCAGGAGTTTGACAATGACGACAGCGAGTGGGAGAGAGGTGATAAGCCGGTCATCTACCTGACGATCGAGGCAAAGGACGGTTATCAGTTATCCGGCACAAAGCTTTCTGCAACCAAGTCGGCTTACAAAGTTACGAAGCGATCTGGCGATAAGAGCGAGTGGAAAGTTAAGATTACGATGTCAGCTGTTGACGGCGATTTGGATACGGTCGAAGATCTTAGCTGGAGCAATCGTACCGCAACCTGGGACAGCGTATCGTATGCAAGCAAGTATGAAGTTAAACTGTACCGCAACAGTTCTACCGTAACGACTGTTACAACTACAGGCACAAGCTACAATTTCTACCCATACATGACGAAATCCGGCGATTATACCTTTAAGGTGCGCGCGGTTGACGGAAGCGATAAGGGTGAGTGGAGTGACGAGTCCGATGAATATTATATGAATTCTTCAGATGTGTATACAGGTACACCTCCGACCGATAATTCTTCTGGTGGTTCCACTCCGGCAAATGCGAATGGTCAGTGGGTAAACAGCATTTACGGCTGGTCTTACTACATCAATGGTGTACCGGTTAAGAACAACTGGGTATATGTTGATAATGAGTGGTATCATCTGAATGCAAACGGATTCATGGATACAGACTGGATCTATACTGATAATAACTGGTTCTATTTAAACCCGGTATCCGATGGTACGAGAGGCAAGATGCTGACCGGCTGGCAGCAGATTGGACCGTACAAGTATTATCTGAATCCGGTATCCGACGGCACTCGCGGTGCAAGAAAGACAGGCTATCAGTTCATCGATGGCGCATGGTATCTGTTTGACCTGAATAGCGGAGCACTCTGGACGAACATGGTAGCTCCGAACGGTATGATAGCGGATGCAAATGGTGTTCTTCACTAAGGAGATATCCGACTGCAGACCGGAAGAGAATCTGAAATGCGGAAACATACATAAATGAAATAAAAATCAGACAGCGGCAGACAGCGGACGAGCGAAAGCAAGTGGCTGATGCCGCTGTTTTTTGTTTTTCTTGCACAGAAGGGGAGAAAAAGGATATAATAGAGAATCATATTGAGAAGCCGGAGAATTGATGAGGCGGGAATAAGAAACAGAGAGGAGAATCGATAAATTACGATGAAACCAACTGTATTATTGTATAATTTTACTGATTCCAAAAGAAAAATGAAGGTGCAGCAGGCGCTTATGCCGCTGGGATTCCGTTTAAGGGCAGTGAAAAAGGAGGAGTACGGGCTGCCGGTGGGCGTGCTGGCTGGTGTGAAAGGACTGAATGAGGATGTCCTCAGGGAAGCCGGACAGGCAATAGAGGCCGGGGAGGAAACGCAAAAAGAAGGGACCGCGCAGAAACAGGCAGACGGGAGGCTGCAGCGAGAAGTGCCGGAGAATGATTCTTCCAGGAAAATGGATTTCTCGGATGAGATGGCGATCATGGCAGGCTTTTCTTCCGCCCAGATCGATGCATTTATCTATGCACTCCGAAAAAAGGGAGTCGGACGGATTGATTATAAAGCAGTCCTGACACCGTATAATATGAAGTGGGATTCGGTACAATTATATGAAGAGATCAAAAAAGAGCATGAGATGATGACGGGGAAAGGTAAAGACGAAGCATTGTGATGCCATGGGATTGGTGAAAGGTCATTTTACTGCTTGATGTGGAGGTGGAAAGATGCTGGAAAAAGTAGATTTGAATAAATCAGTGGATAAGGAAAACTACAAGAAGCTTCGGGAAGAGATGGATGTGAAGCTGGGAGAATTGCAGCGCGCCTGTAAGGCGGAAAAGATCCCGGTTGTCATCGTATTTGACGGCTTCGGGGCAGGCGGTAAGGGAACGCAGATCAACCGCCTGATCCAGCCGCTGGATCCGCGCGGCTTTGATGTTTATGCGAGCCGGGAGACGGGAGAAGAGGAACGGATGCGTCCATTTCTCTGGCGGTATTGGACGAAGACACCGGAAGATGGGCGAATGATGATCTTTGACAAGAGTTGGTACGATAAGGTTACCGTTGACCGGTTTGACAAAGAGACGAAGCGGCAGGAGCTAAACGGGGCGTTCCGGGATATCCTTTCATTTGAAAAGCAGCTGGCAGATTCCGGCATGATTCTGATCAAATTGTTTCTGTATATTTCCAGGGACGAGCAGAAAAAGCGCTTTAAACGGCTGGAAGAAAGCAAAGAGACTGCGTGGCGTGTGACGGAGGCGGACTGGAAGCGCAACAAGGATTACGATACATTTCTGGAGATGAATGAGGAAATGCTGCAGCGGACGGATACCGGGTACGCGCCGTGGACGATCGTGGAAGCGACTGATAAAAATTATGCGGCAGTCAAGATTTTATCCACCGTCACAGACCGGCTGGAGTATGAGCTGAACCGCCGCCGAATGGAACGCGAGGAAGGGGCGGTGCATCCGCCGGTCAAACTTCCAGATGAGCGGTTTAAAAATGGCGTGCTTTCCGGCGTGGATCTGACGAAAACACTGACACGCGAGGAATATAAGGAACGTCTGGATAAGCTGCAGAAAAAGCTGGAGGTGCTGCACGGCGAGCTGTACCGGCTGCGGATTCCGGTGGTGATCGGCTTTGAAGGCTGGGATGCGGCGGGAAAAGGCGGTGCGATCCGGCGCCTGACAAGCCACCTGGATCCACGCGGCTACAAGGTCAATCCGACGGCGGCACCGAATGATGTGGAGAAGGTACACCATTATCTGTGGCGTTTCTGGCGGGAGATGCCGAAAGCGGGGCATATTGCGATCTTCGACCGCACCTGGTACGGGCGCGTGATGGTGGAGCGGATCGAGGGCTTCTGCAGTGAGGCGGACTGGAAACGGGCATATCAGGAAATCAACGAGATGGAAGAGCACATGGCGAATTTTGGCGCGGTGATCGTGAAATTCTGGATTCATATTGATAAAGATGAGCAGGAACGCCGCTTTAAGGAGCGCATGGAGGCTCCGGCAAAACAGTGGAAGATCACGGACGAAGACTGGCGCAACCGTGAAAAATGGGACGCATACGAGCAGGCAGTCAATGAGATGCTGGTGCGGACCTCTACTACCTATGCCCCGTGGACGATCATAGAAGGAAATTCCAAATATTTCGCGCGCGTCAAGGTGCTGGAAACGGTTGTGGAGGCGATGGAGGAGAAGATCCGTGAGGTAAAAAAGCTGCGTAAGTGATAGAAAGAAGCGGACGGCCGATTTGGTAATCATGTGTGGAAATATGAAGAAGCGCGGTTGCAATTCTTCGTAAGATACAGTAAAATCAATATTTAAAGAAAAAGACGGCAATTTTGAAAAACACAAACATTTGTGTAACTTTGCGTTAAGTGTAGCGATAGAAAGGAAGCGGACAAAATGGAGCAGACAGCAAAAGAGCGCACACTAGCATTTATGGCAGAGCATGCGGGGGATCCAACCCCGATGGAATTATTTCATATGCACGTAAAACACGTGGGAATCAATACAAAATCGGAAGACGAGGCCTGGGAGGTTGCTGAGACACTGGCGCGCCTGATGGGGCTGATGCCGCGCGAGACGGAGAAAGCTGTGTTCAGCGGTGACCTGACGGAAAATATGAAGGTGGAGAGCCACGGAACCTACGGCCATATTGGCTTTGGCGTAAATGATTGCGAGGCGGCGATCCGATACTTTGTGAACCGCGGTATGACGCTTCGGGAAGAGACGAAGCGCTTTGATGAGCAGGGGCGCTGTATTTTCGCCTATTTTAAAGAAGAAGTCGGCGGATTTGCGATCCACCTGGTACAGGATTGATAGCATCAGGCGATATAAAAACGAAAAGGATAGCAATATGAAAAAAATAATCGTGATCGGCGGCGGGGCAGCCGGTATGGCGGCTGCGATTGCGGCGGCGGAAAATGGCTGCGCGGTAACGATCTATGAAAAGAATGAGAAACTGGGAAAGAAAATCTATATCACGGGAAAAGGGCGCTGCAATGTGACGAATGACTGTGATATGGAGGGTCTGTTTGACAGTGTTGTGACAAACAGCCGCTTTTTGTACAGTGCATTTTATGGTTTTACCAATCAGGATATGAAGGATTTTCTGGAGGCGAACGGCTGTCATGTTAAGGTGGAGCGCGGCAACCGTGTCTTTCCGGTGTCTGACCGGGCGTCGGATGTGACATCGGCGCTTGCAAGACGGCTGCGGGAGCTGCGCGTGAAAGTAGAATTGAATCAGGGAGTCCGGGAACTGTGGCTGGAGGATGGTGTATTAAAAGGTGTGATTCTGGCGCAGGGCGGTAATGAGCGTGGGAAAAAGGACTCCTACATAGCTGCGGATGCAGTGATCGTGGCGACGGGCGGTTTGTCCTACCCGACGACCGGCTCAACCGGCGATGGTTACCGGTTTGCGGAGGCAGCAGGGCACAAGGTAACGGAACTTTCGCCGGCGCTTGTTCCGTTTGAGACGAAGGAAGATGTGAAGGAGCTGCAGGGACTCTCCCTGCGGAACGTGGAAGCTGCTGTTTTAAATGGAAAGAAAGAGGTTTACCGTGAATTTGGTGAGATGCTGTTTACCCATTACGGCGTTTCGGGTCCGGTACTCTTGAGTGCCAGCAGTTATGCGGCGAAAAAACTGAAAAAGGCTCCGCTGACTCTGATGATCGATCTGAAACCGGCGCTTTCCATGGAACAGCTCGATGCGCGGATTCTGCGCGATTTTGAGGCGGAGAAGAATAAACAGTTTAAAAATGCGCTGAACCATCTGTACCCATCAAAACTGATACCGGTCATAATTCGCCGCAGCGGCATTGAGCCGGACAAGCAGGTCAACGCCGTGACGAGGGAAGAGAGGAGACGGCTGGCGGAGGTGACAAAGCATTTTACCCTGACGCTGACCGGGCTGCGAGGTTTCAATGAGGCGATCATTACCCAGGGCGGTGTGACGGTAAAAGAAGTTAATCCATCCACGATGGAGTCGAAGAAGCTTCCAGGGCTTTATTTTGCAGGGGAAGTGCTGGATCTCGATGCAGTCACGGGCGGCTACAACTTACAAATTGCGTGGTCGACCGGTGTGCTGGCAGGACGGAGCGCAGCGGAAAATCATGAATTATAACGATATGAAAAAGGGGAAACAAAATGCCGATTAATATAGCGATTGATGGACCAGCCGGGGCTGGGAAGAGCACAGTGGCAAAGAAGCTGGCAGAAGATTATGGATATATTTATGTAGATACGGGGGCGATGTACCGGGCGATGGCATTGTATTTTCTGCGCCAGGGCATCGACAGCCATGATGAGGCGGCGATCGGACGCGCCTGTGAGACGGTTTCCATTTCACTGGAATATGAAAATGGGATCCAGCAGGTTTATTTAAATGGGGAGAATGTCAGCAGCGAGCTTCGGACGGAGGCGGTTGGAAATATGGCTTCGAATACCTCTGTCTATGCGCCGGTCCGCAAAAAACTGGTGGAGCTGCAGCGTGAATTAGCCGGACGCCGGGATGTCGTGATGGATGGCCGGGATATCGGAACGGCGGTTCTGCCGGATGCGACCCTGAAAGTATATCTGACCGCGAGCAGTCATGTGAGAGCTGAACGCCGTTATAAAGAGCTGACCGAACGCGGGGAAAGCTGTTCCCTGGAGGCGATCGAGCAGGATATCATCGAGCGCGATTACCGCGATATGCACCGGGAATTGTCGCCTCTCAAGCAGGCGGAGGACGCCATTTTACTGGATACTTCTGCGTTGAATTTTGAAGAAGTAATGCGGGAGATGGAGAAGCTGGTTGAGGCGGCAAAGAAAAAGCAGGCGTAAGACTTTAATTTAGAAAATGTGTAACAGTTCAGTAGGTCTGCGCATTTACTGCGCTGACCGTACGAAAACATGGGCCAGCAGGCAAAAATCCCATTGCCGTAGGCAATTTTTGGTGGATTTTTGCGCGTGACTGTGAAGGTACTGAACAGTTACGAAAATGCCAGGAAAAAGGAGAAGCCGAAAAGGGGCGGCAGCAAACATGAGACGATTGAAACAAACATGGATCGCCGCAGCACTTGGGATGAGTGTATGGATGACCGCCTGTGCGGGCGTGGCATCGGAGACAGCCACACAGGAAGGGGCTGTCGATGAGGAGAGCCAGGGGGCGATCCGTGAGGCTGTGGCTGAAAATGATCAGGCGCAGGAGCAGCCCAAACGGGATAAAACGCAGGAAACTGAGCGGACGGAACCGCTCACGGTTGAACCAGTCCGGGAAACCCTCAATATGACGCATTTTGACAACTGTACCTTTGCAGCTGGGTTCAAACCGCAGCAGATCCATCAGGATGAAAGCAATGTTATCATCACATTGACGGTCTATGACTATGAGCATTTTCATAAGGCAGATATCGATGAACTGCAGGCGGGAGATACGCTGCTTATCGATGGGAAAGAATGTCTCATTACTTCGATTGACCGACAGGAGTCTGGGCGGATCGAGATCAATGGCGGTCCGGCACAGGGGGGAGAAGAGCTGAGAATGGTAGAGGAGGATTCCTTTTATGGCTCGGAGATGGCAGTCGGGAGAAGTTACCATAAGCTGGGAGAGGTTACGCTGCAGATGGATGAGAACTTTGTCCTGACAGATGATTCTGACCCGGATACACCGCCGCAGGTGTATACCGCGGAAGAATTATTCGCGATCCGTGATCGGCTGATCGGGGAGTTTAAGCCATACAACACGGCTGTGACGGTGAAGAATGAGAAAATTATTTCGATTTACCGGAAATTTATGCCATAAAAAATATAAAATCATTAAGAGGAGGAGAGCACCTTTTATCCGGATGAGAGGTGCTTTTTTGTGTAACAGGAAATTCCTTGGAACTCCCTGTTACACAAAAAGGCACTAACGTGCCAATGATGCGCACTCGCGCGAAGCAGAAACATGTCGCAAGCGACCGCGCTCGGCGCGAGAATGTGCCAAGGCACATTCTTTTTCAATATAATTTCCGGGATAAATTGACTTTTAAACATACCCCATCTATAATGAAACAAGCTGATATGGGCAGTGGGTGCCGCTGTTTGTGCCAGATCAGTCAGATTGCTCGGATTGGCAGGCGTGGACAGGGGGTAAAAGGGAAACAGGTGCAAAACCTGTGCGATCTCGTCACTGTGAACCGGAGAGTGGCGCCGCAGATGCCATTGCGAAAGTGAGAAGGCGCGGCGTGCATGATGACCCGAAAGCCAGGAAACCTGCCGGCTGTCGTGAACATATCGGTTAAAACTATTTTTGTGCGAGTCACACAAGGAGGAAAACATGAGAAAAAACAAAAAAGTAGTTGTAAGTGCAGCGGCAGTTACGATGTCCGTATTGCTTGGAGCCTGCGGCGGCAGTACATCCAGCCAGGCAACCTCGACGGAGGCGGCTTCTGAGGCAGAGACCGAGGCAGCTGAGAGTGCCGATTCCGATCAGGAAGCAGCAGATAAGGTGGCAAAGCTGATCGATGACATCTATGTACAGGAGCGCACCGATGACACGGATGAGCAGTGCAAGGCAGCCAAAGAGGCATGGGATGCCCTGACTGACGAGCAGAAGGAGCTGGTAGAAGGCGAGAACGCAGATCCAGATTATTTTGGTCGTGATACCGGCGACGCGAGCCTGGACGATCCGCGCAATCAGGATGAGATTGGCGACAAGGAGATCCTGGTAGTCAGCTTTGGTACTTCCTTCAACGACAGCCGTGTGAAAGATATCAAGAGTATCGAGGATTCCATCCAGGATGCATTCCCGGATTGGGCAGTCCGCCGTGCATTTACCGCACAGATCATTATCAACCACGTTGAGGCTCGTGACGGCGAGTGCATCGACAATATGGATCAGGCACTGGAGCGCGCCGTGGAGAACGGAGTTAAAGAGCTGGTTGTCCAGCCGACCCACCTCATGCACGGTGCTGAGTATGACGAGATGGTTGAGGCGCTCGAGAAGTATCAGGATAAATTCGAGCAGATAGCTGTCGCAGAGCCGCTGTTGGGTGAGGTTGGCGACGATGCAACCGTTATCAATGCAGATAAAGAGGCAGTTGCAAAAGCAGTTGTAGCAGAAGAAGCTTCGGAAGCTGGTTTTAAAGATGCAGCTGACGCAGCCGATCAGGGAACTGCATTCGTTCTGATGGGGCATGGTACCGCACACGTTGCAAAGGTAACCTACAGCCAGATGCAGACCCAGATGCAGAATCTTGGATATAGCAATGTATTTATCGGTACCGTAGAGGGCGAGCCGGAAGAGACCTCCTGTGAGTCTGTTATCGAGGCAGTGAAGGCAGCAGGTTATAAGAATGTCGTTCTTCGTCCGCTGATGGTAGTTGCAGGTGATCACGCAAACAACGACATGGCAGGCGATGACGAGGATTCCTGGAAGAGCCAGTTTGAGGCATCAGGTGCATTTGACAAGGTAGATACTCAGATTTCCGGTCTGGGCAGAATTAAAGCAGTAGAATCCTTCTATGTTGCTCATACACGGACAGCCATTGATTCTATTGTGAAATAATGTATATGAAAAAGAAATTAAATTTAGCGGCGCTTCTGCTTGCTGCCGCTTTTCTCGGAGCGTGCGGAGGACAGAAACAGGACGCAGCTGACACCGTGGCGCAGACAGAGAGCGCAGAAACCGAGAATGCCGATCAAAAGAGCAGCATTGACCTTGCAGACGGCGTCTACACCGTCGATTTTAAGACGGACAGCAGTATGTTCAAGGTCAATGAATCGAAAAATGGAAAAGGTGTCCTGACGGTCAAGGATGGCGAGGCGACACTTCATATCAGCCTGACCTCGAAAAATATCGTGAACCTGTATCTGGGTACTGCGGACGAGGCAAAGGAAGATGAAGCCGGTTGGCTGCAGCCAACCGTGGACACGGTTACTTACAGCGACGGTCTGAGCGAGGAGGTCAACGGCTTCGATGTGCCGGTTCCGGCGCTCGGAGAAGAATTTGACCTGGCTCTGATTGGTAAGAAGGGCACCTGGTACGACCACAAAGTAAGGGTAGAAAATCCGGTTTCCGGAGAGGCAGAGGACGCGGAAGCGGCATCATCCGAGACGGAGAATAGCGATGATGCGGCAGATGCCCAGAAACCGACAGGGCAGACTGCAGATGTGGCAGACGGCACTTATACCTGTGAGGTAACCCTGCAGGGAGGTTCCGGCAGAGCATCGGTGGACAGCCCGGCGACCATTATCGTCAAGGATGGAAAGGTGACTGCCGATATTGTCTGGAGCAGCCCGAACTATGAGTATATGCTGGTGGATGACGTGCAGTATGGTCCGATCCAGACCGAGGGCAATTCCGAGTTCCAGATTCCGGTAACGCTGGATGAGGATGTAGCGGTCAGTGCCTTGACGGTGGCGATGAGCCAGCCGCATCTGATTGATTATACGTTGCATTTTGACAGCGTGACGTTATCAGAAGTTACGAAATAAAAGTAGATAAAAATACCTGTCCAGGAAGAACCTCCCGGTCCTTTTGTACATATTTTGATTACAGAAGGATCCGGGAGGTTTATGTCTATGCGTATCTGTGAACTCAAACAGCGGGAAGTTATAAATGTAAAAGATTGCAAGCGCCTTGGTTTTGTGGGCGACGTCGATTTTGACATCAGCACGGGAAAAATGCTTGCGATCATCGTGCCGGGACCGGGCTGTGTCTGGGGCTTTCTGGGGCGGGAAAAAGAGTACATAATTCCATTCTGCGACATCTGCCAGATAGGGGATGACATTATTCTGGTGAGGCTGAAAGAAGAGAAAAAGAAGGAATAAAGATTACTGTTCACGGGTAGGCACTTTTGGAACCGAAAGTGCCGTAAGAAAACGTGGTGGCAGCAGGAATTTGCCGTATTTGAATGCGAAGCCACGGCAAATTCCGTTACTGTTCACGCATGTGTGAACAGTAACGAATAAAGAAGGAGTAACGGAAAACTTCTGCTTGCAGAAGCGCACTTCCTGCGATATTATAATAAGTATGATATGTTATGAAAACCTGGCGGGGGCATATCAATAAAACCAGAAAAGGGGAAGAGCGATTGAAGTGTCCATTTTGCAACGCGGCTGACACGAAAGTAATCGATTCACGGCCTGCGGATGACAACAGTTCTATCAGACGCCGGAGACAGTGCGAGACTTGTGGAAAGCGTTTTACCACATATGAAAAACTTGAGACAATCCCTCTGATGGTTGTCAAAAAGGATAATACCCGGGAGATGTACGACCGGGCGAAGATAGAGGCAGGAATCCTGCATTCCTGCCACAAGCGCCCAGTCTCTCCGGGACAGATTTCGGCGTTGATCGACGATGTGGAAAACAATTTATTTAACCGGGAAGAACGGGAGATCTCGACCGCGGTGATCGGGGAACTTGTGATGGAGCGGTTAAAGGATCTGGATGTGGTTACCTATGTGCGGTTTGCATCGGTATACCGGGAGTTTAAAGACGTCGATACATTTATGGAGGAACTGCAGAAGATACAGCAGCGGAATGTGCCGTCGTATGAGTCTAGAAAGAACGGGGAAGAGACCAGATGATGGGAAATGCGTTTTATCCGGATGAATGGCTGGATTCTGCGTATGATATCCCGTATGAGCAGTTTTACCAGAAGGGAATGCGGGGTATCATATTTGATATTGACAATACGCTGGTGCCGCACGGTGCCCCGGCGGACGAGCGGGCAGTACAGCTGTTTGAACGTTTGCGGGCGATCGGGTTCCACACCTGTCTGCTCTCGAATAATAAGGAGGCGCGGGTCGCCCCGTTTGCCGGACAGGTAGGTTCGGATTATATTTACAAGGGCAGAAAACCGAAGCGCAGCGGATACAGGCAGGCGATGCGCCGGATGGGAACGGGCGAGCGCTCGACGATGTTTGTCGGGGATCAGCTCTTTACGGATGTGTATGGGGCGAGGCGGACAGGCATCTATTCGATTCTTGTAAAGCCGATCAATCCGAAGGAAGAGATCCAGATCGTGTTAAAGCGGTATCTGGAGAAAATTGTCCTGTGGTTCTATGTGAGAAGACAGGAAAAAAATAGCGGAAGTTTGTAGTTGGGTGTTTTTGAACGGTTTGAAAGAGCTTGCCAAGTGGCAGAACTGGATGCTGACAGGAGTGCCGGAAACGGTGGAAAATCAGTTGTTTTCAGAAAAAATATCGGCAATTTTAGAAAAATAAGGGGCGGAATTGACATGATGTGCCCTGTGTTTTCAAAAAAGTAGTTGAAAAAGAGGATTTTATAGTATAAAATAAAAAAGATAAAGCGAGTATTTTCAAGGAGGAGCATCATTTATGATATCAGCGGGCGATTTTAGAAACGGCATCACACTGGAGATTGATGGCAACGTATACCAGATCATGGAATTTCAGCACGTAAAACCGGGAAAGGGAGCTGCGTTCGTTCGTACTAAAATTAAGAACGTAATGAATGGCGGCGTTGTAGAGAAAACCTTCCGTCCGACCGAGAAGTTCCCGTCTGCCAGAATCGACAGAGTTGATATGCAGTATCTGTATTCCGATGGCGACTTATACAACTTCATGGATGTAAACACATATGAGCAGGTAGCTTTAAACCAGGAGACAATCGGCGACGCACTCAAGTTCGTAAAAGAGAACGAGATGTGCAAGATCTGTTCTTACAACGGCAAGGTATTCTCCGTAGAACCGCCGCTGTTCGTAGAGCTTGAGATCACAGATACAGAGCCGGGCTTCAAGGGCGATACCGCTACAGGCGCTACCAAACCGGCAGTTGTAGAGACTGGCGCTACTGTATATGTACCGTTATTCGTAAACCAGGGCGATAAGATCAAGATCGATACACGTACTGGTGAATATCTGTCCAGAGTCTAAGTTATAACATATACGTCAGAAAGGTCTTCACGATACCGTTTGTACCCTTGTGGGGAGGCAGTCGTGTCACTGACAGGTTTCTGACTGGAAACAGAGATTACTGTTTGTGGCAGGCATTTTCCTTTGCTGGTTATGCAGCGCATGAACAGTAGCAAGCAGAGAAACTGTTGTAAGATCCGGAGGAAACGTCGAGATTTTACAACAGTTTTTTTGCTTAACATATCGGGGAGGCGTCTATGACGCGTCCGTTGGTTCATCTCAGAGAGCGGGTTCGGAGCGAACGGTGCTCATGGGGAGTGATAAATATGGAGAACGGAAGAGAAGACCGTCTGCGTCTGGGGGAAGAGGATGAGCCGGGGCGCAGATCTGGTGGCAGGAAGAGGCGTACATCCGGCAGGCAGACGGCAATCCGCCGGGAGCGGACGAGGCAGCAGAAGAAGCGCCGTGTGATGATGCGGCTGTTTTTGTGTCTGCTTATTTTCCTCCTGGGTGCGGGAACAGGCTGGACGCTGCGCGGGAAAATGATCCGCAAGCTGATCGATCCGTCCACGATCGAGATGCCAAACTGGGTTGATGAGCAGCTTCTCACGGTCAACCGATATTCCAGACCGGGGACGAATATCCCGGTCATCAACGGGATCGTGATTCACTATGTGGCAAATCCTGGGACGACGGCACAGCAGAACCATGATTATTTTGAGGGATTGAAAGATCAGAGCGGCAGTAACACTGTTTCCGTCAGCAGCAATTTCGTGATCGGTCTGGACGGCGAGATCATCGAGTGCGTTCCGGTCGGGGAGAAGGCATATGCCTCCAATGAGAGGAATGCGGACACCGTTTCAATCGAGTGCTGCCATCCGGCGGCGGACGGAAAGTTCACAGACGAGACGTATGACTCGCTGGTAAAACTGACCGCATGGCTGTGCAAACAGCTCGATTTAAGTCCGAAGGACGTGATCCGTCATTATGACGTAACTGGAAAGGCGTGCCCGAAGTATTTCGTGGATCATGAGGATGCCTGGAAGCAGTTCCGCAAGGATGTGAAAAAGGCAATGCGGAAGGATATATCAGATGAGAGATGACTCCCACCTCTTCAGGTGGCGAGGAGCAAATTAGTATCAGTGGTGGGAGTGGGGCTCCCATCTGATATAGCCTCCGGCAGGATTGCTTAAGATGCGCAAAAGAAATATGTCATGCTTTGCATGACGCGCATCTCGCAACAAGAATGCAGAGGCATTCTTGAAAATATGCGATATAAATTATGAAAGGGAATCTAGTATGAAAACGATTTTAGATTTGATCGTGGAAGAACTGAAACCGGCGTTTACCGGCTGCGGGTACGATGAGAAGTACATCCGCGTAACGGTATCAAACCGCCCGGATCTCTGCGAGTATCAGTGTAACGGCGCGATGGCAGCTGCCAAAGCGTATAAAAAGAAACCGATCGATATTGCCAATGAGGTGGTGGAAAAGACAGCCGGAAGCAAGATGTTTTCTGAGATCAACGCCGTGATGCCTGGATTTATCAATATCCGCCTGAATCCGTGCTACCTGGCATCCTATGTACAGCAGGTGGCAGAGGATGAAAAGCTGGGACTCAACGCAGCTAAGAAGCCGGAGACGATCATCATCGATTACGGCGGAGCCAATGTAGCAAAACCGCTGCATGTCGGACACTTACGTTCTGCGGTCATCGGAGAGAGCATCAAGCGCATCAGCCGCTATATGGGACACCATGTCATCAGCGATGTGCATCTGGGTGACTGGGGATTGCAGATGGGACTGATCATCGAGGAGCTGCATGACCGTCAGCCGGATCTGGTATATTTTGACCCGGATTATACCGGCGAGTATCCGTCGGAGCCGCCGTTTACGATTTCCGAGCTGGAGGATATCTATCCGGCAGCGAGCGCGAAATCCAAGGTAGATGCGGCATTCCGTGAGCGGGCACAGCAGGCAACCTTCAAACTGCAGAGTGGCTATGCACCGTTCCATGCGATCTGGAAGCACATCATGAACGTGTCCTTGAAGGATCTGAAAAAGAACTATGGCAATTTAAATGTATCGTTCGACCTTTGGAAGGGCGAGAGCGATGCGCAGCCATATATTCCGGGACTGATCGAGGATTTACAGAAAAAAGGTCTTGCCTATGAGAGCGATGGCGCGCTGGTTGTCGATATCGCACAGGAAGGGGATGCGAAGGAATATCCGCCTTGTATCGTCCGCAAATCCGATGGTGCGGCGCTGTATGCGACTTCCGATCTGGCGACGATCATCGAACGTGAGCAGGATTTCCATCCGGACCGCTACATTTACGTCGTAGACAAGCGCCAGGAGCTTCATTTTATCCAGGTATTCCGTGTGGCGAAGAAGGCGGGCATCGTCAAAGAAGATACGCCGATGATCTTCTTGGGCTTCGGTACGATGAACGGCAAGGACGGTGGTCCGTTCAAGACACGTGAGGGCGGTGTTATGCGTCTGGAGCACCTGATCAAGAATATCGATGAGAAGGTATATGAGAAGATTCAGGAGAAGCAGAAGGTTCCGGCGGACGAGATGACACGCACGGCGGAGATTGTCGGTCTGGCGGCACTTAAATATGCCGATCTTTCGAATCAGGCGACCAAAGATTACATTTTCGATGTAGACCGCTTTATTTCCTTCGAGGGAAATACAGGTCCACATATCCAGTATATGATCGTCCGCATCAAGTCCATTCTGGAGAAATACAAGGAACTGCGCGGTGCGGATGCTAAAGTGGTTCCGATCCGTCCGGCTGAGAGCGAGACAGAGAAAGCACTTCAGATGGCGCTTTGCCGTTTCGGCGAGGTGACAGAATCTGCATTCTACGAGACGGCGCCGCATAAGCTCTGCCAATACATGGCGGCAGTGGCGGATGCGTTCAATGCATTCTATCTGGAAAATAAGATCCTCTCCGAGGAGGACGCAGCGAAGCAGGCAGCCTTTATCAGCCTGATCACGCTGACCAAGCGGGTGCTGGATACCTGTATGGATCTGCTCGGAATGGAATCGCCGGAACACATGTAATCTGTAATATGGAGGAATCCTCATGAAAATAATAAAAATGTCCGTAGATACCTTCTGGAAGGGCGAAGTACGGGTACAGGGACAGATTGAGGATGAGACAAAGGTATATCAGACAAGAATTTTTATCAAGGGTAGTCAGATCTATGACTACTCTTGTTCTTGTGCGGAGGGAAATTCATTCCGGGGTCCCTGCGTGCATGCAAAAGCGCTTCAGGAGGCGTTTGCCCGCCAGCAGAAAGCCGAGCATACACCGCCGGTTTCGACTTCGCCGGAGATCCGGATGATGATCCGGGAGTACACGAACCGGGAAGTAGCGCGGATTCTGGGCGAGGAAGAGCGGGAACCGGTCTATCTGCATCCCTATTTACAGATCCGGCGCGGCGAAGTGCTTTTGGAGGCACGGATCGGACGGGAAAAACGGTATATTGTGAAAAACCTGCTGGAATTTGCACAGGCGGTTCACAGCGGAAAACGGGTGGAATACGGAAAAGGCATGGCGTTTGAACACGTCCCGTCTGCCTTTGCGCCGGAAAGCCGCCCATTTTTAGATCTTCTGCTGGAGGAGGCGGACGCCTACATACGCCATTATGAGGAGATGCGCGGTCATGCGGGGCTGCCGCTTCCGGTGATGCGGGCGTTAACGCTGGGATCTGCAGCGAGGGATCGGCTGTTTGATCTTTTAGAGGGAAAAGAAGTCCAGACGGAGGACGAGAAAGGTGCTGAACGTGTGTGCCGGGTTGAGCGCAAGGATCCGCGTTTCCCGGTGGAGGTGGAAGCAATGGGCGATGGAATTGCGGTTACGATTCCATCGGCTCTAACTTCGTTCCGGGGAGAACAGCGTCTGTATGTGGCAGATGGATTGCATCTGTTTGGATGCAGTGAACTGTATACAGAAACGATGGGCGTTTTTCTGGAGCAGATGGAACAGGGCGGAAGAGAGTGCGGAAGCCGGAAAGAGAAGCGGGAGCTGCTGGTTGGAAGCCGGGATATTCCGCTCTTTTATGCGCGGGTGCTGGAAGGCATGGAGGCACTTGGGATCTTGCAGAGCCCGGAGATCGATTGGGAGAAATACCGCCCAGAGGCGTTGAAAGCCCGGTTTGAGTTTGACAGTGATTCGCCGGACGAGCTGCGTCTGCGTCCGACGCTTTCCTACGGAGATTTTACGTTTTCGCCGCTGGCGGACGAGCATGTTCCGCGGGAGATCTGCCGGGATGTACCGGCGGAATTTTATATCAGCCGCCTGATCACGCGGTACTTCTCTTACTGGGAGGATGAGAGCGGCGAGCTGGTGATCCGCGGGGATGAAGAAGCGCTGTACCAGGTTCTGAGCGAGGGAATGACGCAGTTTCAGGAGGTGGGCGAGGTATGGCTGTCAGAGTCTGTCCGCCATCTGCGCGTCCTGCCTCCGCCGGAAGTGTCGATGGGGGTTTCTCTTGGAGGCGGCTGGCTGGATCTGAAGATTGAGACGGCGGGAATCGACCCGGCGGAGCTTTTGCAGGTACTCAGTGAATACCGCCAAAAAAAGAAATATTACCGCATGAAAAATGGCGAATTTTTGCAGCTCTCGGGCGGCGGCCTGCAGGCGCTTGACAGCCTGACTGCGGATCTGGGACTGACAAAGAGTGAATTTCAGGCGGGGGAGGCGAAGATACCTGCCTACCGTGCTTTTTATCTGGACAGTCTCTCGGGCGACGGCAGGATGAAACTGTTTCAGCGGGATGAAGCCTACGGGATGATGGTGCGCGATCTAAAAACGGCGCAGAGTGTCAGCTATGCGGTTCCGGCGGTGCTGGAAAAGACGCTGAGGGAATACCAGAAGATCGGATATACGTGGATGCGGACGCTGGCGCGGTATCATTTCGGCGGGATCCTGGCAGATGATATGGGACTGGGAAAAACGCTGCAGGTGATTGCGCTTCTGACGGCATTTTATCAGGAAAAAACCGAGCAGAAAGCGGCTGGAAATGAAGGCAGTGGGTCAGAATTACCTCTTCCGTCTTTGATCGTCTGCCCGGCGTCGCTCGTCTACAACTGGGGACAGGAATTTGCCCGGTTTTCGCCGGAGATCCGCGTGCTTCTGATTGCCGGGACGGCGAAAGAACGGCAGGAACAGCTGGAGGAGCAGATGCGGATGGAGGCGTCTGAGAGGGCGCAGGTGATCATCACGTCCTATGATCTGTTGAAACGGGATCGGGCAGCGTATCTGGGACGCACGTTTGAATATGAGATTATTGACGAGGCGCAGGTCATTAAAAATGCAAAGACACAGGGAGCGAAGGCGGTAAAGGAGATTTCGGCGAATGTCCGTTTCGCCCTGACGGGAACGCCGGTGGAAAACCGGCTCAGCGAGCTTTGGAGCATTTTTGATTTCCTGATGCCGGGATTTTTATACAGTTACCGGAAGTTTCGTGAGCGGTATGAGCTGCCAATCGTGAAAAATCAGGATCCGGAAGCATTGACGGCATTGCGGCGGATGACGGGACCGTTTGTCCTGCGCCGCTTGAAAAAGGATGTGCTGCGGGAGCTTCCGGGCAAGGAAGAGAGGATCGTTTATTCAGCGGCGTCTGGGCGGCAGCAGAAGCTTTATACGGCGTCGGCGTTGAAACTGAAAGAGGCGCTGGCTGGCGGCGCGTGGTCGGGTAATGGGAAATTGGAAGTGCTTTCCCAGCTCATGCGGCTGCGCCAGATCTGCTGCGATCCGGCACTCTGTTTTGAAGATTATACGGGGGAATCGGCGAAGCTGGAAACCTGTGTTTCGCTGATCGCATCGGCGTCTGCGGCGGGACATAAGATCCTGCTCTTTTCCCAGTTTGCCTCGATGCTGGAGCGGATTCGGGAACGTCTTTTACAGGAGGGCATTTCGTCCCATCTTCTGGTCGGCGCGACCCCGAAGGAAGAACGCAGCCGGATGGTGCAGGCGTTTGCCTCGGATGAGGTTCCGGTGTTCCTTATTTCCCTGAAAGCCGGGGGAACGGGACTCAACCTGACGGCGGCGGATATCGTGATTCATTACGATCCGTGGTGGAATGTGGCAGCGCAGAACCAGGCGACCGACCGCGCGTACCGGATCGGGCAGGAAAAGCCGGTCACGGTATACAAACTGATCTTAAAGGATACGATAGAAGAAAATCTTTTGAAGCTGCAGAATGCGAAACTTGCGCTGGCGGCGCAGGTGGTTTCAGAGGGAATGGTTTCACTGGGCGATTTGAGCCAGAATGAACTGATGGAGCTGTTTGAACAGAATCCATAAAAAAATTTGCAGAAATAACGGGCAGGAGGAAAAAGCGTGAAGCAATGGAAACGATACAAATCATATATACTGCCATATAAGAGCGCCTTTATTCTGGGACCGCTCATGATGGTAACGGAGGTGCTGGGTGAGATTCTGCTGCCCAAATTTATGTCGATGATTATTAACCATGGCGTGGCGCAGAAAGACGGCGGATACATTCTCAAAATGGGACTTGTGATGGCGATTACCTCCTTTTTGATGGCGGCAGGCGGCATTCTGGGGGCATATTTTGCAGCGAAGGCGTCGATTTCCTTTACCAGCGATCTGCGCCGCGACTTATTTGCCAGAGTGCAGCAGTTTTCATTTAAAAATATCGATACGTTCAGCACGGGATCGCTGGTAACCCGTCTGACGAACGATATCCAGCAGGTACAGAACCTGATTATGATGGGACTTCGGATGATGCTGCGCGCGCCGGGCATGTTCCTGGGGGCGCTTGTGATGGCATTCTGGATGAATGCGGAACTGGCAGCTGTCATCCTGGTGGTGATTCCGCTTCTGACGGCGGCGATCGTCTGGATCCTACGGACTGCCTACCCGCGGTTTACAGCCATGCAGAAAGCGCTGGATACGCTCAATAGCGGCATCCAGGAGGTGCTGACGAACGTGCGGGTGGTGAAATCCTTTGTGCGGGAAGACTACGAGGAAAAGCGGTTTGCCGACACGAACCGGGAGCTCAAGGAGGCAGGGCTGCGGGCGCTGAAGATCGTAATTGCGACGATGCCGGTCATGATGTTCGCGATGAATGTGACGACACTGGCAGTTGTCTGGTTCGGCGGAAACCTGATTATCGGCGGACGGATGGCGGTCGGGGATCTGACGGCATTTACGACCTACATTGTACAGATTCTGATGTCACTTATGATGCTCTCAATGGTATTTTTGCAGAGTTCCCGCGCGATGGCGTCCATCCGGCGAATCGATGAGGTGCTGGATGAGCCGATTGATCTGAGCGATGAAAATGCATCACAGAAGGACCGGAAGGTTGAGAAAGGACGCGTGGAATTTAAGGATGTTTCCTTTTCATACCGCGAAGGCGGTGAGCCGGTTCTATCCCACATCAGCCTGACGGCAGAGCCGGGAGAGACGATCGGCATCCTCGGTGCGACCGGAAGCGGAAAAACGTCGCTGGTACAGCTGATTCCCCGCCTCTATGATGTGACAGAGGGGAGTGTGCGGGTGGATGGTATCGATGTGCGGGAGTATTCCCTGAAAAATCTCCGGGACGGCGTTGGCATGGTTTTACAGAAAAACGTCCTGTTTTCCGGCACGATCGAGGAAAACCTGCGCTGGGGTGATGAGACGGCGACGGAGGAAGAAGTGCGGCGGGCAGCAGTGTATGCGCAGGCAGATTCCTTTGTGAATTCGTTTGCCGAAGGCTACAAAACGGAGATGGGACAGGGCGGCGTCAATGTATCTGGCGGTCAGAAACAACGGCTGTGCATCGCAAGGGCACTCTTAAAGAAGCCGAAGATCCTGATTCTCGACGACAGCACCAGTGCGGTCGATACGGCAACGGAGGCGGCGATCCGGACGGCATTCCGGGAAGATTTGAAAGATACGACGAAATTTATTATCGCACAGCGGCTGAGTTCGCTGGAATACGCGGATCGGATTCTCGTCCTTGAGGACGGCAGGATTATCGGAGAGGGAACGCAGGAGAAGCTGCTGGCATCCTGTGAGGCGTACCGGGAGATCTATGAGACGCAATATGGAAAACGGGCAGACGGGGAGGGGATGGCATGATGGATGAAAAACAGATTGAAAGCCTGAAACGCCGATATGGCAGCCGCATAGCCGACGCGCCGAAACGCCGCCGGGGACCGGAACGGATGGCGGTCATGAAGGGCGGAAAGCCCAAGGCGGGCGGTCAGACGATGCTGCGCCTGCTTTCATACTTAAAACGCGACCGGATGGCGATGACAGTCGCCTTTTTCTGTGTGATCCTGGGGACGGTGACAAATCTGGCGGGCGCCTATATGCTGCGCCCGATCATCAACCGGTATATTGTGCCTTTAGATGGCAGCCGGGGCGATGTGGCGGGGCTGTTCCGTTCCCTGTGCGTGATGGGAGCGGTTTATTTAGTCAGCGTTGCCGCTGCCTATATGCAGTCGCGCATCATGCTGCAGGTGGCGCAAAACGCGCTGCAGCGGCTGCGGGAAGAGCTGTTTAACCATATGCAGACGCTTCCGCTTCGGTTTTATGATACCGGCAGCAACGGCGATCTGATGAGCCGTTTTACAAACGATGTGGATACGATCGGCATGATGCTCAGCAGTACGCTGGTGCAGCTTTTATCCGGCGCACTCAGTATTGTGGGAACGCTGGTGCTGATGATTTACACGAACGTGTGGCTGACGGTGATTACGCTTGCCATGATGCCGGTGATGCTGCGTGCCGGTAAATTTGTTGCCGGACGGAGCCAGAAATATTTCTCTGCCCAGCAGGCGGCGCTTGGCGCGATGAACGGCTATATTGAGGAGACCGTGCAGGGGCAGAAGGTCGTCAAGGTATTCTGCCATGAGGAGATCGCAGAGGAAGAATTTGGATGGCTCAATGCGGATCTGAAAGAAAAACAGATCCGGGCGCAGTTTTTCGGCGGTGTGATGGGACCGGTCATGAACAATTTAAGCCAGTTAAATTATGGACTGACAGCCTGCATTGGCGGTCTGCTCTGTGTGTTCCGGAACTTTGATGTCGGTGGACTGACCGTATTTTTAGGTTTTTCGCGGCAATTTTCCAGACCGATCAACGAGCTTTCCATGCAGGTTGGAAACGTATTTTCGGCGCTGGCAGGCGCGGAGCGCGTGTTTACAGTGCTGGATGCGGAACCAGAGGCGGCAGATGCGTCGGATGCGGTTTCGATCGCGCCGATCCGCGGTGAGGTGGTGCTTGACCATGTGACTTTCGGCTATGAGCCTGGGCAGGTGATTTTGAAGGATATTTCGCTCTATGCGAAGCCGGGACAGAAGATCGCCTTTGTCGGCTCGACGGGAGCCGGAAAAACGACGATCACGAATCTGATCAACCGTTTTTATGATATACAGGGCGGCTCGATCACGGTGGACGGCGTCGATGTCCGCCGGATGCACCGGAAGGAGCTGCGGGAAAATATCGCGATGGTTCTGCAGGATACGCATCTTTTTACCGGCACGGTACGGGAAAATATTCGATACGGGCGGCTGGATGCCACGGATGAAGAAGTTGTTGAGGCGGCAAAAACGGCATCGGCGCATTCCTTTATCATGCGTCTGCCGGATGGGTATGACACGATGCTGGAGGGCGACGGTGCAAACTTAAGCCAGGGACAGCGCCAGCTATTAAACATTGCGCGGGCAGCAGTTTCTAAAGCACCGATCCTGATTCTGGATGAGGCGACGAGTTCGGTCGATACGCGGACGGAGAAGCACATCGAGCACGGCATGGACCGGCTGATGGCGGACCGGACGACCTTTGTCATCGCCCACCGGCTTTCGACAGTCCGCAACGCCAATGCGATCATGGTGCTGGAGCACGGGCAGATCATTGAGCGCGGCGACCATGAAGATCTGCTGGCGCAGAAAGGGCGGTATTTTGAGCTGTATACCGGAATGAAGGAGCTGGAATAAGGCTTTCGTTGAGAATTAAATGAGAATTTGTTTCCTGTACGCGTGAACTCACCTATATTGAAAAACGGATGGATCTAGTGTATAATGGGAACACTTGAAATTTTTAAGTAAAATCGGATCACGTAAGCTGGAAAATAGAGCCGGATCCGTGGCAAATTTTGTACCGTTAGGAGGAATATCTATGAGTATCCGAGTTGGAATTTTAGGATATGGAAATCTGGGACGCGGCGTGGAGTGTGCGATCCGCCAGAATCCGGATATGGAACTGAAAGCAGTATTTACACGGCGTGCGCCGGAAACGGTCAAGATCCTGACCGAGGGCGTACCGGTTTATCATGTAAATGAGGCAGAGGCGAAGAAAGACGAGATCGACGTTTTGATTCTCTGCGGCGGTTCGGCTACGGATCTGCCGGTCCAGACCCCGAAATATGCACAGTGGTTTAACGTAGTGGACAGCTTCGATACCCATGCAAAGATTCCAGAGCATTTCGCAGCAGTCGATGAGTCCGCACAGAAATCCGGAAAGGTTGGCATCATCTCCGTTGGCTGGGATCCGGGTATGTTCTCCCTGAACCGTCTCTATGCAGCTGCATGCCTGCCGGAGGGCGAAAATTATACATTCTGGGGCAAGGGCGTCAGCCAGGGACATTCCGATGCGATCCGCCGGATCAAGGGCGTCAAGGATGCCAGACAGTACACAATCCCAGTTGAGAGTGCACTGGAGGCAGTCAGAAGCGGCAGCAGCCCAGAGCTGACCACCCGCGAAAAACACACCAGAGAGTGCTTTGTTGTGGCAGAAGAGGGAGCGGATCAGGCAAAGATCGAGAATGAGATCAAGACCATGCCGAACTACTTTTCTGATTATGACACAACGGTTCATTTCATCACCGAAGAAGAACTGAAACGCGATCACAACCGTCTCCCGCACGGTGGTTTTGTACTCCGCAGCGGTAAGACCGGCTGGAACAAAGAGAACCACCATATCATCGAGTACAGCTTAAAGCTGGATTCCAACCCGGAATTTACTTCCTCCATCATCGTGGCATACGCACGCGCGGCATACAAGATGAACCAGGAAGGCCAGAAGGGCTGCAAGACCGTCTTTGATGTGGCACCGGCGTATCTGTCGGCAGAGAGTGGGGCAGATCTGCGGAAGAAGTATCTGTAAAAATTTATTAAATAAAAATAGAAAGCGTCTGGAATGCAGAAGATCTGCATGACAAGATGGATTCTGTGACGCACGGCGTATGCAAAGACGGCGTTAACTGGAAACCGGTGAAGCTGGTCAACGATTTAAAGAGAAGATACAAAAAGAATCAAGCGGTAGCTGGAGGATCTGAATGTCCTTCGGCTACCTGTTTTTGTAATAAAATTGTAATAATTTCAAATTTTCCTTTCAACTTGTATTGTCGCTTAAAATGAAGTAAAATGTAAGACAGATTTGCATGATTTGTACCTGCGCAGCACTGGCAAAATCCGTTAAAGTCCGCGCAATGAGTGAACGTAACTTTACGTTTGCGAGAGCTGGCGGGTAGGAGAAAAGCGAAAATACATACAGGAAGGACAATATACGATGAATAAATGGAAAAAATCCGTGCGTTCCCTCTGCCTGGGAATGGCACTTGTGATGTCTGTGTCATGGACTGCATTTGCTGCGACAGACGGGGCGACCGGTCCGGGACAGGCGGCAGGAGGCACGGTCTCCGGCGCAGTTCCTTCGGGAGCAACGGTTACTTCACAGAATGCAGCTCAGCCGACGGTGGCAGCGCAGGGCGCAGTGCTCTATGATGCGACGCACAACCAGTTCCTGTTTTCCAAGAATGCGGATACGCAGTATTATCCAGCCAGCATCACGAAGCTGATGACGGCGCTTCTGGTAGCGGAAAACTGTAATCTGAGTGATACGGTAACCTTTTCCCAGACGGCAGTTTCGAATCTGGAATCGGGCGCGGTGACGCTGCAGGTCAAGGCGGGTGATACCTTTACGGTTAAGGACTGTCTCTATGGTCTGCTTTTAAAATCGGCAAATGAGGTGGCAAACGGACTGGCGGAGCATGTGTCCGGCAGTGTCAGCGCGTTTGCGGATAAGATGAATGAGAAGGCAGCGTCCTTAGGATGCACGCATACGCATTTTGCAAACCCGAATGGTCTGAACAATGCGAACCATTTTACAACCGCACATGATATGGCGCTGATTGCAAATGCTGCATTCAATAATGCGACGGTGCGTCAGGTTGCATCGACCCTGCATTACGATTTCCCGGCGACTGCCAGCGTGCCGACGGTGCGGACGCTTACGATGGGACATAAGATGCTCAATCCGGCAAATTCCCAGTACTATGAGGGAATCATAGGCGGAAAGACCGGTTATACCTCCCTGGCAGGCAACACGCTGGTAACGTGTGCAGAGCGAAATGGCGTGCGCCTGATTGCAGTTATTTTAAAGAGTTCGCAGACCCATTATGACGATACGAAGAAGCTGCTGGACTATGGTTTTGCAGTGGCGGGAAGCGCATCCGGCACACCGGCTGGCACGAACACCTCGGTATCGGATGCGGCGAACAACAGTACGTCAAATTCCAGCAAGCCGTCCGGCAATACGACCAGCACAAATACCTCGTCTTCCGGCAGTCAGGGCGGACCGGGTAGCTCTGGATCTGGCAATGCAGCTGCTCAGGGCGACGGTGCGTGGCAGCAGTTTGGAAATGAATGGAAATACCTGAAAGCAAACGGAACCTACGCGGCAAATGAGAGTCTCCTGATCAAGGGGGAGACATACTATTTCCATGCAGATGCGTGGATGGCGCGTGACTGGCAGATGGTAAACGGCTCCTGGCATTATTATACCGAAAGCGGGGCTATGGCGAAGAGCCGCTGGATTCAGACGAATGGATACTGGTATTATGTGAGTGCTGACGGAGCATTGTTTGTCAATGGAACGACACCGGACGGATATAGAGTCGATGCGAATGGTGTCTGGATTCAGAAATAAAGAAGAGCATAAAACGGAGCCGACCGGCAGAAAAGACCGGGGCGGCTCCGTTTTTCACAGCTCTGCGGCCGCAAAAAGACCGGCGGCACAGCTGGCAGATGGGGGCGATGTTATTATAGTGTGATCAATTCATACTCCCGGCTTCCCAGACCGATCTTCTCCGCGTGTGCCAGGCAGCTTTTCCACTCAGATTCTGGTGTGGAATTTGTGAAATGGTCATGGTGATCGTGGAAATCCGGATCAGCAAGATGTTTTGCAAGCTGGCTGCCCGGCATCGGAGCAGCGGCCAGACAGGCGTCCACACAGGCCTGATCGAGTGCCAGCGGATCGAAAGAAGCAAACATACCAAGATTTGGAAGGATCGGTACGTCATTTTCACCGTGGCAGTCGCAGTTCGGGGAGACGTCAACGACCAGGGAAATATGGAAGTTTGGACGTCCATCCACAACGGCTTTTGTGTATTCCGCCATACGGCAGTTTAATAGCTCGTTGGCTGCGTTGTTGTCAAATTCGATTGCGTCAAAATTGCAGGCGCCGAGACACCGTCCGCAGCCGACGCAGTGCTCAGCATCCACGTGCATTTTTCTGGAGGCTTCATCGAAAACGAGACCGCCGTTGGCACATTCCCTCTGACAGCGGCGGCAGCCCCGGCAGAGCTTTTCCTTGACGTGTGGTTTTCCACTGCTGTGCTGATCGGTCTTACCGGCGCGAGAACCGCAGCCCATGCCGATATTTTTGATCGTACCGCCGAAGCCGGTCATCTCATGTCCCTTGAAATGGGTCAGGCTGATAAAGACATCGGCGTCCATGACGGCGCGGCCGATCTTAGCTTCTTTGATGTATTCGCCTCCGGCCACCGGAACAGCGATGTCATCGGTGCCTTTTAATCCATCACCGATGATGATTGGACATCCAACAGTCAACGGGGTAAATCCGTTTTCCCAGGCGCATTCCAGGTGCTCGAGCGCATTCTTGCGGCTGCCTGGATACATCGTATTGCAGTCTGTTAAAAATGGTTTGCCGCCCAGCTCTTTGATGACATCAACAACGGCTTTGGCATAATTCGGACGCAGATAACTGATATTTCCAAGTTCACCAAAGTGCATCTTGATAGCGACAAATTTACCGTCCATATCGATGGAACCGATCCCGGCTTTACGGATCAGTTTTTTTAATTTGGTAGGGAGACCGTCGCCAAATGCAATGGTGTGGAAATCTGTAAAATATACCTTTGCTTTTTCGGTTTTTGACATATGAATACCTCCTGATAGATGGCTTTTTTTGATTTTTTCTCAGTCGAGAAGACGCCCACCTCTTTAGGTGGCGAGTAATAGTAAAGTGATAAAAATATCAATTCTATTATACCGGAATCGGGTGGATGTGTCAAAAATTTACTTTTCTTTTTAATGTAGTTCCTATATAATAGGAAAATACGGAAAAAGCAGATTTCAGCTGCAGGAGGATTCTGGCAAGATACCTGTATCTGGAAACCTGCTTTTGAAAATACGAGGGGACTTGTCTGCATAGAAGGGACAGTGACCCGGGCAGGAGATGACAGTATGAGAAATGCACCGGTTATCTATATCGTGGTGCCTTGCTACAACGAAGAGGAAGTTCTGCCATTGACGGCAGAATTTTTAGGAAAAAAATTAGATGATTTAACCCGCAGCCGCCGGATTCATCCGGGAAGCCGGGTGCTGATGGTAGACGACGGTTCGAAGGATAGAACATGGAAGCTGATCGAGGAACTCCATGAGAAGGACGAGCGGTTTGCAGGTGTGAAGCTGAGCCGCAACCGCGGTCATCAGAACGCGCTTTTAGCCGGGCTTTTTGAGGCGGCGAGACGGCGGTGTGACGCGGCGATCTCGATGGATGCCGATCTGCAGGATGATGTGGACGCATGCGACGCGATGATCGAGCGGTATATGGCTGGCTGTGACATCGTGTACGGTGTGCGCCGCCACAGGGCGACGGATACATTTTTTAAGCGTACAACTGCGCTGGGATTTTATAAGATTATGAATGCGCTGGGAGCGAACACCGTGTATAATCATGCGGATTACCGCCTGATGAGCCGGAGGGCACTGGAAGGGCTGGCGGAATTTTCGGAGGTCAATCTGTTTCTGCGCGGGATTGTCCCGATGATCGGCTATCCGTCCGATGTGGTATATTATGACCGTAAAGAGCGGGCAGCAGGGGAGAGCAAATATCCGCTGAAAAAGATGCTGGCTTTTGCGATCGAGGGCATCACTTCGCTGAGCACAAAGCCGATCCGGATGATTACGTTCATGGGAATTGCGGCATTTTTTGTCAGTATTGGATTCCTTATCTGGGCGGTGGTTGATTTCTTCCGGGGCAATACGATCACCGGCTGGGCGAGCATGATGGTATCGCTCTGGTTTATCGGCGGACTGCTTCTTCTCTCGGTCGGAATCGTCGGAGAGTATGTCGGAAAGATTTATCTGGAGTCGAAGCACCGCCCGCGCTATATCATTGAGAGCTGCACGCCGGATCGCATCCGCGAGCGTGAGAAAGGGCGCAGCCGGAAACAGGAGATGCCAGGAGAAAATTTGCGCCGCAGCCGTGCAGAAGCACGGGAACTCCAGACATCAAAAAGAAGAGAAGCTGTGCAAAAACCGGAGCAGGAGTGAAATAGCTCTAAAAAATAGCTCTTAAAAATTCAGGAAACACTTGACAAACCCGGAAAATGGGTGTATCTTCATAAACAAATAATTCCTATCAGGAATAAGGGAATATAAGCTGAAAGGGGACAGGTCCGATGCGTCAGAGTAAAGCCATGCAGATGAATATGATGATGAACGGCATGTGTATGATGTGCTGTCATATTTGTGTGCATGAAAGACGGAACGGGCTGGTCGGATAGACCTGTAAGTATAGCATAGGAAGCCGCGATCCGTACTGGATTCGCGGCTTTTTTGTGTCATAGGAAATTCCTTGGAATTCCTTATGACACAAAAAGGCACTAACTGCTTCCTGTGACAGAAAAACAGTAGTGGCATCTTTTATGCGACAGGGTATCAATGCTGTATATTCGAAAAAGAGAGGGGAAAAGACAATGGAGCAGAGAAAGAAAGCGATCATCTGCCTGGAAGGACTGGGAAAGCAATTCCAGACAACGAACGGAACGGTGACCGCGTTAGATGATATTAACCTGGAAATCCTGCAAGGTGAGATTTTTGGAATTATCGGTCTGTCAGGTGCAGGAAAGAGTACGTTGGTCCGGTGTATCAATTATCTGGAGACACCGACGGCGGGACGGGTTATTTTTGAGGGACAGAACCTGTCGATGATGAAGGAGGCGGAGATTCGGAAAGCCAGACAGTCGATGGGGATGATTTTCCAGCAGTTCAATCTTCTGGCACAGAGAAATGTACTCCAGAATGTGTGCTTTCCGATGGAGATTGCCGGTGTCCCGAAAGCAGAGGCGAAGAAACGGGCGGCTGAGCTTTTAAAATTAGTCGGTCTGGAAGAACGGATGAAGGCATATCCGGCACAGCTCTCCGGCGGACAGAAACAGCGAGTGGCGATTGCACGCGCGATGTCCACGAACCCGAAGGTGCTGCTTTGCGATGAGGCGACGAGTGCGCTCGACCCGAACACGACAAAATCGATTTTGGAGCTTCTCAAGAAGATTAATCGCGAACGCGGCATTACTGTGATCGTGATTACCCATGAGATGGCGGTGATTGAGTCTATCTGTGACCGTGTGGCGATCATCGACCACAGCCACATTGCAGAGTCTGGCAAGGTATCAGAGATTTTCTCCGGTCCGAAGTCGGAGATTGGGCGGCAGCTGATTCTCGGTGAGACGGCAGGGCAGAAGACAAGCTTTACCAGAGCGCGCCAGATCCGCGTTATTTTCAATGGACAGGAATCCTCGGAGCCAATTATTTCCAATATGGTATTAGCCTGCAAGGTTCCGGTCAATATCCTTCTCGCGGATACCCACGATATCGGGGGCAAGGCGATGGGACAGATGCTTCTGCAGCTCCCGGAGGACGAGGTAGATGCAGGGCGTATCTGCAATTATTTAAAAACGGTCGGTGTGACCTATGAGGAGGTGCGCTAAGATGGTATTTGATGCGAAGACAGTCAGTATGCTGGTAAAAGAGACCTGGAGAACCTTATATATGGTAGGTCTTTCTTCCCTGATTTCTTATTTGATCGGCATTCCGCTCGGCGTGGCGCTGGTTGTAACCGATAAAGACGGCATCCGTCCGGTGCCGCTGTTCAACAAAGTGGCGGGCGTGATTGTCAACCTGCTCCGTTCGGTGCCGTTTATCATCCTGTTAGCGATGGTAATGCCGCTGACCCGCGCGATCGTGGGAAAGACGATCGGAGCAAATGCGGCAGTTGTACCGCTGGTAATCGCGGCGTTCCCGTACATCAGCCGTATGGTAGAGGCATCATTAAAGGAAATTGATGCAGGCGTGATTGAAGCAGCAAAATCAATGGGCGCTTCAACCTGGCAGATTATTTTCAAGGTGCTGCTTCCGGAGTCCAAGCCGTCCCTGTTAGTCGGCGCAGCGATTTCGATCACGACAATCCTCGGATATTCCGCGATGGCAGGCTGTGTCGGCGCCGGCGGTCTGGGCGATGTGGCGATCCGATATGGATACCACCGTTATCAGGCAGATATGATGCTGGTTACCGTTGTGATTCTGGTTATTATCGCACAGCTGATTCAGGAGATCTTTACGCGGAGTTCGAGAAGAAGTGATAAGAGAATCCGTTAATAAGATATTTACAGAAATGAAATGTAGCCTATCGTCTGTGGCAGATGCAGGACATTTCTGAAATATAAATTTAAAGGAACTGTTTAAACACACAAAGAGGAGGAAATCACTATGAAAAAATCATTCTTAGGAACCACATTCCTGGCACTGCTGGCAGCTGCATCCTTAGCAGGCTGCTCTTCCAGCTCGAATGAGACAACTGCTGAGACTGCTGCAGAGACAGCAGAGGAGAGCACCGCAGAGGCTAAAGAGGCAGACGGCGATCTGGAGAAGCTGGTAGTAGGCGCAAGCCCGGCACCGCACGCTGAGATCCTGGAAGCTGCAAGAGACCTTCTGGCAGATAAGGGCTACGATCTGGAGATCGTAGAGTATACTGATTATGTACAGCCGAACAACGCACTGGAGTCCGGCGATCTGGATGCAAACTACTTCCAGCACAAACCATATCTGGATACCTTCAATGAGGAAAATGGCACTCACCTGGTAAGTGCAGGTGCAATCCATTATGAGCCATTCGGCATCTACGCAGGCAAGAGCGATTCTTTAGATGAGCTGGCTGATGGCGCAGAGGTTCTGGTGCCAAACGATGTAACCAACGAGGCAAGAGCACTTCTGCTTCTTCAGGATCAGGGTCTTCTGACACTGAAAGAGGATGCAGGTCTGACCGCAACTATCAATGATATTACAGAAAACCCGAAGAACCTGGATATCGTAGAGCTTGAGGCAGCACAGCTTCCGCGTTCCTTACAGGATGCTGATATTGCAGTTATCAACGGCAACTACGCAATCGAGGCTGGTTTAAAGGTAACCGATGCTCTGGCAGTAGAGGCTTCTGATTCTCTGGCAGCCCAGACATACGGAAATGTCGTAGCAGTCCGTGAAGGTGACGAGGAGAGCGACAAGACAAAAGCTCTGATGGAAGTCCTGACAAGCGATGATATCAAAGAATTTATCGAGACGAAGTACGATGGAGCGGTTGTTCCGCTGTTTTAATTGACGGCAGGGACCTGATTACAGCAACGAAATTGGGAAGAGGCGGATGCTTTGCGGTGAAAACCGCAGGCGGAGGTCTCTTCTTTCAATTTATGGGAATGTGCGTCAGATGAAAAATGTTTTGCGTGAATTTTTTTAAATCATGTGATAGAATAAGAAAAAGATAAAGGTGACAGGCGGGTGATAAGAATGGAAATTCATATACAGAACAGGAAAAAGGGCTTTACGCTGGCGGAGCTTTTGGTAGTCGTTGCGATAGTTTCCATTTTAACTGCAATTTCTATTCCTATTTTTACCAGGCAGCTGGAGACCAGCCGGGAGGCCACGGATCTTGCCAATGTCCGTTCTGCATATGCAGAGGTTATGGCAGCGGTCATGATTGAGGATACAGAGAATGAAGTGAAGGTTGTAAAGCTGAAGCAGAAAAAAGAAAAATGGCAGTCGCATGACCCGGTGACGATAGGTGGAGTGATGCATTATAATGATCAGGGTGATACGGCCAACTGGATTGGTTATCCGGTTCCGGGTGGGGAGTGTGAAGTTTCCTATCGGTCGGATTCGGGAGTGCTTTTTAACTGGAAAAGCGGAAAGGGTACAGGCGGTTCGGAACAGAAATATGCGTTTAATATCAATTGCGATGTACATGAGCCCTTGAATAATAGTGGCATATTGGAAATGCTGGGTGATAACAACAATTTTGAAATTGATTCCAACTGTACAAAATCCAATATGCTTCCCAAGATACAGGCGAAGATTGAGGAGGACAGCCTGTTAAAAAAGGGAACCTGGGCCTATCTGGGAGATGCAAAGGATAAGTCGAAGCGATATTTATTTTGGACATCTGTAGATATATCCTCAGATTCGGTTGGTGCAGGAAAGAAGATACCGGTTATTATCAGTACAGCAGATGGAAGGTTTTATATTTCAGAAACAACTACCGCTATGCGAGTGAATAAAGCTGGTAATTATATAGCAATCGCCGGTCATCTGACTCCAACACAGTATAAGGAATATCTTTCGAAGGATAAAAAGTATGAGAATCTGCAGGAGGCATATGATGCATACGCAAAGCTGGTGACAGATGGGACGTATCCACAGTATAAGGATACGCTGCCGAAGTAGGGACTGTGCAGCTGTTACAGCGGGGCGTCTTTAAAGTGGGAGGAGCCAGGGCATATGTTACTGTTCACGCATACGTGCCCAGTAACGGGCATATATCATTTATCAACCTGTGCCGAAAACCTTGACATTTTCCCGAAAAACCTCTATGATAACAAGGAACTGAAAAATGAAAGGCAGTGAAGAAGAGGAGTACACATAGAAGCCCTGACAGAGAGAACCGCGCAGGTTGAGAGACGGTTCCGGGAAACGGATGTGGAAGGTAGCTTCGGAGCCGGATTTCTGAAAAACCGCGTTCTGCTATGACTTAGGAATGTTGTGAAAGAGAGTGGTGGATAAGAGATCCCGGGAGTTCCCGTTATAGAATCAAGAGGATTGGGGTAAAGTCTGGATGTGTGCAAAGAAAACACCGGCAGGCGGAAATCCTGATTGAATTAAGGTGGTACCGCGTATATGACGCCCTTTGCAGATGATATGTCTGCAAGGGGCTTTTTCATTTCATAGGAAATTACGTCCTATGAAACAAAAAACGCTCCGCGAGGATGCGCACTCGCGCGAAGCAGAAACATGTCGCAAGCGACCGCGCTCGGCGCGAGAATGTGCCAAGGCACATTCTTTTTCATAGGAAACGCGCTTCGGAAAGGACAAAACAGATGAAAAAACAGGGTCCGCTGACAAGCTGTGATACGTGCGGCAATTATGTCTATGACGATGATTATGGGTATTATCTGTGCGAGGCAGATTTGGATGAGGACGAGATGGCGGCATTTTTAAGCAACCAGCGTTTTGTCTGCCCGTACTACCAGACGGATGATGAGTACAAGATTGTCCGGAAACAGATGTAAGAAACTGCATCGGAAATTACACAAAATGAAGGTAAACAAGATGCGGTTCATGATAGAATGCGAGGATAAACAGCATTTGATGAGTTAAAACACAAAAGGAGAATCGATCAATGAAAGAACTGGAAAAGACATATAATCCGGCGGATATTGAAGATCGCCTGTATCAGAAATGGCTGGACAGCAAATATTTCCACGCCGATGCAGAGCGTGGACGCAGAAACGGCAAGAAGCCGTTCACGATTGTGATGCCGCCGCCAAATATTACCGGACAGCTTCATATGGGACATGCGCTGGATAACACCATGCAGGATATCCTGATCCGTTACAAGAGAATGCAGGGCTATGAGGCACTGTGGCAGCCGGGTACCGACCATGCGGCGATCGCAACGGAGGTTAAGGTTATCAATAAGCTGAAAGAGCAGGGCATTGACAAGCATGATCTGGGTCGTGAGGGCTTCCTGGAGAAAGCATGGGAGTGGAAAGAAGAGTACGGCAGCCGTATCGTAAAACAGCTTCACAAGCTGGGTTCCTCCGCTGACTGGGACCGCGAGCGTTTCACGATGGACGAGGGCTGTTCCGAGGCGGTTCTGGAAGTATTTACCAGACTGTATGAAAAAGGTTATATTTACAAGGGATCCCGTATCATCAACTGGTGCCCGGTCTGCCAGACTTCCATTTCGGATGCCGAGGTAGAGCATGAGGAGCAGGACGGCTTTTTCTGGCACATCAATTACCCGATCGTCGGCGAAGAGGGACGTTTCGTCGAGATCGCAACCACCCGTCCGGAGACGCTGTTAGGCGATACTGCGGTAGCTGTCAACCCGGAGGATGAGCGCTACAAGGATATCGTAGGCAAGATGTTAAAACTGCCGCTGACCGACCGAGAGATTCCAGTCATCGCGGATGAGTATGTAGATAAAGAGTTCGGTACCGGCTGCGTAAAGATCACACCGGCACATGACCCGAACGACTTTGAGGTAGGAAAACGCCACAACCTGGAAGAGATCTGCATCATGAATGACGATGCAACCATCAGCGTACCGGGCAAATATCAGGGCATGGACCGCTACGAGGCGAGAAAAGCCATGGTAGAGGATCTGAAGGAAATGGGACTTTTAGTCAAAGTCGTTCCGCATTCCCACAACGTAGGTACTCACGACCGCTGCGGCACAACCGTAGAGCCGATGGTAAAACCGCAGTGGTTTGTCAAGATGGAAGAGATGGCGAAACCGGCGGTAGAGGCACTTAAATCCGGCAGACTTAAATTCGTTCCGGAGAGCTTTGGAAAGACCTATCTGCACTGGCTTGAGGGCATCCGTGACTGGTGTATTTCCCGTCAGCTCTGGTGGGGACACCGGATTCCGGCATATTATTGTGATGACTGCGGCGAGATGACCGTTGCCAAGAGCGCACCGGCGGTATGCCCGAAATGCGGCGGCACCCATCTGCATCAGGATGAGGACACGCTGGATACCTGGTTCTCTTCCGCCCTGTGGCCGTTCTCCACGCTGGGCTGGCCGAAGGACACACCGGAATATGAATATTTCTATCCGACCGACGTGCTGGTAACCGGATACGATATCATTTTCTTCTGGGTTATCCGTATGGTATTCTCCGGTCTGGAGCAGACTGGCAAAGAGCCGTTCCACACCGTCCTGATCCACGGTCTGGTACGTGATTCTCAGGGACGTAAGATGAGTAAATCCCTTGGAAATGGTATCGATCCGCTGGAGGTTATCGACAAGTACGGCGCCGATGCACTCCGTATGACCCTGATGACCGGTAACGCACCGGGCAACGATATGCGTTTCTACTGGGAGCGTGTAGAAGCAAGTCGCAACTTTGCAAACAAGGTGTGGAATGCATCCCGTTTCATCATGATGAACATTGAGAAAGCGCCGGTAACGGATGTAAAACTTTCTGACCTGCAGATGGCTGACCGCTGGATCCTCTCCAAGGTCAACACGCTGGCAAAAGATGTCACCGAGAACATGGATAAGTACGAGCTGGGAATCGCCCTCCAGAAGGTTTATGATTTCATCTGGGAGGAATTCTGTGACTGGTACATTGAGATGGTAAAACCGAGACTCTGGTCCGAGGAGGATACCACCAAGGCAGCTGCACTCTGGACCCTGAAAACGGTTCTGATCCAGTCCTTGAAACTGCTGCATCCATATATGCCGTTTATTACCGAGGAAATCTTCTGCAACCTGCAGGATGAGGAACCGTCCATCATGATTTCTTCCTGGCCGGTCTACAAGGATGAGTGGAACTTTGCAGAGGAAGAGAAGGCAGTTGAGACGATCAAGGATGCAGTCCGCGCGATCCGCGGTGTCCGCACATCCATGAACGTACCGCCGAGCAAGAAGGCAAAAGTATACGTTGTATCTGAAGATCCGGAAGTTCTGTCCATCTTCGAGCACAGCCGCGTCTTCTTTGCAACTCTTGGCTATGCGAGCGATGTTATTCTTCAGAAGGACAAGAGCGGAATCGCAGACGATGCTGTATCGGCTGTGACTGCAAAGGCAACCATCTATATGCCGTTTGCAGAGTTAGTTGATCTGGACAAAGAGATCGAACGCCTCAGCAAGGAAGAAGAGAAGCTGAAAAAAGAGCTTGCCCGTTCCGAGGGTATGTTAAGCAATGAAAAGTTCGTCAGCCGCGCACCGGAGGCAAAGATTGCCGAAGAGCGCGAGAAGCTGGAGAAATACCGCCAGATGATGGCACAGGTACAGGAGCGCCTGGCACAGCTGCGGAAATAGTTGAATATGAAGTAAAAGGCAGGATCGAGAGATCCGCCTGATGCGTGAAATAAGCCGATGTGTATGGGGAAAACTATATGCATTGGCTTATTTGCAAAGAAAGAACCGAAATTATTCTGTTTTTTATCTCAGTCGAGAAGACTCCCACCTCTTCAGGTGGTGAGTAATAGCAAATTTATCTCAGTGGGAGTCCATTCTCCGACTGAGATAAACGCTCCGCGAGGATGCGCAGTGATTCTGTAAAGAATATGTCAGCTTCGCTGACCAGAATCACGCGCCAAGTCTCACGGACGTTCGACTTGAATTATATGGGCGAATGCCTTTGAAGAGAGAAAGGAGATTATTTTTTTATCCTCGAACGAGGATAATTGGATTATACGAGATATTATGGAGATAAGAACAGCGACAATAGCAGATCTGGCTCAGATTGCAGCCGTGGAAGCAGAATGCTTTCCGGCAGCGGAAGCCGCAACGAAAGAGGAGTTTGAGGAGAGAATTAAGTATTATGGAAATCATTTCTGGCTCATGTTTGAAGGCGAAAAGCTGATTGCGTTTGTGGACGGCTTCGTCACAGACAAGCCGGATCTGACGGATGAGATGTACGAACGGGCAGAAATGCACGATGAAAACGGCGCATGGCAGATGATTTTTGGTGTCAATACGATCCCGGCATACCGGAAACATGGCTATGCGGGACAGTTGCTCCAGTGCGCCATCGAGGATGCCAGAAAACAGGGGAGGAAGGGACTTGTGTTGACGTGCAAGGAAAAATTGATAGCCTATTATGCCAAGTTTGGATTTGTGAATGAGGGGATCTCGGAATCGGTGCATGGAAACGTGATCTGGTATCAGATGCGGTATAAGTTTTAAATTTAAGAAGAAATACGTGATTGCCCGCAAATACTAATAATACTTATTATAGGAATCGAAATGGCGTTTTTAATAGAAGTGTGATAAGATACAAGTATCAGAATTAAAAATGAGACGCCATTTCGATTTTTTGTAATTGTTTGCAACAAGCATTACAAATTCTTTTCCATCTTTCTGCGTGTATCTTTTGCGTGTGTTTTATATGCATAACGGGCATCGGAAGCAGGCTGCACGGGATTGGGTGAAAAAGGGTCAAAAGGGGCGTCCGCAAACAGGAGGGGTTAGAGAAAACATGAAATCATTGCAGGCGCGTTATCTGGATCGACTGGCAGAGCTTTACCCGACGATTGCAGCGGCATCGACGGAGATCATCAATCTGGAATCGATCTTAAATCTGCCGAAAGGAACGGAACATTTCCTGACCGATATCCATGGGGAATACGAGGCATTTTCTCATGTATTGAAAAATGGTTCCGGTTCCGTCAAGCGAAAGATTGACGATGTATTTGGAAATACCCTGAGCCGTCAGGATAAGCAGTCACTGGCAACCCTTATTTACTATCCGGCGGAGAAAATGAGCCGGATTCTGCAGACGGAGAAGAACCCGGATGACTGGTATAAGATCACACTCTATCGTCTGATTGCGGTCTGCCGCCGGGCAGCGAGCAAGTACACGCGTTCGAAGATCCGCAAGGCGCTTCCGAAGGAATTTGCCTATGTGCTGGAAGAACTTCTGACTGAGCGCGGTGATCTGCAGGACAAGGAATCCTACTACGATGCCATCGTCCAGACGATTGTCCGTGTGGGACGGGCGAAAGCCTTTATTATAGCGCTAAGCGAGCTGATTCAGCGCCTGACGGTCGATCATCTTCATATCGTAGGCGATATCTATGACAGGGGTCCGGGACCGCATATCATCATGGACAAGATGATGACCTATCACTCGATTGATGTCCAGTGGGGCAATCACGATGTGCTCTGGATGGGCGCGGCAGCGGGACAGATGGGGTGTATTGCAAACGCAATCCGTATCTGCGCGAGATATGGAAACCTGGATATTTTGGAGGATGGTTACGGCATCAACCTTCTTCCATTGGCAACCTTTGCGATCAATACATATGGGGATGACCCGTGCACCTGCTTCCAGTTAAAGGGCAGTGACTCTTACAGTGCGTCTGAGCGCGAGATGAACCAGAAGATGCACAAGGCGATCTCGATCATCCAGTTCAAGGCGGAAGGGCAGATCATCAAGCGCCATCCGGAATTTGGTCTGGAGAAACGAAATCTTCTGCATCATATTGATTTTGAACGCGGCGTTCTGGAAATGGATGGCAGAGAGTACAAGATGCTTGATATGAATTTCCCGACGGTGGATCCGAAGGATCCATATGCATTTACACCGGAAGAAGCGGATATCATGGAACGTCTGGAACGTGCGTTCATGAACTGCGAGAAGCTGCAGCAGCATATGAAGTTTCTGCTGGCGAAGGGAAGTCTCTATAAAGTATACAACAACAATCTTCTTTACCATGGCTGCGTTCCGTTAAATAAGGACGGTACCTTCAAGGAGGTAGAGATCTACGGCAAGCAATATAAGGGAAAGGCGCTATACGATATTCTGGACAATTATGTCCGCAAGGGGTTTGTCGCGGTCGATAAGGCAGAGCGGGAAAAAGGCAGGGACATGATGTGGTATATCTGGCTGAATGAAAATTCCCCGCTGTTCGGCAAGGACAAGATGGCAACGTTTGAGCGCTATTTTCTGGCAGAAAAAGAGACACATAAAGAAGTAAAAAATCCGTATTACGATATGCTGGAAAATGAGGAAGTGCTTGACCGCATTCTCCGTGAGTTTGGTCTGGAGCCGGAGGGCGCGCACATCATCAACGGTCACGTCCCGGTCAAATCCAAAGACGGCGAGAGCCCGCTCAAATGCGGCGGTAAGCTTCTCGTCATCGACGGTGGTTTCTCAAGGGCATATCAGAAAGAAACCGGTATCGCGGGGTATACGCTGATTTACAACTCCTACGGTCTGATTCTGGCAGCGCACGATCCGTTTGAGTCCACCGAGGCGGCGATCGAGAAGGAGAGTGATATCCATTCCGAGAGCCGTATGGTCAAATGGGTGCCGGAGCGCAAGTGCGTCGGGGATACCGATATCGGACGGGAACTGAAAGAGAAGATCAAAGATCTGGAAAAACTGCTGAATGCGTACTATAGCGGTGCGATCGCGGAGAAATTTACGCGGTAGATCATTCGCCAGACAACGGATGCAAATGGAAATCACGTAAGTGATCCGATTGCAGTGAATGCTGTAGAGGCAAATATTCAGAAATCAGAGAGTGTAAAATGAAAAGGAATACGGCAATGACATAATATGTATCATGTCATATACAGTGTGCCGTGATTTGAGGACTTTTACAGCCGATGAGAGAAAAGAAAAAAGGAAAACGTTGATTTTCTGATTACATTATTTTCAAAACAAAAAAAACGTAATATTCCAGTTTGCGTTGCGGTTGTAGTTTGTAATATTTTATAGTACAATAATAAAAAATTTATTAAAAAAAGGAATGCAGCAATGACATAATACATATTATGTCATATACAGGGACATATATAAAGCAGGAAAATCTGGTTGGCGGAAATATGGACATCTTTTGATTATAAGACAGAGCGAGAAGAAGACAGGAGTTCACCGATACTGGGTGTGCCAATGCGATTGCGGAAACATCTGTCTGGTTTACGGAACGCATTTAAAAAGTGGACATACAAAAAGCTGCGGCTGTTACCGCAGAAAAAAGCAGACGCATGGATGGCTGGATCTGACGGGAGAACAAAGCGGCGCTGAGAGCGAAGGGAGAGAATAGAATGTTGCAAAAATCGCAGGAAGAGCCGAAAAAAAAAGAACAAAGAATTTCGGACATACATACACACGTTCTTCCGGGACTTGATGATGGCTCGAAAAGCATAAGCGCCAGTGTTCGGATGCTTCGGAAATCATATCAGCAAGGTGTGCGCAATGTGATAGCAACCCCTCATTATACCGTCTATCACTGGCGGACAAAACCGGAACAGATACAGAGACTTATGGAGCAGATGGCAAAAGCGGTTCAGAAGGTGATGCCGGAGCTGCGACTGTATAGCGGGCAGGAAATACAATATTTTGAAGGCATGGCTGATATGCTTCAGAGGGGAGAACTGCTGACACTGGCGGGAAGTCATTATGTTCTGGTAGAATTCCTTCCCCAGTCGCAGTGGAGCCAGATACAGAATGCAGTCCGGGAGCTGCTGCTGGCGGGATATTTCCCAGTGCTGGCGCATATTGAGCGTTATCAGTGTCTCAGAAAGACAGGACGTCTGACAGAGCTTCAGAGGGAGGGCGCTTATCTTCAGATGAATTACGGAAGTCTGATAAAGCTTAGAAATGTCTGGAATTTACGTGAGAGACTGGAACGGCGCTGGTGCCGTAAAGTGTTGCTGGCGGGATATATCAGTTTTTTGGGAACCGATATGCATGGGGTTCATCACCGTGCACCGGACAGTGACAGGGCACTTGCCTGGATCCGGAAAAAAGGCGGGGATACATTGGCCAGACAATTGTCAGTGGAGAATCCAGAAAAAATAATCCTGGATGAACGATTATAAGAGAAACTCTAAAATACATCTGAAACAGATTGGCAGAATGCCGGTCAGAAAAAAAGAAAGAAAAGGAAATTTGTAAGGTATGGAAACGAAAGAGAGTCAAAAACAGGCGTGGGATGACGAGGATGTAATTGATGTCGGAGAGATTTTGTATGCATTGCTCCGGAAACTCTGGATTATCATCGGAGCGCTTGTGATTGGAGGAGCAATTGGAGGGGCATATAGTTACTTTTTGCTCACACCGCAGTACACTTCAACCGCAAAAATCTATGTACTGACAAAAGAAACAACACTGACATCGTTGGCCGACCTGCAGATTGGCACGCAGCTGACGCAGGATTACAAGACGATCATTACCGGCCGCTCGGTCATGGAAGAGGTAGTCGATAAACTTCATCTGGACATGGACTATAAAAACCTGGTTAAGAAGATTGAAGTGGAGAATCCGAAAGATACACGTATTCTGAGCATCTCAGCGCAGGATCCGGATGCGGAAATGGCAAAAAAGATCGTTGATACGACGGCAGAAGTAGCATCGGACTATGTAGGAGAAATCATGGAGATGACACCGCCGAAACTCATCGAGAGCGGTGAGGTGGCTGTTAAAAAGACCAGTCCGAGCAATACCAAAAATGCTGCGATTGGCGCTTTGATAGCAGCCTTTTTGGTGTGTGCATACATCAGCCTGACCGTTATTTTGAATGATACGATTCAGTCAGAGGAAGATGTGGAGAAATATCTGGAACTGCCGGTACTGGCTGTGATTCCGGAGAGCAAGATTCACGGAAGAGGCGAGAAAAAAGTAAAACGTACCTCTGGCATCTGGGATATCATCAATCCATTTGCCGGAAAAGAGAAAAACGAAAGAAGGTAGGAGAGCATGGCAAACCAGAATCTGTTCATCCCGGTTACACAGGATGAAAAAAAAGACTATCAATATGAGGAAGCAATGAAAACACTCCGTACCAACATTCAGTTTTCGGGCAGTGGATTGAAAGTGATCATGCTGACCAGCACGATGCCGGATGAGGGAAAAAGTGAGACATCTTCCCAGCTGGCGATTTCAATGGCACAGACAGAGGGACGAGTTTTATTTATTGATGCCGATATCCGTAAATCCGTGCTGGTATCCCGCTTCGGATTCGGGCAGCAGATTTACGGTCTGACGCAGTACCTGACAGGACAGAAACTGCTGGGGGATATTCTGTATCATACCAATCTGCCAAATCTTGACATCATTTTCTCTGGCCCGATGGCGCCGAATCCGGCGGAATTGCTGGGAGAGGACGCATTTGCGCGGCTGGTTGAATGGGCAAGAAATGAATATGACACGATCATCATTGATACGCCGCCTCTTGGAAGTGTCATTGACGCAGCTATTATTTCTCAGCGCTGTGACGGAGCTATCCTGGTAGTTGAAAGCGGGGCGCTCAGTTATCGCCTGGTGCAGAAAGCAAAAAACCAGCTTGAGCGGACGGGCTGCCGGATTTTAGGAGCCGTACTGAATCGTGTCGATATGGCAGGCAGCGGATACTATCATAGATATTATGGAAAATATTCCAAATATAGTAAATATTACGAAAACGAGTCGGATAAATGAAAAAGCAGAATATGATTCGATGGATTGCCGGAGCGGCGCTGGGAATCGCCTGCGTGGGATTCGGTATCCATGCGTATTACAGATATGAAGAGAGAGAAGCAGCCATGCAGGAGATGGAAGCACGCGGGCAGCAGGAAAACAAGGATGCAGAAGACCAGAAAAATGGGATTTTGACCTGGAATGGAAAGAAATATCGCCGGAATACAGCGATGAGAGCCATTCTTTGTATGGGTATTGATACGAAGGGCGAGATGGCATCACAGGTAGTTTCGGGAAAAGGCGGCGATGCCGATGCCATCTTTCTGATCGCCGAGGACGCGTCCAGAGATCAGGCTCAGATTGTTCTGATTCCAAGAAATACAATGACGGAGATAGAGGTATTTGACTATTTTGGGGAACCTCTGGGAACCGAGACACAGCAGCTGACGCTGGCGTATGCGTTTGGAGACGGGCGGGAAGAAAGCTGTGAACTGACAGCAGAAGCCCTTTCTAAACTTTTATTTGGTCTTAAGATCGACGGATACTTTGCAGTCAATATGGATTCGATTCCCTATTTCAATGATGCAGTCGGTGGTGTGCCGGTTACTGTGGATGACGAGATGGTCGCAAACCAGTATCCAGAAGATTTCAAGATGGGAGAAACAGTCAACCTGATCGGAGATCTGACAGAAAAATATGTCCGCTTCCGGGATGTGGACGAAGAGGGTTCCGCAAGTATTCGTCTTCACCGGCAGAAAGGATATCTGAAAGCGTTTATTCAGAAGGCAAAGGAAAGTCAGGCGGCAGACAAAACCACCATAACCCGGCTGGTGGATGGAATACAGAAATTGGCGATCACCAACATGGCAAAGGACCAGTACATGGACATGGGACTGGCGCTTTTGAACAGTCCGGATGCCATGGAAGACGGTGATTTTATTGAACTGTCGGGAAAAATATATCAGGGAAAATTCGAAGAGTTTTATCCAGATATGGATGAGCTAAAAGAGATTGTCATCAATCTTTTTTATAAAGAAAAAGCTTAAAAAGCAAAGGCTTTGAAAGCCGGAAAGGAAGGTTCAAATGAAAAAGAAGTACGCAGCACTCATGATGGCAGCAGCAATCATGGCAGTGCCGGGCACACTGGCAATGGCAGCGAGCCCGAACACAAATGTGACGGTCAACCGCGGAGGAAGCAGTTCAGGTTCTGCCTCTTCCAAGAGCGCAGGTCTCAATGTAAATGCGGGAACCATTACCAACAAGACATCTACGGGTATCAAGAATAGTGGTAAGAATGGTTCCAACGGTATTACTGTTTCGCAGGGAAATACTGCAAATGGCAGTTCGGTTGGGTTCGCATCCGATCAGCAGATCAAAGACGGCAATAGCTGGGCTGTTGCAGAAAAAGTGTTTGAGATCAATGCAGGTGTTCCGCTGTATCGTGTAACGGGTGATCCGGCACTGGTTGGATATTCTCCGCTTATGCCGGCACAGCAGCTCATGACAACCGATGCAAATGGCGGTGTAGTGAGTGATCCGGTCACGGTAAATATTGCAGTAGCAGCTCTGGGTGATGTTCAGAATGTAGAAATCTACTACTACAGTGAAACCGATCATAAGTGGGAATTAGCTCCGGTCAACGGGATTGATCATGCAACAAACTCTGTTAATGTAACAATTCCGGGCAATGCAGTCTTTACATTGGTTCATAAGAACTAATTGATAAGGCCGCGGAAGCCGGCAGGTATCTGGTAAGAGAGGTACCTGTCGGTACCTTGAGAGGCTGATTTACAAAGTCGATTGCAATAGGCATTGACGGGGGGAGCGGTAGATATGTACAGAAGAAATTCAGGCGGATGGATGAAGCATATCGATTTCATCATCCTGGATGTGATTTCTCTGCAGGCGGCATTAATACTTGCCTATGCATGCAGTGGGTATGGATGGGATATATACACACCGATTTTGTATCGGAATATGGCGATTTTTTTAGGAATGATGGATCTGATTTTGCTGGTTTGCCGGGAGACAATGCGGGGAGTCATAAGAAGAGACCATTTTGTGGAATTTATAGTAGCTGTCAAGCAGGCCGTTTTTATAGAAGGCAGTGCTCTTTTATATCTGTTCCTTCTGCAGGAAGGGCAGAGGTATTCCAGGCTGGCACTGATGCTGACGGCTGTCTTCTATATCGGAATCGCATATATTGTGCGTGAATGCTGGAAATGGCATCTGCAGCGGAAAAAAACAGTCGATGGAAACAAGCGTGTTCTGCTGATTGTGACAAATGAGGACATAGCCGGACGGACGGTCAAAACGATCAAGGAAAACAATTATGCACAATACATGATTGCGGGGGTCTGCCTGATCGGATGTCACGAATCGCATGTAGGAGAGAAAATCGAAGAAATCCCTGTGATAGTGGAGGAGGAAGAACTTCCCCATTATGTCTGCCAGGGATGGATTGATGAGGTTGTTGTTATAACCTCAGAGATGGTGCCATATCCGGATAAGCTGCTGAACCAGCTGACAGAAACCGGCGTAACGGTGCATCTGAACCTGGCAAAAGTGACAAGTGTGCCGGGAAAGAGACAGTTTGTGGAGAAAATAGGACCGTATACCGTGCTGACAACGAGCATCAATTATGCGTCGTCTTTCCAGCTTTTTCTCAAACGGATGATGGATGTCATAGGCGGACTGATCGGCTGTGCATTGACGGCGGTACTCTTTTTATTTCTTGCACCTGCGATTTATCTGTCATCACCGGGACCGATCTTTTTTACCCAGGAAAGAGTCGGAAAAAATGGAAAACGGTTCAAAATGTACAAATTCAGAAGTATGTACATGGACGCCGAAACACGCCGTGATGAGCTGATGAAAGAAAATAAGCTGGGCGATGGAAAGATGTTCAAGCTTGATTTTGACCCGCGCGTGATCGGAAATCAAATCATGCCGGATGGAAGCCATAAGACCGGAATCGGTGAATTTATCCGCCGGACAAGCCTGGATGAATTTCCTCAGTTTTTCAATGTGCTGAAAGGAGATATGTCGCTTGTAGGCACCCGCCCGCCGCTGATTTCAGAGACCAATCTCTATGAATTGCACCATAAAGCCAGACTGGCGATCAAGCCGGGTATTACCGGTATGTGGCAGGTCAGCGGTCGAAGTGAAATCACGGACTTCGAAGAAGTTGTCCGCCTCGACCGGGAGTATATCACTAATTGGAATATCGGAATGGATATAAAGATTCTGATGAAGACGGTGATGGTGGTTTTGAGGAGAGATGGGGCGGTGTAAGGGGGACAAGTTATCCATAAGTGGATGGCTTCGATTGAGAGCAGAGAAAAGCCTGATTTCATGCGGGTTTGCGCGGCTTGACCTTTTCACCTCAACTTGTTTCTGCTTGTCATGGTGCGTTACGGCCAGCGTGCTTTCAGGGGTTAATGGCTTCTGGTTGCGCTCTATACTTAACCCATCACAGCGAAAGCTGATAGAGCAGAAAACAGAATAAGGAGGTACGAGGACAAGCCTGCGTATAGATTGTTGTTGCAATCTGTATACAGGCTTGTTGTTGTGCCGTGAAGTAAGTTGAGGGGTAAAAGAATACGATTGGCAAGAAATACCATCCTTCGGGATGTGTACATAGATAAAAACACCTTTTGAGGGAATTGGGTCCAAGGAAGACCGGAGGAGTAAATATTATGAAGAATTTCAAAATCGCTGTTGCTGGCACTGGGGATGGAGATATAATAGGGTCAACCAAGAAAAACCACGATAAATAAAGGATTTCGACGGCTCGACTCGTTCGACAAAAGTGTTTATTTGCTGACAGGCTGCGGAGAAGCTGAAATCCAGAGGTTATAGGTGGGAGGTTTTGGTGCAGCTCTGTTTTGACCCACAAAATGAGCAGCAAGTAAAAAATTAAGGAGAACGAATCGAGCCTACGGTGGATTGCCATTGAGCAATCCGCCGTGGGCTTGTTTGCTGTTTTATCAAATAAAAAATTGGTGAGGGAGAACAGAACTATGAGAAATTATAAAATCGCTGTGGCCGGCACGGGATACGTAGGGCTTTCGCTGGGAGTGCTTCTGAGCCAGTATCATCAGGTGGTTGCAGTCGATATTGTGCAGGCTAAGGTCGATATGATCAACAACAAGAAATCTCCGATTCAGGATGATTATATTGAAAAATACTTGGCAGAAAAGGACTTGAATTTAACCGCAACTCTGGATGCAAAGGAAGCATACTCCGATGCAGATTTTGTTGTAATAGCCGCCCCCACAAATTACGATAGCCACACCCAGCACTTTGATACGTCTGCGGTTGAAGCTGTAATCAAGCTGGTCATGGAATATAACCCTAATGCCATTATGGTTATCAAGTCTACAATTCCTGTGGGCTATACGGCAAGTGCAAGAGAAAAGTTCAACAGCAAGAATATCATTTTCAGCCCGGAGTTCCTGCGTGAATCTAAAGCCCTTTACGATAACCTGTATCCTTCTCGTATCATTGTGGGTACTGACCCGAACGATGAACGTCTGGTGAAAGCCGCACATGAGTTTGCTGGTCTGCTCCAGGAAGGTGCAATCAAGGAGAATATTGACACGCTGTTCATGGGCTTCACTGAGGCCGAGGCGGTCAAGCTGTTCGCTAACACCTATTTGGCTCTGCGCGTGGCTTACTTCAATGAGCTGGACACCTACGCAGAAAGCAAGGGGCTGAACACCCAGCAGATCATTGATGGTGTCTGCCTTGATCCGCGTATCGGTAGTCACTACAACAATCCAAGCTTTGGCTATGGTGGATATTGCCTGCCGAAAGACACCAAGCAGCTTTTGGCTAACTATGCCGATGTGCCGGAAAATCTGATTGAAGCAATCGTGGAATCTAATCGTACTCGTAAGGAATTTATTGCAGACCGCGTTCTGAAGCTGGCTGGCTACTATGGATATGATGCAGAGAATGAGTTCGATGAGGACAAGGAGAAATCCGTCACGATTGGCGTTTACCGCTTGACGATGAAATCTAACTCCGACAACTTCCGTCAGAGTTCTATTCAGGGGGTTATGAAGCGTGTGAAGGCAAAGGGCGCAACAGTCATTATCTATGAGCCGACTCTGAAGGACGGAGAGACATTCTTTGGCTCTGTGGTGGTCAACAATCTGGCAAAGTTCAAGGAAATGAGCCACGCCATTATTGCGAACCGCTATGACAAGTGCCTGGATGATGTAAAAGAGAAAGTTTACACGAGAGATATTTTCCAGAGAGATTGAGGAAAAAGTCATGATAAAAACACGAGATGATTTACAAGATTGTCTGGATAAAGATAAACGAGCTTTGGGGATAAAGAAAAGCAGACCGTCCATTATTGGAGATGAAGTATGGAAATTTGAAATCGCTTTGAGGATGGATGAATTTTATAGAAATACTCAAAAGAACAAATTGGCTGGACTTTTTTGGAAATGGCGACATAAGCAGCTAGGATTAAAATTGGGGTTTTCAATTCCATGCAACTGTTTCGGGGGGGGGCTGAAAATAAATCACTATGGTCTGATTGTAGTGCATCCGTTGGCAAGGATTGGAGAATGGTGTGATATTCACCAAGGTGTGAACATTGGACAAAATATCGAAAAAGGCTCTGTTCCGGTAATTGGAGATAATGTTTGGATTGGACCAGGTGTCAAAATGTTTGGCAAGATAACTCTTGGCGATAATATGATGATTGGTGCTGGTGCAATCGTAAATAAATCGTTTGAAAAGGGTAACTGTACAATAGCGGGAAATCCTGCAATACGAGTAAGTGACCACGGAAATGTGTGGTTTAGAGAATAATATAGAAATTTGGAAGATGAAGTATGAAAGATAAAAAAATATGTTTTGCGGCTTCATCGGGTGGACATTATGAGCAGCTAATGATGTTAAAACCTTTGATGGAAAAATATGACAGTTTTGTTATAACCGAAAAAACAGATTATAGCGCAAAGGCAAAAGGCGAAAAAACATACTACATGAATCAAGTGAACCGCCGGGAAAAAGATTTTGTCTGGCAAATGATTGTAAATACATGGAAGTCCATTGGTATTTATAGGAAAGAAAAGCCAGATGTGGTTATCTGTACGGGCGTTCTGGCGATGATTCCAATTTGCCTTATTGCAAAACTTATGGGGAAAAAGCTTATTTATATAGAATCATTTGCAAAGGTGACTTCGCCCACTGAAACAGGAAAGCTACTTTACAAGTTTGCCGATCAATTCTATGTGCAGTGGAAACCGATGCTGAAGTTCTATCCTAAAGCGATATATTTAGGAGGAATCTATTAAATGGCAGAGAAAATTTTTATAACATTGGGGTCCCAGAAATTTCAATTTAATAGATTGCTTATAGCTGTGGATAAGCTGTGTGAAAAAGAAATCATTTGCGGAAAAGATGTATTTGCGCAGATTGGTTACAGCGATTATGTTCCCCAAAATTATCGCTATAATAATTTCATGGACAGAGAAGAATTTAGCGTGGAAATGGGTAAAGCGGATATAGTGATTACTCATGGTGGAACGGGTGCGATTATTGGTGCAGTAAAAAAAGGAAAGAAAGTCATTGCTGTTCCACGTCTTGCAAAATATGGAGAACACGTTGATGACCACCAGCTTCAGTTGGTTAAACAGTTTGATGATCTGAATCTGATTTGTCCGTGCGGAGACACAAATGAATTAGCAGAGGCAATAGAAACAGTGAAACATACAGAGTATTCGGAATACGAATCGAATACTAATACTATCGTAAAAAGCATTGAAAATTATATAGAAACATTGAGGAGATAATTATGGGATTTGCGAAAAATTTATATAGAAATATTCTGCGTGTTTTGCCGGATAAGCCGGCTCTTTACCTGATTTACTTTAGAGGATATCAAAAAATACTGAATTTGAAAAATCCGCAGTATTTTGGCGAAAAAATTCAGTGGTTGAAATTATACGGGCATCTTGATGAGCTAAGTCGGTATGTTGATAAATATGAAGTCAGAGATTTTGTAGAGAAAACTGTTGGGAATAAGTACTTGAATAAATTGTATGGCGTTTATAACGGATCGGATGAAATCAACTATGATAGGTTGCCTAATAAATTTGTACTTAAGTGCACAAATGGAAGTGGTGCGGTTCTTATTTGCAAAGATAAAAATTCTCTTAATAAAAAGAATGCCGCTACTACGATGAATAAGTGGTTGAAAGATGATTTTTACAAGATGAAAAAAGAACCACAATATAAAGGCGTGAAGAATAGAATAATTGCAGAAGAATATTTGGAAGATGAATCGGGAGCGTTAAGAGATTATAAGTTTTACTGCTATGATGGAGAACCTCTCTATTATGGCGTTTTTACAGACCGTTATACAGATGAAACTGTTGATATGTACGATATGGACGGAAATAAATTAGAGGGTATTATTAACGGTGGAGTAAAAAATAGTGATTATGTTCTGCCACAAGGGAAAAATTTTCCTGAAATGATAGATGTGGTACGAAAGCTGGCAAAACCATTCCAGTTTGTAAGGGTGGATTTGTACATGGCAAACGACCACATTTATTTTGGTGAGTTGACATTTACAGATGGAGCAGGATCTGATCCGTTTACCCCACGCTCGTTTGATCTTGAAATGGCTAAAAGAATTAAATTGGGCCGTGTGTTACAGGAAAAATAAAATTTAAGAGAGGTTTATTGTGGAAACACTTATTAAGATTAATGATTTTGTGAATGGAATTGTATGGGGCGTTCCCATTATGCTTCTGATTCTTGGAACTGGTGTCTATTATACAGTCCGATTCGGATTTATGCAGTTTCGCCATCCAGCATGGCTTGTGAAGCAAACAATTATAAAGGCTTTTAAGAAAAAGGATGAAGGGCCGACCGCACAAGGCGAACTTACGAGTTTTCAAGCGGCGATGACATCGGTATCTGCGATAGTTGGTTCCGGAAATATTGCAGGTGCAGCAACGGCAATTGTTATGGGCGGACCGGGAGCACTTGTATGGATGATTTTAGCGGCTTTTGTCGGTATGGCAACTAAATTTGCTGAGATTGCACTGGGTATTAAATATCGTAAAATACATAAGGATGGGACGGTCAGCGGCGGTGCAATGTATTATTTGGCAGACGGCTTGCACCAAAAATGGCTTGGTATTCTGTTTTCGATTTTGGTTATTCCGTTTGCATTTGTTATATCTGGTGTGGTTGATACCAATACAATTGCATTGACATTAAATGAACGATATAGTATCCCGACAGTAGTAACTGGAGTGATTTTAGCAGTATTGGTCGGGATTATTGTATTTGGTGGAATTGGAAGAATTGGTCATGTCTGTGAGGTTGTTGCACCTTTTATGGGCGGAGCGTATATTCTTGCTGGGCTGCTAATCATGATTGTTCATATTACTCAGGTTCCGGGAGCAATCGTAGAAATTATTACAGCAGCATTTAATCCGAAAGCGGCAACTGGCGGAATTGTGGGTTCGGTATTTGTATGCATGAGATATGGTATTGCGAGAGGTATTTATTCTAATGAGGCTGGGTTGGGAACTGCGGCAATGGTGCATTGTGGTGCAAAAGTAAACAATCCCATTGAACAAGCTGTATGGGGACCAGTTGAAGTATTTCTTGATACTGTATTTATTTGTAGTGTAACCGGAATTGCAATTGTACTTTCGGGATTATGGAGTAGTGGTCTTGATGGTGCGGTGCTGACGATGAGAGCTTTTGATTCACTTTTACCTGGCGGAATTGGTGGATTTATTTGTCTGGCTTCGGTTGTTCTTTTTGGATTTTCATGTTTGATTAGTTATTACACCTATGCAGAAAGAGCTGGAGAATATATTTTTGGACAGAAGATAAAGCCGATTATCAAGGCGTTATGGGTTGTTATTATTCTAATTGGATCACAAAGTACACTCGGCTTTGCATGGGATTTGGCCGATACATTTAACGGATTGATGATAATTCCTAATCTTATTGGTATTATTTTGTTGAGTAATGAAGCCGTTAAAATGAAAAATGATTATTTTAAGAGAAACAATGTGGAGAAAATAAAAAAATGAGAATTTTGGTAGTTGGGCCAAGTCCGACAAGATCAAAGGGTGGAATGGCAACGGTTATAGAAGAAATTGAAAAAGATAAGACATTAAATTCTAAATTTAATATAGATATTTATGAATCCTATATTGACGGAAATAAATTAAAGGTTTTATTCTTTTCGCTATTTTCATTTATTAGGTTTTATTTCACAAAAAGAAATTATGATATTTACCATATACATGCAGCTTCATACGGAAGTACATTCAGAAAAGGTTTGTATGTTCATGCCGCGAAAAAGTGGGGCAAAAAAGTAATTTTACATATTCACGGTGCTGAATATATGCTCTTTTATGAAAAAAGCAATCAAAAGGATAAGATTGTTTCAATATTGAAAGAAGCAGATGAGGTTATTGCGTTGTCTGCCGAATGGAAAAAGAAGTTTGATGAAACATTTGGATTAAAAAATTGTGTTGTTCTTGAAAATGGTATAGACACTGAGAGATTGAAACCCGCTATAACGAGTGTCAAAGATCATCCACATACTTTTGTATCTCTTGGGCGACTTGGAGAAAGAAAAGGAACGTATGACCTCATCAAAGCAATAGAACGAGTTAAGGGTCAAATACCGGACATTAAATGTTATTTGGCTGGCGATGGGGATATTGACAGATGCAAGCAGATCGTTGAGGAAAAAAATCTCAAGAGCAATATCTTTATTGTGGGATGGGCTGATTTTGATAAAAAATTAGAACTGCTAAAAAAATCTAGTGTATTAGTGCTTCCATCTTATAATGAGGGACTTCCGATGGCGATTTTGGAAGGTATGGCTTGTGGAAAGGCTATTATAAGCACAACGGTTGGCGCAATTCCAGAAGTAGTGAAAGAAGAAAATGGAATATTAATAGAGCCAGGAGACACTGAAAAGCTCTCAGAAGCTTTAATAACATATTGTATGAATCAAGAGACAGTAGAAAAAATAGGAAAAAATAATATTGCGCTTATTCATACAAAGTACAGCATGGACGCGATGCATCAAGAAATAGCTCAATATTATATTGATGTGATGCAGGAGAAAAGAGTATGAAAAAAATCGGATTAGCAGTATGCTATGACACAAAAAATTTCGGAAGTCAATTACAGGTGCTTGCCACAGTAAAAAAAGTTGAGGAGCTTGGTTATAAGTCGGAAATAATTCGTTATAAAAAAAAAATAACGCCAACTTTTATTGTTCAAACAATTCCTAGATTATTTAATATCTCGTTTTTGAAATCGAAACTTTCTGGGAACCAAAAAGATAATGCACTAAAAAGCAAACCTTTTTATCAGGCACAAGTGCAACAACGAAATCAACGTTTTGATGCTTTTGTAGACAAGTATTTTGCTCCATTGTTTTCGGAATCTTATGGTGGTTGGGAAACACTTGTGGCAAAATGCAAGAAAAACTATGATGCATTTCTTTGTGGAAGTGACCAGCTTTGGCTGCCGAATAATCTGGGAAGCCATTTCTACACGCTTGAGTTTGCACCCGATAATAAGTCCAAGATTGCATATGCAACGAGCTTTGGAGTGAGCCAAATTCCAAATTCTCAAAAAAAGGCTACCGCAAAATATTTGAACCGTTTTCAGCATTTGAGTACCAGAGAACTTGCTGGACAAAAAATCATTAAAGAATTAACAGGGAAAACAGCGCAGGTAGTATGCGATCCCACTCTGTTGTTTGACGCAGAGGGATGGAAACAAATGCTTCCGGAAAAAGAAGTTGTAGAAGAACCGTATGTGTTCTGCTATTTTTTGGGAACAAATGAAGAGCATAGAAAGTTTGCTAATGAGTTCAAAAACAAGACAGGGCTGAAACTGATTACTTGTCCGTTCTTGGATAATTATGTGGAATGTGATTTGAGTTTTGGCGATATTCAGCTCTTCGATATGGATGCAGTAGACTTTGTGAATTTGATTCGTCATGCTGAGTATATTTTGACAGATTCTTTCCACGGCTCTGTTTTCAGCATTCTGAATCACAAAAAATTTATGACGTTTAACCGCTTTAATGCAGGAGCAAATTCAAGAAATAGTAGAATTGATAGCCTTTGTACCTTATTGGGGCTTAGTGAGAGAAGATACAGCGGAGACGTTATGAATGTCGAAAAGGACATCAATTACAACGCTGTTGAAGAAAAACTGGAAAAATTAAGAGCAGACTCAATTAAATACTTGGAGACAGCTCTGAAGTAGGAGAGATAGAAGATGATACAGATATCTGATAAAACAAAATGTTGCGGCTGTACCGCGTGTGCGAGTGTTTGTCCGAAAAATTGCATATCAATGCAATGTGATGGAGAAGGATTTCTGTATCCGGTAGTTGATGCTGATTCATGTGTGAATTGTGGTCTGTGTGAGAGAGTATGCTCACAGTTATCAGAACATGAGGAAGAACGAACAGATCGTGTTAAATATATCGCTTGTCAGAACATAAATGAGAATGTTCGCAAAGTTAGTACAAGTGGCGGTATGTTTGGTTTGTTGGCAGAACAGGTGATTTCTTCAGGTGGCACAATTTGGGCGGCAGGATTTGATGATACAGCCATTGTTGTGCATAAGGAAGCAAGGGAGTTTGATGAGCTGAATGATTTGTATGGCTCGAAATATGTTCAGTCAGATTTGAAAGACACATTCAAAAAAATCAGACAAGAACTAATTACAAGCGATAAAACAGTTTTGTTTGTAGGTACTCCATGCCAGGTAGAAGGTTTACTATATTATCTTGGCAAAAAAGAAAAAGAACACTTGCTTACGGTTGATCTGGTTTGCTATGGTGTTCCGTCACCAGGGCTTTACAAAGAATGGATTCAGGATATTGCTCAAAAACATGGCAGTAAAGTTTCAAGAGTATATTTCCGCGATAAAAAATATGGATATGCAGGTGTCAATATTAAGGTAATGCTGCAAAATGGACAGGCATTGGAAGATATTGTTGATGTTAAAACATATACAAAGACAATGTTCTCCAAACTAGGATTGAGACCGTCCTGTTATAAGTGTGTTTATCGTGGAAGAAATAAGATGTCAGATTTTACGATTGGAGATTTCTGGCAGATTGGTGATTACTCTAAGCAAATGGATGATGATAGAGGAACATCCATTGTACAGATCAATACAAGAAAAGGTGAAGATTTTCTGAATGATATTGGTTCGGAAAAGATTAAAAAGATTCATGTTGAGACATTAGAAAACGATGATTTGAAAAGCAAAATCTATAAAGAAGATTATACTTTTGAAATACCGAAAAATAGATCGCAATTTTTTGAAGATTCTGGGCGAATGTCTTATGATGATTTGATTCAAAAATATCTGCCTGCATCGAGAAAAGACAAAATGGCGACTGCTTTGAAGCCGATTATCCATAAGATGCCATTTTCGCATTTCTTCTTTAGAACAATGAAAAAGGTAAGAATGAACAGGAGAAAAAGAAAATGAATGATAATCAAAAGACCGTAAAAGTTATACATATGGCACCTCTGGGAAGCGGAGGTATCTCAAAACTTACAGTTACGATCAATGAGCTGATAGCAGATAATATTCAATTTGATTATCTGGTTTTTAGAAATAAAAAAGAATTTTTAGAGGATAAAGCAATTTCTCTTGGTGGAAAAAAACAGGTAATTGATGTTGCGAACATAAAGAATGATTTTTTGAAATTTTTTATCAAAATGAGAGCCATGGTCAACCTGTTCAAACGGGAGCAATATGATGTTGTTCATGTGGATGCTTCAACACCATATGATGTCATGGTAGCGATTGCAGCTAAAATCGCTGGCGTTCCAACGATTGTCATGCACTCGCATAATGATAATTTCCAAAGTCAAAAGCCGTTGAGAGATGCTTTTATCCCAATTTATAAATTGCTGATGAAGGTAGTTGTAACGGATTATTTCACAATTTCAGAAAAGTCAGCAAAATTCATGTTTCCTAAATCTGTGTACGAAAGTGGAAACTATACCTTAGTAAAGAATGGTATTGATGTTGAGCAGTATGCTTACAATAAAGATGCCAGAAAAAGAATCAGGGAAGAACTTGGTATACAGGATAAGGTTGTAGTAGGTCATGTAGGTCGTTTTGTATATCAGAAGAACCATGATTTTATTCTGGAAGCATTTGCGGAATTTCACAAACACTGTCTGAATAGCGTATTGTTGCTTGTTGGAGAGGGTGAACTTCTTCAAAGCATTCAAGATAAGGCAAAAAATATGAGAATTGCAGATTCTGTGATTTTCTATGGTGTGACGTATGATATTCCGGGCGTATTACAGGCTATGGATATGTTCATATTCCCATCAAGATTTGAAGGTCTTGGAATTGTTGCAATAGAAGCACAAGCTGCTGGATTGCCTACGATTTGTGCAGACACTATTGTTGATGAAGTTGATATTACACCGAAGTTTATTCGTGTACATGGATGGAATCCAAATGATTGGGCAGATCAAATGCTGAAAGTTGTGCCAGATTGTGATAAACGCTCGGATTGCAGAGCAGAAGTAATAGATGCAGGATACGACATTAAAAATACAGCTCAACAACTAGAGAATTTTTATGTTCATTCTGCGCGAATATAAACAGTAGAGGAAAGTAATTTATGGAAATTAAGGTGGGAACAAAATCATTAAACTCATATTTTATAATCTTTGTCTTTGTGTTGATGGAACATTGCTTTTATCTAATCAATACAGATACATTTAGGATCATATTTCTTAATTATGCGATGACTTGGTTTCTGCTTTTTATGGCAGGAATTGTTCTTTTGTATATTCGATATAGGTTAAATAGAAAATCTGTTCGGATGTATTTTTCATCCGATGTTAGTGCATTGATTGTTTTGGCGATTATATCAATCGTTCAATGTAATTTTCTTATTGGTCAACCGTTATCAATGGGATTTGCTCCACAACGAAATTATATCTTTATACTAGTAAGTTATTTTACTATCCGAAAGCTAATTGCTTTAGATAAAATCGATATCAATACAGTGGTTAACGGTCTGCTGTTTTGTGGAGTTCTTTCTGTCATAATCTATTGGCTTCAAGTGAATTTAATTGATTATGTTCAGTTTGTGCATGTATATAAGGCAGCAAGAGTGACACGCTTATATGTAGACAGTTTTATGTGTGTTATTATCGGATTCTTGGGCCTTAGCAAATATCTGGAAGAGAACAACAAAAAATATCTGTTTTTTGTAGCGATAGAACTTGTATACGAATTGATTATTGGACAATCAAGATTGGAATTAGCTTCAGTAGTTCTTGGATATGCAGTAATGATATTACTGATGAAAAGGCTTTCATTTAGAAAAATATGTATGATTTTGATTGGTGTTATTGCAGTTGTGGTATTTATTAATAGTGCATTTTTTGAACGTTTTAATGAAGCTTTGCAGATGCAATTTTATAATACTACAACAGGTATTGACACGATGGCAATCCGAAAAGTAGCTAGAGATGAATTTGTGAGACAGCTTAAACAAAGTCCTGCAACCTTAATTTTTGGATGCGGATATCCTAATATTGGATATTCTGGCACTGCATCAACAGCATATATTGCGGTGGGAAACGAAAGAATCGGGTTGGTGGACAATGGGATTTTCGCTTTTGTATATGTTTATGGATTGCTAGGAGCAAGTGTTGTTATCAAGTGGTTTTATAAATTATATAAAAGTGCTTGGAAATTATATAAGATAAAAAATATATATTGGCCTCTTGGCTTTGTTATTTCATTGACAATCTTGCTATACAATATTACATTTTGGTGGAATAAGCCAAGTTGGACATTGGGTATGGTCTTTCTTATGTGCTATATGGAACACAAATTGAATGATGAGTTGGACGAGGAGAAATAGACAATGAAAATAAAACATACGGTGGAAAGAATCACGGATTTTTTCTTTTCAATTGTAACAAAAAAAGATAGACATTATGCAGATATTTTAATGCGGGATTGCTGTATGTCTTATGAAAAAGAAACAGGAGATTACTGTTCTTATAGAAAAAGATCAGGTTCGGCAGAAAATTTGATTGTGCATTCAGGGATGCTCTCAAACATGAGCGATGTCGCAATCGTGATACAGGGACCGCTAATTTTAGATAATCATTTTACCTTAAATACGGTTAAACTTTACAAACGTTACTATCCCGGATGTAAGGTCATTGTTTCTACATGGAATGATTCTAATAAGAGTGAAATTGATAGTCTAAAGACAGCTGGAGCGGATATAGTGTTAAATGCAGCACCGGGCATCTTTGGACTGGGAAATATGAATTTCCAAATTGTTTCCACAAAAGGCGGCATTCAATGTGCAGATGATGCAGGTGCTAAGTATATTTTAAAGACACGCTCAGATCAGCGGATTTACAAACCGCACATGCTGGAATATTTTAAAACATTAATAGATCAGTTTCCAATAAAGCAAGAAGTTGACAGTGCAAAACAGAAGGAACGAATTATAGCAGTCCAAACAACAGTTGGTGGAGGAATGTTTATTCCGTATTTCATTGCGGATTTCTTGTATTTTGGAACGGTACAAGATATCAGAAATCTTTTTGACATAGAGTTGGATGTAAGCCCAAATAGAACAAAAGACGAGCGAAGAATATGGTTGAGAGATTTATTAAGTAGTAATCCAAGAATTGGAGATTATTATAATATTACTGCACCAGAAATTAAAATTGTAAAAAATTATATCAAAAAATATATTACAGAGAATTTGGAAGATACAGTGAGGGGGTACTGGGATTTTGTTAGCAATTATCTAATTACAGTTTCTTGGGATGATATAGGATTGTTTTGGCCGAAATACGATAGATATAATGAAAGTAAACTTTTTCGAACATATAGTAAAAATGACAATACAGATTTATATCTGCAATATAATTGGACTTTTCAGAACTGGCTGTTGCTCAATCAGGGATTTTTTAAATACAAGCCAGAATTTGAAAAATATTATATGCAGACCTGTGACAAACTTAATTTGAAGATATAAGGGAGGAAAAATCTGATGAGGCTAATAATACCATCTGCTAAAGTGGTTCCAGAAGAGCTCCAAAAATTAGGAAAACTTCCGGCAATCATTTACCCAATAAATCAGAGAATTACTTTTGATTATTTGTATGAACAGTATAAAGAAAAGACGAATTCTATTGATATTATATGTTATGAAAATGCAGATAAAGTACAAAGAAGGTTGAAGAATTATCTTGGAAAAAAAGTGAATATTAAGATTCTTCCAGAATTAAGTGATTTAGGGCATACTATTTACTTTGGATTAAAAGATGCTGTAGGTACAGTTATTATTAATTTTGCAGATACAATTGTCTTAGATAGCGTTACAGGAATCAAGGGAAATGCTTTTTTTTGCCAGGAAGACTATATGTCTGATACTTGGACATATTTTGATGAAAAAGGCGGTACCATTGTACAGATTTATGATAAAGAACCTGTAAAGGAAGAAATAAAGAAGAAGCTATTTGTTGGTGTATTTCAATTTACTGATGCTGTCTATTTTAGAAGATGCCTAGAAATGGCCTTTGAACAAGAATCATTACAGATGAGTACCTTTTATTATGCTTTACAGGAGTATAGTAAAAAGTATCCCATGAAAGCAGTACTGGCGAATAACTGGTTCGATATTGGCCATGAGGATAAGTACTATAATTCAAAACTAGAGGTACGTGCTAGAGAATTCAACCATATTACAATTGATAAAAACCGTGGCATTCTGAAAAAGACAAGCGATGATAAGGATAAGTTTATTGGGGAGATTAAATGGTATTTAAAATTGCCAGCAGACGTTGAGTATGTCAGACCCAGAATTTTTGATTATTCGACATCGTATGTTAATCCATATGTTTCTATGGAATACTATGCATATCATACTGTCCACGAGCTGTTCCTCTATGGCGATTTGACATTACAGCAGTGGATTGACATTTTTAATCGAATTCGTTTTGTGTGTGATGATTTTAAACGCTACACGGTGAAGGATACTAATATCCACTCTGCATTAGAAGAAATGTACCTGACAAAAACTTTGCAGCGTTTTGAAAAAATGAAAAAGGATGGACGATTTTTAGCTTTTTTTGAGTCACCAATAGAAGTGAATGGAAAAAAGTATCTACCTTTAAATGAAATTATCATAGCACTGGAAAAGGCGATACCTGAGATGCTGTATGATGTAGATACTTTTAATATCATTCATGGAGATTTATGTTTTGCAAATATTATGGTGGATTCAAACTTTTCGTTTATTAAAGTGATTGATCCGCGAGGAAAGTTTGGCACCTACGATATTTTTGGTGATTTTCGTTATGAACTCGCAAAACTGTTCCATAGTGTGGATGGAAAATATGATTTCATTATAAAAGATCTTTTTGACCTTGATTACAATTCGGAGAGAGCGTGTATTAATTACCGTATTCAGGATCGAAAAAGGGAATTTAACTTGTATAAGGTATTTTTGAGTACATTTGCTGCAGAAATTGATAGTGATTTAAAAAAAATTGAATTGATTGAGGCCTTGCTTTTCTTGAGTATGATTCCGCTTCATGGCGAGAGCATTAGGCATCAAATGGTTATGCTTGGCACTGGATTGGAAATTCTAAACAGAGTAATTGATATACAGATAGGAGAAAAAAAGAATGTTTGATGAATATTCATTTGTCTTTGATATAGACGGCACATTGTGTCCGATTAAAAAAAAGAATGAAAAGTATGAAGACTTAGTTCCTTATAAGGAAATGGTAGAAAAATTAAGATTTTACCATGATCACGGAGCTAAAATTATTCTTTTTACATCTAGAAACATGAATTCCTACAATGGAAATATGGGATTGATAAATAAAAGCACGGCAAAAGTGTTGCTTTCATGGCTAGATAAATGGGAAATTCCATACGATGAAATTTTATATGGGAAACCATGGCCAGGACATATGGGATTTTATGTTGATGATCGAACTGTAAGGCCAGATGAATTCCTTAATTGTTCTGTAGACGAATTGAATGAAATTTGTAATAAATCGAGGGAACGGAGCAACTAAGTAGTATCAATGAAGATTTTACTGATGGAGGAATAAAATATGGGCATGACTATAATTATCACGATGGCTGGTTTAGGCAGTCGATTCCGCAAGGTAGGATATAACTGTCCTAAATATATGATTGACGCAAAAGGGAGAACACTTTTTGATTGGTCAATGGATAGTTTGATTGGATATAACAAAATTGTAAGCAGATATGTGTTTGTGGTAAGAAAAGAAGATGAAGCAGAGGCGTTTATAAAAGAACATTGCGCGAGATACGGAATCCATGATGTGAAAATTGTGGAAATTGATCATATGACAGATGGGCAGGCAACTACATGTATGTTGGCAATTCCTTATTGTAATCTAAATGATGCAATTGTGGTTTACAATATTGACACTTATGTTGAGCCTGGTGAAATGAAATATGAGGATATTTCGGGAGATGGACATATCCCATGCTTCCATGCAGAAGGTGACCACTGGAGTTTTGCAAAACTTGACAATGCTGGAAAAGTCATAGAAGTGCGGGAGAAAGTGAGAATTTCTGACAACTGCACCTTAGGAGCATATTATTTTTCTTCGGCCAAACTTTATGAAGATTTATATCAAGAATACTATGTGGATGACAGGCACATGGAAAAAAATGAAAAATATATCGCACCTCTTTATAATTATATGATTGAGAAGGGCATGGATGTTACTATCAGCATTGTAGATTCTGATAAAGTTCATGTTCTTGGGACACCGGAGGAACTACAAATTTTCTTAAAGGAAAAGATGTGAAGAAGGTAGCCCACATGACCGTGAATAGAGTTAGTAATATATGGAAAACATTTCAGAAGAAATATAAAAATATGTCATTGCCGGTAAAGGCTGGCTTTTGGTTTACCATTTGCAATTTCATGCAACGTGGTATCACCATGATAACGACACCAATATTTACCAGAGTATTGTCGGAAGAACAGTACGGTCTGGTGTCAACTTTTACATCGTGGCAGAATGTCTTGATTTTAATCACTACATTATCTTTATATAAGGCAATGATGAACCTCTATGTCAAATATGACAATAAAGAACAAGTTTTATCAGCAGTAAGCGGACTTAGTTTAATTCTTACACTAGTATGGTTTATTGTGTCTTTAGCTTTTGTAGATCAGATATCCAGATGGATGCAAATGTCAAAAACCTTGGTTATATGCCTATTTGCGACTTTTATTGCCCAAGCAGGCATTCACTGTTGGCAAGTTTATAAAAGGTATACATATGAATATCGAAGTCTGATTATAGTTACGATCCTTCTCACTGCGGTTTCGTCTTTATTAGGAGTATTGTGTGTACTTTTCGTATCTGATACTGCTGAAGGTCGGCTAGTTCCACAAAGCATAGTAACTGCGATTATTGGATTGGGAATATATATATCAATATTTAAGCACAACTATACAGTTTATAATAAAAAAATGTGGTCATTTGCATTGGTTTTTTGTGTTAGTTTGCTGCCGCATTACTTGTCAGAGTTTGTATTACAAAGTTCCGATAAATTGATGATAAATTATATGAGTGGCGCACGCGATGTGGCAATATATAGTGTTTCTTATTCAGTAGGATCGCTAATTAATTTAATAACAGGAGCTCTGAATTCATCATTTGCTCCGTATCAATATCAACAAATTAAAGCAAAAAATTTTGAGCGTTTATCAAATGTAGCTAATCAAGTCTTATTGTTTGTGGCAATAATGTTAGGATGTTTGATGCTGTTTAGCAAAGAAGTGGTTCTGATTTTTGGAGGAAAAAAATACATTGAAAGTGCTACTGTTATTGTGCCGATTTGTATAGGTGTATTTTTTAATTACCTGTTTCAGCTATTTGCAAGACTTCAAGAATATTATGAGAGAAAGCTTACAGTTGTTATTCCATCTATCTTTTGCGCAGTTTTAAATTTGATACTGAACTATATTTTTATTAATATTTTCGGATATCAAGCAGCGGCATATACAACATTTTTTTGCTACTTATTTTTTTGCTTTGTTCACTATTTGTTTTATAAGAAAGTGTGCAAGGAACTACTTGACGGAATTCAGATTTATGATATTAAATTTATTTTAATATTGTCCATAGGGGTTATAATCGGTGGATTCGCAATAATGGCTGTAAATAGTATCCTGTGGTTAAAATATATGTTGATTGGTATTGCTATAGTGATGGCTGTTGTTAAGCGTGATACTATTATGAACTACCTAAAAAAAGTTTTGCAAGAAAATAGATAAGGAGCATATGAGGATGAAGGGAATAATTAAGGATTTTATTTTGAATTCAATTGCGGCCGGAGTATTATGTCATAGACGGTTAAGAATGAAAATTTATCGTTTATATGGTGCGGAAATTCCAGCGGATTGTGAAATAAAGCCAAGATGTTATTTGGGACTGGGAAAAGGCCATTTGAAAATGGGGGGGGGTACATTTGTTAATTATGAATGCTGGTTTGATTTAGGTGCAGATATTGTTATTGGAAATAAATGCAACATCGCAATGAATGTAACATTTATGAATAGTGATCATGATGTGGCCGATTCTGAGCGCAGGGCAGGTATGTATCATCCAAAGCCTATAATTGTTGGCGACGGTTGTTGGATTGGCGCAAATTCATTGATTATGCCAGGGGTTACTATTGGTAATGGCGTTGTTATTGCAGCAGGTTCTGTTGTGACAAAAGATTGCGAAAGTGATTGTCTTTACGGTGGAGTTCCTGCTAAAAAAATTAAAGAATTATAAGTGGGACACATTAATAACAAAATTATTTTTTTTCCACTTAAACTCAAAACCTGATAGGATGTTGATATTCAATAGCGCTAGGAGAACAAAAACATAGATAACACGATATATCGCATAAAGCTAGTACGGCGTTAAACATAAACAGTATGAGGGGAAAGTGAATGATAAAAACAACATTACTTATCATGGCAGCTGGTATCGGCAGCCGCTTCGGAACAGGAATTAAACAGTTAGAGCCGGTGGATGATGCGAACCATATCATCATGGACTACTCAATTCATGATGCGATTGAGGCTGGCTTCAACCATGTAGTATTTATCATCCGTAAGGATATCAAGAAGGAGTTCAAAGAGGTCATTGGTGACCGTATTGCATCTATCTGCTCATCTCATAATGTAACTGTAGATTACGCTTTCCAGGATATTAACGATATTCCAGGAGAACTTCCGGAAGGTCGTACAAAACCTTGGGGAACCGGTCAGGCGGTACTGGCAGCTAACGAATTGCTGAAGACTCCGTTTATAGTTATCAATGCAGATGACTACTATGGTAAAGAAGGATTCAAGGCTGTTCATGAGTATCTGGTGAATGGCGGCGAGTCCTGCATGGCGGGATTTGTTCTGAAGAATACTCTGTCCGATTATGGCGGTGTAACCCGTGGTGTCTGCAAGATGGATGAGGAGCATAACCTGACAGAGGTTATGGAGACCAAGAACATCGTAAAAACTGCTGTTGGAGCAGAGGCAGATGGTGTGGTGATCGACGCTAATTCACTTGTTTCTATGAATATGTGGGGATTAACTCCTGATTTCCTGGGTGTGCTGGAAGAAGGCTTCAAAGAGTTCTTTGGGAAAGAAGTACCCGGCAATCCTATGAAGGCAGAATATCTAATCCCTATCTTCATCGGTGAGCTATTAGAGCAAGGCAGGATGTCCGTAAAGGTTCTGAAAACCAATGATACATGGTATGGCATGACCTATCATGAGGATGTCGCAGCTGTAAAGGACAGCTTCAAGGAGATGCTGGAGAATGGTGTGTACAAGGCTGACTTGTTCAGTGATCTGTAAATGACGATGAAAGAAACGATTGATTTACTCGGAAAGATCCTCACAAACATCCTGATTGCTTTGTATGAGCCGTTTGGATTCTCACTCTTGCTTTCTTTTCTTGCTATGTTTTTCTACCTGTATGCGTATGAGCCTACCGCAGCAGGCAAAGGTTGGAAGAGTGCCATAGTGACATGGTATCAGAAATTCAAGGAGAGTGTGTTCTTTCGGAAACTATTCTTCCTGGCCTTTGTGACTTCACTTATTATGTTCCGAACTCTGTTAAACCGTCAGCTGTGGATGAATCCTTTATCCGATGTCATGGGCGGCTGGGGCATCTGGGAGACAGTGAACGGCGAACAGAAGCTGACAACGGAGTGTATTGAGAATGTGATCATGATGGTGCCGTTTTCTGCCGTAGTGATGTGGACATTCGAAGAAAAGATAGGAAACGGTTGGAAGAAGATCCTGTGGCAAAGCGGGAAGATAGCATTTATCTTTTCGGTGAGCATTGAGATGTTGCAGTTATTGCTCCGTCTAGGTACGTTTCAGCTATCAGACATCTTCTATAATACAGTAGGTGGAATGATTGGCGGATTGATGTATTGTGCAGTGATGAAGGCAAGAAAGCATCTGTAAAATTGGATGAAATTGTGATATACTGGGAGCGGTAGCTCCCTACGCTGCTCTGATAATCACACACCTCTCCGTGGTGGGCAGCAGGCAACGATCTAAGAATCAGGAATTCGATAATCGGCTGAGATGTGAAGAATGAGCGATTGACCTCATAGGAGCTACGATATGGATACTTTAGAAGAACTGAAATATTACTGTGATGAACCACAACCTGTGGGAGCACTGATGCTCACTGGTGAGTGGGGATGTGGAAAAACATATTTATTAAATAATAGTTTATCAAATGTGCTAAAGGATAAATGTGTGTTTTTGCGTGTGAGTCTATTTGGCATGGCGTCGATAGAAGAGGTAAAGAAAGAAGTAAAGCAATGTTGGCTTAGAACCGTAGCTGAATTAAATACTCCAGCGTCTGGATGGGTTGAAAAGGCTCAAAAGTATACTGAAGTTTTTAAGACAGTTGCGGATAAAGGTGCTGAACACCTTCCAGAGCCTTGGAAAAGCATTGTGAGTGGAGTATTATCTTTTAATGCTATTGATTTCGTAAAAGTCGAACCTAAAATGGGAGATAAAAGAGTAATCTTGATATTTGATGATTTGGAGCGTACTGATATTCCAACGTCTGATTTATTAGGCTGTATCAACGATTATTGTGAAAATCTTCATATTAATACAATCGTAGTGGCAAATGAGGAAAAAATACAGTCAAGTGAAAAAGATAAAATTAAGTATAGTGAAATAAAGGAAAAAATTATCCAAAGAACGATACATTATGTACCGGATTACTCTTCAGTGGTTTCTAATGTAATTGATAGTATAGAGTGTAAGGATGATGATGTGGTTTCTCAAGAATACAAAGCACTCCTTGTAAAATATAAGGAAATTATTAGTTCTATTTTTTCAGGTGCATCAGTAGAAGGAATACCACTAGAACAGTTGATCTCAAAGAAATATTCTGGAAATTCAAGGGCAGAACTCGAAAGTGAAAAAGACAAAATTCAGGAGTTGCTTAAACATAGACCGCATAACATCCGAAGCCTTAAATGCGCAATTCAAGATTTTAAAAGAATATATATATTACTTAATGAAAAGCATATTGATAATAGAGAAAAATGGCTTTTTACATATTTTTCATATGTATTGTGTTTCCGGGCGGGATTGATTCCAGAAAGTGCACGATATGGAACGCTTTTTTCTGATGAAAAGGTGTCTATACTTTACCCTGGATTTTATGATGATAAATTCATTACGGGTGGAATTAAGCAATGGATTTGGCATGGAGAGTGGGCGAAAGATACTCTTGATGCAGAATTTGATTATGTCATAAATAGAGACAAAGCTATTACCCCGGAAGAAAAAGTGCGAATGAATAGACTTTTAGATTTAGATGAAGTTGATATAAGAGACGGATACCCGATACTTTTGGAAGAAGCATATACTGGCACATTGGAGTTAAATGATTATGTGAATTTGCTGTACAATAGTTGTTGGGCTAGAAAGTATAATATTCAGCTTCCAGACATTAAGTGGGAAAAAATTTGCGATGGGATTCATAAGCAGATTGAGAAAATGATTCATACTGGAGAAGAGCAACCACGCCACCGTATGATTATTGGTGATGACAATAAGGATTTATTTTTGCCGGAAGAATGGAATGCATATAAAATAATTAATGAATTTTTGAGTTCCAACACATTGATGTTTGAAAAGAACAAAGCTCTTTATGTGAGCTTGATGAAGAAAAAACCCTTGAATGCCCTGGCTCAAACGCAGAATAAGCGGTTTGATATGTTTGATGTCGAGATGGCCGAGGCCACAGCGGATGGGTTCGAAAAGGTGACAAATGCAGAAAAAAGTAGCTTTGTAGATTACTTTAAGAGAATGTGGCAGGTTAATATATGCACACAGGACTATAAGATTAAGTTGCCAGAAGAGGGATTTCAAACCTTAAAACGGCGTGTATTGCAGATTTTGGATAAATGCCGAGTTGAATCTTTACCAATATCTGAGGCACATGCAAATAGTTTTCTTGAAGTAATCGATAATTTGATTGTTGAACAGAAGCAAAAGCTACAAGAAATTCAAAATAAAGAGGAAGAAGATAGAATAAAAGCTGAGGAAAAGGCATTAGCAGAGAAACAAGAAGCGGAACAAGCAAAGAAATCTGAGATAGACGATGTGATTGAAAAGATGCTGTCAGATGGTGTAAGTGCTGATGATATTCTCGCTAAGTTGAAATAATATTTCTGCAGTGCTATACTTAAAACATTAAAAAAAGAAAGAGGTTATCACCTATGCCCAGAACCAAAGGTAGCAAAAACCGTCCCAAAATCAATACCACCAAAGACTACGCATCTCAGATCGCAGAGAAGCAGGAGACTGTTGCATCTCTAAATACTGAGATCGCTTCCATCACCGCTAACATTGACACTTTGAAGGCTGATTTGAAGGAGAAGAAGACTGCTTTGAAGAAGGTCGAAAAAGAAGTGGCATCCCTGGAAGCGAAGAAGGCAAAGGCAGATGCTAAGGCTGCTGAAGAAGCTAAGAAGGCTGAAGCCGAGAGTGTGGTTAAGAGATTATTAGCCAGCGGTATGAGCGCTGATGAGATTCTGGAAAAACTGAAATAAAACAAGAATCCAAGAGAAAATAAATGCCGTGTGAGGAACACAGGCTCCTCCGGGAGCTGGAAAGCGCACACGGTTTTTTTGAAGGTCGCTATATAGTTTATAACGGAAATAAAAGAAATGGAGTGTGACATAAAATGAATTTATCAAAAATACATCATATTGCAATCATCGTATCTGACTACGAAGCAGCTAAGGATTTCTATGTGAACAAGCTGGGATTCTCTGTCATCAGAGAAAACTATCGCCCAGAGCGTAAAGACTGGAAGCTGGATCTGCGTGTTAACGAACACATAGAGCTGGAGATTTTTGCAGAAGAAAACCCGCCGAAGCGTGTGAACCGCCCGGAGGCCTGTGGGCTGCGTCACTTTGCATTTTGTGTGGAGAGCGTGGAGCAGACAGTGAATGAGTTGGCAGAGGTAGGAATTGAATGTGAGCCAATTCGTGTGGATGATTACACCGGCAAGAAGATGACTTTCTTCCATGACCCGGACGGACTGCCGTTGGAGCTGCATGAGTAAAATGAAGAAAACAAGAAAACCAGGCGGTGGCCGGAAGAAGTTGAAGCCAGAGTACGATGCTGGGAAAAATCTGAAAGAGCAGATGGAAAGTGCTGTGGCACTTTATGATTCTGAGATGTCCTTGCAGGCCATCGGCGAAGAACTGGGATTAAATCCAATCAAAGTAAGAAAGCTGCTCATCACGGCCGGTGTGTATGAATCTGAAGTGGCGGAGAAGGTGCAAGCTACCTTTCAAGAATACCGTGAAACACAAGACTACAAAACCTCCATACTCTCAACTGCAAACACTCTGAAACTTTCCAAAGCCTCCGCCACCTCGTACCTGCCATATCGGAAAGGTGTGTACTTCCCAAGCACAGCAGAAAAAGGGAAGATCAGTGTCGGAGCAGAGCGGCAGCGGAGATACAGAGCAATGAAGCGGTGGAGGGGTGATCCGACAGAAGAAAACTTCTGGGGCATGGTTGTGTCCTATGCCGGGGTAGGATTTAAAACATACTCTGGATTGCCATTCTCTTACGAAATTAAAAAAGGCAGGAACGGTGAGTACACAAAAGAGCTGTGGATCGACCGCCAGGAGAAGAGTAAAAGTCTAGCGTGGAGTTCAGTGCTGCTGGCGCTGAAGAATATTAAAGGAGAAGTGGTAGACCGCCCGAAAGCTTTGGGCGATATCCGGGGCGTGACTTACATTTATGGGATATTCTATCGGTTCGGGCTGATCGATGTGCCGGATGAAGTAAAGGAGAAGATGGGGCATCCGAAAAACCGCAAAAAATAGGTTGCTATGTACAGAAGTCTACGGTAATATGTGCCATAACTGAGGATGTGAATCTCAGTTGGGAAGGATGGTAGCATTATAGAAAAATTGAAGAAAATGCTGGAGGAGTATTTGAGGAAAACGGAACCAGAGTATTATCCGCCAGTGGAGAATCTGCTTGATCTGATCTACGAACATTACACGGAGAATAATCCAGTAGAGAAAAACACAGTTGCCGGGAAAACCGCAAAGGTCAAGGAAAAGGAACTGGAAGAGTGGCTGCGTGGCTTGGAAGGTATGAATAGGCTCGTAGATGACTATGTCGGAGATAAAGATTCCCCTCTGGGAGAAGATTATGGACCGGCAGGGAACAGTGTGCTGTGCATGGGAGAAGACTGCTTTTGAGGAAGGTCTGAAAGTCGGGATACGGCTTATGATGGAAGTATATAGTTTGTAACGGAAATAAAATGAACTTCTGGAGTTCAAAAAAGCCCTCGCTGTGTGTGATACACATTGGGGCGCTGGTCAGTTATTATCTTCTGCCCGTATTCTGAGCAATTCCTCTATTTCATTTTTATTCGTCAAGTGCACCGATGCCGGTACAAAGCAATGTTGACGGAGCAAAGTTCGCGGCGTTCATTGATGCGGCCGTGGCAGACGAGTTGGGGAAGAGAGAAGATGACCTGTCAAAAGCGGGTGTGACCATGTTGGGGAATGTGGATGGAAAGAGCATGTTGGAGCAGATGAGTCCCCAGTTTTTGGAGTTCGTGCTGGATGCGTATCGGAGTTTGAAATACAGAAAATAAAAACGAGAAATGCGTTGATAATTTCTGGGAAATAGAGTATAATGAACTTGATGAAAAATAAAAACGTGAAATCCGTTTTTGAAAGGGAGAGTGGTACATGAAAATACTTCGTATTACAGCACAAGGGCTTCCGTTGTTTAAGGAAGACATGGATATTTGCTTTTACACTCAGCAGCGTGTGAGTGAAGATGACAGGAATAATCTGTATAATCTGATTGACAACTATTACCTTCATTCTGCATGTGCGTTTATTGGAATCAATGCTTCTGGCAAAACCTCTGTGCTGAAAGTCATAAATTTAGCACTGAACATTATAAAGAATGAGCCAATCAATCATGTGGAGGCAAAAACCATTCTTGGAGGGTCAGAGAAAGCTGCGATTCGCACATACTTTTATGATAAGCGCAAATATATCTGCTGTCTTGAAACCGTGATTACAGCGAAAAAGGCAAAGACAGGCGAGTATGTGTATTCAATCTTGTCTGAAAGACTATGGGAAAAGCCGATTGCAGGCGTTAAGTCGAAAAAATATTTGACGGATTTCGATGGAATAGAGCCTGTTGACACACGTAATAGTAATGAAGCTTACCTTTCAGATGATGTCAGCTTTATTATCGCTCATAATAAAAAGGTAAATGACACCGTTGAGGTGTTTAGCCTTCTTTCATATACGAATGTGAATGTTTTGCCTTTTACAGAAGATATTCCGCTGGAAGTAATTACTTTTCTTGACCCGACTATCGAGAAGCTATGTTTTGAGCAGGCGGAAGGAAAAACATTTATTCATCTGAAATTTAGAGATGAAGATGAGATTATCTTGAATAATGCGGTAGATCTTGAGCAGTATTTGTCTTCTGGTACAATTAAGGGCATTATTACATTTTCGATGGTGAAAGAGGTTCTTCAATCTGGAGGATACCTTCTGGTAGATGAAATTGAAAATCATTTTAATAAAGAAATTGTAACGACTCTGATGCGTTTCTTCATGGATAGCCGACTTAACAAGAGAGGCGGAACGCTGATTTTTACAACGCATTATCCGGAACTGCTGGATGAATATGACCGAAATGATGGAATTTGTATCGTAAGAAATCGAAATGGCATTACAGTGGAAAACTTGAGCTATATTCTAAAGCGCAATGACATTAAGAAGAGCGATGCATATCAAAGCGGATTTCTGGAAGGAACAACTCCAGCGTATGAAGCATATATGCGTTTGAAGAAAAATCTGGCCGCTTCAATTAAATAAGGGGGCGGTAGGATGAAGTTAGCACCATATATAGCGTGTGTATGTGAAGGATCAGCAGAAGCTGCAATTATTGATGTTCTAGTGGATAATAATCTTTTGATTTTTACAAGAGAAGATATGCTTGAAGAAAATGTTATTCGCTGCAGGAGTGCTAAGACATTTGAGGAACGCTTCTTACGTAAAGGATTTAAAGATCAGATTTCTGTTATAAGGATTCTTGACTCTCGGAGAGAAGAGTTTAGGCTTAGCAAAGCCTATGAGAAGAAGGTTGATGTGATCAATGTTATTACTGCTCCGGAGATAGAGATGCTGATTATTCATAGCGAAGGAGCTTATGAGCGATTTAAGCGTTCAGGAAAGAAACCGAGTGAATTCTGTAAATCAGATCTTCGTATGCATAATGTGAAATCGTATGATTTTGTAAAAGATTATTTTAGTAATCCACTGACATTAGTTAATGCAATAAAAGAGTACCGTAGAACCGCAAATATTCCTAAAGGTGAATATAGTTTATCAGATCTGTTAAAATAAAGATTTGCCCACTGGAGTACCGTGTAAATCCTACATAGTACGCTGGTGGGCTTCTTTTTTTGCCTCATCCCGCATGAACCACAGACAGCACCCCGGCATGCTCCGAAGTGCAGTTGTGGCTTATGCGGGTTTTTGTGTTATGTGGTCAACGGGTTACAAAATCATACTCCCAATCCGTATAAAATCGCTTTCAGTTCCTTTACCATTCGGGTGAGAATCTCCTGCTCAAGTGTGTTGCAGTCCAAAAGCAGACGGTGAATCTCGGAATCGGCAGTGGAAGCCGAGTGTGTCAGACTGTCTACGAGAAGGTCGTCTGCTGATATGCCGAGAAGGTTGGCAACTCTGATTTATTTCGTACCAAAAATCCGATCCCCTGCATCCCCCAGACCTGGGCAGATGTAAGCGTTTTCATTCAGGCAGCGATCGACATGACCGACATAGATCTGGACATCCGGATGTGCCTCATGCAGTCTCTTTAATCCTTCCGGAGCAGCGATGATTGCCATGAATTTGATGTTCTTTCCGCCGCGTGCTTTGATAAAGTCGATTGCCTCCACTGCGGAACCGCCGGTTGCCAGCATCGGGTCGGTGACAACGATGGTACGCAGTTCGATCGGGGTTGGCAGCTTGCAGTAGTATTCGTGCGGCTCATGGGTTGTCTCGTCGCGGTAGAGTCCGATGTGACCAACCTTTGCGGACGGAACGAGTGCCAGAATACCATTTACCATACCGAGACCGGCACGTAAAATCGGGACAACGGCAAGTTTTTTACCAGCCAGCATCGGAGTGCTGCAGGTTTCGATCGGAGTTTCTACTTCCTGATCTTCCAGCGGAAGATCGCGAAGCGCTTCATAGCCCATCAGCATCGCAATCTCATCGGTCAGGGAACGGAATTCGTTGGTTCCGGTGTTCTTGTTGCGGAGGAGCGAGATCTTGTGCTGAATCAACGGGTGGTCGAGAATTGTTACATTTTTCATATTCATAACCTGCCTTTTCTTGAATTTTGATGATGAACGTTTTTTCGTAACGGTGCATAGCGCAGACCGCTTGCGAATTTTGTGCTATCTTCATGCCGTCATTTCCCAAAATCTGTATACATATGTGAAATGTATCGCCCTGATGGCATATTTTCTTTAATTATACACCGAATTGTACAGATTGAACAGTCTGTTTTATGATGTATTTTGTTAAAAAGCATCGGTAAAGTTACTGTTCCGGGGTAGGCACTTTTGGAACTGAAAGTGCCGTAAGAAAACGTGGTGGCAGCAGGAATTTGCCGTATTTAAATGCGAAGCCACGGCAAATTCCGTTACTGGGCACGTATGCGTGAACAGTAACTCGGTAAAAGAGCGGTTTGTCATGAAGTAGTGCAGAGCATTTGTAAAAGAATGCAGGTGCTTTTATATGTTTATTAGAATAAAAAATAATACCAGTATTATATATAAGCAATACTTCTGAAAACAAATCAATAAATCTAACTGGAAATGAGAATAGAATGTGGTAAAATATAAAGTAGTGAATTATTGCACAACAATGAAGGAGGAAGCTTTGCCATTATGAAGACTGTATCGATAGCAGAGGAACTGAAAAACAATTCTTATCCGGGACGCGGAATTATCATTGGACGGACGCCGGACGGAAAGAAGGCGGTTACGGCATACTTTATCATGGGAAGAAGCGAGAACAGCCGCAACCGTGTGTTTGTAGAAGAAGGTGAGGGCATCCGCACACAGGCATTTGACCCGGCGAAGCTGGAAGATCCGAGTCTGATTATCTATGCACCGGTCCGTGTGCTGGGAAATAAAACGATCGTGACCAACGGCGATCAGACTGATACGATTTATGAGGGAATGGATCGCCAGATGACCTTTGAGCAGTCCCTCAGAAGCCGCGAGTTCGAGCCGGATGCGCCGAACTACACACCTCGTATTTCCGGTATCCTGCATATCGAGGATGGCGGTTACAACTATGCGCTGTCGATTCTGAAATCCAACGACGGCAATCCGGATTCCTGCCATCGTTATACATATGCGTATGAGAAGCCGGTTGCAGGCGAGGGACATTTCATCCACACCTATATGCACGACGGCAATCCGCTTCCGAGCTTCGAGGGTGAGCCGAAAAAGATCGAGATTCCGGACAGCCTGGATGAGTTTGCAGCGACACTCTGGGAGAATCTGAACCCGGATAATAAGGTATCTCTGTTTGTGCGCTATATTGATATTGCGACCAGAGAGACACAGACGAAGATCATTAATAAAAATAAGTAGGAACAGACTGGAAAATAGTTAAAAAAAGTCAAAAACCGTCTGAAAATGAAAACAGGTCAGAGATAAACGCTCCGCGAGGATGCGCAGTGATTCTGTAAAGAATATGTCAGCTTCGCTGACCAGAATCACGCGCCAAGTCTCACGGACGTTCGACTTGAAACAGCATTTGAATCATGCGTTTAAATGGGTATACAGGAGGAATGAAGATGAACGAACTTGAGTTAAAATATGGATGCAACCCGAACCAGAAACCGTCCCGCATTTTTATGGCGGACGGCAGTGAGCTTCCGATCAAGGTACTTTGCGGCAAACCGGGATATATCAATTTCCTGGATGCGTTCAATGGCTGGCAGCTGGTAAGAGAACTGAAAGAGGCAACCGGGCTTCCGGCGGCAACTTCTTTTAAGCACGTTTCTCCGGCAGGTGCAGCGGTAGGACTTCCGTTAGACGAGACGATGCGTAAGATTTACTGGGTCGATGATATGGGAGACTTATCTCCGCTTGCGTGTGCATATGCCAGAGCACGAGGTGCAGACCGCATGTCTTCCTTCGGCGATTTTATTTCTCTGTCGGATGTCTGCGATGCAGATACGGCGCGCATCATCAAGAGAGAAGTATCGGATGGCGTGATTGCTCCGGGATATACCAAGGAGGCGCTGGAGATTCTGGAATCAAAGAAAAATGGCAAGTACAATGTCATTGAAATCGATCCGGATTATGTACCGGCTCCGGTGGAGCGCAAACAGGTATTTGGCGTGACCTTTGAGCAGGGTAGAAATAATCTGGCAATCAACCGTGAGCTGCTGGAGAATATCGTGACTGAGAATAAAGAGCTGCCGGATAACGCGAAGATCGACATGATCGTATCTTTGATTACCCTGAAATATACACAGTCCAACTCTGTCTGCTACGTGAAGGACGGACAGGCGATCGGTATCGGCGCAGGTCAGCAGTCCCGTGTACATTGTACCCGTCTGGCAGGTCAGAAAGCCGACAACTGGTATCTGCGCCAATCTCCGCAGGTGTTAAATCTTCAGTTTGTGGATGGAATCAAGCGTGCAGACCGCGACAATGCGATCGATGTTTATATCGGAGAAGAATATATGGATGTGCTGGAAGAGGGCGCATGGCAGAAAATTTTCAAGGTAAAACCGCCGGTATTTACCCGTGAGGAAAAACGCGCATGGCTGGATGGCATGAAGGGTGTAACCATCGGTTCTGATGCATTCTTCCCATTTGGCGACAACATTGAGCGCGCGCACAAGAGCGGCGTTCAGTACATCGCACAGCCGGGCGGATCGGTTCGTGATGACAATGTAATCGAGGTTTGCAATAAATATGGCATTGTAATGGCATTTACGGGAATCCGTCTGTTCCATCATTAATGAAAAAGGGCGTGTGAAAAAAAGAAAGTTTTTTCACACGCCCTTTTTATTTCGAAATAAAGTGGCTATGATTTCTTATATTTTGCCTCATAATCCCGCAGGCTTACAAGTGCTTCTTTCGACATCGGAATCAGCGCGATCAGGTTGAAGACGGTCATCAGACCGACACCGACATCACCGAGATCCCAGACAAAGGTGTAGGCAGTCAGTCCGCCGACAAACATCATGATCAGGGCGAGAATCTTGTACGCCGTCTGGGCGGCCCAGGTGTCTCCGAAGAGGTAGCTCACATTGGAGCGGGCATAGAAGAGGATGCCGATGAAGGTCGTGAAGCTGAACAGCCACAGGATCACGGCTATGAAAATGACGCCTAATTCCCCGAAATGCCAGCTCATCGCCGCCTGCAGCAGATCCATGCCCTCCAGACCGGAGATTTTATCAGCCGGGACCAGCAGCATGATCATGGCTGTGCAGGTGCAGAGAAGCGTGTCGATGAAAACGCCCATCGCCTGCATCAGTCCGACTTTGGCAGGATGGGAGGTTTCTGCCGTTGCTGCCGCACACGGGGCGGAACCGCTTCCTGCTTCATTGGAGAAAAGTCCCCGTTTGACACCGTTCATCAATACGGCGCCGAAGCCGCCTGCGATTGCCTGGCGCAGACCGAGTGCTTCCTCAAAAACGCGGGCAAAAACGCCTGGAAGCTGGCGGAAGTTCACGATAATTAAAAACAGGGTCAGGATAATGTAAATGCCTGCCATGATCGGAACCAGCAGATCCAGAACCCTGACGGAGGCATTTTTCCGAAGAACGATGACTGCCGCAAGGAGAACTAAAAACAGGCATGAGTAGATCGGCGGGATGCAGAATGCATTCTTAAAAGAAGAGGTCACGGAATTACTGATGACCTGGCTGATACCGCACCAGCAGATCAGACCGGAGAGCGCAAACAGCACGGAGAGAAGATTTTTCTTCGAAACCGGCGTTCCCTGTTTCTGGCGTTTGCTGTTGATCCAGTCGTGAATGTAGTAAGCAGGACCGCCGCGGTAACCGCCGTAGAGCGGATCCGGCTGTTTGTGAAGCTGGGCTAAGGTCGCCTCGATGAAAGCGGTTGCCGAACCGAGCAGCGCGGTTACCCACATCCAGAACAACGCACCGGCGCCTCCGGCGGAGAGAGCGGCAACGATACCGACAAGATTTCCCATACCAACGCGGGTCGCAGTTGACACGATCAGTGCCTGGAGTGCGGAGAGAGAGCCACCTTTGTGTCCGGTTTCGGCCTTTTCCAGCAGCGCGCGCAGCATATCCGGAAGCATTCGGATCTGCAGGAACCGCGTCTGGATAGTACAGAAGATACCGGTCGGGACGAGCAGAAGAACCAGAAGCGGCAGGTTGATGGTTGTTCCGCCAGGAAGCGGCAGATGAATCCAGTCACCCCAGAGGAAATAGTAGGTTTTTTCGATTAAATTGATAATTGTGTTCATGTTTTCACCTCAAAATTTTATATAGTAAAGGTGCGCCCGCAGGTGCTTGACGCTTGATTGAAAGATAGTTATAATGAGTGGCAGGGAGTTTTCAGACTCTCAGTATCATAGGAAAAGGAGAATTCATATGCAGTACGCAATTGCACATTTAGATCCGAATGAGGACAATCCTTCCATGGAAGAGAATCCATGCATTAATGTTGATTTTGAAAACGAAGAGGAATCATGTCTGGAAGCTGCAACCATGATGATGGATGAAGGCTACAAGATGGTAACTCCATTTTTCATTGAGGACGGCGGCAAAGCGGGCACATACTCCTGGGAGTATGTCAATGCTCATCTGGTTGTCCGTACCCAATAATGTTTCACGTTGTTGTTTAAAACTGTATTGTTTTAAAGTGTGTGAGACTTAAAATGCCGGAAAGAGAAGATCTTTCCGGTTTTTTATATTTACATGTTAGCTGTCCTTGCACGTTTATAATAACTATTTCTTGAATATGTAATTAAATCTACTTATTTATATTCCGTATTGTACCGCACAGTTGAGGAAAGTGCAAGGGAAAAATGAGGGATTGTTACTGGAATTTTAAATAAAGATAAATAGTAATAAGTTGAAAGTCGGGTGTAAATCTCCTATAATGGACAGAAGAATCTTCAGGCAGAAAATGGCATACAGGGAGGCAGATGGAGACGGAAAAGAAACAGACAGATGAAAAAAAGGAACTTCGAACCGGATTTACGACCGGAACCTGCGCGGCGGCGTGTACGCGGGCGGCGGTGTTGTTTCTCTGCACAGGGGAAGCACCTGCGGCGGCAGAGACAGTGACACCTTCCGGCGTCCGGGCGATTCTGCCGATTGTCCGGGCAGAGCGGGAGGAAGATAGTGCAGTATGCGGTGTACAGAAGGACTCCGGTGACGATCCGGATGTGACGAATGGGACATTGGTTTGTGCACGGGCCGTCCTGGCTTGTCATGATAGCATAACTGAAAGCGGTTACACAGACCCGGCGTATCCGGGAATTGAGGTAACCGGCGGCGAGGGCATCGGCATGGTGACGCGGGACGGTCTTTCGTGTCCGGTGGGGCATTACGCGATCAACCCGGTACCGCGGACGGCTATTTTACGGGAGGCGGCTCTGGCACGCCGGGAGGCGGGCATGCCGGAGTTACCTTTGCGGATTGAGATTTCTATCCCTGCCGGGCGGGAGCTGGCGGAGAAAACGTTTAACCCGCATCTGGGGATCATCGGTGGTATCTCGGTGCTTGGAACAACTGGGATTGTGAACCCGATGAGTGAGGCAGCATTGGTTGAGACGATCCGGCTGGATATCCGGGTGCACGCTCAGGAGGATGTTTCGCTGCTGGCAGTGGCGCCAGGCAATTATGGAGAACGATTTTTAAAAGAAGAAACCGGGCTTTCGATGGAAAATTTCATCAAGTGCAGTAATTTTATCGGGACCAGCTTTAAAATGCTTTCACAGGAAGGAATTCACCAGGCGCTTTTGGCAGGGCATGTTGGAAAACTGGTCAAAGTGGCAGGTGGTGTGATGAATACACATTCCCGGTATGGTGACAGACGGATGGAGATTTTGTCTGCATGCGCGCGGACCGTTGGATTTCCGGAGGCAGATGCCCTGCTGCCGATGAATACGACTGAGGAAGCGGCAGATTTCCTATATGAACATGGATATCTGAAACAGGTCATGGAGCAGGTAGCGAATCAGGTCAAAGCGGTATTGGAAGAAGAGAGCGGCGTTCAGACGGAGGTAATGCTATTTTCGAGCAATTATGGACTGATGGCGCGGACAGCTGGGGCGGATGCATATGTGCGGGAGCTGCTGGAGATGGAGAGAGGCATGGAAGTAATGATAGATAGAAGAATCATAAATTACGAAAAGTTGAGATTCGAATATTAAATAAAAAAGGAGAAATCACATATATGGTATATTTCGTCGGAGCAGGTTCGGGAGCGCCAGATTTAATCACAGTGCGGGGAGCACGCCTTTTGAATCAGGCAGACCAGATTATTTACGCAGGTTCTCTGGTCAATCCAGAGCTTTTGGATTATAAAAAAGAATCAGCCGTTGTCTATGACAGTGCGAAAATGACGCTGGAAGAAGTAGTCGAAAAGATCCAAGAAGCGGAATCGACGGGTAAGATGACGGTGCGGCTTCACACGGGCGACCCCTGCGTGTATGGTGCGATCCGGGAACAGATGGACGAGCTGGACAAGTTAAATATCTCTTATAAGGTATGTCCGGGCGTCAGCTCTTTCTGCGGCGCGGCATCTGCATTGAATCTGGAATATACCTTGCCGGGCGTTTCGCAGAGCGTGATTATCACCCGGATGGCGGGGCGGACGCCGGTGCCGGAGCGGGAGAGCATCGCGTCGTTTGCAGCGCATCATGCGACTATGGTTATATTTTTAAGCACGGGAATGCTGAAGAAGCTTTCGGAAGAGCTGATAAAGGGCGGATATGAGGCGGACACGCCAGCGGCGATCGTGTACAAAGCGACCTGGCCGGATGAAAAGCGGGTTGTCTGCACGGTTGCCACGCTTGCAGAGGCGGCAGAGCAGGAAAATATCAAAAAAACAGCTCTGATTATCGTCGGGGATGTGACTGCCCAGGCGGGATACGAGCGCTCACGTTTATATGCGCCAGAATTCACAACTGAATTCCGTCAGGGGACGGATGGTTTTGTATATGAGTAATAGAAAGGGATTGTTATAAATGGAGCAGTTGAAACTTCGGGTCAGGAACGGTATCTGCATTTGCTTTACTGCACAGGGAAAAGAGACGGCGACGCGCCTGCTGGAGAAATTAAGCCAGCAGATGGAAGAGGCGTTTGACTTTTTAGATTATACAGGATCCGAACATTCGAAACCGCTGAAACAGGTGGTCAAGGAAGCATTTCAGGAGAAGGAAGCAATTTTGTTTGTCGGGGCGGCGGGGATTGCAGTCCGTTTGATTGCGCCGTGGGTGCAGGATAAGCTGAAAGATCCGGCGGTGCTGGTGATCGATGAGCAGGGGCGTTATGCGATCCCGATTTTGTCTGGACATGTGGGCGGATGCAATGAACTGGCAGAGGCAGCGGCGCAGATTCTGGGGGCAGAACCGGTAATTACGACGGCAACGGATCTGCGGCAGGCATTTGCAGTTGATGTATTTGCAGCGGAAAATGAGCTGGTAATCAGTGACCGGGAACTGGCGAAACAAATCTCTGCGGCGGAGCTGCGAGGTGAAAAAATTGGCTTTTTCAGTGATTATCCAGTAGATGGAATCGTTCCGGCAGAGATTACTCCGGGCGTATGGCAGAAGGAAAACATCTATGTGACGCTGAAACAGGGCGGATGCCCGAAAAATGCCCCAGCGTCTCTGGTGCGCCGGGATATGGTGATTGGGCTGCAGGAGAAGAAGGAACAGCGGGATGCAGCCAAAGCAGCGGCGGTAGTGGCAGTGGAAACCGGCGATTCGGCGAAGGCGGCTGAGATAGATATGTCTGTCGGAAAATCCGATATAGGATCGCCTGGGCAGAAAAGTGAGCAGAAGAAAGAGCAAAGTTATGAGTCGGAAAATGAATCAGGTACGCCGGAACTTCTGCGCCTGTATCCGCGAACGGTTGTTCTTGGAATGGGATGCCGCCGGGATTCCTCCCTGAATGCTGTCCGGGAGATGGCAAGAGTGGCACTTTCTCGGGCGATGATTGATAAAAGTGCGGTGCGGGCGATTGCAACGGTAGATCGGAAGAAAAATGAGATGGCATTTCTGGCGCTTGCGAAGGAGTGGGATGTGGAACTGTGGAGTTTTACCCCGGAAGAGCTGGAAAGTGCCGGTACGAAGTTTGCAGAATCGCCGTTTGTGCGGAAGACAGTAGGGGTAGGAAATGTTTGTGAGCGTGCAGCCGTCATGGGGGTGCGCCGGATTTACCGGGAACGGGAGATGGATGAGAAAAATCTGCCTGCGATTGATCTGAGAGTACAGAAAATGGCGTTTAACGGTGTGACGGCAGCAGTAGCGGTTCCGGCATCGGAGCAAGTAAGGAGGCAGCAGTGGAAGAAAAAAAATTATACGTGATCGGAATTGGACCGGGGGCGAGAGAACAGATGACGGTCCGGGCAGACCGCATTTTGCGGGAAAGCCAGGTGATCATCGGTTATACGGTATACGTGGACCTGGTAAAAGAATTTTATCCACAGGCGGAATTTCTGACAACGCCGATGCGCCAGGAAAAGGAACGCTGTGAGATGGCATTAAAAGCGGCGCAGGATGGTCGGAAAACAGCAATGATCTGCAGTGGGGACAGCGGCGTCTATGGCATGGCGGGGCTGGTGTTGCAGATGGCAGAGGCGTACCCGGATGTGAACGTGGAAGTAATTCCAGGAGTGACGGCAGCGCTGGGAGGCGGAGCCATTCTCGGTGCACCGTTGGGACATGATTTTGCGGTGATCAGCCTGAGTGACCTTCTGACGCCGATGGAAGTGATCGAAAAAAGGCTGCGTGCAGCGGCGGAAGCGGATTTTATTATCTGCCTCTACAATCCATCCAGCCGGAAACGCCACGATTATCTGGAGCGTGCCTGCCGGATTCTTTTAGAGTATAAAAGTGGTGAGACTGCCTGCGGATATGTACAGAATATTGGCCGCGAGGGCGAGGCGGTGCACCTTCTGACACTGGCAGAACTGGAAAAGACGCCGGTGGATATGTTTACGACCGTATTTATTGGAAATAAGGAAACGCAGATGTTAAATGGATGTCTGGTGACACCGAGGGGATACCGCGATGTGTAAAATATGGATATTTGGAGGAACGACAGAAGGGCGCCTGCTGGCGGAATATTGTAGCCGGGAAAAGATTGAGGCGTGGGTCAGCGTGGCTTCGGAGTATGGAGAGGAGCTTTTGCAGGAGGAGCTGATGGAATCTGGGAATGCAGGGAATCCAGATTTGAACCACAATACTTGCCTTGCAAAGAAAAACTTGAAAACGGTTCAGGCATCCTCAGTGATAAAAGTCTTACGTGGACGGATGGATCGTTACCAGATGGAAGAATTTATCCGAAACCAGGGGATTCATCTTGTGATCGATGCAACACATCCGCATGCCAGACTTGTTTCAGAAGAAATCCAGGAAGCGTGCGGACGGACCGGTGTCCGCCTGGAACGGTGCCTGCGCGCAGAGGGCGAACAAAACAAAGCACGTGATTGGGTCGAGGTTGATTCCATTCAGGAGGCAGTGTCATTTCTTTCTTCTGTTTCCGGCGTGATTTTTGCCACAACCGGCAGTAAAGAACTGGAAGCCCTGTGCCAGATACCAGATTATCAAAAACGGGTGTATGCGAGAGTGCTTCCAACTTCGAATGTTTTGAAGAAATGTGAAAAATTGGGGATAACTGGCAGCCATCTGATTGCGATGCAGGGACCTTTTTCCACCGAAATGAATACGCTATTTCTCCGACAGACAAAAGCGGAGTGGCTATTGACGAAAGATTCCGGGCGTGCGGGCGGATTTCAGGAAAAGGTGGAAGCGGCGCGTGAAAATGGAACCAGAGTGGTTGTGATCCGCAGACCGGAGGAGGATGGTATTTCGCTGGAAGAGGCAATGGAGGTGCTGAAGAAGGCGGATGAGGGGAATGTTGGAGAGTTAAAAACACATTTGATTCTGGCGGGAATTGGCATGGGACAGCCGTCCCAGATGACAGGGGAAGTCCTTCGGGCAATTCGAGAGAGTGACGCCTTGATTGGCGCGGGGCGTATGCTGGAATCCGCGGAGAGAGCGCTGCAGAATGATTTGCTGATTAGCAAGGAAGGAAAAGCTGAAAACAGACAGGAATCAGCGGCTGCGGTGGAAAAAGAAACGAAGTGCTATAAAGCATATCTTCCTGACGATGTGATACAGATTGTATCGAAGCACCCGGAATGGAAGCAGGCGGTCATCCTGTATTCGGGTGATACCGGCTTTTTCAGCGGGGCATCCAGGATGGCAGAGCGGCTGCGGGAAGCTGGTTATCCATTTACCGTCTATCCGGGTACATCCTGTGTCAGTTATCTGGCGGCACGCCTGGGGACGCACTGGGAAGATGCGGCGATTTATTCCGCACATGGAAGAGAATTGTCTGTCGATCGGGTGATGAAACGTCTGTGTGATCCAGAAGAACCGGCTAAGCGTGCGTTTATCCTCATGGGCGGCAAAAATGGAGCTGGACAGTTTTGTGAACGTCTGACACAGGCGGGATATGGAAATGTACAGGTGACGGTTGGTGAAAACTTATCGTACCCGGAAGAGCAGATCCGGAGCGGAACCGCGGAAGAAATGAAAAAATTGGAATTTGCGGATTTGAGCTTGATGCTGCTGGAAGTCACGGATGAAATAAAGCGTGGGCAGAACGAAGAGGAAAAGATTACAGATGGTAACAATACAGAAACAAAAAATGTAGAGAAGTTGATATATGAACAGAAAATGGTGTCAGAAAAAATGCCATCCGATGTTCGAGTAACAGAATCATATAAAAATGATGCAGATAAACTTTTGCCACATGAGGCTTCTGTCAGAGCATGTCCACGCATCATGCTTGCCGCCCCCAAAAGCGGCAGTGGAAAAACTCTTTTGACCTGCGGACTGCTTGAAATCCTTCGCCGCCGCGGTCTGAATCCGATCGCGTGCAAATGTGGACCGGACTATATCGATCCAATGTTTCACCGCTATGTGCTCGGCATTCCCGGGCGAAATCTCGATAGCTTTTTTCTGCCGGCGGAAGGCGTGCGGAAGGTTTTGGTGGATGCAGTGCGGGAAGAACAGGCGGGAATTGCAGTTTTAGAGGGTGTCATGGGCTATTATGACGGCTTGGGCGGAACAGAAACGTCCGCCAGCAGCTGGGAGATTGCAGAGATCACAGACACGCCGGCGATTCTGGTGCTGGACTGTAAGGGCGCATCGTTGTCGGCGGCAGCAATGGCATCTGGATTTTTGCATTTCCGGAAAAAAAGCCATATTGCCGGAGTGATTTTGAACCGGGTTTCTTCGATGTATTATGAGCGGCTGGCAGCAGCCGTGGAAGAGGCGTCGGGGCTTCCGGTGCTTGGTTATCTGCCGGAATCCGAGGAATACCGCATGGAAAGCCGCCATCTGGGACTTTTTCTGCCGGGCGAGATCGATCGGCTGCGCGAGCGGATCGGGCGATTGGCAGATCAGATGGAGAAGTCGATTGCGGTGGATCGGGTGCTGGAAGTAGCGGGGATGCTGCCATTGAGGATAGAAAACAAAGAGAAAGAAAAAGCAGAAAACGAATCAATGGAGGCGGAAAGTATAGCGAAATTCCCAGCATGTCAAGAGCAAAAAGTCACCTCGCGCGTCCGCATCGGTGTTGCTCGTGACGAGGCATTCTGCTTCTACTATCAGGAAAATTTCCGCCTTCTGGAACAGATGGGTGCGGAGCTGGTTTATTTCAGTCCACTGAGGGATAAAAAAATCCCGGACAGAGTGGATGGGCTTTTATTTGGCGGCGGTTATCCGGAGAATTATGCACGGGAGCTGGCAAAGAACGCGGCGATGCGTGAGAGTATCCGGCGGTCGATTGCGGCGGGAATGCCGTTTCTGGCGGAATGCGGTGGATTTTTATATTTACACCGTACTCTTGAAGGAAGCGATGGAAAACACTGGGAAATGGCTGGCGTTTATCCATTTGACGCTTACCGGACGAACCGCCTGCGCCGGTTTGGCTATGTGCGTCTGCTGACCTCATCCGGTCAGGAAATTCACGGGCATGAGTTCCATTACTGGGAGAGCGAAGATCCGGGCACCGACTGGGAGGCAGTCAAACCGACCGGAAACCGAAGCTGGCGCTGCATCCATGAAAAGGGAGGACAGATTGGCGGATTTCCGCATCTCTATTATGCATCCTGTCCAGATTTTTTGCGAAAATGGCTGGATGAATGTGCCAAAGGGAGTCAGCAAAAATATACCAATTGAGTGAATTTATATGAGAATTTAGAAAATGGGGAGTACCAAATGCGAGATGAATGGTTTATCCGGGGCAAGGTCCCGATGACGAAGAGTGAGGTGCGGACCGTGTCATTGTCCAAGCTGGAATTGTATGAGGACTGTGAGTTCTGGGACATTGGCGCGGGAACGGGTTCTGTCAGTGTGGAAGCGGCGGTAAGCTGTCCGGGGATTCATGTGTGTGCGTTTGAATATAAGGAAGAGGCGGTTGATCTGATCCGGGCAAATTGTGAGAAAGCCAGAACAGAGGCGGTCACGATCGTGCCGGGAAAGGCGCCGGAGACATTTGCACAGGTAAGTGTTCACCGACCGGATCGGGCATTTATCGGGGGAACAACCGGACAGATGCGCGAGATTCTGGATGAATTGTTCCGCTTGAACCCAGATATCCGAATTGTGATCAACCTGATTGCGCTGGAGTCTCTGACAGTGCTTATGAGTTACCTGAAAGAGCGCGGGATAGAGGCGGAGATTCTGTCCATGCAGATTGCAAAAGCGGAGAAGATTGGTTCCAGTCATTTGATGAAAGGGCAGAATCCGATCTATATCATATCACTGGGAGGAAATGAAGCGTGAAGAAAATGATTCAGCCAGAGGCATTAAAAGTGGGCGAGAATCGTATAAGCGCGAACGATGCAAGGAGTGTAAAATTAGATTTTGCACCAATGGAGGGAATCACGGGATACGTATTCCGGCAGGCGCATGCAGTCATTTATGGGGGCGTTGACCGGTATTACAGTCCGTTCATTGCACCAGGTTCCAGCCATAAGCTGACATCCAGGGAAAGGAACGATATTCTTCCAGAGCATAATCAGGGATTATGCCTGATCCCGCAGATTCTGACGCATTCGGCGGAAGATTTTCTGTGGGTTTGCGAGGAACTGGCGGAGTATGGATATAGGACGGTTAATCTGAACCTGGGCTGTCCGTCGGGGACGGTGGTTACGAAGAAAAAGGGCGCGGGATTTTTAGCCGAGCCGGAAGATTTGAGCTTGTTTCTGGAGGAAGTCTGCAACGGATTGGAAAAAATCCACGCTGCGGATGGAAAGCCGGTGCGTTTGTCGATCAAAACCCGGATCGGCATGAAAGAAGCGTCTGAATTTCCACGCCTGCTCGCAATCTATAATCATTATCCGCTGGAAGAACTGATTGTACACCCGAGAGTGCGCGAGGACTATTATAAGGGGAAAATACGGATGGAGTCATTTGCGTATGCGCTGGAGCAGAGCCGCTGCCCGGTCAGCTATAATGGAAATCTTTTTTCGGCGGCGGATGCGTCTGCACTTATGAAAGAAATTGTAGGACAAGATGAAGCATCTGATAGCGGTAAAACGCAGAAAAAAATGAAATTAGCCGCACTGATGTTTGGGCGCGGTGCGGTTGCGAGCCCGTGGATTTTTGGAGAGGTGCGGAATCTGCCATCCTCGAATCATCTCCAATCTTTCCAGCAGTTCCACGATCGCCTCCTGACCGGTTATGCAGAAATCATGTCCGGCGACCGGAATACTTTGTTTAAAATGAAGGAACTCTGGTACTATTTCCAGTGCCATTTTCCGGGATGTGAAAAAGAATTGAAGAAGATTAAGAAGGCACAGAAGCTGTCTGACTACCGGGCTGCTGTTCAGGCGATGTTTGCGAGCGGGCGGTTTGTGGAAGATGGCTTTCGAAACCCGGCACTATAGGATTGGTACCGGGCTGTCCTGTAACCATCCTCTCATTCAGGCAGTACAGTGTTGCGAATATCAGATTTTACACAGATTTTACATTTCCTGCTGGTTATTTTTACATTTATTTGATATAGTGAAGACATACTATGTGTAAAGATCAAAAGATGATGGGAGAATATGTATGTCTATTAGTACTTTGGGAACACTCTTTCAGTTCATTGGAGGACTGGGAATGTTCCTGTATGGAATGGAGTCGATGGCGGATGGTCTGCAGAAGTTTGCGGGCAACCGTTTACAACGTGTGCTTGAGATCCTGACTTCGAACCGCCTGCTGGGCGTGCTGGTGGGCGCGGGCGTTACCGCGATCATTCAGAGTAGTTCCGCGACGACGGTTATGGTCGTTGGTTTCGTAAATGCCGGAATTATCAATCTTCTGCAGGCGACCGGCATCATCATGGGTGCCAACATTGGTACGACTGTGACGAGCTGGATTGTGTCGATGAGTGAGTGGGGCGAGGTGTTAAAGCCAGAGTTCTTTGCACCGGTTCTCTTCGGTATCGGCGCATTCATCACGATGTTTGCGAAGAGCCACAAGAAAAAAGAGGGTGCCGAAGTCCTGATCGGTTTTGCACTCCTGTTTATCGGTCTTTCTTTCATGTCCGGTTCGATTGAGCCGTACCGGGATGCGCCGATCTTCTCCGAGTCCTTCCGGGTACTGGGACAGAATCCACTTTTAGGTATTTTAGTCGGTCTGGCAGTTACCGCAATCATCCAGAGTAGTTCCGCGTCCGTCGGTATTTTACAGATGCTGGCGATCAACGGCATGGTAAACTGGCAGTCAGCAGTCTTTATTACATTGGGACAGAACATCGGTACCTGTGCGACCGCGCTGTTATCCTGTATCGGTACGACCCGTACGGCAAAGCGTGCGGCGGTCATTCACCTTCTGTTCAATGTGACGGGTGCAGTTGTATTTGGCGTCGCTTTATACATCGTGTTTATGATGAATCCGGAGCTTGCGATGACGCGTGCGGACAGTGTGGGAATTTCGATTTTCCATACGATATTTAACGTTGTCAACACCTGCATTATGTTCCCGTTTGCTGGTTTCCTGGTAAAGGCATCGGATGTGATTGTTCCGAAGCCGAAGGAGACAGAGAAAGAGTGGTCGGCAAACAGTGTCGAGACCGAGATGATCCGTCACTTAGACGACCGTATCCTCGAAACTCCGTCCTTTGCGATTGAGACGGCGTGCAACGAGGTTGTCAACATGGGTAAGGTAGCGGTTGCCAACTTAAAAATAGCGACAGCAGCCTTAGTAGATGCAGATGATAATTTCTGTGAACAGGTATTTGAAAATGAAGAGACCATCGACCGCATGGAGAAAATGCTGACCGAATATCTCTTAAAGATCAACAACCTCTCCTTAAATGATGAACAGCATCTTCTTGTTAAGAATATGTATTATACAATCGGTGATCTTGAACGTGTCGGTGACCACTGTGAAAACTTAGCAGAGCTTGCCAAGAAACGGATTGAGAATGTGAATATTGATTTCTCGGATCTGGCGCTGAAAGAGCTGCGGACGATTGCAGATGCAACGCTTAAATCGGTCGAGGCGTCCGTGGAGGCGCGTCAGGCGCATGACATGCAGAAAGTACGTCAGACTGCCCGCTGGGAGGAAGAGGTTGACAATATGGAGGAGGAGATGCGCGAGAGCCATATGAACCGTCTTTCCAATGGAGAATGCAAGATTGAGGGCGGTGTTATCTTCCTGGATGCACTGGCAAATTATGAGAGAATCGCGGATCATGCCAAGAATGTAGCTGGCTACGTAAAGGAAGAGATGCAGTAATGAAATATCGGATATATGTGATTGAGGATGATGAAAATATCCGGAATCTGATCTGCGTGGCACTGGAAAACTTCGGTTACTGCGCCAGCGGATTTGAGACGGCAGAGGAAGCGCTTGACAGCCTTTCGGCCCTGCTTCGGAGAGGCAGGGAGGCGCAGCGGGAGTATCCGGCGATGTTTGTATTCGACTGGATGCTGCCGGGGATGGACGGCATGGCGGCGATCCGCAAGATCCGGGAGATGCCGGACTTTTCCGCAGCCCCGGTCCTGATGCTGACGGCAAAGGATCGTGAGATGGATATTGTACAGGGACTTGACAACGGTGCTGACGACTACATGACGAAACCCTTCGGTATTCTGGAGCTTTCGGCGCGCGTCAGAAACCTTTTAAAGCGGGTGGAACCTGCAAAAGAGGAGGTTTCCAGCCTGACGATCGGTGAAGTCAGCATCAACCGGGAGACGCGAGAGGTGATTGCCTGCGGCGACCGGACGGAGCTGACGCTCAAAGAATTTGAACTTTTAACATATCTCATGGAACATATCAACCGGGTGGTGACGCGCGACGAGCTTCTCGACCATATCTGGGGCTATGACTATGATGGGGAGACGAGAACGCTGGATATGCACATCAAGACACTCCGGCAGAAGCTGCATGACGCCGGAGCCCAGATCAAGACAGTGCGCGGCGTGGGCTATCGGTTTTTAAAGGAAAAAGAAGCGGGAAAGTGATGAAACGATGCGAAAAGCGATTTTGACGAAATTTATTCATCTGTTATTCCTGGCGCTGGTTCTGAATACATTTATCGCTCTGGTGGTTACCAGCAGTGTATTGCTCAAACGGTCAAGGGAGGACATGCATTTTGCATTGGAATCCGTTGACCGTATGTTGGATTATACGGGAAATGTGGAAGAACAGCTGATGGATTTGAGCGACCTTACGAACGACAATAATAGCCGTTATACGCTGATCCGGATGGATGGCACGGTGGTGGCTGATACGGAAGTAGCGCAGGTGAATCAGATGGAAAATCATCTGGAGCGCAAGGAAGTGAAGGATGCGCTGGCGACGGGCTATGGATATTCGGTGCGGCGCTCCGGAACGTTAGGAATGCAGATGGCGTACGCGGCGATCCGTTCATCGGACGGCAAATACATACTGCGCCTTTCTGCCTGTTCAACCGGTTTGGGTGAATATATCCTGATGTTGATTCCGGCCGCTTTTTTGAGCTTTGGAATAGCTTTTTTTGCATCGGCAATGGAGGCGGAACGGTTTTCCCAGTCAATCACGCGTCCTTTGCAGGAAATTTCCAGCGAAATGGTGCGGATGGATGACGACTACACGCGTTTTCAGTTTGAAAAATGCCCGTATGAGGAGATCAATGTCATCGCGGACACGACGACGCGGATGTCCCGGAATATGAAGAAATATCTGGAGCGCATTGAGAAAGAAAAACAGATTCGGCAGGAGTTTTTCAGCAATGCATCGCATGAGCTGAAAACACCGATCACTTCGATCCGCGGTTATGTCGAGCTTTTGGAAAGCGGCATGGCACAGGATCTGGACACGGCACATGATTTTCTGGGACGCATAAAAAAAGAGGCAATGCGGATGACGAACCTGGTGGATGATATTTTGATGATCTCCCGTCTGGAATCGCGCGGTGCGAAAGCAGATATTGTGACAATCCGCACGGTGGAACTGCTGGAGGACAGCCTGTCTTCGATTGCCGCGCAGGCGGCGTCGCGCGGCATCACAGTCCATAAAGAGTGCGAGAATTTCACAATTCGTGCCGATCTGCGCCAGATGCAGGAGCTGTTTAACAATCTGTTGACAAACGCGGTCAAGTATAACAACGAGGGCGGCGAAATCTGGGTGCAGGTCAAGCACTGGGGCGCGGATATGATACTGACGGTCCGCGACACCGGCGTCGGCATCCCGGCGGAGAGCCAGAGCCGTATTTTTGAGCGGTTTTACCGGGTGGATAAAGGGCGCAGCCGCAAACAGGGCGGCACCGGGCTTGGTCTTTCGATCGTCAAGCATATCGTGAATTTTTATCATGGAAGCGTGAAGGTAGAGTCGGAAGTCGGAAAAGGTTCAACGTTTACGGTGAAACTGCAGATTGCGGAAGCAAAATAAAAAAGAGTCAACCTGAATTCCCTATAAAATAGCAGAATTTTAGGTTGACTCTTTTTGGAGTTTGTAGTATGATTGCTTTAAAGCGTAACAGTTCAGCTCTTTAAAGTGAAAAACAAATCATGGTTTGATGCATAAGAGGAAAATCTGTTACATACGTTGAAAAGGTTCAGGAGGATGATATTATGAGAAAGACAAAGAAATTAGCAGCCCTGATGCTGGCTGGCGCGATGGCGGCATCCCTGGCAGCCTGCGGAGGACAGACAGCAAGTACGGACACGACAGCAGCGGAGTCCGCAGACGGAGAAGAAAGCAAAGAGGCAGAGCAGACAGCAGACGGCGAGACTTATAAGATTGGCGTATTACAGCTGACCCAGCATGTGGCACTGGATAAGACCAATGAGGGCTTCGTGGCAGCGCTGGACGATGCAGGCATCAAATACGAGATCGACCAGCAGAATGCAGCTGGCGAGCAGTCTGCATGCCAGACGATCGCAGAGAAACTGGTCAACGATAAAGATGATTTGATTTTTGCAATCGCAACCCCGGCAGCACAGGCAGTTGCAGGTGTGACGGATTCGATTCCGATTCTTGTCAGCGCTGTTACCGATCCGGCGGCTTCCGGTCTGGTAGAGAGCAACGAGGTTCCGGGCGGCAACGTATCGGGTACTTCTGATCTGACTCCGGTTAAAGAGCAGATTGACCTGATGCAGCAGATTATTCCAGATGTAAAGAAGGTCGGACTTCTGTATTGCAGCGCGGAGGCAAACTCCGTTCTTCAGATTGATATGGCGAAAGAAGCACTCGACACAGCCGGTATTGAGTATGAAGATTACACCGTTTCCAATTCCAATGAGATTCCTACCGTTGTAGAATCTATGGTTGGCAATGTAGACTGCGTATACACACCGACCGACAACATGATCGCAGCTGGTATGGCGACCGTAACGATGGTAACAAATGAGAATAAACTTCCGGTTATCTGCGGCGAGAAGGGCATGGTAGATGCAGGCGGTCTTGCTACTTACGGTATTGATTACTACCAGTTAGGCTACATGACCGGTGAGCAGGCCGTTAAAATTCTGACTGAGGGCGCCGATATTTCTAAGATGCCGATCGGCTATCTGGACGCTTCCAAGTGCGAGCTGAGTGTCAATGAAGAGACAGCGCAGACGCTGGGAATCGATGTATCTGGACTCGAGAAATAAAGAGTACCAGAAAGATCTAAACTTCAAATGAGATGGACTGTCAGATCAGAAGCATATAATAAATATGCCGATCTGGCAGTCTTTACAGTTAATCAGGTGAAGAAAATACGAAACACGGGGAGGTAAAAGTTTGAGCGGTTTATTAGTATCCCTGCAGGGCGCGGTCGCACAGGGCGTTCTTTGGGGAATCATGGTATTGGGAGTTTACATTACATTCCGCCTGATGAATATCGCGGATATGACGGTAGACGGAAGTTTCGCGCTGGGTGCCTGCGTTTGTGCAGTCCTGGTAGTCAACAAAGGAGTAAATCCGGTGCTGGCACTTTTAGTTGCAGTGGCAGCCGGTGTCGTGGCTGGTGCGGTAACGGGTATTCTTCATACTGTATTTGAGATACCAGCGATTCTGGCAGGAATTCTGACCCAGATTTCCCTCTGGTCGATCAACCTCCGGATCATGGGAGGAAAGAGCAATCTGCCGCTTCTGAAAGTCAAGACACTTATCAGTGGTCTGGCTACTTCCTTCGGGATGACTCAGGCACAGGCATCGATGATCGTTGGAATTGTGCTGGCGGTGGCGGCTATTCTGTTTCTTTATTGGTTCTTCGGAACCGAGATCGGAAGTGCGATGCGTGCAACCGGTAACAACGAGGATATGGTGCGTGCGCTGGGCGTGGACACTCGTATGGCGAAGCTTTTATCCCTGATGGTTAGCAACGGCCTGGTCGCTCTCTCCGGCGCACTCGTCTGCCAGAGCCAGAAATATGGTGATGTTGGAAGTGGTACGGGTGCGATCGTCATTGGTCTGGCGGCGATCGTCATCGGCGAAGTCCTGATGGGACGATTGACCTCTTTTTATTGGAAACTGACCTCCGTGGTTGTCGGTTCGGTCATTTACTTTGTGATCCGTGCGGTTGTACTCCGCATGGGTATGGATGCAAACGACATGAAGCTGCTCTCTGCTGTCATTGTAGCACTGGCACTCTGTATTCCGGTAGCACTCGCTAAATATCGGCTGAGAAAAGATTATTCAGAAGGGGGCGAGGAGTAATGCTGACGATAACAAATGTAAAGAAAACTTTTAATAAAGGAACTGTTAATGAGAAAAAAGCCTTAAACGGTATCAACTTACACCTGGCACCGGGCGATTTCGTGACGATCATCGGCGGAAACGGTGCTGGAAAATCCACTATGTTAAATATGATCGCAGGCGTATATCCGATCGATTCCGGTAAAATCGAGATCGACGGCGTAAACATATCCAGAGAACCAGAATACAAACGCGCTAAATATATCGGCAGAGTCTTCCAGGATCCGATGCGCGGCACCGCCGCCAATATGGAGATACAGGAAAACCTTGCCATGGCACTGCGCCGCGGCAAATCCAGAGGACTCGGCTGGGGCATCAAAAAGAATGAAAAGGACTTCTACCGTGAGGCATTGGCACAGCTCGATCTGGGGCTTCAGACCCGTATGACCAGCAAAGTGGGTTTACTCTCCGGCGGACAGCGCCAGGCGCTCACCCTTCTGATGGCAACTCTCCAGAAGCCAAAGCTCCTTCTCTTAGACGAACACACCGCCGCCCTCGATCCTAAAACAGCCCGCAAAGTCCTCGATCTTACCGAAAAGATCGTAGACGAACAAAATCTGACCGCGCTTATGGTTACCCATAACATGAAAGATGCGATTCAGATCGGCAACCGTCTGATTATGATGCACGAAGGTCGGATTATCTACGATGTAGCAGGGGAAGAGAAGAAGAATCTGCAGGTAGAAGACCTGTTAGAGAGATTTGAAAAGGTAAGCGGAGAAGAATTTGCGAATGATCGTATGATGCTTGCCAAATAAGCAGGGGGTATAAGATTTGAAGGGTTTTATCTCAGTCGAGAAGACTCCCACCTCTTCAGGTGGTGAGTAATAGCAAATTTGTCTCAGTGGGAGTCCATTCTCCGACTGAGATAAACGCTCCGCGAGGATGCGCAGTGATTCTGATAGGAATATGTCAGCTTCGCTGACCAGAATCACGCGCCAAGTCTCACGGACGTTCGACTTGAATAAAATCAATAACCGATAACAGACAAAAAGTATACGGAATGAAAAGTGGGTCAACAAATTAAAAACCACGACTATAAGTGAGAAAGAATGCCCTCCGGCGGCGCGAGCGGTCGGAGGGCATTCTCCTCTCCCATATTTCCAACTAATTCCCCCTTTCACGACTTAACCGTTTATATACAACTTAACACTTCTGTAATAATTCATTCATAGAAAATTCATTTTTTCCTCCACATCCTTCCTTGGCAATTCCCTACGAATATGATAAAATAAAAATTACGTTTAAGATATTAAGTCATAATTTCAAGAAAAATCAGGAGCGATCCATATGTTAGAAGAAGAAAACAAAAAAGAAACGCAGGAGTCAGAACAGGTGCCAGCGGCGGAGCGGATTCAAGAGCCGGAAGCAGTTCAGAGTCAGGAATCAGAGCCAGCTCAGGATCAGACACCAAATCCGGTCCGGGAATCCGCGGGACATTCGCGCAGGCGCCAGGGCGAAGATAAGAGTCAGAATCTGCGCTTCGGAGTGATAGCAGCAGGGGTGGTGATTGCTCTTGCAGTTGCAGCATTTGCAGGCAAGTCCCTGCTCAGCCGTCAGGCGGGAGCCGGAACTGCAAAGAATGGGGCGGCGACAGCATCAGAGCTTTCGAAGGACGAGGCATCCGAAGAGTCCAGAGCGGAGGAGATCAAAGAGAAAGAAGCAGTGGTAGCTTCCTATAAAAATTTGGGTATCGTGCAGGTGTCCGGTTATCTGAATATGCGTGAGACGGCGAGCACGGATGGCAACATCATCGGCAAGCTGATGGGCGACAGTGCGTGTGAGATCGTGGATGATTCAACAGAGGGCTGGTATCAGGTCGAATCTGGCGGTATTTCCGGTTATATCAGCTCAGAGTTTGTTCTGACCGGGGATGAGGCGAAGAAAAAAGCGTTGGAACTGGTTGAAAAGCGGGCGCTCATCACGGCAGACTCCCTGAACATCCGAAAAGAGCCGAACACGGAGTCTGAGGTTGTCGGTCAGGCATTGAAAAATGAGCGCTATGTGGTCGAGGGTGAGCCGGAGAATGGCTGGATTCAGATTTCGAGCGGTTATATTTCCACGGATTATGCAGAGATCAAATACGCACTCAATGAGGCGCGGAAGCTGGATATGCGTTCGATGGTGCTGAATTTATACAAAAATCTAGGTATTTCCAGTGTGGATAATTACTTGAATGTGCGCGATCAGCCAAGTGAGGATGGAAATATCATCGGTAAGATGACGAGCAAGTCTGCCGGAGAGATTCTGGAGACGAGCGAGGACGGCGGCTGGTATAAGATCCAGTCGGGTCCCGTCACTGGATATGTGAAGGCGGAGTATATCCTGACAGGAGATGCGGCGAAGCAGGAGGCGATGGAGGTTGCAGAACTGATGGCGATCGTTTCAACCGACCGCCTGAATGCCCGCACGGAGCCGAGCACGGATGCGCCGATCTGGACGCAGATCTCTAACAATGAGCGTTACGACGTTATAAGCCAGCAGGATGGCTGGGTCGAGATTGCGCTCGATACGACGAGTGCGTATGTGGCGACTGATTTCGTAGATGTGCGTTATGCATTGCCGGAGGCGATCCCATTTACCCCATTAAAAGAAAAAGAATCCTTGCGGACCCAGATTGTCAATTATGCCCTTCAGTTTGTCGGAAACCGTTATGTCTGGGGCGGTAATGACCCGCATTCGGGTGTGGACTGTTCTGGTTTTACAAAATATGTATACAGCCATGTGGCGGGCGTGTCCCTGCCGCGGGTGTCCCGGGAACAGGCGCGGACGGGTACGAAGATTGATTCTTCGAAGATGCGTCCGGGCGATCTGATTTTCTATACGAATCGCAAGGGAACGGTCAACCATGTGGCGATGTACATTGGCAATGGTCAGATCGTCCATGCGGCGAGCCGGAGAAGCGGCATCAAGATTTCTACCTGGAATTACCGGAATCCGTACCGGATTGTCAATATGCTGGGAGACTGATAGGGAGAGGATAAGATGGAAGAGCAAAAGACAGAAGATTATAAAGAACGCCTGCAGAAAGTACGTCAGAGACGAAATGGCAAAGATCCGATGCACTGGTTCATGATCGGAGGCTGTGCTGTCATTGTGGTGCTGGCTCTGGTTATCATCGTGAAGCTGGCACAGGGCGGCACGTTCGGAGGTTCTGGAAACGCCCGGGTGGCATCGGCATCCGAGGCAGAGGTGCAGGAAACCGTGATCGGAGAGACGCTGCCGGAGGATGAGGAACAGGCAAAAGAGGACGAAGAAAAGAAAAATGTAGTCGAGTCCTACCAGAATCTGGGTATTGTGGATGTATCTGGTTATCTTAATATGCGTGAGAGCGCCAGTACAACCTCCGATGTCATTGGCAAACTGATGGGCGGCAGTGCGTGCGAGATTCTGGACGATTCCCAGGAAGGCTGGTATCAGATATCTTCCGGCGGTCTGGAGGGCTACATCAGTTCAGAATTTGTACAGACCGGCGAGGCGGCAAAAACAGAGGCATTTGAGCTGGTCAAGAAGATGGCGGTCATCACGACTGACAAGCTGAATATCCGGAGTGAGCCGAGTGAGGATGCGCAGGTGCTGGAACAGGCACTGAAAAATGAGCGTTATTCCATTGTCAGCGAGCAGGACGGCTGGATTCAGATCAGCGGGGGCTATATTTCAGCGGATTATGCGGATGTGCGCTATGCGTTAAATGAGGCGCGTAAGCTGGATCTGCGGACGATGGTTCTCAACATGTATGACAATCTGGGTATTTCCAATGTCAATAACTACTTAAATATCCGTGTGGAGCCGAAGGAAGATGCGAAGATCATCGGTAAGATGACAAGCAAGTCCGGTGGTGAGATTTTGGAAACGACAGAGGATGGCGGCTGGTACAAGATCAAGTCCGGTCCGGTTACCGGCTATGTTAAATCTGAATTTATCCTGACAGGAGATGCGGCGAAGCAGGAGGCACTGCAGGTTGCACAGCTGATGGCGATTGTATCGACAGACCGTCTAAATGCCCGTACGGAACCCAACACGGACGCGCCGATCTGGACGCAGATTTCCAACAGCGAGCGGTATACGGTTATGAGCCAGCAGGATGGCTGGGTGCAGATTGCACTGGATGAGACGAGTGCCTATGTAGCGACTGAATTTGTCGATGTGCGGTATGCGTTAAATGAGGCGATCGAGTTTACACCGGTTGAGGAGACACCGGAGCCTGAGACCAAGGCGGCGAGCAGCCAGGGAGGCTCTGGAAGCAAGAGCAGCAGTAAAGGTGGTTCTGGCAGCCAGAAAGCATCTTCAAGCGGCTCCTCCAAGCGTGCGCAGATCGCAAACTACGCGACCCAGTTCCTTGGAAATCCATATGTATGGGGCGGTACAAGCTTGACAAACGGTGCGGACTGTTCTGGATTTACGATGTCGGTTATGGCGCATTTTGGTGTCAGCCTGCCGCATCATTCGGGTTCCCAGGCGGGAGCAGGAAGAAGTATCAGTTCCTCCCAGATGCGTCCGGGCGATCTGATCTTCTATACAAACAGCGGCGGAACAATCAATCATGTAGCACTCTATATTGGCGGCGGACGCGTGTGCCATGCGTCGAATGCAAGGTCCGGTATCAAGATTTCCACCTGGAATTATCGTACCCCGGCGAAGATCGTCAACGTATTGGGCGATTAATTTCATGAAAAGTTAATAAAAATTATTTGAAAGAGAGCAGGGAGAAAAGGCAGCTTTTCCCAGCTCTCTTTTTCTGTTTCATAGGAAATTGTGTCCTATGAAATAAAAAACGCTCCGCGGGGATGCGCACTCGCGCGAAGCAGAAACATGTCGCAAGTGACCGTGCGAGACGCCCGAATGAGCCAAGGTACATCCTTGTTTGTATAAAAAGCGGTTTCAGTGAATAAAGATAATAGGAAGACAGAATACTAAGAATGAATTAGGCAGTTGAGAAAAAACATTGAATCCGCGTGTAAGATGAAAAGAGCGCAGAAAAGAGGAAAATATGATTCGGGCAAATCGTGAAAACAGGGAATGGGAAAATGAAGCGTGGGACAAGCAGGCAGATAAGGCGGGAGAAAACCGGGAACAGGCGCAGGAGGATCCGATTCAGAAGCGTGAAAATGGACAGACGGATATTACGGGAAAGAATGGCAATCACATTGAATTAATCTCGATCATCGGAGAGATAGAGGGACATGAAAATTTGTCCGGCAATACGAAAACGACGAAATATGAGCATATTCTGCCTAAGCTGGCGGAGATCGAGGAGAGCGGTGAGACGGAGGGAGTTTTAGTCCTGATTAACACGGTGGGCGGCGATGTAAGCTGTGGACTGGCACTGGCGGAGATGATTGCTTCGCTCAGCAAACCGACCGTTTCACTGGTCATCGGGGACAGCCATTCGATCGGTGTGCCGCTCGCAGTGGCGGTCGATCACTCTTTTATTGTCCCGACCGGGACGATGATGGTACATCCGGTACGGATGACGGGGATGGTGATCGGTGCCGTGCAGACGTATGATTATTTTGAAATGATTCAGGATCGTATTTTAAGCTTTGTGTCCGGACACAGTCAGATCTCCTATGAGCGCCTCCGGAGCCTGATGCTCAATACGGAGATGATGACAAAAGATCTGGGAACGGTCCTGGTTGGCGGGGAGGCGGTCCAGGAGGGACTGATCGATGAATGCGGCGGGATCCGGGAAGCGCTTGCATGGCTGAACCGGGCGATCGATGGGAAGAAACAGGAAATAGATGCACACGACCGGATGACGAAGACGGATTTTAGTGAAAATCTGAAAAGAAAGTAGAACATACGTGCGAAAATTTTAGGAAAGCGTTGCTTTTTTTCCTGAATTTGGGTATACTGAATGAGATAATAAGAATGTAAAATGAGAAAAGCAGTCTGCGGGAGGCTGTATTTTGTGAAACAGGAGGAACCGCAGATACATGGGAAATATTGGAGGCATGAGACAGGTGGCAGATACAAGCAGGAAAAGACAGAGTACAGAGCGTGCCGGGGAAACAGCTGGGACAGAGAAAAAAGCCGGGCGATCCAGAAAGTCCCCTGCGGCGAAGAAAGCGGAGGAGACGCTGAACGAGAAAAAGAGTGGGGGGAAGAAGAAAGCTTCGTCCGGAAAAGGCACCGCGAAAGGAACAGGAAGCCGAAGCCGCGCCAGCCAGGCGCCGGAGCCGGTGGAGAAAAGTGGTACAGGGGCATTTATGGGAACGGAAGTGGCGATTATTGTATCATTTGCAATATCGGTACTTTTGTTTTTGAGCAATTTCGGGCTTTGCGGCTTTGTCGGAAGTTTTCTGCGATCGACTCTGCTTGGCGTATTCGGCGTGATGGGGTATCTGGTGCCATTCCTTTTATTTATGGGAACTTGTTTTTATCTTTCAAACCGAGGCAACCAGAAAGCCGTAGCCAAGTTGGTGGCGGTTGGCGAGGTGCTTCTGGCACTTTGCGGACTTTCCCAGCTTCTCATGGGAGGCGGTCAGCATCTGGACTGGAATCTGGGCGATTATTACGCGCAGGCAGGTGGAGGCGGCTTTATCGGTGGCATTCTGATGCTGCTGTTGTGCGGAACAGTGGGAACGATCGGAGCAGTTCTGATTCTGCTGGTGCTTTTGGCACTCGGTGCTGTGTGCATTACGGAGCGTTCCCTGGTAAACTTCGTTAAACAGGGCAGCGGAAGGGCGTATGAGTATGCGAAAGAAGATATGAGCCGCCGCCGTGAGATACATGAGGAGAAAAAGGAAGAAAAACGCCGTCTGCGGGAGGAACAGCGGGTCCGTGGCGTTGATCTTGAGGGCGCCAAGCTGACCGAGCTGCCAGTGATGCGGAATTTCTCGGAAGGAGTCCCGGAGGGAACCGTGCTGGGACCGGAGGACGCACCGGAGGAATTCCGTGAGATGCATGGAAGACAGGAAAACTTGCAGGATGAGACAGCGGCTTATGATGATTGGACCGATGTTCCGGCAGAGGGAAAAAATCTGGCACAGGATTCCGGACAGGGAGTAGAGAAGAAGAATCCGGCAGATGTATTTCGCGGTCAGATATTTCACGGCGGCGGAGCGGTAGAACCGGAACCGGTGGAGTATGAAGAAGATCCGGTGGAGTACGAAGAAGAACCAGTGGAATCGGAGCAGGATCCATATACATACGCTGGTTCAGAATCCCAGCTTCAGGAAGAAGCGGAGCGCGAGACGGCGCGGGCGGTAAGAGAGACAGAATTTGCGGAGGAGCCTGCAGAGACAGAGGACAGTGCGGGCGACCAGTTACTGAAACGCCTGTATGTACGCCGTGATACCCGGACGATGGAAGAATTTGCCGGCGGCGAGAGTCAGAAAGGTCCAGGCTATTATCCGGTAGAGACACGGGAGAGACCGGCTGCGGAGGCGGTTTCCGGTTTGACCGCGGAGGAGGTTCATACAGATTTAGGGCATCAGGATGTCTTTGAACCATCGGAAGACGAGTGGGAAACCGTTTCGATGGAAAATGAGAATGAAGGGAACGGACCTATATCTGGGGAAACAGATTCCGAGCCAATTGATGGCTATTATAAGACGCTGGAATCGGAACGGGGCGAGGCAAAGGGCAGTTTCTTTGTCCCGGAGGATTCCAAAACGGTCGTGACTGCATCCGGAAAGGTGATCGAGACAGATACAGAGGCGATACAGAAAAAACTGGAGCAGAAACGGGAAGAACGAAAAGCACTTCCAGTTGAGGAACTAACGGTTCCAGAGCAGATCGAGCGCAAGGAAGAGGAAGAAAAGAAGATCCAGAAAGAATACATATTCCCGCCATTGACGCTTTTAAAACGTGGCACGGGACAGACCGATTTCTCGGATCAGGAGTACCGGGAGACGGCGATCAAGCTGCAGCAGACGCTCCAGAACTTTGGCGTGGGTGTGACGGTTACAAACATCAGCTGTGGACCGACGGTTACCCGCTATGAGCTTCACCCGGAGCAGGGTGTCAAGGTCAGCAAGATTGTAGCGCTGGCGGATGATATCAAGTTAAATCTGGCAGCGGCGGACATCCGTATCGAGGCGCCGATTCCTGGCAAGGCGGCAGTCGGTATCGAGGTTCCGAACAAGGAGAACCATGTGGTTCTGCTGCGCGATCTGCTGGAGTCGGAGACATTTAAGAAATATCCGTCCCGGCTGGCATTCGCGGTCGGAAAAGATATCGCAGGTCAGACGGTTGTCAGCGACATTGCGAAGATGCCGCATCTTCTGATCGCGGGTGCGACCGGATCGGGTAAATCAGTCTGCATCAATACGCTGATCATGAGTGTGATTTATAAAGCAAAGCCGAGCGAGGTCAAGCTCATCATGATCGATCCAAAGGTGGTAGAGTTAAGTGTATACAACGGTATTCCGCATCTTTTGATTCCGGTTGTGACCGACCCGAAAAAGGCATCCGGAGCCCTCAACTGGGCGGTGGCAGAGATGACCGACCGTTACCAGAAGTTTGCAAAATACGGTGTGCGCGATCTTAAGGGTTTCAATGCCAAGGTTGCGTCGATTGCGGATATCGACGATCCGAAGAAACCGGAGAAACTGCCCCAGATCATCATTATCGTGGATGAGCTTGCCGATTTGATGATGGTAGCGCCGGGCGAAGTAGAAGATTCGATCTGCCGTCTGGCACAGCTGGCGCGTGCAGCGGGCATTCATCTGGTGATTGCGACGCAGCGACCATCGGTCAATGTCATCACCGGTGTGATCAAGGCAAATATTCCGTCGAGAATTGCTTTTTCCGTCTCTTCTGGAGTGGATTCCCGTACCATTATTGATATGAACGGCGCGGAGAAACTGCTCGGAAAGGGCGATATGCTGTTCTATCCGTCGGGTTATCAGAAACCGCAGCGTGTACAGGGCGCGTTTGTGTCCGACAATGAGGTTTCGGATGTGGTCGGATTTTTGAAACAGGAGGGGCTGACCGCAGAGTACAGCGCCGAGGTTGAGTCCAAGATCCGTTCGACGGCGATGGATGTGGGCTTTGGCGGCGGTGAGCGCGATGCCTATTTTGCACAGGCAGGTAAATTTATTATTGAGAAAGACAAAGCATCCATCGGCATGCTGCAGCGTATGTTTAAGATTGGCTTCAACCGTGCCGCGCGTATCATGGATCAGCTTGCAGATGCAGGCGTGGTCGGTGAGGAAGAAGGCACGAAGCCGCGTAAGGTGCTGATGAGCATGGAGCAGTTTGAAAACATGATGGAAGAAGGATATTAAAAAGCGGAATCATTATAAAATATCAAAATCAGGAGGTATCCTATGAAGCTTAAAAGCTGGCTGAAAGAATTGCCGTATACATTATTGCAGGGCAGCCTGGAGACGGAGGTTGACGAGGTGGTCTACGATTCAAGAAAGGCGGCGCCGGGGACGGTGTTTGTGTGTATGCGCGGGGCAAACGTCGATTCGCATACCTTTATCCCGGATGTGGTTGAAAAGGGCGCGCCGGTTCTGGTGGTCGAGCATCCGGTTGAGGCACCTGAGAACGTGACGGTCATTCAAGTGAAGAATGGACGGAACGCGCTATCGCTTCTTTCGGCGGCACGTTTTGATTATCCGGCGCGGAAGATGACGGCGATCGGTGTGACCGGCACGAAGGGAAAGACGACTACCACTTATATGATCAAGGCGATTCTGGAGGCAGCCGGACAGAAGACGGGTCTCATCGGAACGAACGGCGCTGTGATCGGTGAGAATCATTATCCGACCAAAAATACGACGCCGGAATCCTACATTTTGCAAGAATATTTTGCAAAAATGGTGGAAGCGGGCTGCCGTTACATCGTGATGGAGGTTTCTTCCCAAAGCTACCTGATGCACCGGGTAGATGGACTTTTCTTTGATTATGGAATTTTCCTGAATATTTCCAATGATCATATTGGCCCGAATGAACATGCAAGTTTTGAAGAATATCTTTACTACAAAAAGCAGCTTTTGAAAAACTGTCGGACAGCGCTGGTCAACCGCGATGATCCGAACTTTGATGCGATCGTAGAAGGGGCGACAGCAGAGATCCTGACCTTTTCATTGGAACAGGCGGCTGATTTTACAGCGGATGACATTCACTATGTACGCGAACATGATTTCGTGGGCGTCGAATTTCAGACGCATGGACGATATGAGAGCGATCTGCGTGTCGGCATTCCGGGCAAATTTAACGTGGACAATGCGCTGGCGGCAGCGGGCGTGTGCAGCTTCTTTGATCTGCCGAAGGAGAAAGTCTGCCATGCGCTGGAACATATCCAGGTCGATGGACGGATGGAGATTGTATATAAATCAGCAAAGTGCACCGTGATCGTTGACTACGCCCACAATGCGGTCAGCATGGAAAGTCTTCTTCTGACGCTGCGCGACTACAAGCCGAAGCGTCTCGTCTGCGTCTTCGGATGCGGCGGCAACCGGGCGCGCGATCGCCGGTACTCGATGGGAGAGATTGGCGGAAAGCTGGCAGATCTGTCGATCATCACGGCGGATAATTCCCGCTTTGAGAAAGTGGAAGATATTCTGGCAGATATCAAGGTCGGACTTGCAAAAACCGACGGCAAATACGTTGAAATCCCGGATCGCCGCGAAGCGATTGAGTACAGCTTGTCCCATGCGGAGGATGGCGATATCATCGCGATCATCGGAAAAGGGCATGAGGATTATCAGGAGATCGAGGGCGTGCGCTATCATTTCCTTGATCGGGAAGTAGTGCAGGAGACGGTGAAGAAGCTGCATATGTAATCAATTTGGAGGCAAAATATGGACCATATTACAGTCAGACATATCGTGGAAGCAGTGTCGGGAACACTGCTCTGCGGAGATGCAGATACAGAGTTAAAACACATCAGCATTGATTCCCGGAGTATGCGCGGGGCGGATCTGTTTGTTCCGCTGATCGGGGAGAAATCAGACGCGCATCGTTTCCTGGTTCAGGCGATGGACAATGGGGCGGCAGCCGCACTGACTTCGGAGCATGAGGCGGCACCGGAGGGCTTTCACGGCGCGCTGATCCAGGTGAAAGATACGAAACTGGCATTGCAGACGATCGGACGCTGCCTGCGGGCACGCCTTTCTATCCCGTTAGTTGGTATCACCGGCAGCGTGGGAAAGACGACGACGCGCGAAATGGTGGCGGCGGCGCTTTCAGCGAAATATAAGACATTCAAGACACCGGCAAACCACAACAGCCAGATCGGTGTGCCGCTCACGATCTCGGAGATTTCTGAGAATGATGAGATCGGCGTGCTGGAACTGGGAATGAGTGAGCCGGGCGAGATGGCGGTGATCGCGGAGATTGCGGCGGTGGATTCGGCAGTCATGACGAATATCGGTGTGACGCATATTGAGAATCTGGGCTCCCGCGAGAATATCTTAAAAGAAAAGCTGCATATCCAGGACGGTATGAAGGCAGGCGGAATCCTGTTTGTAAATGGAGATAATGATATGCTTTCCACCGTGCATGCAAAAGCAGGCTGCCATACCGTCCGTTATGGACTTGGAGCAGATAACGACTACCGCGCCGAGGATCTTTCATATCCGGATGGATTTCCGTCCTTTACGATGGTACACGGCGAGGTGCGCGTCCCGGTGAAGCTGACTGTTATGGGCGAGCACAATGTCATGAATGCGCTGGCTGCCCTGGCGGTTGCGGATGCCTACGGTGTGCCGCTTGCCGATGCAGCGGAAAAGCTGCTTGAATTTGGCGGGTTCAAGAACCGTCAGCAGATTTATCATAAAAATGGTTATACGATCGTGGACGATACCTACAATGCAAGCCCGGATTCGATGAAAGCGGCGATAGGTGTGCTTTCTTCCCTGCCGGCAGGACGCAGAATTGCGGTTCTGGCAGATATGAAGGAACTGGGAGAGAATACGATTCAGTTCCACCGTGAAGTTGGTGCGTTTCTGGCGGAAAAACCGGTCGATATCCTGGTTGTATATGGCGAACTGGCGCAGGCGATCGCCGAGGGAGCAAAGAAAGTCAAACCGGATCTGCATGTCGTTTCGTTTGAAGAGGACGAAAAAGAAGATATGCTTGACTGGCTGGATGCACAAATCGGTGAGGGAGATGCAGTCCTGTTCAAGGGTTCCAACAGTATGAAGCTGGGGGAGACGGCAGCGAGGTTTATCTCAGTCGAGAAGACTCCCACCTCTTCAGGTGGTAAGTAATAGCAAGTTTGTCTCAGTGGGAGTCCATTCTCCGACTGAGATAAACGCTCCGCGAGGATGCATAGTGATTCTGTAAAGAATATGTCAGCTTCGCTGACCAGAATCACGCGCCAAGTCTCACGGACGTTCGACTTGAATTAGAAATAGAAAGAGAAGGAATCATGGCGTATCAATACGCGGATATTATTATAGATATATCCCATGAGAAGGTGGATCGCCCGTTTCAGTACCGGATTCCGACGCATCTGGCGGAGGAGATTACGGCGGGAACGTGCGTGACGGTACCGTTTGGAAAGGGTAATTCACTTCGGACTGGATATGTGGTGGGAATGGGAAATACGGCGGAGTATGACCCATCCCGCATCAAGGAGATAGCTGGGATCGCACCGGGCAGTATGTCGGTGCAATCTCAGCTTATCCGTCTGGCGTGGTGGATGCGGGAACGTTATGGCGCGACGATGAACCAGACGCTCAAAACCGTACTTCCCGTCAAGGAAAAGATAAAACCGCGCGAGAAAAAGACGCTGCATTGTCTTTTAAACCAGGAAGAGCTGGAAGCGGCAATCCTGGCGGCACAGAAGCGGCATTATAAGGCGCGGGTGCGGCTCCTTGAGGCATTCCGGGACAATCTGGATATTCCGATGGAATTTGCCCGACGGGAGCTTGACCTGACCCTGGCGGCGATCCGCCCGATGGAGGAACAGGGACAGCTTTCAGTGAAAGTTTCCCGTGAGGAACGCGGGTTAAACCATGCAAAACTGCCGCGTCCAGCCGGACAGACCGTGCGCCTCAATGAAGAGCAGCAGGCGGCGGTTGACCGTTTTTGTGAGGATTATGAGACGGGGAAACGTGAAACGTATCTGATTCACGGCGTTACGGGAAGTGGAAAGACAGAAGTCTACATGGAGCTGATGGCGCGTGTCCTGCGGGATGGAAAGCAGGTGATTCTGCTGATCCCGGAAATTTCGCTGACATATCAGACGGTGATGCGGTTTTACCGGCGATTCGGCGATCAGATCGCGATTCTGAATTCCCGTCTCTCTGCAGGAGAACGCTATGATCAGTGGGAACGGGCGGCGCGGGGCGAGGTTTCCGTGATGATCGGACCGCGGTCGGCGCTGTTTGCCCCATTTTCCAATCTGGGACTGATTCTGATCGACGAGGAACATGAGGGCGCCTATAAGAGCGAGACGATGCCGCGCTATCATGCAAGGGAAGTAGCGGCGGAGCGCGCCCGGCTTTCCGGGGCTTCGCTGGTCTTGGGCTCAGCGACTCCTTCTCTGGAATCGTATCTGCGGGCTCAGAATGGCGAATATGTGCTTCTGCCCCTGCATCACCGGGCAGTGGCGGGAAGTATCCTGCCGAAGGTACAGATCGCTGATATGCGTGCGGAGATGCAGGCAGGCAATAAATCGGTGTTCAGCCGGTCATTGGATGCAATGTTGACAGAGAGACTCGCACGTGGCGAGCAGACGATGCTTTTTATGAACCGGCGCGGCTATTCCAATTTTGTTTCCTGTCGTTCCTGCGGAAAGGCGGTGACCTGTCCGCATTGTGATGTTTCCCTGACACTACACGGGAAGAACCGTCTGGTCTGTCATTACTGCGGCTATACGATTCCACTGATGAAGCAGTGTCCGTCCTGCGGATCACCGTATATTGCCGGGTTTGGGGCCGGAACGCAGAAGATGGAAGAATTTACGAAAATTCGGTTTCCGGATGCGAGGATCCTGCGGATGGATGCGGATACAACGGCAAAAAAAGGCGGACATGAAGCGATTCTGGAGGCATTTGCAAATCGTGAGGCAGATATCCTGATCGGCACGCAGATGATTGTAAAAGGGCATGATTTTCCGGGAGTGACGCTGGTCGGAATCCTGGCGGCGGATCTTTCCTTAAATACGCCGGATTACCGCAGCGCGGAGCGGACGTTCCAGCTTCTGACGCAGGCGGCTGGCAGAGCGGGACGCGCCGGGAAGCCCGGCGATGTGGTCATCCAGACGTACCGGCCGGAACACTATGCCGTGCAGGCGGCAGCGGCGCAGAATTATGAGCTGTTTTACAGCCATGAGATCAATTACCGGAGGCTGCTTCATTATCCACCAGTCTGCCAGATGGCTGCGGTTTATTTTGCCTGCGGCGATGAGGTGGTGCTGGATGAATGTGCGGAAATGGCGGCGCGGCGGCTGCGCGAAAGTGCCGAGTGTATCGGTCCGGTTCCGGCACCGGTATACAAAGTTAATGACATCTACAGAAAAATTTTATATATAAAGTGTGAAAAATGTGCTATACTGGATCAAATCAGGGGTCAGATTGAAACCCTGGCTGCCGCAGATACAAAATGGCAGGCGGTCCAGATTCAATACGATATATCATAGAGAGGAAGAGTGTATAAAATGGCAATCCGGTCAATTAGAACTATTGGCGATGAGGTACTGAAAAAAGAGTGTAAGGCAGTGACGGAGGTAACCGATCACACACTTGAACTGATAGAGGATATGTTTGACACGATGTATTCAGCCGGCGGCGTAGGTCTGGCAGCACCGCAGGTCGGTATCCGCAAACAGATCGTAGTAATCGACGTGGAGGACGGCAACCAGTATGTCCTGATCAATCCGGTCATCGAGGAAATGTCCGGCAGCCAGACTGGTCAGGAAGGCTGCTTAAGCGTTCCGGGCAAGGCTGGTCTGGTAACCCGTCCGAGCCACGTAAAGGTACGCGCGCTGAACGAAAAAATGGAAGAGTTTGTCCTGGAAGCAGATGATTTCCTGGCACGTGCGATCTGCCATGAGTGCGATCATCTGCACGGACATCTGTATGTGGAATTGGTAGAAGGTCCGTTAGAGGATGTAGCGGCAGAGGAAGAATAAAGCACATTGCCAGAATGAGAGAGAAACAAGAGTGGGGTGACAGGCAGATATGAAGATCGTATTTATGGGAACACCGGATTTTGCGGTTCCGACACTGGAAGCGCTCTATCAGAGCCGGCATGAAGTAGCGGCGGTGGTGACACAGCCAGATAAGCCGAAGGGACGCGGCAAGGCGATGGCAATGCCGCCTGTCAAGGAAAAAGCGCTGGAATATGGAATCCCGGTGTATCAGCCGGTGCGCGTCCGCAAGGATGAGGCATTTTTTGAGGAATTGACGAAGATTCAGCCGGACGTGATCGTCGTGATTGCATTTGGCCAGATTCTGCCGGAGCGGATTCTGAACCTGCCGAAATACGGCTGTATCAACATCCATGCGTCGCTTCTGCCAAAATACCGTGGGGCAGCTCCGATCCAGTGGGCGGTCATCAATGGCGATGAGGTCAGCGGTGTGACGACGATGCAGATGGATGTCGGTCTGGACACCGGAGATATCCTGGATACCGTGGAAGTACGCCTGGATCCGAAAGAGACAGGCGGCAGCCTGTTTGACCGCTTGAGCCTTGCGGGAGGAAAGCTGATTCTTTCCACGCTTGAGAAAGCGGAGGCGGGAATCCTGCATCCGGTTAAACAAGATGAGGCAGAGGCAACCCATGTGACAATGCTCGATAAGTCGATGGGGCAGATCGACTGGTCGATGGATGCGGCAGTGATTGAGCGCCTGATCCGCGGCTTAAATCCATGGCCGAGCGCTTATACAAAATTTGAAGGAAAAACCCTGAAAATCTGGTCGGCGGATGTCGAGGAAGATGCGGCGGGAAGGCCGTCACCGGAGACATTCGGACAGGTGGTACGTGTCGGTAAAGATGCATTCTCTGTCCAGACCGGCAAAGGGCTTCTCACGATCCGGGAACTTCAGCTGGAAGGCAAGAAGCGGATGGATACGGCGGCATTTTTACGCGGATATCCGGTGGAAACGGGAGTAAAGCTCGGATAAAATGAATGCTTCAGCAGGAACTGAACTGCTACAGGCAGCCAGGCGTTTGAAAGGAGTTGGAGTGATATGTACGGATACGGATATGGATATTACAGTATGTTTGATCCGACGATGATTCTGGTATTAATTGGTGTATTTCTGTCATTAGGGGCATCTGCGAAGGTGAAAAGCACCTACGCGCGGTTTTCAAGAGTCCGGAGCATGACTGGCATGACGGGAGCCGAGGCGGCGAGACAGCTTTTAAATTCACAGGGCATCTATGATGTCCAGATCCGCCAGGTGGCAGGCAGTCTGACCGACCACTATGATCCGCGGACCAAGACTGTGAATTTATCTGAGAGTGTATATGGTTCTACTTCGGTCGCGGCGATCGGTGTTGCGGCGCATGAGTGCGGACATGCGATGCAGGATGCATCTGAGTATGTTCCGCTGCGCCTGCGCGGTTCAATGGTGCCGGTGGTCAACATCGGCGCACAGCTTTCCTGGCCTATGATCCTGATTGGTGTCCTGATCGGCGGCATGGGATCTCCGATCGTTTCACTTGGAATTCTTTTATTTTCCTTGTCGGTGCTGTTCCAGCTGGTGACGCTTCCGGTTGAGTTCAATGCATCCGCGCGTGCGGTACGTCTGCTTGATTCAACAGGGATTCTTCGCGGGGAAGAAGTTGGATATACCAAACAGGTGCTTGGTGCGGCGGCACTGACGTATGTGGCAGCGGCGGCTGGTTCGATTTTACAGCTTCTGCGTCTGATTATATTATTTGGAGGACGACGCGATGACTGATGGAACTGCGCTGCGTGAAATAGCGGTCGAAATTTTGACCGAGATTCTGGAAAAGGGACAGTATACACATCTGGCCCTTTTTCAGGCTCTTTCTAAATATCAGTATCTGGAAAAATCAGACCGCTCGTTTTTAAAACGGATTGTGGACGGGACGGTGGAGTATAAAATCCAGATTGATTATATTATCAACGCATATTCCAAAACAAAAGTTCATAAGATGAAACCGTTTATCCGCACACTTCTGCGGATGAGCGTGTACCAGATTTATTATATGGACCGTGTACCGGATTCGGCGGCGTGCAATGAGGCGGTGCGCCTTGCGAAAAAACGCGGATTTTCCGGACTTTCCGGCTTTGTAAATGGTGTGCTGCGTTCTGTGGTGCGTGGAAAAGGCAAACTGACCTTCCCGGATGATTCAGTGCGGTATTCAATGCCGGACTGGATTTTATCTCTCTGGGAGGAAAACTATGGGGCAGAGACGACGCACAGGATGGCACAGGCTGGTCTGGAGAAACGTCCGTTTATGGTGCGGTTTGCCGAGAGCCGTGCAGGGAAAGAAGAGATTCTTGCCTCCCTGTCCGCCCAGGGCGTGACGGCAGAGGAGACAGCGACGGGAAGCGGCGTTTACCGTCTGACGGGAGTGGACTATCCAGAGAGTCTGGATGCGTTCCGCGAAGGACTAATCCGGATTCAGGACCTGAGTTCGTCGCTGGCAGGTGATGCGGCGGGTATTAAAGAGGGTGATTTTGTACTCGATGTCTGTGGGGCACCGGGTGGAAAAGGGCTTCATGCGGCGGATCTGCTGCACGGAACTGGACAGGTTGAGATCCGGGATGTGAGTGATTACAAGGTATCTCTGATCAAGGAGAATATTGCCCGCAGCGGCTGTACAAACGTCTCTGCCTGCGCCTGGAATGCGTGTGAATTCGATGCTTCGATGGAGCAGAAAGCGGATGTGGTCATTGCTGATCTGCCGTGTTCAGGACTTGGCATTATCGGACGCAAGCCGGATATCAAATACAACGCTTCAATGGACGGAATCCGGGACCTGGCTGCATTGCAGCGGCAGATGCTGTCGGTGGTCTGGCAGTACGTGAAGCCGGGTGGAGTGCTGGTTTACAGCACCTGCACGGTCAACCGTCTGGAAAATGATGAAAACCGGGCATGGTTTTTAAACGAATATCCATTTGAGCCGGTTGATATCAGTGGTCGTCTGGGGATTGATTTTCAGGAAGACAGCCTGAAAGAGGGATACATCCAGCTCTATCCGGGCGTTCATCCGTGTGATGGATTTTTCATCTCTGTGATGAAAAGAAAAGGATAACTGGACGGAACAGTGTATGAATACAGGAAAGACTCCGAGAGTGCATATAGGAGAGAGGGAGGCAGTCCGATATGGAAAAGCAGGATATAAAATCAATGACGCAGGAGGAACTGCGTGCCTTTTTGGTGAGTCTGGGCGAAAAACCATTCCGGACCGCCCAGATCTATCAGTGGATGCATGAAAAACTGGCATCTTCCTTTGACGATATGACAAACCTTTCCAAGGCGCTCCGGCAGAAGCTGCAGGACGCGTGCGAGTATGTATCACTGGAAAAGGTACGGGTGCAGATTTCGCAGATCGATGGAACACGCAAGTACCTGTTCCGCCTCGCGGACGGCAATGTCATCGAGAGTGTCCTGATGCGTTATAAGCATGGAAATTCCGTTTGTATTTCCTCGCAGGTGGGGTGTCGGATGGGCTGCCGTTTCTGTGCTTCGACCCTGGACGGCCTGGAACGGAACCTGCGCCCGTCGGAGATGCTGGACCAGATTTATCAGATTCAGCGCGATACAGGCGAACGCGTTTCCAACGTGGTTGTGATGGGATCGGGTGAACCGCTGGACAATTACGATAACCTGATCCGCTTTATCCATCTTTTGACGGAGGAAGGCGGACTGCATATCAGTCAGCGGAATGTGACGGTTTCCACCTGTGGGCTGGTTCCGAAGATCCGGGAGCTGGCAGATCAGGGACTGACCATCACGCTGGCACTTTCTCTGCATGCGCCGAATGACGAGGTGCGGAAGAGCCTGATGCCGATCGCGCGTACATATGCGTTAAAGGATGTATTGGCGGCCTGTCATTACTATTTTGAAAAAACGGGACGCCGCATGACGTTTGAGTACAGCCTGGTGCAGGGAGTCAATGACAATCTGGACGAGGCGCGCGAGCTGGCGGCGCTGATTCAGGATCAGCATGGGCATGTGAATCTGATTCCGGTCAATCCGATCAAGGAGCGCTCTTATGTACAGTCGGGACGGAAAGCAATCGAAGCATTTAAGGGATGTCTGGAATCTAAGGGAATCAATGTGACAATCCGGCGCGAGATGGGGCGCGACATAGACGGTGCCTGCGGACAGCTCCGGAAGAGCTATATGGATAAAGAGCAGGAGAAAGAAGGTGCGGCAGTCAAATGAAAGCATACGCACTGACGGATATCGGAAAAACGCGTAAGGTCAATCAGGATGCTCAGTTTGCCAGCACGGAGCCGGTGGGAGAACTTTCCAACCTGTTTGTCGTGGCGGACGGAATGGGCGGTCATCAGGCGGGAGATTTTGCTTCGCGCTATCTGATCGAGCATATGCCGGAATATATCAAAGAGAGTGGTGAGAATGAGCCGGTCGCGGCGCTTCGAAAGGGGATCGAGGCAGTCAATCAGGAACTTTATACCCTTTCCTGTGAGCGCGAGGAGCTTGCCGGCATGGGAACAACGCTGGTAGCGGCTTCAATTCAGGGAAATACACTCTATGTGGCAAACGTGGGGGACAGCCGTCTCTACCGGATTGAGCGCTCCGGCATTCATCAGATTACCCGGGATCATTCCTACGTGGAGGCGATGGTCTCGCTGGGACAGATGAGCCGCGGCAGCCGGGAATATGAGATGAAGAAAAATATCATTACCCGCGCGGTCGGGATCGGTGGGCATGTGGAGCCGGATTTCTTTGAGGTTTCACTGAACCCGGGCGATTACGTACTGCTGTGTTCGGACGGGTTAACCAATATGGTGGATAATTCAGCAATTTACCGGATGGTGCTTCTGCCGGGAACCCTGGACACCAAGGCAAGGGCGCTCACGGCGCTCGCAAACCAGAACGGCGGGAAAGATAATATCGCGGTCATATTGATTGACCCGCAGATCAAGGAGGTGAGAGAATCATGATGCTGAAACCGGGAACTTATCTGCAGGATCGCTATGAGATCCTCTCACTGATTGGTACGGGCGGCATGTCAGAGGTGTATCAGGCAAAATGCCACACTCTGAACCGTCTGGTGGCGATCAAGGTTTTAAAGGATGAGTACAGCCAGGATGCGAATTTCGTCAGCAAATTCAAGATGGAGGCGCAGGCGGCGGCAGGGCTTTCCCATCCAAATATTGTGAGTGTTTATGACGTTGTGGATGAGGGCAGTCTTCATTATATCGTCATGGAACTCATCGAGGGAATCACGCTGAAAAGCTACATTCTCAAGAAAGGTCATCTGGGCGTCAAAGAAACGATTGGAATTGCCATCCAGGTAGCGCAGGGGCTGGCAGCGGCACATGACCAGCATATTGTGCACCGGGACATCAAACCGCAGAATATGATTATCTCGCGTGACGGCAAGGTGAAGGTGGCGGATTTCGGTATTGCCAGAGCTGTATCGTCCCAGACGATCGGGGTCAATGCGGTCGGTTCCGTGCATTATATCTCGCCGGAGCAGGCAAAAGGAAATTATAGCGACGGACGAAGCGATCTGTATTCACTGGGAATCACGATGTATGAGATGCTAACAGGAAAACTTCCGTTTGACGGGGATAACCCGGTTTCAGTGGCACTGGCGCATTTGGAAGAACCGGTGCAGCCGCCGAGCCGCATCAACCCGGAGGTGTCGGCAAGCCTGGACCGCATTATTTTAAAATGTACCCAAAAAAAGCCGGAACGCCGTTACCAGAATGCGTATGAGCTGATCGCGGATCTGCGCCATGCGCTGGTGGATCCAAACGATGATTTCCTGAAAAAAGAACCGGAATTTGATGAGAATTCCCCGACAGTCGTGCGCGGGGCAGAGGAACTGAACCGCCAGATGGAGGTACAGAGAAATCGAAATCTGGAACAGACGATGGAACATCCGGCAGTGAGTGAAAAGACCGGACCGGTTCCGACAGAAAATGAACGTGGTGAGGTAGTCTGGAAAGAGCCGGAACCGTCGGAGAACGAGATAGAAGGTTGGCAGGAAGAAGAGACGGATGTCTATGAGGAAGAAACCTCAAGGCGCCCAGACCGTAGACGGAAGGGACGCCGTATAGAAGAAGACAGCGAGGATGTCAATCCGCAGATGGAGCGCCTGCTTACGATGATTGGAATCGGTGCAGCCGTATTGATTGTGGTGGTTGTGATTGTCATTGCTGCGAAGTTGACAGGCATCTTTAATCTGGGATCTGGTAGTCAGAAGCATCCGAAGACGACCGTTGAAGCTTCTTCGGAGGCGTCTGAGAGCAAGAGTCTGGAATCAACGGAGTGCAGGGTTCCGCCGCTGGACGGCATGACGGAGGATGAGGCGAAGACAGCATTGGAAAAGCAGTCGTTGAAAATCCGTTATGAATATGCAAAGTCGGAAACCTCTGAAAAGGGGAAGGTCATCGGTCAGAGTATTGCCAGCGGCACGGTTGTCTCGAAACAGACGGAAGTTATCGTCACGATCGGAGAAGGCAATGAGGCAATAGATTTGACGAAACTTGGACTGGAAGAGATGTCCGGCGAGGATGCAGAGACGCTTCTGGCAGAAGAAAATAAACTGACCGTAGTAGTGCAGAAAGAGAGCAGCGATACGGTTGCCTCCGGTATAGTGATCCGGTACAGCCCGTCCAGCGTGGATCCAGGCGGCACGGTGACGCTGTATGTCAGCACAGGTCCGGACGTACCGACGGTACCGATGCCGAGGATTACAGGGCTTTCAGAGGAAAATGCAAAAGTTGTTCTGGAAGCGGTCGGATTAGGGCTTGGCGAGCGCAAGGAAGCGAAGAGTTCAGAAGTGGCAAAGGGCAAGATCATCAGTCAGGATGTCCTGGAGAAAACAGATACACCGGAGGGAAGTGCCATTGGCTATACAGTCAGTCTGGGAAAAGGAACCCGCTATGTGGCGGCGATCAACGATGAATTCCAGATGAGTGAACTGTTTGGACCAAGTTCCGGAGATACGCATATCCGCGTCAGTATTGTGATGAAGCAGACGATTGCCGGCAATACTGTGACTAAGACGGTCATGGAACCGAGGGAGATCGGCGGCGATATCACGCTTCCGATTCATTATAATATCGAGGGAGCGGACGGTGTGCAGACAGGCGAGCTGCAGATCCTCGATCTGACGAACGATCGGGTTCTAAAAACGTATCAGCTTGAATTTGTGGAAGTTTCAGATAATTAATAAGAGGTAGTTGTAAGGTACAGGTATGCAGGGAAAGATAATTAAAGGGATCGGCGGTTTCTATTATGTACACGACGGTATTGGAAAGGTATATGAATGCCGTGCAAAGGGAATTTTCCGAAATCGCGGCATCAAGCCGCTGGTAGGCGATGACGTGGAGATCAGTGTTCTCGATGAGGAGAAGGCGACAGGCAATCTCGATGAGATCCTTCCTCGTAAAAACCGTCTGATCCGCCCGGCGGTTTCAAATGTTGATCAGGCGGTGGTGGTTTTTGCCATCACCGATCCGATGCCAAATTTAAACCTTCTCGACCGCTTCCTTGTCATGATGGAACGGCAGGAAGTTCCGGTCAGCATCTGTTTCAACAAGATCGATCTGGTCGATGCAGCCGAGCAGGAGAAGCTGCGTGCGATCTATGAACCGGCGGGCTATCCGGTGCATTTTATCAGCACCTACGAAAAATCAGGGCTGGAGGAGTTTCATCGGTTGATCATTGGGAAAACAACGGTCTTAGCAGGACCTTCGGGTGTCGGAAAATCGTCGATCACGAACTTTATCCAGCCGGAGGCACAGATGGAAACGGGCGGTATCAGTGAGAAGATCCGCCGGGGCAAACATACGACGCGCCATTCAGAACTGTTTTTCGTGGAAGAGAGCACCTATATGATGGATACGCCGGGATTCAGTTCTCTCTATATCGAGGATCTGGAGCCGGAGGCGCTCAAGGACTTTTTCCCGGAATTTGAGGCATATGAGGATGAATGCCGTTTCTTAGGCTGTGTCCACATTGGCGAGCGCGAATGCGGCGTCAAGACGGCGGTGCAGGAGCATAAGATCGGGCAGAGCCGGTATGACAATTACCGTTTGATGTATCAGGAATTAAAAGAGAAAAAGAAATACGGCAGAAGCAGCCGTTGAGGATATTATACAAAAAATGGGAGGAAAGAACCATGATTATATTATCACCTTCGATTCTGGGGGCAGATTTTACGAAGCTGGGAGAGCAGGTCGCTGAGGTGGACAAGGCAGGCGCACAGTACATCCATCTGGATGTGATGGATGGCGCGTTTGTGCCGAGTATCTCCTTTGGAATGCCGGTAATTAAGAGCCTGCGCCCGGTGACGGATCGTGTGTTTGACGTACACATGATGGTGGAAGAACCGGGACGTTATGTAGAGGATATCAAAAAAGCGGGGGCGGATCTGATCTGTGTGCATCAGGAAGCCTGTCTTCATCTGGACCGCACGATCGCGCAGATCCGTGAGGCAGGGCTGCAAACAGGTGTAGCGTTAAATCCGGCGACCCCGGTCGAGACACTGGATGTTATTTTGCCGGAGGTGGACATGGTTCTTCTGATGACGGTCAACCCGGGATTTGGCGGTCAGAAATTTATTCCATATACGGTAGAAAAAATCAAGAAGCTGCGCGCAATGTGCAGCGAGAGGGGACTTTCCACCCGCATTGAGGTGGACGGAGGAATCACGCCGGACAATGTGCGGACGGTATTAGAGGCAGGAGCCGATGTGATTGTGGCGGGAAGCGCCGTATTTAAGGGAAACCCGGCTGGGAATGTAAAAACATTTTTAAATATTTTTCAGGAATTTGAACAGGGATGATGAAGATGAAGCGTTGTTTGATTGTGACAGGCGGAACGATTGATATTGCGTTTGCGAAAGATTTTCTCTCACAGCGCTCGTATGACTATGTAATTGCGGCAGATGCGGGGCTGGAGGTTCTGCGCCCGCTGCATATTTCTCCGAATGCGGTGGTCGGCGATCTGGACACGGTGGATAAAAAGGTTCTGGAAGAATATCAGAACCAGCCGGACATCGAATTTGAGATCCATAAACCGGAGAAGGATGAGACGGATACGGAGCTGGCGCTTTTGACGGCGGCGCGCCAGGGCTGTGAGGCAGTTGATATCCTGGGGGCGCTGGGCGGCCGTATGGATCACGCCATCGGCAATATCCAGCTGATGTATCAGTTTTTCTGCCAGGGAATGGAAGTGAATATTTATGATGCCCGCAACCGCCTGTATCTTCTGGGCGGGCATAAGGTATTTCACCGGGAAGAGGTGTATGGAAAATACATTTCGTTCCTGCCGATGACCGAGACTGTCGAGGGACTGACGCTGCGGGGATTTAAATACCCGCTCCAGCGGCGGACGATCGGGCTGGGGACGAGTCTCTGCATCAGCAATGAACTCAAACGGGAAGAGGGCATTCTGGAGCTGGAGAGAGGCGTCCTTTTGTGCGTGGAGGCACATGATTAATTCGGATAAAAAAGTGGCAAGTTAAAACTGACCTGTTTAAAATGATAAAAACTGTATGTTTTTCAGGGGACAAGATTGTGCTATGATGAGTCCAATAACAAGGGAGGATGAAACATCATGGCAAACAAATCAAATCAGGCTTACAAGATCGCGATGGTCGGTCTGCTGGCAGCTCTCTCCTATGTCGTATTTACATACGGACAGGTGAAGATCACACTTCCGGGCGGCGATGCAACTTCCATTCATCTGGGAAATGCAGTCTGTGTCATCGGGGCACTCTTAGTCGGCGGCTTTTACGGCGGTTTGGGAGGTGCTATCGGCATGACGATAGGTGACCTTCTCGATCCGGTTTATATTGTATATGCACCGAAGACATTTATCTGCAAACTCTGCATCGGACTGATCGCCGGATTCGTAGCACATCGTCTGGGCAAGATTGACCGGAGCACCGATAAGAACCACATCCTTGGTTTTACGATTGCAGCAGCGGTGGCAGGTCTTTTATTCAACGTCATTGCAGATCCGCTGATCGGATATTATTATAAACTCTGGATCATTGGTAAACCGGCGGCAGAGCTCACACTTGCATGGAATATCGCAGCGACTTCGATCAATGCGGTGACATCTACGATTGCGTCTGTTGTTATATATATGGCAGTTCGTCCGGCACTCCGCAAGGCAGGTTTTCTGGATGCATTGTCTGTAGAAGCGAGAGCATAAGGCAATTTATCTCAGTCGAGAAGAATTAAAATGAAATACATACAGGAGACTGTGGTTGGGCAGAATGGGAAAAACATCTGTCCGGGCGCAGTCTCCTTGTTGCGTCATTGGAGTGTGCGGCTTATGAAACACAAATGTATAGATACACGCTTGTAGAAACCAGAATCATGCTGCAGGCAGTCGTATCTGCCGCGAGAATATGTTAGATTATAAAGTTGCTTAAAATGATGTTGGGGTCAAAAGACGTTTTGACCCCTCTGATACCAGATTGCTCCGCACTATATGCTCCCGCAATCTTCAAAAACATTCGTAATTCGCTCATTTTTCTTTGAAAAATGGCTACTTACTCATATTTTTGGCGGGTTCCAAGGTCAAAAATGCTCCTGCAAGCAAGCTTGCGTCGAACTTCTGACCTTTTGACCCTGGTATCATAAAATTAAGAAAATGAGGAAAAATTATACATGGAAGGAATTCAGAAGAAAATAGCGGTTTTAAATGACCTGTCAGGCTACGGGCGCTGTTCGCTGACGGCGGCGATGCCGGTTATCAGCGCCCTCAAGGTACAGTGCTGTCCGGTGGTGACGGCGGTGCTGTCCAATCACGCGGGATATCCGGAATGCTATATGGATGATTATACCGATCGGATGGAGGCATACCTGGAGCCGTGGCGGAAGATGGGATTTGAGATGGACGGAATCATGACTGGATTCTTAGGTTCTGCCAGACAGGCGTCGATCGTGGCAGATTTTATCCGGGATTTCAAACGGGAAAATACGCAGGTTTTGGTAGATCCGACGATGGGCGACCACGGACATCTCTACAGCGTCTGTGACGAGGAGCTGATCGAGGCGATGCGGGAGCTGATGCAGTATGCGGACGTTGTCACGCCAAATCTGACTGAGGCCTGTGCCCTGACGGACACGCTGTATCAGGAAAATGGATGGAGTAAGCGCAAGCTCTCAGATCTGACCTGGAAGCTTCACCTTTTGGGCGCGCGGTCAGTCATTTTGACAGGCGTGGTCAAGGGCAAACAGATCCTCAACGTGATCCATGAGCGCGGCAAGGATCCGGTCTTTCATGCAACTAAATTTGTGGCGGGCAATTACCACGGAACCGGGGATGTCTTTGCAGCAGTCATCGGTGCCAGCATGGTGCGAGGTGTGCCGATGGAGGAAGCCGTCAGACGGGCGGCAGCTTTTACAAAAAAATGTGTGGAAAAGACAGAAGAACTTGGTGCCCCGGAGCAGGACGGACTGTGCCTGGAGGCGTGTCTGTCCTATTTGACGAAGTTGAGTTAAATATAATGGGCAGTCTATCCTGTTTTGTATCAAGAAGAACAGAGGTTACAGTTCACGGGTAGGCACTTTTGGAACCGAAAGTGCCGTAAGAAAACGTGGTGGCAGCAGGAATTTGCCGTATTTAAATGCGAAGCCACGGCAAATTCCGTTACTGTTCACGTATGCGTGAACAGTAACGAACAGAGGAACTCTTGAAACAGGGCTTTTCATTCGTACAAAGTTGTAGTATAATTATAACTAGTTTTCGTGCAGTTAATTGCATAACAGTAGGAGGAAGATATGTTAGATCTTAAATTCGTCAGAGAAAATCCTGACATTGTAAAGCAGAATATTAAAAATAAGTTCCAGGACAAGAAACTTCCGCTGGTAGATGAGGTAATTGAGCTGGATGCCAAGAACCGTGCAGCGAAGAAGGAAGCAGATGATCTGCGTGCGAACAAGAACAAGATTGCAAAACAGATCGGTGCTCTGATGGGGCAGGGAAAGAAAGAGGAAGCAGAAGAGCTGAAGAAACAGGTAGCAGAGCAGTCTGCCCGCCTGTCTGAGCTGGAAGAGCAGGAGAAGGATCTTGGCGAGCGCATCTTAAAGATTATGATGACCATCCCGAACATCATTGATCCGAGTGTTCCGATCGGTAAAGACGACAGCGAGAACGTAGAGATCGAGCGCTTCGGCGAGCCGGTTGTACCGGATTTTGAGATCCCGTACCACACCGAGATTATGGAGAAATTTAACGGCATCGATCTGGACAGTGCCAGAAAGGTAGCTGGAAATGGTTTCTATTACCTGATGGGCGATATCGCAAGACTTCATTCTGCTGTTATCGCATATGCAAGAGATTTCATGATTGACCGTGGATTTACCTACTGTATCCCGCCGTTCATGATCCGCAGCAATGTTGTAACCGGCGTTATGAGTTTCGATGAGATGGATGCGATGATGTACAAGATCGAGGGCGAGGATCTCTACCTGATCGGTACCAGCGAGCACTCTATGATCGGTAAATTCATTGATACCGTAGTTCCAGAGGAAGAGCTTCCGAAGACACTGACCAGCTATTCTCCGTGTTTCCGTAAAGAGAAGGGCGCTCACGGCATCGAGGAGAGAGGCGTATACCGCATCCACCAGTTTGAGAAACAGGAAATGATCGTAGTCTGCAAACCGGAAGACAGCAAGATGTGGTATGACAAACTGTGGAAGAACACCGTGGACCTGTTCCGTTCCATGGATATTCCGGTTCGTACTCTGGAGTGCTGCTCCGGAGACCTGGCTGATCTGAAAGTAAAATCCGTTGATGTAGAGGCATGGTCCCCGCGTCAGAAGAAATATTTCGAGGTTGGAAGCTGCTCCAACTTAGGTGATGCACAGGCAAGACGTCTGAAGATCCGTGTCAACGGCAAAGACGGCAAATACTTTGCACACACCTTGAACAACACTGTAGTAGCTCCGCCGCGTATGCTGATCGCATTCTTAGAGAACAACCTGCAGGCAGACGGTTCTGTCCGCATTCCGGAGGTTTTGCGTCCGTATATGGGTGGTAAGAGCGAGATTCGCTAAGTTCATTTGAGTCCAGTAAAAAAACGCCATGGGTTGTGTGCCTGTGGCGTTTTTTACTGGACTCATTGTGAATTGCAGAAATATAGACATTGTCTTTTTTCAGGCGGCATTATGATGGCAGTTCTTCCAGCTGATTCGACGGCGTCGCCATCATCGAATAATTCGTATGATAAATCACAAATCCCGGAGCAGCGCCCGCTACTTTTTTGACCTGCTTTTTCTGTACATAATCGATCTCAACTTTTTCATTTTCCCGTCCCTTGGAATAGTAGGCAGCCAGCCCGGCAGCTTCCTCGAAGGTGCGGTCCGGAAGCTCTTTTCCTTCGGATTTCACAATGACATGGGAACCCGGGATTCCTTTTGCGTGGAACCACCAGTCATTTCCAGTCGCGATCTTGAAGGTCAGCTCCTCATTCTGGTAGTTGTTTTTGCCGACGTAGATATGGAATCCGTCGGAGGAAAGGTAGTGGAATGGGCGGCTTGTGATTTTCACTTTCTTTCCAGCCGGACCGTGCTTTTTGATGAAGCCATATTCCGTCAGCTCCTGCTTGATCTGGGTCAGATCTTCCTCCTTTAAGGCAATATCGAGGGAGGTACTGATGGATTCGAGGTGCTCGATCTCCTGCTTCGTCTCCTCAATGAGCTGGCTCTGAGCCTCGAAAGTACGTTTGAGTTTTCCATATTTGTCAAAATACTTCTGCGAATTTTCGCGGGCGGTCAGCTGCGGGTCAAGCGGGATCTTGACCTCTTTTCCTGTGTAGTAGTTCGTGCAGACAAGTTCTTTTTCGCCGCCGGTCAGCTCATAACCGTAGGTGTTTAACAGCTCGCCGTAGAGCTTGTATTTATCCCGTTTTTCGGTGTCCTTTAACTGTTTCTGCTGCAAATCGTATTTTTTATAATTGCGCTCCAGGGCAGTCTGGACGATCCGGCGCAGATCCGAGGATTTCTGGCGGATTCGTGTGATGACGTTCTTGGACGCATAGTAGGTCTCCAGCACTTTACTGATCGAATCAAAGTGTTCGACCTGATATTCCGGCGGGAACGAGGCCAATGGGAGAGCGGCAAATTCCATTGGTTCATCTTCACGGTATACGATGCAGGGCGAGAACTGTCCATTTTTGATGGATTCCATTGCCAGTTCCAGCGTGTGCCCGAGGTGCGTGCGCTCCAGCTCATTCAGTTCCGATGCGGGGCGGTCGGCATCGATCGATGCCTCATAGCAGAATTCTTCTGCCATGACCGGGCTGATACCGGTGAAATTCGTGTAAATGGCTTTTCCTGCCGGTGCCGGTGACTGTGCCAGAATGGAGGCGAAATCATCGGCAGATGCAGTCAGCGGATCCTGCTTCGCGACCGTCTGCGGGAGGAAATATTGCCGTCCCGGCAGAACCTCGCGCACGGAGCTGACCTGCACGGAGATATGTTTGATACTGTCGAGGATCGTGCCGTCAGGGCTGCAGAAAATGATATTGCTGTATTTTCCCATCAGTTCGACGATAAGCAGCTTGCGGCAGAGGTCACCCATCTCGTCCAGATGTTCGATCTCAAAATGAATACAGCGTTCCAGACCCGGCTGGCTGACCGACACGATGCGTCCGCTTCCGATGTGCTTGCGAAGCAGCATGCAGAAATTCGGGGCAGTCATCGGTCCCTGCTTGTTGGTATCCGTCAGATATGCCAGCGGAAGACTTGCGTTGACCGAGAGAAGAAGTCGTTTCGTCTCCCGGAAGTTCTTTATGGTAAAAAGAAGTTCATCGCGCTCGGTCTGCGTGATCTTTGCGATCTTGCCGCCGGTAAGCGCGTCACTAAACTCCTTAACCAGGTTTGCGATTACAATTCCGTCAAATGCCATGGTTTTGGTGCTCCTTTATTTGTGTAGTATCTACTATTATAATGAAAGAAGACACGAAAAACAATCACTTTTAAATTCGGTTGACGCTTGCGGCGATTTGCATTATAATACCATTATCTATGGATGAAAGAGAGAGGCGTCACTATGCTTAAAAGTATGACTGGATTTGGCCGATGCGAGATGGCAACGGATGAATATAAGATTTCTGTGGAGATGAAGGCGGTAAACCACCGTTACCTGGATCTCAGCATTAAGATGCCGAAGAAATTTAATTACTTTGAGGCGGCGATTCGCGCGCAGCTCAAGAAATACATTCAGCGGGGAAAGGTAGATGTCTTTATTTCCTATGAAGATTATACGGATGAGAAGATGTCCTTAAAGTACAATCGTTCCCTGGCCGGCGAGTATATGGATTATTTCCGTCAGATGGCGGACGAGCTTGGAATTCCGAATGACGCGACGGTGATGCGTCTTGCACGGTGTCCGGAGGTCTTTACGATGGAGCAGGCGCCGGAGGACGAGGAGCATATGTGGCAGATTCTCGAAAAGGCGATCGGCGAGGCGGCAGAGAAATTTGTCGAGACACGCACACGCGAGGGTGAGAATCTGAAGCAGGATCTGCTTGGCAAGCTGGACTATATGGTAACGCTGGTCGATCAGATTGAAGAACGTTCCCCGAAGATCGTGGAAGAATACCGGGCGAAACTGGAAGATAAGGTGAAAGAGCTTCTGGAAGGAAGCAGCGTCGATGAAGGCCGGATTGCGGCAGAGGTTGTGATTTTTGCAGATAAGATCTGCACCGATGAGGAGACGGTCCGCCTGAGAAGCCACATTGAGGCGACCCGCAAGGAGCTGACGGCGGGCGGAAGCGTTGGACGTAAGCTGGATTTCATTGCACAGGAGATGAACCGCGAGGCGAATACGATTCTTTCCAAGGCAAACGATCTGGAGGTTTCCGATTGTGCGATTGCACTCAAGACAGAGATCGAGAAAGTCAGAGAGCAGATTCAGAATATTGAATAGCCGATCATGCTGGAAGAGGTATTCACGGAAAGCTGCCGTTGGCGGTGAAAATACGGAGAATATGAAATATTGTAATAATAGATAGAATTTAGAAAGCAGGCGAAATATATGGATAATCAGGGAGTACTGGCAGTTATATCCGGATTTTCAGGGGCAGGCAAGGGAACATTGATGCGTGCATTGCTGGAGCGGTATGACAATTATGCCCTTTCCATCTCCGCGACCACCCGCGCACCGCGCGAGGGCGAGGTTGATGGAAGAGAGTATTTCTTTAAGACCCGGGAAGAGTTCGAACAGATGATCGAACACGATGAGCTGGTCGAATACGCCCAGTATGTCGGAAACTATTACGGCACACCGAAGGAGTATGTGTTTTCCAACCTGAAAGCGGGCAAGGATGTTCTTTTGGAGATTGAGATTCAGGGTGCCCTGAAAATCAAGAAGAAATTCCCGGAGGCAGTTCTCATTTTTGTCACGCCGCCGAGTGCCGGGGAGCTTAGAAACCGGCTGGCAGGTCGTGGAACCGAGACACCGGAGAAGATTGCCGCACGGCTTTCGAGAGCAGCAGAGGAGTCCAAGCAGATGGATGACTACGATTTCATTCTGGTGAATGATGAGGTAGACCGCTGTGTAGAAGAAATGCACGCACTGATTCAGGCGATGCATGCCAGAACAGAAAATCACAAGACTTTGATTGAAAAAATAAAAGAAGAGATGAAGCAATTCTGAAAGGAGAAAGATGTATTATGATGCTGCGTCCGTCATATCTTGACTTAATTAATGTTGTAAACAAAGAGGCTGAGCCGGGGAAAGAACCGCTGATTCAGAGCCGTTACTCCATCGTAATTGCGACTGCAAAGCGTGCAAGACAGCTGATCGCCGGTGATGAGGCACTGGTCATTGAGAATGGAAGAAAACCGCTTTCGATCGCGATCGACGAGCTGTACCATTCTAAGGTTAAAATTGTAGCAGAGAACGATTCCCCGGAGGAAGAGGTCTAAAAGGTGACAGAAGACCGTCCCGTGTTCATTATGTACATGGAGATGGTCTTTTCTTAGATATAGAGTAACTGTTCAGTAGGTCTGCGCATTTACTGCGCTGACCGTACGAAAACATGGGCCAGCAGGCAAAAATCCCATTGCCGTAGGCAATTTTTAATGGATTTTTGCGCGTGACTGTGAAGGTACTGAACAGTTACGATATAGAATTTTTGTGACGGTTCAAATCGATTATGGTTACAGAAATTTTTTAAATATGGTATTAGGAGAGAATTGAATGAAATTACTTTGTATATCCCTTGGCTGCGATAAAAACCTGGTTGATGCAGAGCGTATGCTGGGTTCGCTGAGCCAGGACGGGTACACGTTTACCGATGACGAGCAGGAGGCAGATGTCATTCTGGTCAATACCTGCTGCTTTATCAACGATGCCAAGGAGGAGAGTGTCAACACCATCTTAGAGATGGCAGAGTACAAAAAGAGCGGAACCTGCAAGGCGCTCTTAGTCAGCGGCTGTATGGCACAGCGTTACAAGGAAGAGATCCTGCAGGAGGTGCCGGAGGTGGACGGTATTCTCGGTACGACCAGCTATGATGAGGTCAGCAAGGTGCTGGCGGAGGCGCTGAAGGGTGAGAGGGTATCTGATTTCCACGATTTGTCCGAACTTCCGGAGACGAAGATGCGGAGCAAACGTCTGGTGACGACCGGCGGACATTATGCTTTTTTAAAGATTTCCGAGGGCTGTAACAAACGGTGTACCTATTGTATTATCCCGTCCCTGCGTGGACCGTACCGCAGTGTGCCGATGGAGCAGCTTCTCGCAGAGGCAAAGGAGCTTGCGGATCAGGGTGTGAAGGAACTGATTCTTGTCGCACAGGAGACGACGCTTTACGGCGTGGATTTGTATGGAGAGAAGACCCTGCCGAAACTTTTACATGAACTGGCACAGATCGATGGAATCGAATGGATCCGTATCCAGTACTGTTATCCGGAGGAGATCACCGAGGAGTTGATTCAGGCGATCAAGACGGAAGAAAAAGTCTGTCATTACCTGGATATTCCGATCCAGCACGCGAGCGATGCCGTTCTCAAGCGGATGGGACGCCGCACGAATCAGGCGGAGCTTCGGGAGCGGATCGCGCATCTGCGGGAAGAGATCCCAGATATTGCACTCCGCACGACCTTAATTTCCGGTTTCCCGGGTGAGACACAGGAGGATCATGAGGAACTGATGCGGTTCGTCGATGAGATGGAATTTGACCGCTTGGGCGTGTTTGCATACTCTGCAGAAGAGGACACACCGGCAGCCGGATATCCGGATCAGGTACCGCAGGAGGTCAAGGAAGACCGCCGCGACGAGATCATGGAGCTGCAGCAGGAGATTGCCTTTGAGAAAGCCGAGGATATGAAAGACCGTGTGCTTGAGGTTATGATCGAGGGAAAAGTGGCAGACGAGAATGCTTTCGTGGGACGTACCTATAAGGACGCGCCGAACGTAGATGGTTTGATTTTTGTCAATGCGGATGTTCCGCTGATGTCCGGCGATTTCTGCCGTGTCCGCGTAACGGGAGCACTCGAATATGATTTGATAGGAGAGTTGGCTGATGAATTTACCGAATAAGCTTACGACGCTTCGCGTCATCATGATTCCGTTTTTTGTGTTTTTTCTTCTCTGGCAGAATGGTGAAAACCGTACCTTCCGTATGATTGCACTGGCACTGTTTATCATAGCCAGCCTGACCGATCTTCTGGATGGAAAGATTGCCAGAAAGTACAATCTGGTTACGAACTTTGGAAAATTTATGGATCCGCTCGCGGACAAGCTCTTAGTGTGCTCGGCGCTCATCTGTCTGATCGAGCTGAACGCGCTTCCAGCCTGGATGGTTATCGTCATCATCAGCCGGGAGTTTATCATCAGCGGATTCCGTCTGATCGCCTCGGACAACGGAGTTGTCATCGCCGCCAGCTATTGGGGCAAATTTAAGACGACGTTTCAGATGGTATCGGTGGTGTTATTGATTCTGGATATTCCGGCGCTTGCGTTTGTCACGACGATCTGTGTCTGGATCGCGCTGCTGCTGACGATTGTGTCACTTGTTGATTATATTTACAAGAATCATAAAATACTGACAGAAGGGAGTATCTGATATGATAGTCGAACTGATCTCGGTAGGAACAGAGCTGCTGCTTGGCAATATCGTCAATACCAATGCGCAGTATTTATCGGAAACGTGTGCAAAGCTGGGGCTTAACGTCTATTACCAGACGACGGTAGGGGACAACCGGGAGCGCATGACAGAAGTCTTCCGGACGGCGCTCTCAAGAGCCGATCTCGTTATCATCGGCGGCGGTCTGGGACCGACGGAGGATGATATCACGAAGGATGTCTGCGCGGAGCTGATGGGAATGCCGTTAGTCGAGGATCCGGAGGTGCGGGCACATCTGGAGGACTGGTACCGGCAGCGCAAGCGCACCGATATTCCGGATAGCAACTGGCGTCAGGCGCTGGTGCCGGAGGGCGCGGTGGTATTTTCCAACACAAACGGCACAGCTCCAGGACTTGCCCTGGAGAAAAACGGTAAGACCGCGATTCTTCTTCCGGGACCGCCGAACGAACTGTATCCGATGGTGGAAGATCAGGTTTGTGCTTATATTCAGAAACGATCTGACTGTGTGATCTATTCCCAGATGCTCAAAATCTGCGGATACGGGGAGAGCAAGGTGGAGGAGATGCTTCTCGACCTCATCGACCAGCAGACGAACCCGACGATTGCGACCTATGCAAAGACGAAAGAAGTACATTTGCGCGTGACCGCGAGAGCCGAGAGCGAAGACGCGGCAAAACAGCTGTTAAAACCGGTTATCAAAGAGATTAAGAAACGGTTCGGTAATGCGGTTTACACGACGGATGAGCATGAGAATCTGGAGGATGTCGTTGTTCGCCTCTTAAAGAAATACGACCTGACTGTGACAACCGCAGAGTCCTGCACAGGCGGTCTGATCGCCGGACGCATCGTCAACGTGCCGGGGGCCTCAGAGGTCTTTAACGAGGGATACGTGACGTATTCCAACAAGGCAAAGAAAAAGATCCTGGGCGTCAGTAAGGCGACCCTGAAAAAATACGGCGCGGTCAGCGAACAGACGGCGCGTGAGATGGCTGCAGGCGGTGTATTTACGACGGATGCGGATGCCTGTATCGCTGTGACCGGCATCGCCGGACCGGACGGCGGAACCGAGGAGAAACCGGTGGGACTCGTCTATATCGCATGTTATATGAAGGATAAAGTCAAAGTAGAGGAATACCATTTCCGCGGAAACCGCGAGAAGGTGCGTGAGCAGACGGTGATTCAGGCGCTGGATCTGCTGAGACGGTCGATTATTAAGAATTATAAAAAAGATTGATCATGTAAAGGAGGGAGAGCTGACAGGCGGGGAGAAATAGCCGGAAACGTGCTGTTTTTAGAGCGCCATGGATCAGGCTCTCCTTTTTTAGGAGGCGGGGACGATGATTTGGTATAAATATCTGTATCTGGGAGAAACTGCTAAAAAGCATCGTTTTTCGATTCTACAGAAACTCCGCCTCGGAAAGCTACAGCCGGGCGTTCACGTGATCACGCCTGCCTCAGGCGGACACAACCTGCTTGATATCCAGCCTGCCTATGTGCTCCGGCAGAATTATTACCGGGAGCAGGCGGATCTGCTGATCGTAGGGGTCGGCGCGAGCTACCAGGATGCCGTGGAGACGGTGGGGCGGATTGTGGATGAAACGTACCGCGAGACGGGTGGATTTGATGTGAAGACGTATCTGAGAGAGAAGGAAGACAGGCTGAGGAAAAAGAGGTAAGTATTTTGTAGCCTTTGATGAAGATTTTTTGGACTGAAAATGTCTTTTGACCCCAACATCATATGATACGGAGCTGATACATGAATTTGTCAATGAAAGAATAAGAAGTGGGAGGGGATGGATTGCTGCATATTTTGTTCATAATCTTGAAAATACTCGGAATCCTGCTTCTTGTCATTCTGGGACTGTTGTTTCTGTGCCTGATGGCGGTTTTATTTGTCCCGATTCGATACCGGGGGAACGGAAGCTACCACAGTATCAAGGATTTTTGTGTGCATCTGCATATCCATTGGCTGCTTCATGCGGTGTCGTTGCGGATTGCTTATGAAAATGGGCTTCGATATACGGTTAAGTTGTTTGGATTCCGGATTTTCGGGAGTGAGAGTGAAGAGAAAGATACGGAATCTAGGAGTGTGCGGGAAGGCACGCAGGCAGCGGATTCGGATGAGCTGGAATTTGTAAATGCGCAGGAGAAAACAGAGGATGATGATTTAGACACCGGTGAACTGATTTTGCGGGCGGAAGCAGCATCGGAGAAGACAGACGCCGCGATCGAGAAAGCGGAGGAAACTGCCAGGCTGCTGGAGGAGGCGGTGAAGAGACGGAGTGCGCAGAGGGAGGCGGAAATGTCTCAAGCTGTGAAGAATGCAGATGCATTTCCAGATGTGAAGGAGGCGGGAGTGTCAGAGGCAGAAGGAAAAACGCATCGGGCAAAGAATGAATTAAAATCAAATCCCAGCCAGGAAAAGCGTGAATCGTTCCTTCATAGAATCATTAGCTGGTTCAAACAAAAATGGAGCGCCCTGCGGCAATCCCTCTCAAAGCTGCTTACCCGAATCAACAACCTGGAGCACAAACGCCAATCCGTCCTTGCATTTATAGAAAATGAAGAAAATCAGAAGTCATTTCGCCTGATCAAACGCCAGCTCATGCGAGTTCTGCGGCATATATTTCCCAGAAAGCTGTCCGGGCAGGTTACGTTTGGCGTGGAGGATCCTTATTTGATGGGACAAATTTTGAGTGTGGCGGCTTTTTTGTATCCAGTTTACGGAAAGAAGATTGATTTGACTCCGGTCATGGATGCAAATGCGCTGGACGGGGAGCTTTCGTTCCGGGGCAGAGTCCAGATTGGCGTGCTGGCATTGATGGCGCTTCGGATCTGGATGGATAAGAATGTACGGACACAGGTTTATAAATATAGAAACCGAGGAGGAAGATAATATGGCAGACAATCAGTTTGCATCGACAATCGGTGCATTATTTCAGGGTATGGATGAGTTCGTCACGACGAAGACAGTCGTGGGAGAGCCGGTGACAGTTGGCGATGCGATTATACTTCCACTCGTGGATGTAACCTGCGGCATGGCGGCGGGCGCGTTTGGTCAGTCGGCGAAAGAGAAGAATGCGGGCGGCATGAGCGCCAAGATGACGCCGAGCGCGGTGCTGGTCATTCAGAATGGCATGACGAAAGTGGTCAATATCAAGCATCAGGATGCATTGACCAAGGTTCTCGACATGGCACCGGATCTCGTCAATAAATTTGTCGGCGGAAGCACCGGACCGATCGATGCGGAGACGATGCAGACAGCTGAGAAAATGGCGGGCGAGATGGAAGAGAAGAAATAAAGAAATTAAAATCAAAACGCTTCATAGAATGATCATAGCACACGATCGAATGTCAGATGTCTCTGGCAATGATCGCCTGCTATTTAACTTCTTTTGAAAACAGACATTTCAGAGAGGTATCATTCTATGAAGCGTTTATTTGGTTTAGTCCTTTTTTCAATGGGATTTGGCATGACCCTGGTGCTCATTTTCCCAAAGAATTTTCTATGGGTCAGCATCGCCATTTCTCTGATGATTGTCGGGTACAATATGTTTTGCCGATGAGATTCTATGCTTTTTCAAGTGGCAGAATCACTGTAAAGCAGCTACCCTCGTCCACCTGGCTGGATACCTCGATGGTACCGTGCATCAGGTCGATGATCCGTTTCGTGATGGAAAGTCCCAGCCCGTTGCCCTTTTCATTGGGATCCGAGTTCCTGCTGTAAAATTTTTCAAAGATCCGTTTCATCGTGGCGTCATCCATGCCGACGCCGGTATCGCGGATGGAGACACGCACCTTATCTCCTGTGATAACGAGTTTGGCAGAAAGCATACCGCCAGCCGGGGTGAATTTGATGGCATTTTGCAGGAGATTGATCCAGACCTGCTGCAGCATCTCACAGTTGCCGTAAAATTTGCACGCCGTCAAATCAATGTCGAGATTCAGATGCTTTTTCTCCCAGAGCGGTTCCAGCAGAAGAATCGCCTGCCGGATTTGTTCGTCGAGGCTGAACGTCGTGCGGCCGGTCACGATCTCCTGCTTTTCCAGGCGGGAAAGCAGAAGAATGTTGCCGGTCATCGTGGTGAGCTGGCGCGTGCTGTCGATGATGATGCGCGTGTATTCATTCCGGTCCGCCTCTGAGAGAGATGGATCCTGCAGCAATGTCGCATAGCCCTCGATGGCGGCGAGCGGTGTCTTGAACTCATGGGAAACCGTGGTCACAAAATCATTTCGCAGCGATTCGATGCTGTTTAACTCCTGCACCATACGGTTAAAATTGTAGGTTAGTTCACAGATCGCCTGCAAAGACTTCGAATCTGGCACATGAACAGAAAAGTCTCCGTCTGCTACCTGCTTAGCGGCAAGGCTTATGGAACCGATGGGGCAGAGAATTTTCGACCAGAGGAACAGCGACAGCGCGATACTGAATGCAAGGCTGCTCAAAAATGACATCAGACTCGGAAAATTCGGACCGAAAATCCGAAAAACTTCGTGTTTATCTGTTCCGCTTGTGAGCAGCGAGACAAAATATCCGGTCAGCATCGGCATCAACGAGGACACCAGGAAGAAAAAGACCAGGAGGGTCAGCCAGTAGAGTGGAATCTGGAAATATTTGGTAAAGTTTTTGCTGATCATACTTCTGTTTTCACCGCCTTATAGCCGAGACCCCGCACGGTCATGATGATAAAATCATCGCAGTTTTTAAACCGTTCGCGCAGCCGGTTGACATGCACATCGACCGTCCGTTCGTCGGTTGTCGAGTCAAGCCCCCAGATTTCGTCCATGAGCTGCTGCCTCGTGAAAATCTTATTTGGATAAGAAAGTAATTTATATAGAAGGTAAAATTCTTTCTGCGGCAGAAGTGTCTCCTGCCCGTTGGCCGTGACCGTCAGTGCATCGTAGTCGAGAATCGTATTTTGGCAGACAATCCGATGCTCCGTCGCGATCTTGGCGCGTTTGAGCAGGGCGCCAACCCGCAGAACCATCTCATTGACATCGATCGGCTTCACCATGTAGTCATCCGTGCCTGCCTGAAAGCCGCGCTGCTTGTCTTCGAAGCGCTCTTTGGCGGTGATAATCAGGATCGGCATCGTAAATCCACTCGTCCGCAGGTGATCAATCAGTTCATATCCGTCCATTCCGGACATCATAATATCCGAAATAATGAGATCTACATATTCAGAATCTAAAAGAGATAATGCTTTTTCGCCGCTTTCTGCCGGAAGCGCCAGATAACCATTGTTGGTGAGTACCGTGCAGAACAGGGAACGCAGTTTCGCATCATCTTCTACCACGAGAATGTGAAACATATCCGTAAATCCTCCCTATAATTCAATTAAAAAGATGTAATATCATAAATACTCATAGTATACCATAAGTACTAAATTCAGCTCTCACCTTCGGCTCGGCTTCATTAAGGACTTAGGTATGACTCGCACTAAGTTCGAAAAGACCTCACTAAGTGCTCATATTATACCACATAAGTTTAAACTGATTGTGAACGGTGCAACACATTTTTTTCACGGTTCGTTTACATTCAGTTTATATTTAGTTGAAACTCGTTTAAAAATGGGATGTTATACTAGGGACAATTAGGAAAAACCAGAAAGGAATATGCGAAATGAGTAAACTATCTTCTCTGATGGAAACGGTAAAGCAGAATAAAAAGAAAACAGCCATCATTGCGGTGGTGGTGCTGATCGTACTTGCGGCGCTTTTTATGCGTTTCAAGGGTGGCAGCAAAGGAGGTTCCGGCGGCGGTCCGGGCGGTCCAGGCGGTATGCAGGACACGCAGATGGACAATGTGGCGACGGTTGCGGCTGAGAATCCAAAGAGCGGAACGATTGAGCGGACAACCAGCACATCCGGTACTGTCGAGGCATCGGACGTTGTCTATGTCTATGCGAAGGCATCCGGCGATGTGACGGGTGTCAACGTCAGCGTCGGTGATATGGTGACAGCGGGTCAGCTTCTCTGTACGATCAATACCGAACAGGTTGAGACGGCGAAAAATGCGATGGACTCCGCCTCTGTTAACCTGACCGAGGCACAGAGCAATTTAAGCCGTATGCAGCTTCTTTATCAGGGAGGAGATATTTCTGATCAGGAATGGGAGCAGTATCAGAACCAGGCGAAGACGGCACAGTTAAATTATGAATCGGCAAAATTAAACTACGACCGTCAGGTGGAATACAGTTCCGTGACCGCACCGATCTCCGGCAAGATTGAGACGATGGATATTGATGTATATGATCATGTCAACCAGCAGACGCAGCTCTGCGTTATCTCCGGTGAGGGAGATAAACGGGTATCGTTCTACGTATCCGAGCGTGTTATGAGCAACTTAAATCAGGGCGACGCGATGACGATTGTAAAAGATGGAACGACTTATGATGGTGTGATTACCGATGTCAGCAGCATGGCGGACGAGAGCAACGGTCTGTTTAAGATAAAGGCAGAGCTGCCGGAGGCGAACAGCCTTTCAACGGGAAGTAATGTCAAGGTAACAGTAACTTCTGAGCATGCAGAGAATGTCATGACCGTGCCGGTAGATGCAATCTACTATGATAACGGCGTTGGAAATGTCTATGTTTACCAGGATGGAACGGTACATAAAGTGGAAGTCGAAGTGGGGCTTTATAATACGGAGCTGGCGGAAATCAAGTCCGGGCTGACGGCCGATGATCTCGTCATTAGTACATGGAGTTCCCAGCTTTATGAGGGTTCAACCGTTAACTTAAAGGGTGAAGAAACAGATGCGGCAGCAGCGGATGAAGCTGGAAACCAGAAAGCTGATGCCCTGGCAGGGTCTGAAAATGGACAGAAAGCGGGCGCTTCGGCAGATGGCGGAAACGATCAGCCTGCGGGTGATGCAGGTGCTCCGAAAGATGCAAAAAATGGACAGAAACAGTAGGACAGGAGGAATGTAAGACATGGGAGTAACGAAATATATCCTGAAACATCCGGTTACTACTGTCATGGCTCTGTTGTGTCTGGTTGTATTCGGTATTTCATCGGTCTTTTCGGCAAAGCTGGAGCAGATGCCGGATATGGAGACGCCAATGCTGATTATCATGGCAAATTATTCAGGCGCAGGACCGGAGGATATCAGCGAGCTGGTAACCGAACCGATCGAGGATGCGATCGGTACGCTGGAAGGTGTGGACACGGTTACCTCCGAATCGAGCGATGGACGTTCGATGATCATGCTTCAGTACGATTACGGCACCGATATGGATGAGGCGTATGACAACTTAAAGCAGAAACTGGACAATATCCAGCGGGAGCTGCCGGATGATGTGGAACCGAGCGTTATGTCGATGAACTCCAATCAAGGAGACAGTATGATGCTTTCGATTGCACATAAGACGCAGACAAACCTTTACGATTATGTGGATCAGAAGATAGTACCTGAATTAGAGCGAATTTCTTCAATTGCAAACATTGAGACGCGAGGCGGTTCTTCTAAGTACGTCAGCATTGAATTACAGTCTGAAAAAATGGATCAGTACAATCTGACCATGCAGGATGTTGCGAGTGCGATTAACGATGCGAACGTGGCATCCCCGTCGGGTGAGGCAGATGCCGGAAACCTGGAGCTTTCCGTTACTACCTCCTTAAAAACAGAACAGGTAAATGAGCTGCAGGATATTCCAATCAAGACGCCGGCAGGACAGATTATTTCTCTGTCGGATGTGGCAAATGTGTATGAGGCAACGAAAGACCGGGGCGGCATTTCCCGTTACAACGGTCAGGAGACGATCTCCGTTTCGATTCAGAAGCAGCAGGACAGCACAGATATGGAAGTGTCCTCGGCTGTAAAAGAGAAAATTGAAGAATTGATGGCAGATGATTCGGATCTGACGATCACGGTTGCAAATGATACATCTGACACGATTCTTGATTCCTTAAAAGACGTAGCAGAGACAATGGTTCTGGCGGTTATCATCTCCATGTTTATCATTTTCCTGTTCTTTGGCGATTATAAGGCGTCTCTGATCGTCGGAAGTTCCATTCCGACTTCGATTTTGATGTCCTTGATTGCGATCACGATGGCAGGATTTTCGTTGAACGTTATCACGATGAGTGCGCTGGTACTCGGCGTCGGCATGATGGTCGATAACTCGATCGTTGTACTGGAGAGCTGTTTCCGTGCAACGGCGGAGCAGGAAGACAAGGGGGCGCTTGGCTATTTTTCAGCAGCGCTTCACGGAACCGGCATTGTCATTAACTCGATCATCGGTTCGACGATTACGACCTGTGTCGTATTCCTGCCGCTGGCATTCTTAAACGGTATGACCGGACAGATGTTCAAGCCGCTGGGATTTACGATCGTGTTCTGTATGTCAGCGTCCCTGCTGTCTGCGATGACGGTGGTTCCGCTGTGTTATCTGTTCTATAAACCGAGCGAGGCGAAGCGCGCCCTGATGGGACGTCCGATTGAACGTTTACAGAAATGGTACCGCGGCATCATGGACCGTCTGTTAAACCACAAGGCGATGGTTATGGGATTTTCGGTTCTGGTACTTGTACTGACGGTAATTCTGGCGAGCGGAATGCAGACGGAGCTGATGACATCGGATGATACCGGTACAGTCAGTGTCAGCATAGAGACGCGTCCGGGGCTGAAACAGGAAAAGATCGAGGAGGCGCTGGCAGAAGCGGAGGCGATTGTTTCCGCGAGCGACCAGATTGATTCGTACATGCTGCGTTACGACGGAGACAGCGGCGAGATCAGTGCCTATCTGAAAGATGACCGTACCATGAAAACAGACGATGTAGCCGATCAGTGGCAGAAAGAGATGGATAACATTGCAAACTGTACGATCGACGTATCGGCATCGACTTCCATGAGCTTCATGGGAAGACAGCGCGGCTATGAAGTGATTCTTCACGGCACGCAGTATGATGAATTAAAAGAAGTTAGTGATAAGATTGTCAAGGAAATGACAGCAAGAACGGATGTCATCAACATCCATTCCAGTATTGAGAATAATGCACCGATCATTACCCTGAAGATTGATCCAGTCATGGCAAAGGCGTATGGACTCACGGCTTCCAGTATCGGAACGACGATCAACCAGATGTTGAGTGGTATCGACGCGACGACACTTAAAATTGACGGCGAGGACATTACGGTAACGGTTGAGTATCCGGAGGGCGAGTACGAGACAGTTGATAACATAAAAGATATTATTTTGACGGGAACAAACGGACAGAAGGTGGCACTGACCGATGTGGCAAATGTCGTATTTGAGGACAGTCCGGCTTCGATTTCCAGAACCGACGGTGCATATGAGATCACAATCTCTGCTGATTACACCGGTGATAATGTACAGCAGCAAATCAACAGTGAGGTAATTACTCCGAACTTAAGCGGTACAATCAGCATTGGGCAGAACAGCCGTGACCGTATGATGAAGAGTGAGTTCAGCTCCCTGTACCGCGCGATTGCGATTGCAGTCTTCCTGGTATTCGTTGTCATGGCGGCACAGTTTGAGTCTGTGAAGTTTTCCATCATGGTTATGACGACCATCCCGTTCAGTTTGGTTGGTTCCTTCGGATTACTGAAGCTGACCGGCGTCAGCATCAGTATGACGTCCCTGCTCGGCTTCCTGATTCTGGTCGGAACTGTTGTAAATAACGGTATTCTCTACGTGGATACGGTCAACCAGTATCGCTCCACGATGGATCTGCGGACAGCGCTCATCGAGGCAGGTGCGACCCGTATCCGACCGATTCTGATGACAAGTATGACAACCATCCTCTCGATGATTCCGATGGCACTGGCAATCGGAAGCAGCGGTTCCACGACACAGGGTCTGGCGATCGTAGATATCGGCGGTCTGACCGCAGGTGTGATGGTCGCGCTCTTCATGGTTCCAGTATATTACGCACTGCTGAGCCGGAAACCGAAGGAAGAGATACCGGACATAGATTAATTGGAAACAGAATAGGATAATTGTTAAAATCAGATATATCGGAATGGAGTGACATACATGAATCGAAATAAAAAAATATGTCTGAAGCATCGGATGGCGGCCGGTGCAGTAGCCTGCTCACTGGGGCTTTTTCTGGCGGCAGGTGCGCCGGTCCAGGTATTGGCAGCCAGCCCGCAATTTGCATATTCCACAGAAAAATGGGCTTCGCTGCAGGATGATAAGCTCGAATTTGACGAGATTGCTGATCGGATCCATGAGTACAACAGCACAGTGGAGAAGAACCGGATCGAGTACAAGGATTATCAAGGCAAAGACAGCAATGAGATCGCGCAGGAATATTATGACGCGGCAGATGAGATCGAGAGCAGTATCGAGTACCCGGATTCAGATGATGCGAATTATGGTTCCGCACTGGCAGCAGAACAGAGAAGCGAGGCTTCCGCGACTCAGATGCGCGAGCAGGGCGATAATAACGTCGATGATGCGAATGTTAAGGCGTGGGGGTATACGCAGACCGAGAAATCGTTGGTACAGCAGGCGCAGAACCTGATGATCCAGTACTGGAATGCCCAGGAAAACTTAAAGAGTGTGCAGAACCAGGTGTCCAAGGCAGAAAAAGACTATGAGACGGCAAACTTAAAGCTTTCATCCGGAAGCGCGACCCAGACGGATGTGCTGGATGCCAAGGAGACTCTTTTAAAGGCGCAGGCCTCTGTCACCACGGCAGAAAGCAATATTGCATCGACGAAGGAATCCCTGTGCCAGATGCTTGGATGGAAATATGGCGCATCAGTAGAAATCTGTGCATTACCGGACCCGCAGGAACAGATGAGTGCATTGGTCAACCTCGAAGAGGACATTGCGAAAGCACAGGAAAATAATTATCAGTTAAAGATTCTGGCACGTCAGGTCAACAATGCGATGACAAGCACCCTTAAAGAGCAGTACCAGACAACTCTGACCAGCGGGAAGGAGGCAGTCAAGTCGAATGTCCAGTCGGTTTATCAGAATCTGAAGTTGTCTGAGGCACAGTATGAACAGGCAAAACGCAGCCTTGAATTAGAAGAAAAGACGAAACAGACCAACGACCGCAAGCTGGCAGCCGGACTTATCAGCCAGAACGCATACCAGAGCGCAACCTATTCCTATGAATCGGCATCCGTGGCAAAAGAGACGGCAACGATGTCGCTTCTCCAGGCGCAGTTCGCTTACCAGTGGGCGGTGGACGGCCTGGCGTCCACGCAGTAGAAAGGGGTGGGCGGATGATGCGAAATCTGAAAGGAAAATGGATGAACGCGGAAGCTGGGACAGAGCAAAAGATGCGCAAGGGGCAAGAAAGAGACCGAAGCGGTGCAAGTGCTTTGGATGTGCATCTGGACGGTCATAATGTGAAACGAATCGGAAAAAGCAGATTGGGTCGTTCGATCGGAATTGCCCTGGCGGCTTGTATTCTTGTATCGAACCCGGCGCAGGCGGCGAAAACCCCTTTGATTTCCGGCACAGAAAGTGATTCAGACAGCGAGGCAGATGGTCCGGCGCTGGAAGATGGCACCATAACCGAAAACAGCGCAGACAACACGATCGCCAGCCAGTCCGGCTCCTATACGGAGGAACAGCTCGCGGATTCTGTGATAGAGTACGGGGAACTGGAGGCGCTGGTGCGGCGCGGCAATGGAACGGCTGTCAGCGCCGATTACAGTTATCAGGACAGCCTTGCCGTCTACCAGGAAGCCTACGATGCGATGATTTCCGGTGCCCGGGATATGAACTATAAAGCAGATGAGCTCGAAGATGCGGGCGGAGATGAGGCACTGATCGGCACCTATGAGCGAAATGCACAAACGCTGTCGATGGCAGCGAAGCAGTATAAAAAGTCGCTCACTTCCTTAAATTCGGCGTCAAGCCGTGCGTCCAGAAACCGGACGGTCTGGCAGGTCGTAAAGACCGCACAGATGCAGTGGGGCACCTGCCGGCAGCTTCAGGACGAGGTGGAGGCGGCTGCCAAGACGGCAGAGAACTATCAGGCGCAGGCAGATCGCAAAGAGCGGGAACTGGCAGCGGGGCTTTGCACGGAGACGGATCTGCTGCAGGCTCAGAAAAACCTGTTAAGCGCCCAGACAGCATTACAATCCACGACCGATCAGGCAAATAAGGCGCTGCGCCAGCTTGCCATTTTACTTGGAAAGAGCGGAACTTCTATTACGCTGGGGGAAATTCCAGCCGTATCGGCAACGGAACTGGCTTCTATGAATCTGGATGCGGACCGCGCGGCAGCTGTCGTTGCAAGTTCCAGTGTCAAATCAGCCAGACGATCCTCCGCAACTGGAGATGCGGCGCGCAAGCTGCGCCACCAGCAGATCAAGGAAGCCGAGAGCGCCGCAAGCGCCTCAGCGGATGAGCAGTACGCTGAGATAGCGGCATTAAGCCTAGAACGCGACGCGGCGCAGGCAGCCTACCAGTCTGCCGAAAAAACATACGGCGCCACCCAGATTAAGTATCAGTCCGGTGCGATTAATAAAGCAACGTATTTACAGGGTGAGGCGTCTTATCTGCAGAAAAAAGCAGAACTAGAGACTGCCGAGATTTCCCTGCGGACGGCGTATGATGCGTATGAGTGGATGTTGAAAGGGGTTGCGTGAGAAGAGTGTGATTGCGCTTCCTGAGATTGTATAATTTTTTGTATGGATATGTGGAATAGAATTTTATAAGATGGGTTTGAAAAAAACGGCACTGCCCGGATGGGGGTGTCGTTTTGTTACTGTTTTCGTACTTTCGGTGTGAGAACAAATTTGTATTTGCGTATTGTTCCGGTCAATGGTACAATCATAGGCGGAATTTTGAACCGGTAAACGATAGACTGAAAGGGTACGCCCGTTCACGGACCCATGGAAAAGGCCGGAAACGAAAACGGGAGGAACATATAGATGCAGCAGGAGAATATGAAGACATTGGAATCTCTGGAAGATTTTCGGCATTTTTCGGAAAAAGAGCTGGAAATACGGTTTGACCAGCTTAAGAAACAGATTGTACCAGCGGACAAGACAATCCGGGAGCAGGCAGAAAAGCATTGGGGGCATGTGGCAAAACCGCTTGGCAGTCTGGGAGTCCTGGAGGAAGATATTGTGCGGGCGGCGGCAGCGCAGGGGGAGGAAGTGCCAGACTTCTCCAAGCGTGCACTTTTAATTTTTTGCGCAGATAATGGGGTAGTCGAAGAAGGAGTATCACAGACCGGGCAGGAGGTTACGGCGGCAGTTGTTTCGAATATGACACGCGGGAGGAGCTGTTCCTGCCTGATGGCAGAAAAGGCAGAGACAGATGTGTTTCCGATCGATATGGGAATTGCCTGTGAGGTAGAACATCGGGGAGAACTTCATCCCCTAACGGAACGGAAAATCCGCCGTGGAACTTCCAATTTTACAAAAGCAGCAGCGATGACGCGCCAGGAGGTGTTGACAGCCATTTTGACGGGAATCGATGCGGTGCGTGTGCTGAAGGAGCAGGGGTACCGCTTGTCTGCAGTGGGTGAAATGGGGATCGGCAATACGACGACCAGCAGTGCGGTCGCATCGGTTCTGCTGCAAAAGGATCCAGAACTTGTCACTGGAGCTGGGGCGGGTTTAGATTCGGCTGGATTGAAACGGAAAACGGAGGCAATCCGGCGTGGAATCGGACTGCATCACCCGGATCCCATGGATGGCATGGAGGTATTGCAAAAGGTAGGCGGATTCGATCTGGCGGCGATGGCAGGTGCTTTTTTGGGCGGTGCCATCTATCATGTTCCGGTTGTGATTGACGGGGTTATCGCGGCAGCTGCGGCGGCAGCTGCTGGAAGAATTGCATCGGCAGCGACGGATTATATGCTGGCAGCCCATGTATCGGCGGAACCGGCGTCTATCTGGCTGCTTGATTTGATAGGAGTAACTCCGGCTATCCAGGCGGGACTTCGACTCGGAGAAGGTACAGGGGCGCTGGCGCTGTTTCCACTGCTGGATATGGCGCTGTCCATTTACCGGGATATGGATACGTTTGCGGAGATGGAAATAGAGGAATATAAGCCGCTGGTGTGATGAGATATACGGATTAAAACATTTTTTGCGTATGTTTTTAAAGCATGGAAACTGCTGCAATTCGGTGAAAAAGAGGATAAATGAACGATGTTATATATAGTTACAGGCGGCAGTGGCAGCGGTAAGTCCGAATATGCCGAACAGACTGCCGTGCAGTGCCGGAACAGGAACGGTGGGACACTCTGGTATCTGGCGACGATGCGGATTTGGGATGATGAAGGCAGAAAACGGGTGGAGCGCCATCGGCGGATGCGCGCGGCAAAAGGGTTTGAGACGATTGAGCGGTATACGGGGTTAGAAACATTAGAATTAGAGGAGAGATTCGAAGAGTCCAATTCGGCTGGTGTGGACGCTGAACAGGAAAACGATAGTTTGAAGCGCTGGGAGTCCTGCCGAGTGGCACAAAAACCAGTGCTTCTCCTTGAATGTATGTCCAATCTTGTCCTCAATGAATTTTATGCTCAGGAAAATGGTGCGCAAGAGCGGATTCTGCAAGGAATAAAACGCTTGCAAAACCAGTGCCATGACCTTATCATTGTAACGAATGAGATCTTTTCGGACGGTGTGACGTATGATCTGGAATCGGAGCGGTACATAGAGCTTCTGGGACGGATCAACCGGGAACTGGGACAGATGGCGGATTCGGTGACGGAAGTGGTGTATGGAATTCCGATTGCGGTGTCAACACCTGTTTTTGCAGCCGATGAAAGGACAAAAGATGTAGGGTAGTCAGTGAGTGGAACAGAGCGGAATGCCTGCTAAAGTTATGGTTGCCAGAATAGAGTCAGGGGGATCGAAGATTGAATCTGATAGGAAGTTTTGTCATTGCATTTTCCATGTATTCACGCATTCCGATGCCGCGCATGGACTGGACGGAAGAGCGGATGCGCTATGCGCTTTGTTTTTTTCCGCTGATCGGGGCGGTGATCGGGGCGGTAGAGATAGCCACGTTTGCGCTCTGTGAAATTTTGGGTGCTGGAGTTCTGTTCCAGACCTGCCTGTTGACGGCAGTTCCACTATTGATTACCGGTGGAATCCATATGGACGGGTATCTCGATGTGACGGATGCGCGCCATTCCTACGGCGAGCGGGAAAAAAAGCTGGCGATTTTAAAAGATCCACATACGGGGGCGTTTGCGATCATCGGTCTGGGGCTGTACCTGCTTCTCTATGCGGGGGCAGTTTCTGAGCTTGTGGGAGCAGATGTGTGGCTGCTGCCGGGGGCGCTTATGCTGGAACGCGCCTGCAGCGGCTATTCGGTGGTGGCATTTCCAAAGGCGAAAAAGGACGGGCTTGCCGCTGAATTTTCCAGAAGTGCCGAGACAAAGGTTGTTCGCGTGAGTATGGCAGTTTTAGCAGTGTTGGCGATCAGCTGGATGATTTACTGGGGACATCTGCGCGGCGCTCTGGCAGCCTTAACAGTACTTGCGACTTTCGTTTGTTATTATCGTTTTTCCATGCGGGAATTTGGCGGCATCAACGGCGATCTGGCAGGGCATTTTCTGCAGAGCTGCGAGCGGAATGTGGTGCTGGTGCTGGCGGCGATGCGGCTGGCAGGTACGTGCCTGCGGTTTTTGAATTTTTAAGCGAGGAAAAGCAGAATGATTTTTATAATTGGCGGCAGGGAACAAGGAAAGACAGCGTATGCGATGAAATTGTGGGAAAAACGTACTTTGGAACGGAGGAAAACAAAAGACTTATCCACCGTTCTGAATCGATCGAAAAATCCAGAAGCGTGTAGAGTTACGGCACGCATCGCGGATGGGAGATTAGAAACGGACAAACAGACGATCATGCAGGCGGATCTGATCACGCATTTTGAACTGTTTGTGAGGCGTGAGATGGAAGCCGGGCGCGATCCATACGTGTTTGCAGAACGCCTGATGCAGGAAAATCCGGATGCATTCGTGACGGCGGATGAAATCGGCTGCGGCATTGTGCCGATGGAAGCATTTGAGCGCGATTACCGGGAGACAGACGGGCGCATTTGCCAGCGGATCGCCGCATATTCGGAGGAAGTGCACCGGGTTATCTGCGGTCTGGGAATGCGGATCAAATAAAAGAATAGTTGGGAGTAGACAAAATGACAGCAATCAGTAAAGTATTGACAGGAATGATAGAAGGTAGAATGGTCGGATATCACTTAGCTGCGATTCTGGCAGGTTATCTTCTGGATCTGTGCCTGGGTGATCCGCATTCGATGCCGCATCCGGTCCGGGCGATCGGAAATCTGATTGTGTGGCTGGAAAAATATTTGCGTCCAGCTGGAAAAAAGCATGCAACGGAACGGGGGGAACGCCGCGCGGGCGTTCTTTTTGTGTGTCTGGTGCTGCTTGTGACAGGCAGTGTGGCAGGCGCAATCCTCTGGATTTCCCATCTGGGCGGCATCTGGATTCAGACAGTAGTCGAGGCGGTCATGACTTACTATCTGCTGGCGGCGCGCTCCCTGCGGGATGAGAGCATGGCGGTCTGCCGGAAGCTGGAGGCGGGAGATACCGAGGGAGCCCGCTATGCAGTGTCGATGATTGTCGGGCGCGATACGAAACCTCTTTCAGAGGCGGGGATCGCACGGGCGGCAGTTGAGACGGTAGCGGAAAATGCGTCGGATGGAGTGATTGCGCCTTTGTTTTATCTGGCGATCGGAGGTCCGCTTCTTGGCTGGCTGTACAAGGCAGTCAACACGATGGATTCGATGGTCGGATATAAAAATGACAAATATCTGCATTTTGGACGCGCGGCAGCAAAGCTGGACGATCTGGTAAACCTGATTCCGTCGCGTCTGGCAGCGCTTTTATTGATAGTATCTGCATACCTTTTACGATATGACGGAAAGAATGCTTACCGTATTTGGCGGCGTGATCGCCGGAACCACAAAAGCCCCAATTCCGCGCAGACCGAGTCGGCATGCGCCGGCGCGCTGGGCTTGCGACTGGCGGGCGATGCCTGGTATTTCGGCAAGTTAGTTCCGAAGCCATATATCGGTGATGAGATACACCCGATTGAACCGCAGGACATCCGCCGTGTCAACCGCCTGATGTATGGAGCGGCGGGAATCATGGGACTTCTGGCACTGGTGATGCGGGCCGTGATTTTGTTTTGATAAGGGGATTTTAACAAAGAAGAATATAAAAAAGGAAAAAAATCCAAATAATGAAACAATCAAACAGATAAAAATATCAAAAACAGAACGAACGAAGGAAAGAGTAACCAGATAAAGAATACACAAAAAAGAGGGAACAACAGGGAGGAAGCATCTATGCCATACACGCACGGCGGCGATATTTACGGTGATGCAGCCGTAGAGTTAGATTTTTCAGTCAATACAAATCGTCTTGGAATGCCGCAGGCTGTCCGTGATGCTGTGATGGCATCGGCGGCTGCTTGGGAACAATATCCGGATGCTTTATGCCGGAAGCTGCGGCGTGCAGCGGCTGCTTTTTATGAGACAGATGGCACGCCGATTCCGGAGGACTGGCTCGTGTTTGGAAATGGTGCTTCGGATATTTTATATGCAGTTGTCTCAGCGATTCGGCCCAAACAGGCGATTTTGCTGGCACCGGGATTTTCGGAGTATGAGCAGGCGCTTCGGATGTGCGGCTGCGAGATCCGGTGGCTTCATTTAAAGGAAGAAAATGGATTTTCCCTGGAGAGTGCGAGGGAAGAATTGTATGCCATGCTTTTCGATGGCTCCGGGTATGCATCGAAGATAGATTCGGTCCCAACTTTATCCTCTAAACGTGAAAACGTCTGGGAAAAAATTTTGATTCTCGGAAATCCCAATAACCCGACAGGGCGCGCTATTTCAGCCACCGAGCTGGAAAGGTTGGCGGAGGTCTGCCGGGAAACACATACCTGGCTTATGCTGGACGAGTGTTTTCAGTGGTTTTTGGATACACGGAGAGAAGGTTCGTTTGTTGGAAATTTGTTAAATGGTGTTGGAGATCACGTTATCCTCTTAAATGCCCTGACAAAAATCTGCTCAATGGCAGGCCTGCGCCTGGGTTATGGAATCATTCCTAACGCCGGACTCCGGGAATGTCTCGAGAAGTTCCGCCAGCCGTGGAGTGTCTCGGCTCCAGCGCAGGCGGGCGGGGTGGCGGCATTTGCGGAACTGGCGGATCATTCAGAAGGAAACTTGCTGGAATGGACGGTTAAATTTTTGCAGGCGGAACGTCCGCGGCTGGCGGAAAAACTGGAAGAACTGGGATTTATCGTTTATCCGTCCCAGACAAATTATCTGTTGTTTCGTTCGCCGGATGAGGATTCGCGCGATTACAAACAGGGATGTTTAGAGCATGGCATTTTGATTCGCGCCTGTGAGAATTTTGAAGGGCTGAACCGTCATTATTACCGGGTGGCGGTGCGGAACCGGGGAGAAAATGAAAGGTTGATAAATATTTTGAAAGAGGTACAATCTGAAGAAAAACACAATGTGAATTTGTAATATAAAACGAACCCGTAACTGTTCAGTAGGTCTGCGCATTTACTGCGCTGACCGTACGAAAACATGGGCCAGCAGGCAAAAATCCCATTGCCGTAGGCAATTTTTAATGGATTTTTGCGCGTGACTGTGAAGGTACTGAACAGTTACACGAACCCATAAAATAGCCTCTGTCATTTGAAAGGACAAATGGCAGAAAAATAGTTTCGGTTAAGCACAAAATAGCTTCGAATTAAGTAGCTCTGAGCAACCATTATTTAGTAAGACACTCAAAAATAAGGAGGATTTCACCGTGGCAAAAGCAATCATGATACAGGGAACGATGTCCAATGCGGGAAAAAGCCTGCTGGCGGCGGGACTCTGCCGGATTTTCAAGCAGGACGGCTACCGCGTGGCGCCGTTTAAATCGCAGAATATGGCGCTGAACTCCTATATTACCAGCGAGGGATTGGAAATGGGACGCGCACAGGTAGTGCAGGCGCAGGCGGCGGGCTGTGAGCCATCGGTGGACATGAATCCGATTCTCTTAAAGCCATCCAGCGATGTCGGTTCTCAGGTGATCGTGCGCGGTGTCCCGATCGGCACAATGCCCGCGAAGGAATATTTCAAGTATAAAAAGCAGCTAATCCCGGAAATCAAGAAAGCGTTTCAGCACTTGTCCGAACAGTACGATATCATCGTGATCGAGGGCGCCGGCAGCCCGGCGGAGATCAACTTAAAATCGGATGATATCGTGAACATGGGAATGGCGCGCATGGCGGGTGCGCCGGTGCTGCTTGCCGGGGACATCGACCGGGGCGGTGTGTTTGCACAGCTCTATGGAACGGTAGCGCTTCTGGAACCGGATGAACAGGCGATGGTAAAGGGGCTTATCATCAACAAATTCCGCGGCGATAAGACGATCCTGGATCCAGGTGTTGAGATGATCGAGAAATTATGCAAGATTCCGGTGGTCGGCGTCGTTCCGTACATGGATGTGGATATCGAGGACGAGGATAGCTTAAGCAGCCGCCTTTCATCCACAGGGCGGAATAATACCCTTAAACAGGAAAACGAGTCATCTGAAAAACATGTAGAGGCATGGATCGACATTGCAGCCATCCGCTTTCCGCGTTTATCCAATTTCACTGACTTGAACGTCTTTGACCCGATCCCCGGCGTTTCGGTGCGTTATGTGAGCCGCCTGTCTGAGCTGGGACGACCGGATCTGATTGTTCTTCCGGGAACGAAGAATACGATCGAGGATCTGCTCTGGATGCGGCAGAATGGTCTGGAAGCGGCAGTTTTAAAGAAAGCAGCCGGAGGAACGCCGATCTGGGGCATCTGCGGCGGCTATCAGATGATGGGACAGACGCTGTCAGATCAGGAAGGAACCGAGGCGGGTGTGCCTGGGCGTACGATCTCCGGTATGGGACTTCTGCCGTTACAGACACAGTTTCAGGAAGAAAAGACCAGGACGCAGGTCAAGGGATGTTTCGGGACGGTCAGCGGTATCTTTTCCGGGCTTTCGGGGATGGAGGCGGAAGGATATGAAATACATATGGGAGAGACATCATCTGTCGGCGGTGATATTGTTAAGAACGTGATCAAGGAGCAGGAAAAAGCCGTAAATCATAGTTTATTGAAACTTAGGGAAGAACAGGCGGGAAACCACACTGAAAAACAGGATGGCTGCTGCCGGGACAATCTCTACGGCACTTACGTCCACGGCATTTTTGACAAGGCAGAGGTGGCGGAGACGATTGTCTGTGCGCTGATGAAAGAAAAAGGAATGGAGCCGGAAGTCGGCGGATTATCGTTTGATTATGAGAAATACCGGGAAGAGCAGTACAACCGGCTGGCAGACACGATGCGGAAGTACTTGGATATGGAAGCAATTTACCGGATTCTGGAAAAGGGAGTGTAGATAGATGGATGAAAAAATGAAAGAACTCAGTCAGGTATTGCCGTCGGAGATCGAGGCGAAAAGTTTTGAGATTATCACCGAGGAGCTGGGGGAACGGACATTTCCGGAGAAAGAAGCACCAATTGTGAAACGCGTGATTCACACGACAGCTGACTTTGAGTACGCAGATTCGCTTGTATTTTCACCGGGCGCAGTCGATAAGGCGTTGGAAGCCCTGAAAAATGGGGCGTGCATCGTGACTGATACGAATATGGGAAAATCCGGCATCAACAAGCGCGCGCTTGCGTCGCTGGGCGGTGAGGTCTACTGTTTTATGGCGGACGAGGATGTCGCGAAGAAAGCGGCAGCGTCCGGGACCACCCGTGCGGTTGCCAGCATGGATAAGGCGGCAGAAATGGGAAAAGACTGTATTTTTGCAGTTGGGAATGCACCGACCGCGCTGGTGCGTCTGTACGAGTTGATTCAGGAGGGAAAAATACACCCGAAGCTCATCATCGGCGTGCCGGTCGGCTTTGTCAATGTCGTGCCGTCCAAGGAATTGATTATATCCCTGCCGGACACTCCTTATATTGTGGCAAGAGGCAGAAAAGGCGGCAGCAATGTAGCCGCCGCGATCTGCAATGCATTGATTTATCAGTTGACGCGCAAATAAGATGTGATGGTGTTAAATCTGCGGTATTAAAATGTACATGGATGCATTCTCAAAAGATATGCTGGATATGGTCGGATGTTTATCAGCAGCCAAAGCCACCGCCGCCACAGCAGCAGCACAGAAGCAGGATCCAGATCAGGCAGTCGCAGTTGTTGCCGCCGCATCCGTGGTCAAAGCATCCGCCGCCACATCCGCCGCAGCACAGCAGAATCAGAATCAGGAAGAGACAGTTGTTGTTGCCGAAACCGCCGCATCCACAGCCACAATTACAGCCGCAGCTTCCTCCGTTGTTATCACATCCGCAACCGCAGTTGGTAGCCGCTAAATCACTCATGGTTATGTCCTCCGAGATTTTCTATACACTTCATCATATGAGGGGCAGCTTGCCACAGTTTCCATAAATCAGGAAAATTAGGACGGAAATATTTTACTATAAATTTTTTGTTGAAATAATCGAGATAACCGAGATAACCGGGCGGATCGACATGGATGTTTATCCATAACGATTTGTCACAGAACATTGTACAACGAAATGAAAAGAGGAATGAAAATGGAACCGTTATATTATCAGACACCGTATGTAAAAGAATTTGATGCCATCGTCACCGCCTGCCGTCCGGCAAAGCACGGATTTGAGGTGGAACTTTCCCAGACCGGATTTTACCCGGAGGGCGGCGGACAGCCGTCGGACACCGGACGGATCGGGGAAGTGCACGTGACACATGTGGAGGAGAAACATGGCGTGGTTGTTCATGAGACGGACGCTCCGCTGGAGGTGGGAAGCACCGTTCACGCGGCCATCGACTGGGAACAGCGTTTTTCCAACATGCAGCAACATACGGGAGAACATATCATATCGGGGCTGATTCATGCCGCATACGGATATGATAATGTCGGATTTCATATGGGACACGATGAAGTGACGGTCGATCTGAATGGTCCGCTTAACTGGGAACAGTTAAAGGAAATCGAGAAGAAGGCAAATGCGGTTGTCTGGGCGAATCTTCCGGTACAGGTGACATATCCGGGTGAGGAGGAATTGAAAACGATCGATTACCGCAGCAAGAAAGAGCTGACCGGTCAGGTCCGCATTGTAGAGATTCCGGGGGCGGATATCTGTGCCTGCTGCGGCACACACGTGGATTACACGGGAGAGATCGGCGTGATCAAGGTGCTTTCCCTGATGAATTACAAGGGCGGCGTGCGTTTCTCCATGCTCTGTGGTGACCGTGCGCTGGAGAATTTTGAGGCGAAGACGGAGCAGATGCAGACGATCTCTAACCTGCTTTCCGCAAAACCGGAGAAGGCGGCGGAGGCGGTCAGCCATCTGAAAGAGGAGAGCGGGCGCAAGGACGGTGAGATCAACCGCCTCTGGCAGCGCATTCTCACCATGCAGGCAGACGTCTATCCGCAGGGGCAGAAAGCGCTGACTGTATTTGAGCAGGGCATGACGCCAGTTCTGGTGCGTCAGTTTGCAAATCTGCTATTGGAACAGGAAAAAGGAGAGACCGTGCTGGTGTGCTCTGGCGATGATGCGTCAGGTTATAACTACACAGCCGGAAGCCTCGGCCGTGATATGCGTGCATTCGGAAAAGAATTAAACGCCCGTCTGCAGGGACGCGGCGGCGGGAGCACCCAGATGGTGCAGGGAACATTCCGGGCGTCGCGGGAAGAAATTGAAAAAGTCTTTCAAGAGCTGGAGCGGATAGAAGCGTAGCTGTTTAGAAGGTTTGCGTGTTTACTGCGTGAAGTATGAGAAACGGTTTGACTTAGATTCATAAAACGGAAAAAAGCTTTCTGTGCAGCAGAGCCAATCTGCCATGCAGCCAGAAAGCTTTTTTATACAGTTTCTATCGCATCATTCAAACATTTTTTTATACAACGGCAACGTACATACCGTGTACACCTCAGAAGAGAGCTTACTCTCCCTGATACATAAATTTAATCAGTCGGTCTAAGTCCTCTTTCTCATAAGCGACCAGCTCCAGCTCTTTGATATAGCCATTGGAAAAAATATTTGCCATCGACAGATACTGGGACAGCTTGGATTTCAGGTTGATGCGGTCGCCCTCCGGGGAAACCAGCTCGACGGTTCCTTTGCAGGAATCAATTACTTTAAAAAATGTGTTTACATCGGAAATGTTCTGGATTTTCATAGTTAGCCCTCCTTCATGGATTGGCACACAACCCTGTGTGCAGTTTATAATTTCGTCAATCTTTTAACAATGATAATTATAACAGACCTCTATAAAGGGCGCAATGCTCACATTTTCCAAAAAAATCCTTAAAAAAATATCCCTGTATGTCAAAAATACAGGGATGTCCAAGAAAAGATTGTCTATTAATTGTCAAAATCAATATGAAACGTGTCGTTATTTGCGGTAATATGAACATAGGAGAGATTGAAGGACTCATCCAGAATGTCTACCTTGTATTCAAATACGACGCCATTGTCTTTTTTGGAGAGAAACAGGTAGGTTCCATTTTCTTTTTCCTCCATCTGATCGCAGATGTCGTTGTAGATATCCTCACCGTTTACCTCGCCCGGATAGCCGGAAGCTTTGATCTTGTCTTCGATTGCTTTGTAAAATTCTTCCATCGTTGTAACTCCTTTATTGGTATTAGTCAATCTTTTTATACTCATTGTATTGAATTTAAATGTGTTATAAGTATACAAAATCTGCACCGTTCTGGCAAGACAAAACAAGGATTACTTTTTACGTATACGGGTATTAATAAAAGAGGGTTACTGTACACGCATACGTAAAAAGTAACGGAATTTGCCGTGGCTTCGCATTTAAATACGGCAAATTCCTGCTGCCACCACGTTTTCTTACGGCACTTTCGGTTCCAAAAGTGCCTACCCGTGAACAGAAACAAAAGAGGTTCTAAAATGAAAAATAGGTCTGCCTCATGCTTGATTTATAAAACGTGAAACCTTATAATAATACGGAAATACGGTTTTGAAGAGATGAACTCAATTCCGGTGGCATAGAAACAAACGAAGTAACTGTTCAGTAGGTCTGCGGATTTATTGCGCGTGACTGTGAAGGCACTGAACAGTTACCAAACGAAAATAGTGGGAGAAGAGAAATGTCCTATTTTCCGATTTTTATAGATATGACAGATCGGCAGGTGCTGGTTGTGGGAGCTGGAAGTGTGGCATCGAGGCGGGTCGGCGTGCTGGAAAAATTTGGCGCAGCGATCACGGTGATTGCACCGAACACTTCGGAAGAGATACGGAAGCTGGCGGATTCACGGAAAATCCGTCTGATTGAACAAACCTATGAGGAAGTTCGTGATACGATCTGGCAGGAAAAAAAATTTTTTATGGCGCTGGCAGCGACCGGGCAGACGGGGGCGGATGCACGGATCAAGGAGGATGCGTCGAACCATTCCGTCTGGTTTAATATGGCTTCCGATAAAAGTCAGTCAGAGTTTTATTTCCCGGCGATCGCCCAGGGCAGAGAACTGACAGCCGGATTGATTTCTGGCGGAGCGGATCCGGGATTGACGCATCGTGTGGCAAAAGAAGTACGCCGCGTGCTGGCGGAGGCAGAGGTAGAAGATACTTAATATATTTTATAGAGGAGATTAAAAATTGACAGATAAAAATAGGATCCGCGTAGGCAGCCGCGACAGTGCGCTGGCAGTTGTTCAGTCAAAGATGGCGATCGCAGCGATGCAGAATGTCTGTCCGGAGACAGGATTTGAATTGATCACGATGAAAACGACGGGAGACAAGGTGCTTGACCGTCCACTTGATGCGGTTGGCGGCAGGGGATTGTTTGTAAAAGAGCTGGATCAGGCGCTTTATGAAGGGCGGTGCGAGCTGACAGTTCATTCCTTAAAAGATATGCCGCTCTGTCCGCCGGAGGAGCTGCCGGTGCTGGCGCTTTTAGAGCGCGAAGATTGCCGCGATGTGCTGGTTCTGCGTGAAGGCTTATCCGAGCTTCCGGCACACCCGGTAATCGGAACTTCCAGCCGCCGCCGCGTCCTACAGGGGCAGAGATTATTCCCGGATGCAGAATTTAAGGGGATCCGAGGCAACCTGAACACGCGTTTGCGAAAGCTCGATTCTAGCGGATATGATGCGCTGATTCTGGCAGCGGCGGGGCTGATTCGTCTGGGATTTGCAGATCGCATCAGCCGTTATTTTTCTGTGGAGGAAATGATCCCGTCAGCAGGACAGGGCATTCTGGCAATCCAGGGACGGCGTGACCGGGAGATCCCTTTTGTGAAAATGGTTCACTCTGAGGAGTCTGCGGTTTTAACCAGGGCAGAACAGGGCTTTGTCGCCACGCTTGGAGGCGGATGTTCGTCGCCGACGGCAGCTTCGGCGGTGCTTGAAAATGGAAAAATCAAGCTACGTGGTCTTTATTATAAGGAAGAAACGGGAGAAGTCCGTATTGGTTCCATTGAGGGCGATGCAGAGAAAGCAGCGGAGCTTGGAAGAAAATTGGCGGAACAGTTATCGGGAAAGCCTGCACTGTCTCCGCTGGGGAAAGTCTACCTTATCGGCTCGGGCCCTGGCGATGCAGGGCTTTTTACCCTGCGCGGCAGAGAACTTCTGGAGCAGGCGGATGCCGTCGTCTACGACGCTTTGGCAGGCGACGCGGTACTGGGCTGGATTCCGGAGCATACGCGGAAAATTGACGTTGGTAAACGGAGTGGACGCCATTCGAAGAAGCAGGAAGAAATCTTAGAAATTTTATTAGAGGAAGCGAAAAAGGGCGGAACGATCGTGCGCCTCAAGGGCGGGGATCCGTTCGTCTTTGGACGCGGCGGCGAAGAAGCTGAATTTTTAAAGAAACATCAGATCCCGTTTGAGGTGGTTCCAGGTATCAGCTCCAGCCTGGCAGTTCCGGCATATTTTGGCATCCCGGTGACGCACCGCGGATTGGCGGGATCGTTTCATGTGATTACCGGACATCGTATGGAGGGCATGCCGGCTCTGGATTTTGAGGCACTTGCTCGGGTCGGCGGCACCTTAATTTTTCTGATGAGTGTTGCGAATGCGCCGAGGATCTGTGAGGGGCTTCTGAATGCGGGAATGAAACCGGAGACGCCGGCGGCATTTCTGATGAACGGAACCCTTGCGTCCCAGAGAATGATCCGCGCAACCCTGCAGACACTTCCGGAAGAGGGTGTGCGTCAGGGCGTCAAGGCGCCTGCCATCCTTGTGATCGGGGAGGTCTGTGCGCTTGCTGATACGTGTGCATGGAGAGAAGAAAAGCCGTTGGCAGGAAAACGGATCGTGATTACCCGCCCGAAGGAGCGCAGCCAGAAGCTGGCGGAACATCTGCGCGATGCCGGAGCGGAGGTGCTGGAATTTCCGACGATTGAGTTAAAACCGGTCTGGAAAAAATCAGAAAAAGCGGATGCTGGCACAGCGGATAAAGAAAAACTGTATGAACTGGTTCGGAATCTGGAATCGTATCACTGGCTGGTGCTCACAAGTCCGGCAGGGGCACAATATTTCTTTGAGCTTTTGAATTGGATGCAGAAAGATTTCAGGAGCCTCTCCCATCTGCGTTTTGCTGTGATCGGTGAGGGAACCGCGTCCGTCTGCCGGGAACACGGCATTTACCCAGATTATATTCCGGAGCGCTTTTATGCGGCAGATCTCGGAAAAGGGCTGGCAAAACAGGTGAAGCAGAACGAACGCGTATGCATCCTGCGCGCCAGACATGGTTCGCCGGAACTGACGCAGGCATTTGAAGCTGCCGGAATATCCTATATGGATGTGACACTTTACGATACGATCACGCCGGAGGAATCGCCGCTTGCAGAGCGCATCCGTGAACTCCTAAAAGAGGGCGCGATCGATGCGGCCACGTTTACGAGCGGATCGACGGTACAGGGATTCCTGGATATTTTACAGCCGGATAAGGAGACATTGAACGGATTTACAGCCGTCTGTATCGGAGAAAAGACAGAAAAAACCGCCAGCGCGGCGGGAATGAAAGCTGTACTGGCGGAGTCCGTCTCGGAAGAAGGGATTGAGCAGGCGCTCTATCATATGTAAACATATAAACAGACGTCTGTTCAGCAGGTTCATGAAGAAGTTTTTATATAGATTGTAAATGCCTGAACATACGGAACCGATAGAAGCGTGAGCGGGTAAATCAGCATTTTAGCTGTTTTTCTGCTGTAACCGGGCTTTTATGTTGTCCAGCAGCAGTGCAGAAACCCGCAGACCGCCGTAGCCGCTTCCAAGATGGATATCTGGTTTGTTGGCACCGTGAAAATCGGAACCGCCGGTGGAGACCAGACCGAGACGGGAAGCTATTTCACGTAAATGAAGACTGTCGGATTGAGAGTGTGAGGAATAATAAACCTCGATGCCCATCATTCCGGCTTCTTTTAAATAGGAGAGAAGCTGCTCGGTCTTTTTCCAGCCAAGTTTATACTGGAGAGGATGTGCGAGCGCTGGTAAACCGCCAGCTACACGGATCAGGCGGATCGCTTCCTCCGGCTCAATCATCTGCTTCGGGCGGTAATATTTTTTGCCGTCCCCGAGGTATTTATCAAATGCCTGGCTGACCGAAGTGACACAGCCTTTTTCAAGCAGTGCGCGTGCAAAATGGGCACGGGTGATGACAGTGTGTTCATTTCCGTGAATTAAATCTTCATATTTAATGGGAAATCCATCTGCGTGAAATAAAGCGAGAAGCTCTTCATTGCGCCGGTTGCGGATCTCGCGGACCTGCCGCAGTGCAGATAAAAGTTCCGGGCAGTGCGGGTTCAGATAGAGCCCCAGAATATGGATTTCTTTTCCTTCATAAGGACTGGAAAATTCGGCACCGGGAATGACAGTCAGGGAGGTGTTCTCGGCTGCCTGCATGGCTTCCGCAACGCCGTCAACTGTATCATGATCCGTCAGCGCATAGGCGGTCAGACCGCATTGGAGCGCCAGCTTTGTCACTTCGGTGGGCGTGAGTGTGCCGTCCGAAGCAGTAGAATGAACGTGTAAATCAATTAACTGCATAGATGCAGACCTCCTTCTGCTGTAAGACTACCCGCATTAGATGGAAAAGTCAAGTATGCGGCAGATACCCGCTGCAGTTTGCCAGTGTGTAAACGGGAACAAAAATGATTGTTTACATCAGATATATTTGAAAGAAGAAGCGTTATACAAAAAACAGAGCGGCTGTGGAAATTTGTACCAGGAAAAGGTTGTGGGGATCAAAAAAATTTATAAGTTAATTTAAGAATAATGTTATTTTCTTTTCCTGGAATTGTGCTATACTGTAGCAGGGATATTTTCAAATAAACACATATAATAAAATTTCATGGAAAAGACGGACAGGTGATGGAAAATGAGTGAGTACAACAGAAATTCTTCAGGAGGAAGGAATTTTGAACATAGAGGATTGGAGGGCGGAACGCTGAGTTCGTACAGCAGTACCGGGCATCGTTCGTCGTCCGGAACATCCAGCCATACAAAAAGTACAGCTGCGCACACAAGCACGGGACGCCGGGATACTGCGATGAACCGGGCGGCAGCCGGTCGGAGTGGGCATACTTCCGGGCGTTATAAAAAGAAGAGAAGAAACCGTCTGGATATTACACAGATCCTTTTGATCGTGATCGGTGTCCTGGCGGTTATCCTGATAGCGGCGATTGCCTCCCGCGGGTGCGGTGGGGGCAGCGCGGCAGGCGGGGCGACCGAATCGGATGCCGTACAGGAGAGTACCGTGGCAGATGGAGCGGTGACCGTCAACGGCGTCAATATTTACGGAATGACGCAGGAGGAGGCGCGCAAGGCGATCCTTGATTCATTTGACTGGAAGATGAAGGTCAAATACGAGGACAAAGAGGCCGACGTCACCAATCTGATGGCGGATAAAGTTGATCAGCTTCTCGAGGAGATCTATGCAAGTGATCTGAAACCGGGTGAGACATATGAAGTCAACACGGAAAATATGATCGAGGATGCCAAGGCAGAGGCAGCACTGATTGCCGGAAACTGGAACATGGCAGCCAAGAGCGGCGGTATCTCCGGTTACAATAAGGAAACGGGCAAGTTTGAGTTCAGCGAGGGCACCAAGGGACTTGTCATCGATCAGGACAAGCTGGCACAGGCGATGGTCGATGCGATTGACAAGAAAGAGTTTGATGCCGTTCTGACCGCAGAGACGAAGGAAGTCGCAGCGGATTCGTCGGTACAGGATAAGTACAAGACAATGTCCACCTACACAACCACGACGACCTCCAACAGCAACCGAAACGAGAATATCCGTCTGGCGGTCGCAGCGTTAAACGGAACGATTGTCAAACCAGGACAGGAATTTTCCTTTAACAATACGACCGGTGCGAGAACCGAAGAAAAAGGCTACAAGCCGGCAACCGCATACTTAAATGGCGAGGTTGTCCAGGAGCCAGGCGGCGGCGTCTGCCAGGTATCTTCGACCTTATATAACGCGGTTGTATTTGCGGGGCTTAAAAGTACGGAGCGCCACGCACACAGCTACGAGCCGTCCTACGTTACACCGGGCGAGGATGCGGCAGTCAGCTACGGCGGACCGGACTTCAAGTTCGTCAACAACTCGGAATATCCGCTGGCTATCAAGGCAAGCTTCAGCGCATCGGATCGAAAACTGACGATCGCACTGTATGGAGTTCCGATTCTGAAAGAGGGTGTCAAGATTCGTATGTCTTCTGAGAAGACAGGCGAGATTGATCCGCCGTCTGCGGTTTATACCGAGGATGGTTCCCTGCAGCCGGGTCAGGAAGTGCAGACAAAGGCAGCGACTCCGGGCAGCCGCTGGTCCACGGATCTGGTTACCTATGAGAATGATAAAGAAGTGAGTCGTGAATTTTTTCACAATAGCAGCTATCGTGGAAAGGCAGCGCAAATCAAACGTAACAGTTCCGCTACTGTAGCGACCAACGCAACGGAGACAACGGCGGCAGCAGAGAGCACCGCAGCTGAGACAAATGCAGCTAATGAGAGCACAGCGGCACATGAGACAACCACAGCGGCACCGTCCAGCCCTGACGGCGAGACAAAAGCTCCGACCACGACAGCGGCGGCATCCAACGAAGGACCACAGGAGACAACTCCAGAGCCAGAGGAAACGAACCCGGTTGTGGAAGCAAATGGACCTGGAAGCAATTAAAATCAAGGCAAAACTAAGATGAAATATAGAAAGTGCTGTAAGATAGATTGCAAAAATGAATGATAAAAGGGCATTCAAGCGGCATTTGAATGAAAAGCACCGCTGGATGGAGAGTCTTTCTTCATCTGGCGGCGCTTTTTTTCATATTTTATGGTTTTATCGACTATCTGAAAAAACAGTAGACAGCTTTTTTGTAATTGTTCGAAAAATAATACCGGATATAAATCAAATTTATTTGCATTTTGACGAGAATTTGTTATAATATTATCAGGTAAATTTCCAGGACAATCTATTTGGGGAGATTTATTACTGAATACATTCACTATCAATAGGAGGAATATTCATTATGGCAAGAAAGATGAAAACCATGGATGGAAACCACGCAGCAGCGCATGCTTCTTACGCATACACCGACGTGGCAGCTATCTATCCGATTACCCCTTCTTCTCCGATGGCTGAGGCTACCGATGAATGGGCAACAGACGGAAGAACCAATATTTTCGGCCACACAGTTCAGATTACAGAGATGCAGTCTGAGGCAGGTGCAGCAGGTGCAGTACACGGATCTCTGGCAGCAGGTGCGCTGACAACCACGTACACCGCTTCCCAGGGTCTGCTTCTGATGATCCCGAACTTATACAAGATTGCAGGTGAGCAGCTTCCGGGCGTATTTAATGTTTCTGCTCGTGCACTGGCCAGCCATGCGTTATCCATCTTTGGTGACCATTCTGATATTTATGCGTGCCGTCAGACAGGCTGCGCGATGCTGTGTGAATCCAGCGTACAGGAAGTTATGGATTTAACCCCGGTTGCACATCTGGCATCCATCAAGGGCAAGATTCCGTTCATTAACTTCTTTGATGGTTTCCGTACATCCCATGAGATTCAGAAGATCGAGACCTGGGATTATGAAGATCTGAAAGATATGGCAGATATGGATGCAATCGATGCATTCCGTAAGAATGCACTGAACCCGAACCACCCGTGTCAGCGCGGTTCTGCTCAGAACCCGGATATCTTCTTCCAGGTAAGAGAGGCTTGCAACCCGTACTACGATGCACTTCCGGCGATTGTTCAGGAATACATGGACAAGGTCAATGAGAAGATTGGCACAGACTACAAGCTGTTCAACTACTATGGCGCTCCGGATGCAGAGCATGTTATCATCGCAATGGGTTCTGTCAACGATACCATCGAGGAGACGATCGATTACCTCGTAGCAGCTGGAAAGAAAGTCGGCGTTGTAAAGGTTCGCCTGTACCGTCCGTTCGTAGCCAGTGCACTGGTAGACGCTATTCCGGATACAGTTAAGCAGATTTCCGTATTAGACCGCACCAAAGAGCCAGGTTCCCTTGGCGAGCCGCTTTACCTTGATGTAGTAGCAGCATTAAAGGGTACAAAATTCGATCAGACTCCGATCTTCACAGGTCGTTACGGACTTGGTTCCAAGGATACCACACCGGCTCAGATCGTAGCTGTATATGAGAACACAACCAAGAAGCAGTTCACCATCGGTATCGTAGATGATGTTACCAACCTTTCCCTGGAGCTTGGCGCACCGCTTGTTACCACTCCGGAAGGAACTGTAAACTGTAAGTTCTGGGGTCTTGGTGCCGACGGTACTGTAGGTGCAAACAAGAACTCTATCAAGATCATCGGCGATAATACCGATATGTACGCACAGGCTTACTTCGATTATGACTCCAAGAAATCTGGTGGTGTTACAATGTCCCACCTTCGTTTCGGTCATAAACCGATCAAATCCACCTACCTGATCCACAAGGCAAACTTCGTTGCCTGTCACAACCCGGCTTACATCCGTAAGTACAACATGGTTCAGGAACTGGTTGACGGCGGTACATTCCTGTTAAACTGCCCGTGGAACATGGAAGAGCTGGAGCAGCACTTACCGGGACAGGTTAAGAAGTTCATCGCTGACCACAAGATTAAATTCTACACCATCGACGGTGTTAAACTGGGTATCGAGACCGGTATGGGTCCGACCCGTATCAATACCATCCTTCAGTCCGCATTCTTCAAGTTGGCAAATATTATTCCGGAGGAGAGAGCGATCGAACTGATGAAGGCTGCTGCAAAGGCAACCTACGGTCGTAAGGGTGAAGACGTTGTTATGAAGAACTGGGCTGCTATCGATGCAGGTGCTCAGCACGTTGTAGAGGTTCAGGTTCCGGAAAGCTGGAAGAGCGGCGTTGACGAGGGTCTTGATATGACTCACGCAACAGAGGGAAGAGCTGACGTTGTTAAGTTTGTAAATACCGTTCAAGCTGCTGTTAATGCTCAGGAAGGCAACAATCTGCCGGTATCTGCATTCACCGATTATGTAGATGGTACAACTCCGTCCGGTTCTGCAGCTTACGAGAAACGTGGTATCGCAGTTAACGTACCGGTATGGAATCCGGATAACTGTATCCAGTGTAACTTCTGTTCTTATGTCTGCCCGCACGCAGCTATCCGTCCGATCGCTATGACAGAGGCTGAGGCAGCAGCAGCTCCGGAAGGAACAAAGACTCTGCCGTTAACCGGTATGCCGGAGTACAAGTTCGTTATGACCGTCTCCGCACTGGATTGTACCGGATGTGGTTCCTGTGCTAACGTTTGCCCGGGCAAGAAGGGTGAGAAAGCTCTTACCATGGTAAGCCTTGAGAAGAACGTAGAAGCTCAGAAGGGCTTTGATTACGGTCAGACACTTCCGATCAAACAGGATGTTATTGATAAATATAAAGAGACCACCGTTAAGGGAAGCCAGTTCAAACAGCCGCTGCTTGAGTTCTCCGGTGCTTGTGCAGGTTGTGGTGAGACTCCGTACGCAAAACTGATCACTCAGCTGTTCGGCGATCGTATGTACATTGCTAACGCAACCGGATGCTCCTCTATCTGGGGTAACTCTTCACCGTCCACACCATACACCATGAACAAAGAAGGAAAGGGTCCGGCTTGGGATAACTCCCTGTTCGAGGATAACGCTGAGTTCGGTTATGGTATGCTTCTGGCACAGAATGCTATCCGTGACGGCTTAAAGGGCAAGGTTGAGGCTGTTATGGCTGCTGACCAGGCTTCTGCAGAAGTTAAGGCTGCTTGCAAAGAATGGCTCGATACGTTCGGAATCGGTGCTCTGAACGGCGCAGCTACCGATAAACTGGTAGCAGCTCTGGAAGGTATCGACTGCGATATCTGCAAAGACATTGTTAAGAATAAAGACTTCCTCTCCAAGAAATCCCAGTGGGTATTCGGTGGTGACGGATGGGCTTACGATATCGGCTTCGGCGGTGTAGACCACGTACTGGCATCCGGTAAGGATATCAACATCATGGTTTACGATACTGAGGTTTACTCCAACACAGGCGGACAGTCCTCCAAGGCTACTCCGACCGGTGCGGTTGCTCAGTTCGCTGCAGGCGGTAAAGATGTGAAGAAGAAAGATCTTGCTTCCATCGCTATGAGTTACGGCTATGTATACGTTGCCCAGATCTCCATGGGTGCTGATTATGCTCAGACTGTTAAGGCAATCGCTGAGGCAGAGGCATATCCGGGTCCGTCCTTAGTCATTGCATATGCTCCGTGTATCAACCACGGTATCAAGAAAGGTATGGACAAGGCTCAGACCGAGGAGAAACTGGCGGTAGAGTGCGGTTACTGGCACAACTTCCGTTACAATCCGGCTGCAGAGGACAAGAAGTTCACTCTGGACAGCAAGGCACCGACAGGTGACTACCAGGCATTCTTAAAGGGTGAGGTTCGTTACGCATCTCTGGCTCTGAAGAATCCGGATAGAGCCGGCGCGCTGGATGCAAAGAACGAGGAAGAGGCAAAGGCTAGATACCAGTACCTGAACAAGCTCGTTACTCTGTATACAAACAACTAATGAATCACTGATTCATGAATATATGACATACGATATATAAAACGTATGACTGCAGAAGCTCCGTCGAAAGATGGAGCTTTTGTTGTGTAATAGGAAATTCCTTGGAATTCCCTATTACACAACAAGGCACATTCTTTTTTTAAGGGGGAAAATCGTATAATAGAGTGTTTTTGTGGTATCCTGTATATGAAAAGGATCTGAAAATTATATGCTTCAATAAAACAGGAAAATAAAAAATATTTCAGGCAATGTTGAAAGAGATAATTCGATATAGCATTTAGAAAGCGGGGAAATCAGGATGGCACAGGGCAAAGATTTTTATATTCCATTTCAGGATGGGAGCGGCAGAATCCATGGCATTTGCTGGGAGCCGGAGGAAACACCGTGGGCGGTCATTCAGGTGGCGCACGGTATGATCGAGCACATTGGCAGATACGAAGAATTTGCACAGGCGATGAACCGGGCGGGGATTGCGGTCATCGGGCACGATCATCCGGGACATGGACGGACAGCAAAACCAGGGGAATTGGGCGAGTTCGCGGAGAAAAATGGTGTCCGCCGCGTGAACGGTGCGATGGCGCAGGTGGCACGTTTTGCGAAACACAAGTTTCAGGGCATTCCGCATATTCTTCTGGGGCACAGCATGGGTTCGTTTTTTGGACGCCGTTTTATCACGCATTATGGAGAATGGCTGGACGGCGCAATTTTCATGGGAATCGGAAGCCAGCCGGAACCACTTTTGTGGCTGGGCGGAACCGTCGTGGCAGCGGCAGCGTGGCTGGAAGGAAGAAATGGACGAAATGAGCGGCTACACCAGCTGGTTCTTGGAAGCTATAACCGCTATTTTGAAAAAGGAAAAACGGAACATCAATGGCTGTCGCGCGTGACGGAGGAGGATGAAAAATACGAGGCGGATCCATACTGCCAGTTTTTATTTACCGATGGGGCATTCGTCGATTTTTTCCAGGTCATGCTGGATTTGAAGCGGAAGAGAGGCTTTGATGGAATTCCGAAAAATCTGCCGATTCTGCTGATATCGGGAGAGGAGGACCCGGTCGGAGAAGGCGGACGCGGTGTGCGGCGCGCGATGGAAGATCTGCAAGAAACCGGATGTACCAATGTGGCGATGCAACTTTATCCGGGGGCAAGGCATGAACTGTTTCATGAGATCAACCGGGAAGAGGTATTTGGTGATATTGTGGACTGGGTAAGTAAATTATAAGTAATACTTATAACTTACTTAATGAAAAATAATATACAAATGAAAAAACAATCTTTACAGTTCATATGCTTTTTTTTATAATTGAGAATGTTTTGGAAACTGTGTAAAAAGGTAGTTTTAAATTGGGTACAGGGAGAGAAAATCTATGGAAAATGAAAAGAAATTTACGGGACCTGCCTATGAGTTTGAGGCGAAGATGCCGTTAAAACAGGCGATTCCGCTGGGACTGCAGCACGTGCTTGCGATGTTTGTCGGTAACTTGACACCACTTCTGATCATCACAGGCGCCTGTGGTATCACGGGCGGAAACGATCTGGCACAGCTGCAGATCGAGCTTCTGCAGAATGCGATGCTGGTGGCGGGACTGATCACGCTGCTGCAGTTATTTTCGGTTGGTCCGGTCGGCGGCAAGGTTCCGATTATCATGGGAACCAGCTCTGGTTTCATCGGTGTATTCAACAGCGTGGCGGCTACGATGGGCGGCGGTATTTTAGCGTACGGCGCCATTATGGGTGCTTCGATCATCGGCGGTCTGTTCGAGAGTGTGCTTGGATGCTTCTTAAAGCCGCTTCGCCGATTTTTCCCGTCGGTCGTAACAGGTACGGTCGTTCTTTCGATTGGTCTGTCATTGATCGGGGTCGGCGTCAATTCCTTCGGCGGCGGCAGCTCGGCGCAGGACTTTGGTTCCATGGAAAATATGCTGCTTGCTATTTTTGTCCTGATTGTGATTCTGGCAGTGAAGCACGGAACGAAGGGATATTTAAGTTCTTCCTCGATTCTGGTCGGAATTATTGCCGGTTATGCTGTAGCATTCATCATGGGTCTGGTGCTTCCGCACACGGGCATTGCAGCGGACGGAACCGAATATACCAAAGCATGGGTATTAAACTGGGATAAGGTAGCACAGGCGAGCTGGATCAGCATTCCGCCGATCGTCCCGGTTAAAATTGTCTTTGATATGCGCGCAATTTTGCCGGTTCTTATCATGTTTATTGTAACCGCTGTTGAGACGGTCGGAGATATTTCCGGTGTCGTTGAGGGCGGTATGGACCGTGAGGCGACCGATAAAGAGCTTTCCGGCGGCGTTATCTGCGATGGACTTGGTTCCAGTATTGCGGCGCTGTTCGGTGTTCTTCCGAACACTTCGTTCAGCCAGAACGTAGGTCTGGTTACGATGACAAAGGTAGTCAACCGCATGGCACTTGCAACCGGCGCGGTATTCCTGATTCTGTGCGGTCTGATTCCGAAGCTGGGTGCAATCGTTTCGATCATGCCGCAGTCGGTACTGGGAGGCGCAGCGGTTATGATGTTCTCCTCGATCGTAGTTAGCGGTATTCAGCTTATCACGAGAGAGAAGATGACTCCACGCAACCTGACCATCGTCTCTGTTGCACTGGGTGTTGGTTACGGCATGGGTGCACACGCAACCATTCTTTCCAAGATGCCGGAGGCAATTCAGCTTGTATTCGGCGGATCCGGTATCGTTCCGGCAGCTTTCATGGCGATTATCCTGAATGTGCTGCTGCCGAAGGATGAGGCGTAAGAAATAGGAAGATTAGAAAAAGGTTATAGGTACATAAAAATATAAGATCCATCTATAAAATATGGAATGTATGGCTGAAAGTGATACGTAGATTGATAAAAAGGGACTGGCATCATGCTGCATGTGTGATGTCAGTCCTTATAGTTTTATTCGATTGTTACCAGATTCTCCAGGCGTTTGAGCTCCTCCGGCGTGTCTACATCCATCAATTCCTCCGGCACTTCGGCAGTCACATACTGGACAACGTCCGGATGCTGGCGGAGAACATGGCTTCCGCCAGCTTTTTCCGGCAGATGGAGCAGTTCGTCAAAATATGCCCGGTCGAAGAGAATCGGGCTTCCGACGGTGGTTGAGACGGAAGGTTCGGGAGAAGCCGTCATTTGGACGCTGCAGAGCTGTACAATAGGTGCCTTACATTCGAGATAGCGCCTGCACATCCGTTCCAATGTCCGTGGACGCAGAAGTGGCTGATCTCCTAGGGCAAAAAGACATCCCGATAAATCAGGGCATTTTTCCAGCAGGTGCGTAAGTCCCAGGCGAAGTGCCTCGTTCCGGTTAGGGAGTGCATGAAGAAGCACAGGAACCCCAAATGACTGACAATAATCGTGAACCTCCTGGGAGCGCGTCACAACGAGACGATGGGCAAAAAAAGGAACAGAACCGGTCACATCCAGAATCGAGTGGATGAGCGGAGAGCCGTTGAACGAAGCCATGAGCTTGTTTGAGCCGAAACGTTTTCCAAGACCGGAAGCCATGATGATGCAGGCGAGACGGACCTCGTTTGAATTTTGCAAACAAGTGAAAGAGGGCGTTTGTGTTCCGCAAGAGAAAAAAACAGATTTCCGCCTGCAAAAAAAATCTTCATATAACTGTTGTCCACTCTCCGTACACGCATCCCGATATGCCTCATACTTAGCCAGAAACTCCCTCGCCTCCGCCGTTATCTGGCTGCCTCCGCCGCCTTTTCCGCCGGTGGTGCGGACGGTCAGCGGAAATCCAAGTGTGGTTTCGGCATCGCGGATAATCCGAAGTGCCTTTGTATACGCCATATTCATGGACAGGGTGGCAGAGCGGAGCGAGCCGGTTTCTTCGATGGCATGAAGAAGCTGACGAGGACCTTCGCCAAAGAAACGCTGATTTTCGTCGTTGCAGAGGTATGTACGGATGAATGGTTTCATAGTTTTTATCAAATCCTCCTAATCTTTTCTGGAAAAAGGAACCTCGTTGTATTTTAAAAATAACAACGGAATTATACCATGTTTTGTGCTATAATAAAAGATGGATAATTTTGTTGTTTAAGAAGTGTAAGAAGTAGATGAAAAAGAGGAAAAACCTATGATGATGATTCGAGAATATAAACGGGTAGAAAGCCTGGAGGAAGCCTGGGAGCTGAATCAGAAAAAAGCGAACCGGGTGATAGGCGGTATGATCTGGCTGAAGATGAGCCGGGGCAATGTAGGAACCGCGATTGATATTTCAGGGCTGGGATTGGATCAGATAGAGGAGACAGAGGATGCATTTAAGATCGGCGCGATGGTTACCCTTCGCCAGCTGGAAGAACATCCGGGACTGGCGGCATACACAGACGGTGCCATGCGCGAGTCAGTGCGCCATATCGTTGGCGTGCAGCTTCGAAACCTGGCGACAGTCGGAGGCAGTATCTATGGCAGGTTTGGATTTTCAGATGTCCTGACGATGTTTCTGGCGATGGACACCGAAGTGGAACTTTACAAAGCCGGACGGATGCCGTTGGCGGAATTTGCAAAACAGATCGGTGGGCGGGACATTTTAGTCAAATTAATTGTCCATAAAGACAAAGCCGTGTATCATTACCAGTCCGTGCGGAATACGCAGACTGATTTTCCGGTGCTGACCTGTGCGGCGGCAAAACGGGCGGATGGAGCATATCGTTTTATCATCGGTGCGCGTCCGGGGCGTGCGGTGTTGTTCGAGGCATCAGCGGAGACAATACAGACGCTTATAGAGGAAAAGCAAAAGGCTGAAACAAAAGCAGATGCGGATGCCAATATCAGAGAAAATCAGGACAAGGCGCAGACCGGGAAGAAAGCAGCCTGTCTTGCAAAGTGGGTCCGTGATCAGGTTCAGACATCTTCAAATATGCGCGGCAGCGCCGAATACCGGAAACATTTAACCGGTGTACTGATAAAGCGGGCGGTGCGTGTACTGGAAGACTGCTAAACGAAATAGGATGAAAAAGAATGTGCATTGGCACATTCTCGCGCCGAGCGCGGTCGCTTGCGACATGTTTCTGCTTCGCGCGAGTGCGCATCCTCGCGGAGCGTTTTTTGTTTCATAGGACGTAATTTCCTATGAAACAAAAAATGACCGTATAACAGTATGAATAATAGGAGATTCACATATGATGCAGATAACGATTACTCTAAATGGAACGAATATTTCCCCGGAGATTGAACCGGATACGCTTCTGATTGATCTGGTACGCAGTCAGGGCTGTTACAGTGTCAAGCGCGGCTGCGAGACGGCAAACTGCGGACTCTGTACCGTATTTCTGGATGAAAAACCAGTGCTTTCCTGTTCCGTGCTGGCGGCGCGGGCGGACGGTCACAGCGTGACGACGCTGGAAGGACTCCAGGAGGAGGCAAAAGAATTTGGCGCATTCATTGCCGATCAGGGAGCCGAACAGTGCGGCTTCTGTAATCCGGGCTTTATCATGAATGCGCTGGCGCTGTTCCGGGAAAAAGAGTTCCCGGAGGAGGATGAAATCCGCGAATATCTGGCAGGAAACCTGTGCCGCTGTTCCGGTTATGAAGGACAGCTTCGCGGCATTCTGGCATTTTTAGACTGGAAGAGAGAAAAACAGAAGGAGGCGGCAGAATGAGAGTAGTCAATACTTCTGTACGAAAAAAAGATGCGATGCAGCTGGTAACCGGACAGCCGGTTTACGTGGATGATCTGGCGCCGCAGGACTGCCTGATCGTCAAACTTCTGCGTTCCCCGTATGCGAATGCGATGGTAAAAACGATCAACACCGCGATCGCAATGAAAGTTCCGGGCATCGAGGCAATTTATACCTGGGAGGATGTGCCGCAGGATGCAAAGCGCTACACACAGGCGGGGCAGACATACCCGGAGGCGAGCCCGTATGACCGTCTCCTGATCGACCGCCATGTCCGTTTTCAGGGCGATATCGTGGCGATTGTAGCAGGAAAAGATGAAAAATGTGTCGATAAAGCACTCCGCCTGATCAAGGTACAGTACGAAGTCTTAGAGCCGGTTCTGGATTTCCATACGTCAAAGGACAACCCGATCCTGGTTCACCCAGAGGACAACTGGGAGAGTCTTGCTCCGGTCGGCGCAGACAACAAGCGCAACCTCTGCGCGCACGATGAGTGCGGCAACGGGGATGTCGAGGCGGTTTTAAAGGACTGCGACATCGTGATTGACCATGTATACCACACAAAGCCGTGCCAGCAGACGATGATGGAGACATTCCGTACCTATTGTTCGATCGATACCTACGGAAGATTAAATATTTTAAGTTCCACGCAGATCGTGTTCCACTGCCGCAGAATCGTGGCAAATGCGCTTCATATCCCGAAGTCGATGGTGCGCGTGAGCAAGCCGAGAATCGGCGGGGGTTTTGGTGCGAAGCAGACGGCGGTCTGTGAAGTCTATCCGGCATTCGTTACCTGGATGACGAAAAAACCGTCGAAGCTGATTTATAGCCGGATGGAGGCACAGACGGCGTCTTCGCCGCGCCATGAGATGGAGATGCATGTGCGTCTGGGCGCGATGAAGGACGGCACGATCCGCGGCATCGATCTTTACACATTGTCCAATACCGGTGCTTACGGCGAGCATGGACCGACAACCGTTGGACTGTCAGGACACAAATCGATCCCGTTGTATGGAAGTGTTGAAGCATTCCGCTTTATCAGCGATGTTGTCTATACGAATATCATGTCGGCAGGCGCGTACCGTGGCTATGGTGCGACACAGGGACTTTTCGCGATCGAGTCGGCGGTCAATGAGCTGGCAGACCAGATTCAGATGGATCGCTTTGAGATCCGCCTGAAAAACATGGTTAAAGAGGGCGATCTGATGCCAGCATATTATAATCAGGTTAATACAAGCTGCGCACTCGACCGTTGTGTAAAAAAAGTGCGTGAGATGATCGGCTGGGAAGACAAATATCCGGTGCGTGACATGGGCAATGGTAAGGTCCGCAGCGTCGGCATGGGTATGGCGATGCAGGGATCGGCAATCACGGCGATGGATGTCGGAAGTGCCCGTCTCAAAGTCAACGACGAAGGGTTCTATACATTGTCGCTCGGAGCGGCAGATATGGGAACCGGCTGTGACACGATCTTGGCGCAGATTGCGGCGGAAGTGCTGGAATGCCCAATTGACGCAATCACGGTGTTGGGCGCGGACACGGATTCATCCCCGTATGACTCGGGCTCTTATGCATCGAGTACGACCTATCTGACCGGAAAAGCGACCGAACGGTGTGCGCTGCGCCTGCGCGAGCAGATCTGTAAACTGGGCGCAGAGCTTCTGGGCGTCCCGGCGGATGCAGTGGAATTTGACGGAAAAGAGGTATTCACAACCGAAAAAGCCGGGGATGAGACGAAGAAGATCGCTCTGGCTGATATCGCAACGGCATCCATGTACGGGCATGAAATTCCGCTGGAGGTAACCGAGTCGAGAACCGCCCACATTTCCCCGCCTCCGTTTATGGCAGGTGCGGTTGAGCTTGAGATTGATATGGAGACAGGCGAAACCAGCGTTATTAATTATGCGGCAGCGGTAGACTGCGGTACACCGATCAATCCGAATCTGTCCCGCCTGCAGGTTGAGGGCGGTCTGATGCAGGGAATCGGCATGGCGCTGACGGAAAATATTACCCGCAATGCACAGGGTGGTGTGCGTGAAAATTCCCTGATGCAGTATAAGATTCCGACCCGGATTGACTATGGACATTTAAACGTTGAGTTTGAGAGCAGTTATGAGCCATCTGGTCCGTTCGGAGCAAAGTCGATCGGCGAGATTGTTATCAACACGCCGCTTCCGGCGATTGCTGATGCGGTGTACAATGCAGTCGGAAAACGATTCTATGAGCTTCCGATCACGCCGGAGCAGATTGCACGCGCGGCGGCAGAGAAGCTGGGAGAAGATTTTATTTAAAGAGATAGATTAAAAACAAAAAGCTGCAGCAGAATGTTATATGTTAGCATTTTGCGGCAGCGTTTTGTTTTTGTGTACGCACAATGTCAATTAATTAGTGTCATAGTTCTAAGCTGTTTTGGCTTGCATTCTGCCGCAGGTCTATATATAATGAAAGAGTGAATATCTATTTTAGGTCTGGTAAATCTGATTTCATGATTCAAATCTATTTATTTTAATTTCGTAACTGTTCAGTACCTTCACAGTCACTTAATTTCAAATCAAATTCAAGTAGAATTTCTTTTATCTCAGTTAAGAAGACTCCCATCTCTTTTGGATGATATCAATTTCAGAGAAGATAAGTTTGTTTTAATAAATGTTTAATTCTAAAAATTCAAAATATCGTTAAAAGTATTCAAATTTTAAATCTGTATGATATGAAAAATGCAAGGCAAGGTAAAAAAATCAGTAATAGGGGGAAATATATGTTCAGTAAAATAAACAGTTTCAGCACCCGTGGCATCGATGGCTACCGGATCACGGTGGAAGTTGATGTGAGCAACGGATTGCCGAGTTTTGTCATGGTGGGCTACCTGGCGGAGGAGGTGCGGGAGGCGCAGGAGCGCGTTCGGACCGCACTTCGGAATGCGGGGTTTTGCCTGCCGCCGAAGCGGATCACGGTCAATTTATCGCCAGCCGGGGTGCGGAAAGAGGGAACGGGGTGTGATCTGGCGATCGCGGCAGGAATTTTGAGGTGCTTGTGGGAACAGGGTGAAAAGGCAAAAATAAGAAAGACGGATGAAACCTGCCCGGAAATGGATGGGATGGAAGATGAGGAGAATAATTCTGCACCGGATTGGGACCAATGGGCGTTTATCGGTGAACTGGGTTTGGACGGCAGCATCAAGCCGTTGACCGGTGTTCTTTCGATGGTCTATGAAGCGCGCCGCTGCGGAATGAAACGGGTTTTTCTATCCGAAGAGAATGTACAGGAGGGACGGGCTGTGGATGGAATCGAGATCGTCGGAGTCCGGGATGTGAAAGCGCTGACGGCTTGCCTGCAGCATCCGGAACAGATTCACGGACAATGGTTCACACCAGATCTGTTTCAGGCGGGACAGGAAGAATTTGACGTCGATTTTGATGAGATCGTCGGACTTCCGCTGGTGCGGCAGGCAACCGAGGCGGCAGCAGCGGGGCGTCACAACATTCTCTATATCGGACCGGCTGGAACGGGAAAAACGATGGCAGCTCGGCGTATTCCGACAATTTTGCCGCCGCTTACGCTGGAGGAAAGCATTGAAGTTTCGAAGATATACAGTATCTGCGGTCTCCTGAAGCCAGACACACCGCTGGTTTTGCAGCGTCCGTTCCGCAGCCCGCATCACAGCACGACCGCCCAGGCGATGGCGGGCGGAGGACGAAATCCGAAGCCCGGGGAGATCTCACTCGCTAGTTATGGAACCCTCTTTTTAGATGAGTTAACGGAGTTTCAGCCGAAAATTTTGGATCTGCTGCGTCAGCCGATGGAGGAAGGAAGCATCACGGTTTCCCGTCTCAACCAGACGGTTGTATTTCCGGCAAAAACGATGATTGCGGCGGCGATGAATCCCTGCAAATGCGGTTTTTTCCCAGATTTGGGAAAATGCCGTTGTACTCCAACCCAGATTCGCCGGTATTTGAACCGCGTTTCGGGACCATTTTTAGATCGGATCGATATTGGGGTGGAAGTACCGCGGCAGGATTTGGGGATGATGGCTGCAGAGAAGAGTATAGATGAGGGGAGTTTTCCACAGACAGAGCAGAGGAATTCCTCCGCTGTCATGCGCGCCCGCGTCATGGAGGCGCGCGCTCGACAGGAAAAGAGGTTTGCAGACGAATCTATCTCCTACAACAGCCAGATGACCCGCCGCCAGATCGAAGAGTATTGTCGTCTATCCGGGGAAGATGCGGTATTTCTGGAAAAGGTCGAACGGCAGCAGGGAATCAGTGCCAGGGGACACGGAAAGATTTTAAAAGTAGCGCGCACACTTGCCGATCTGGATGGACAGGCGGAGATCGGGCGGACGCAGTTGGCGGAGGCGATTGGATTCCGGAGTTTTGAAAAAAAATATTGGGGGAGCCTCTGAAAAGAAGCATGTCTAAAAGATTGAAAGAATAAAAAGTTTAACAAGGGTTGTAATTGTTATATCAGATGTGAGATGACTCCCACCTCTTCAGGTGGCGAGAAGCAAATTAGTATCAGTGGTGGGAGCCAATCCCCCATCTGATATAGCCTCCGGCAGGATTGCTTAAGATGCGCAAAAGAAGTATGTCATGCTTTGCATGACGCGCATCTCGCAGCAAGAATGCCGAGGCATTCTTGAAGGTAAAAGGCAGCCGATCTGACATATATAGGGGGAAAGATATGGAAATAGGAAAAGAAGAGAGCAATGTACAGAATGCTCAGCTTTCTATGCGGGAACCATATGGAAAAACACAGGAACCGCCGCATAAAAATGTGCCTCTGACAGAAAATATGCAGTATTCCGACCGTGAGCGCATCCATGCCTACTGGCTATCGCGAGTGGATGGAATCGGCGCGGTGACGGCGGCTAAATTATATGAATCGTGCGGCAGTTTTGAGGGAATCTATGAGCGGGTTTTATATAATAGGAAGAAACTGGATCCGTTTATATGTTCCTTTCTCGGAAAAGCTGTGAAAAAGGGGCTGGAGGAAGCGGTTCTGCTCTTCAAACAGCGCGTGGAAGAATACGATAGGCTGGAGGAACAGGGGGTACGTTTCATTCTGTGCGGTGAGGCGGCATATCCGAAGCGCCTGATGCATATCTATGATAAACCGATGTGGCTGTTTGTGCGTGGAATGCTTCCAGAAGATGCGAAACCATCCGCGGCAGTCATCGGGGCGCGCAGCTGTACGCCGTATGGACGACAGGAGGCAGAGTATTTCGGTCGGATTCTGGCAGAAAATGGCGTGCAGGTAGTGAGCGGCATGGCGCTGGGGATCGATCAGGCGGGGCATAAGGGCGCGATGGATGGCGGTGGACTGACGTATGCCGTGATGGGCTGTGGGATTGACACCTGTTATCCGCCATCCGGCATCCGGCTGCATGCGCGCATCCGTGAACAAGGCGGCATATTGTCAGAATATGGACCGGGTGTACCGCCGACGGCATCCCATTTTCCAATCCGGAACCGGATCATCAGCGGACTTTCCGACCTGGTGCTGGTCGTGGAAGCACGAAAAAGAAGCGGCTCCCTGATTACAGCGGATCTGGCGCTGGAGCAGGGAAAAGAGGTATTTGCGCTGCCGGGACGGCGCATCGATCCGCTCAGTGAGGGCTGCAACCGGCTGATTGCACAGGGAGCGGGGATCGTGACGAAACCGGAGGATGTGTTGGATTTATTCCATATAAAATGTAAAAATTCTTGTAAAAAAACAATAAAATCAGTAAATGCACTTGCCAAGTCGGAAAAAATGGTGTATAGTTGCCTAGATTCACAACCGAAACATCTGGAAGCGGTCATGAAAAGCTGTGGGGTGACAGCAGGGGAATGCATGACTGCGCTTTTGAATCTGGAAATGCAGGGATTGATCCTGCAGCCAATGAATCAATATTACGTTAGGAAGATTGTATAGAGGTCTGTTATGGCAAAAAATCTGGTTATTGTAGAGTCTCCGGCGAAAGTCAAGACAATTAAAAAATTTTTGGGTTCCAACTATGAGGTGGACGCCTCCGGCGGTCATGTGCGCGACCTCCCTAAGAGTACGCTGGGAGTGGACGTAGAGCATGGATATGAGCCGAAGTATATCACCATCCGGGGAAAGGGCGATGTGTTGGCGCGTCTGCGGAAAGAGGTTAAAAAAGCAGATAAGATTTATCTTGCAACTGACCCGGACCGCGAGGGAGAGGCGATCTCCTGGCACCTGATGAAAGCATTAAAGCTGGATGAACAGAAAGATAAAAAGGTTTACCGTATCAGTTTCAATGAGATTACAAAAAACGCCGTCAAGGCATCTTTAAAAGAGCCGCGTGCCATCGATGAAAATCTGGTGGATGCACAGCAGGCGAGACGTATGCTCGACCGTATGGTGGGTTACCTCATCAGCCCGCTTCTCTGGGCGAAGGTCAAGAGAGGACTCAGCGCCGGTCGTGTGCAGTCGGTCGCGCTGCGTATGATCTGCGACCGTGAGGAAGAGATCAATGCGTTTATACCGGAAGAATACTGGACGCTGGATGCACAGCTCCACGTACATGGCTCCAGAAAGAAGCTGACCGCCCATTATTACGGCGATAAGGACGGCAGGAAGGCAATTCACAGCAAAGAGGAAGTGGAGGCGCTTATGAAGCGTCTGGAGGGCTGTGAGTACGAAGTGCGAGATGTGAAGCTGGGCGAGCGCGTGAAGAAGGCGCCGATCCCGTTTACGACCAGTACGCTGCAGCAGGAGGCATCCAAGACGCTGAATTTCTCAACGCAGAAGACGATGCGCCTTGCCCAGCAGCTCTATGAGGGCGTGGATATCAAGGGACGCGGCACAATCGGTCTGATTACCTACCTGCGTACCGATTCCACCCGCATCGCGGCAGAGGCAGATGCGGCGGCGAGAAGTTATATCGGCGACCAGTTTGGGGCAAGTTACGTGTCCGAGGCGCCGGCGGCGGCAAAATCAGATGCCAAGATCCAGGACGCACACGAGGCGATCCGTCCGACCGACATTACACTGACGCCGGTACAGGTAAAAGAACAGCTTTCCAGAGACCAGTTCCGTCTGTACCAGCTTATCTGGAAGCGCTTCACGGCGAGCCGGATGCGCCCGGCGGTTTACGAGACAACCTCCGTCAAGGTAGCAGCCGGAGAGGAGCTTTTCACCCTGTCGGCGTCCAAAATCAAATTTGACGGCTTCATGTCCGTCTATTCACAGGACGAGGATAAAGAGACCGACGGCGTTCTGAATGAGTCGCTGGAAGCAGGCATGAAGCTGGATTTAAACCAGTTAGAACCGGCACAGCATTTTACACAGCCACCGGCACATTATACAGAGGCGTCGCTCGTCAAGGCGCTGGAAGAGCAGGGCATCGGACGGCCAAGTACCTATGCACCGACCATCACGACAATCATCGCGCGCCGCTATGTAGCGAAGGAAAATAAGAACCTCTATGTGACGGAGCTTGGCGAGGTAGTCAACCGGATGATGAAGAAGGCGTTCCCATCCATCGTTGATTTGCAGTTTACGGCAAATATGGAGTACCTGCTCGACAGCATCGGGGACGGCACGATCGGCTGGAAGACCGTTATCGAAAACTTTTATCCGGATCTTGACAAGGCGGTTAAAGAAGCGGAGAAGACGCTTGAGAGCGTCAAGATTGCTGACGAGGTGACGGATGTGATCTGTGACCAGTGCGGGCGCAACATGGTAATTAAGTATGGTCCGCACGGCAAATTCCTTGCCTGCCCTGGATTCCCAGACTGTAAAAACACGAAGCCGTACCTGGAAAAGATCGGCGTGAAGTGCCCGAAATGCGGTGGTGAGATTGTCATCCGTAAATCGAAAAAGGGCAGAAGATATTACGGCTGCGAAAATAACCCGGACTGCGATTTTATGACCTGGCAGAAACCGTCAAAAGAAATGTGTCCGAAATGTGGACATATTATGCTCGAAAAGGGAAATAAGCTTCTTTGTTCTAACGAAGCCTGCGGTTTTGTAAAAAACTCATAAAAACTCTTGAAATAGATATTAATTATTAAAAAAAATGAAAAATACAGAAAAACTCTTGCCATTATACGAAAATCGTGTTACAATTCTTACAGGTTAGGATCGAATTCTAATTTACGATAAAGGCAAAGGAGGTAACTGGTAAAATGAGCGTTCAATTACTGGACAAAACTAGAAAAATTAATAAGTTATTGCACAACAACCATTCTCATAAGGTTGTGTTCAATGACATTTGTGAAGTCCTCAGTGACATACTGGAATCCAATATTCTCGTAATCAGCAAGAAAGGTAAAGTACTCGGAGTTGCGATTCATGAGGGTGTGGATGAGATCGAAGAGTTGATCAAGGATCAGGTCGGCGGTTTTGTTGACCGTATGTTGAATGAACGCCTTTTAAGCGTTTTGTCAACGAAGGAAAATGTCAACCTTGCCACATTGGGATTCGCCGAGGAGAACGTGAAGAAGTATCAGGCGATCATCACGCCTATTGATATATCCGGTGAGAGACTGGGTACTCTGTTCATCTACAAATCAGATGCACAGTACGACATCGACGATATCATCCTGAGTGAGTACGGAACCACTGTTGTCGGACTTGAGATGATGCGTTCTGTCAACGAGGAGAATGCAGAGGAGACAAGAAAGATCCAGATCGTTAAATCAGCGATCAGCACCCTGTCCTTCTCCGAACTGGAAGCAATTACCCACATCTTCGATGAGCTGGAAGGCAACGAGGGCATTCTGGTAGCCAGCAAGATTGCAGACAGAGTCGGCATTACCCGTTCCGTTATCGTCAATGCACTCCGCAAGTTTGAGAGTGCAGGCGTTATTGAGTCCCGTTCGTCCGGTATGAAGGGAACCTACATTAAGGTTCTGAATGATGTTGTATTTGACGAGTTGAAAGCGTTAAAAGCGCAGAATAACCGTCCGTCATCCAATGTATAAAAACATATAAGACATTTTAAACAAAAACAAAAGTTTTGACAAAACGTGAAAAAGTGTGAGGGATAAAAAAGGACTCGGTGAGAGCCCTTTTTTATGTAATAGGAAATTCCTTGGAATTCCCTATTACACAAAAAGGCACTAACGTGCCAATGATGCGCACTCGCGCGAAGCAGAAACATGTCGCAAGCGACCGCGCTCGGCGCGAGAATGTGCCAAGGCACATTCTTTTTTATTTGCACAATATTTATTCTAATGCATCCTTAATCTCCCCATCCGGCACATCCATCGGATAGTTTCCGGTGAAGCATGCCGTACAGAGCGGCAGTCCGCCTGCCATCTCCTCGAGATCTTCAACCGGCATATATCCAAGCGAATCCGCACCGATCTCCCGGCAGATTTCTTCGACGGAATGGCTGCTGGCGATGAGCTGTTTATTGGATGGGACATCGGTACCGAAATAGCAGGGGAAGAGGAATGGCGGAGAGCTGACGCGCACATGGACTTCCTTCGCCCCGGCTTTTTTGAGCATGCGGATCAGGTTTTTCATCGTCGTACCGCGCACGATAGAGTCATCGACGAGGACAATGCGTTTTCCCCTGACAGCCGGTTCCAGAATATTAAGCTTGATACGGACGCTGTTTTCGCGCTCTTCCTGGGTCGGTTTGATGAAGGTTCTGCCGACATAGCTATTTTTATGGAAAATAATCTCATATGGAATGCCGGATGTCTTCGCATATCCCATCGCGGCAGTCAGACCGGAATCCGGTACACCGGCGACGAGGTCGGCATCGGCAGGGAAGGAACGTGCGAGAGCAGCGCCGCCGCGCAGCCTTGCCTCATAGACGCTCACATCATCGATGTGGCTGTCGAGGCGGGCAAAATAGATGTATTCGAAAACGCAGTGCGCCCGTTTTTCCTGCTGCAGGCTTTTATCAGAAAAAACGCCGTCGCGGGTGATGGTCACGATCTCACCCGGTTCGATATCACGGATAAATTCGCCGCCGACCGAGGTGATGGCACAGCTTTCCGATGCCATGATCCAGACATTTCCCTTTTTGCCGAGGCAGAGAGGACGCAGACCAAATGGGTCACGAACACCGATCAGCTTGCGCGGGCTGGAGATAATCAGGGCATAAGCGCCACGTGTTTTTGCCGCGGTCCGTTTGATTGCCTCTTCAGCGGTCGGGGCAGCCAGACGTTCTCTGGCGATGTGGAACGCGATTACCTCTGAATCCATCGTCGTCTGGAAGATTGCGCCGGTTTCTTCAAGCTGGCGGCGCATCTCAAACGCATTTACCAGGTTTCCGTTGTGCGCCAGACAGAGTGTTCCCTTAAAATACTTAAGTACCAGTGGCTGTGTGTTTTCGATGGTAGAAGAACCAGTTGTGGAGTAGCGGACATGACCAACTCCCAGATTGCCGCCGAGGCGTTTTAACGTCTCCTCATGAAATACCTCATTGACAAGTCCCAGCCCTTTGTAGCAGTTGACAACGCCCTTTGGACCGTTCGTGTCACAGACTGCGATGCCGCATGACTCCTGACCGCGGTGCTGGAGTGCGCTGAGTCCGTAGTACATATCTCTGGCAACATCGCCGCCCTCCAGGTCAAACATTCCAAATACGCCGCATTCCTCACGAAGTCCGGTTTCGTATGTGAGTGACTCCCTCATGATATAAACCTCCTTTGTATTCAAGATACCTGAATGATAAGAAAATAACAGGGATAAGAACCCAAAATTGACTGCAAAATATCAGTATAAAAGACAATATACCAATATTTTGCAGCCAAATCATAACACATTTTTCTCGATTTTTCAATCAAGCCATATTATTGACATGTCAGATTATACGGAGAACAGCAGTTCATCGTAAGTCGGATACGGCAGGAAGGAATCCGGAATCAGGGCTTCTGCAGTATCGACGCTGCTTCTCAAGTCATCCATCTTGGCAAGAATCGTATAGTGGAAATATGTAACCTTCTCGATATTATCTTCCATGGATTCTGCCGCTTTTTCAGCCTCTGCCAGTGCTTCGGTTTTCTCGGAAATCTCGGTGTAGAGACCGGACAGCTTCTCAAGCAGTTTGCTTTCGGCGCTGATCGGTGCGTCCGGCAGGATTGCCTTTGTCTTTGCGGCGGTTTCAGCCAGCTCCTTGCAGTAGGAGAGGACGGACGGCAGGAAGATCTTCTTCATCATCGAAAGCATCGTCTTTGCCTCGATGTTGATGGTCTTGATGTAGTTCTCTTCCTTGATTTCGTAGCGGGAGAAGAGTTCCTCCTTGGTGTAGATGCCGTGTTTCAGGAACAGTTCTACGTTTTTCTCAGCAATCAGGCGCGGAAATGCCTCTGCGCAGCTCGGCAGGTCGAAGAGTCCGCGTTTGTGAGCTTCTTCTACCCATTCGCTGGTGTAACCGTTGCCGTTGAATACGATGTGGCGGTGATCACGCAGCACTTCCTTTAAGAGCAGATGGATTTCTGCTTCCAGTGCTTTGCCTGAAAGACCTTCCAGACGGTCTGCAAATTCGCCTAAAACTTCAGCTACGGCTGTATTGATGACAATGTTCGGTTCCGATACAGAGAGAGCGGAACCTGGCATACGGAACTCGAATTTATTGCCGGTAAAGGCAAACGGAGAAGTACGGTTGCGATCGGTTGTATCTTTGATAAAGTGCGGCAGAACCTTTGCGCCCGGCTTCATGGTCTGGACTTCTTTTGCCTCAGACTCGAGATCTTTTTCCACAATATCGAGAACTGCTTCCAGATCATCTCCGATAAACATAGACACGATAGCTGGCGGTGCCTCGTTGCCGCCCAGACGGTGGTCATTTCCAGCAGTTGCAACTGATACGCGGAGCAGATCGCCGTAGACATCGACTGCCTTGATCGTTGCGAACAGGAAGAGAAGGAACTGTAAGTTCTTTGCCGGATCGCGATCCGGATCAAGAAGGTTTTCGCCGGTGTTGGTCGATAAAGACCAGTTGTTGTGTTTGCCGCTTCCGTTGATGCCCTCAAATGGTTTCTCATGGAGCAGGCACACAAGGCCATGTTTTTCTGCCACACGTTTCATGATTTCCATGGTGAGCTGGTTGTTGTCAACTGCCACATTGGTAGTCGTGTAGATGGTGGCAAGTTCATGCTGCGCCGGAGCTACCTCGTTGTGTTTGGTTTTTGCCGGAATACCGAGCTTCCAGAGCTCTTCATCCAGTTCTTTCATGAAAGCGGAAACTCTCGGACGGAGAGCGCCAAAATAGTGGTCATCCATTTCCTGACCCTTCGGAGCCGGTGCGCCAAACAGAGTTCTTCCGCAGAATTTCAAATCGCTTCTCTTATTAAACAGCTCTTTATCAACCAGGAAATACTCCTGTTCCGGACCAACGGTGGAGACAACGCGGGTCACATCTTCATTTCCGAAGAGCTTCAGGACACGCAGCGCCTCGCGGTTGATGGTTTCCATCGAACGCAAAAGAGGTGTTTTGGTATCAAGTGCCTCGCCGCTGTAGGAACAGAATGCGGTCGGAATGCAGAGTGTATCATCTTTAATAAATGCCGGGGATGTTGGATCCCAGGCTGTATAACCTCTTGCCTCAAAGGTGGCACGAAGTCCGCCGGATGGGAAACTGGATGCATCCGGTTCACCCTTTACAAGCTCTTTGCCGGAGAAATCCATGATGACTTCGCCATTACCAACCGGGTTGATGAAGCTGTCGTGCTTCTCGGCGGTGATGCCGGTCATCGGCTGGAACCAGTGTGTGAAGTGAGTTGCGCCATTTTCAACTGCCCATTCCTTCATTGCAACTGCGACTGCATTTGCAATGTCGAGATCCAGATGGCTGCCATTTTCAATCGTTTTGCGGAGTGCCTTATAAACATCTCGCGGCAATTTGCTTTTCATGACTTTGTCGTTGAATACAAGACTTCCATACAGTTCAGGGATGTTTTTTTTCATAACTCATGTCTCCTTTCAGGTTTTATGTCTGCGATTTTGTGATGATTAAATCCACGTAAGATGAATGTGCTCTGACACATTTTACATAAAGAAAAGGGCACCTCGATCATCTCGAAGCGCCCTTGCTTTTATGTGTAGTAGTATACACGAAAAATTCTGAATGTCAATACAATTTGCACACGAATTTTGAAAAAATGTTTCAAGGGAGAATATTGTACAAGATTTCTTCTATTCAAGTCGAACATCTGTGAGACTTGGCGCGTGATACTGGTCAGCGAAGCTGACATATTCCATACAGAATTACTGCGTGAAAAAAAATTAAAAAACCTCTTTACAAACTCAGAAAAATAGTTTATAGTTTGAACATAAAAATTGAATCCAACGGGGTGGGCAAGGATGCCATGATAATCATGGTATTCGTGCCCACTTTTTTAAAAGGCAAAGATGGAGACTCTGTTTCGAAGAATCCGACAGAAAGACGCGGTCACCGGCTGAGAGCCGTGTCAGGAGGGAGCGGGACAATAGGGAACACTCCGGAGCCGGATGACTGAGAGCGACACTGGACACCCCGCCAGCCGCCGCAGGTAGGTCATCACGTGACTGCGCGTTAAGCAGCGAAAGAGTAAAAAGAAAAACAATCGTTTCTTTTTAAATGCGGGTGGTACCGCGGGAATATCCCGTCCCGGAATGATGTGAGTGAACGTCATTCCGGGACTTTTTGTGTAATAGGAAATTCCTTGGAATCCCCTATTACACAAAAAGGCACTAACGTGCCAATGATGCGCACTCGCGCGAAGATGTAGTTTGTCGCAAGCGACTGCGCTCGGCGCGAGAATGTGCCAAGGCACATTCTTTTTCATTATTCCCGTCCCGGACATATCAAAAAGCAGAGAAAGAGAGGAAACAGCGATGGAATTTATGACAGGTAAAAAGGAAAAAGAAGTGCTGGATCTGGCAGCCGTGTTTGCAGACGGTATGGAAGGACGGGAAGTAAAGGTAAACGGCGCGATCATGAGTGTCCGCAACATGGGAGATATCGCATTTGTGATTCTCCGGAAACGTGACGGCGTGTTGCAGACTGTCTATGAAAAAGGTGTGACCGACGCGGATTTTGCTGAATTAAGAGAAGAAACATTCGTAGAAGTTTCCGGTGTCCTCCGAAAAGAAGAGCGGGCGCCGAGAGGCATGGAACTTCGTTTAAAGAGTGTTCGGATCCTCTCGAAACCGGAAGAACCGATGCCGATTGCCGTATCAAAATGGAAAATGAGCGCATCCCTGGAAGCCAAACTGGATATGCGTTCTCTGACACTCCGCAACCTGCGGGAGCGCGCACGTTTCAGAATTCAGGAAGGAATCGCACGGGCATTCCGGGAGTACCTGCATGGAGAAGGATTTACGGAAATTCATTCCCCGAAGATCGGAGCAAAAGGAGCCGAGGGCGGAGCAAACGTCTTTAAACTCGATTATTTTCACCGCCCGGCGGTGTTAGCGCAGAGTCCGCAGTTTTACAAACAGATGATGGTCGGCGTGTTTGACCGTGTGATGGAGGTTGGTCCGGTGTTCCGTGCGGAGAAGCATAACACGAAACGTCATTTAAACGAATATACCGGACTGGATTTTGAGATGGGATATATCGATGATTTTACCGATATCATGGCGATGGAAACCGGATTTCTTCAGCATATGGTGGAAATTTTAAAGAAGGAATATTCCACGGAGCTGGAAATCCTTAAAGTCAAACTTCCGGAAGTAGAGAAGATTCCGGCAGTGACCTTTACCGAGGCGAAACGCCTTGCCTCCGAAAAATATGGAACCCAGATCAAAAACCCATACGATCTGGAGCCGGAGGAAGAACACCTGATTGGACGCTACTTTAAAGAAGAGTACGGTGCCGATTTCGTGTTTGTCACCCATTATCCATCCAAGAAGCGTCCATTCTACGCGATGGATGACCCGACAGATCCGAAAGTAACACTCAGCTTTGACCTTTTATTCCGTGGACTGGAAGTCACAACCGGCGGACAGCGTATCCACAGCTACACCGAGTTGATGGAGAAGATTGAAAAACGCGGTATGGATACCGAGGGAATGGAACAGTATTTAAGCACCTTCAAACACGGTATGCCGCCTCACGGCGGACTCGGTATCGGTCTGGAACGTATGACGATGCAGCTGCTTGAAGAGGAGAATGTCCGTGAGGTTTCGCTCTTCCCGAGAGATATGAGCCGTCTGGTACCGTAACGTGACAGGACGCAATTTCCTATGAAACAAAGAGCTTGTCCATAACACATATTATAATAGGAAGGAACAGAACTTATGGCAGTGAAAATAGACGATGAAATGATTGATTATGTTGGTATTTTAGCAAAGCTTTCCCTTTCCCCAGAGGAAAAAGAGGCAGCGAAAAGCGACATGAGCCGGATGCTTGAGTATATCGATATGCTGAATCAGCTTGATACTTCGGAGGTAGAACCGATGTCGCATGTCTTTGACATTCACAATGTGTTCCGCGAAGATGTCGTGGAAAATGGAGATGAATCAGATGCGATGCTTTCGAATGCACCGGAGCAGAAAGAAAAACAGTACAAGGTGCCGAGGACAGTGGAGTAAAAAGAAGTAGAGATACAGGCAGCAATATGGAGGAAATCAGGATGGGAATTTCAGAATTAACAGCGCTGGAGCTGGGAAAAGAAATTAAAGAAAAACAAATCTCCGTCCGGGAGGCGGTACAGGCATCTCTGGAACGGATTCATAAATATGAAGATACAGTTCATGCTTATGTAACGCTGACCGAGGAGGCAGCACTGGCACAGGCGGATGAGATCCAGAAACAGATTGACGATGGCATCCTGACCGGACCGCTGGCGGGCGTTCCGATGGCGATCAAGGATAATATTTGTACAGAGGGAATTGAGACAATGTGCAGTTCCAAAATTTTAAGGGGATTTGTACCTCCGTACTCAGCGGAGGCAGCGCTGAACCTCAAAAAAGCCGGTGCGATCCTGCTTGGCAAGACAAATATGGATGAATTTGCGATGGGAAGTACGACCGAGACATCCTGGTTTGGACCGACGAAAAACCCGTGGAATACAGAGCATGTACCGGGCGGATCTTCCGGTGGCTCGTGTGCGGCTGTCGCAGCGGGAGAGACCTTTTTTGCTCTTGGTTCAGATACGGGCGGTTCCATCCGCCAGCCAAGTTCCTTCTGCGGCGTGACCGGCATCAAACCGACCTATGGAACGGTTTCCCGGTATGGTCTGATCGCCTATGGTTCCTCGCTGGATCAGATTGGACCGATTGCGAAAGATACCGCAGACTGCGCGGCAATTCTGGAGACGATCGCTTCCTATGATAAAAAGGACAGCACCTCTGTCAAGCGGGAGGCGTACAATTTTACCGCTGCCCTGACCGGAGAGGTAAAAGGGATGAAGATCGGAATCCCGTCCGATTATCTGGGCGAAGGACTCGATGAAGATGTAAAAAAAGCTGTTCTGGCGGCAGCTGATGCGTTAAAAGAACGCGGGGCAGAAGTGGAGTTTTTTGATTTAGGCATGGTTGAGTATGCGATCCCAGCATATTACGTCATTGCATCGGCGGAGGCAAGCTCCAACCTGTCCCGGTTTGACGGTGTGAAGTACGGTTACCGCACACCGGAATATGAAGATTTACATGAAATGTATAAAAAGAGCCGTTCCGAGGGCTTTGGACCAGAGGTAAAACGCCGTATCATGCTCGGTTCGTTCGTTTTGAGTTCCGGCTACTACGATGCATATTATCTGAAAGCACTCCGCACAAAAGCATTGATTAAACAGGCATTTGACAAGGCGTTTGAGAAATACGATGTCATTCTGGGACCGGCAGCGCCGTCCACGGCACCGCTGCTGGGCGACAGCCTTTCCGATCCGATGAAGATGTATCTGGGCGATATTTATACTGTTTCGGTCAACCTGGCAGGTCTTCCGGGCATTTCAGTTCCGTGCGGGCTGGATTCGAAGGGACTTCCGATCGGGCTTCAGATGATCGCAGACTGCTTCCAGGAAAAAAAGCTATTTGGCGCGGCATCTGCATACGAAAAGGCGAGAGGTGCATGGAAGCTTCCGGTTATGACAGACAAGGAGGGCAGATAAGATGAAGAAAGAATATGAGACAGTCATCGGCTTGGAGGTACACGTAGAGCTGGCGACGAAAACCAAGATTTTCTGCGGCTGCTCCACCGAATTTGGAGCAAAACCAAATACTCATACCTGCCCGGTTTGTACCGGTATGCCGGGTTCTCTGCCGGTTTTAAATAAGAAGGTCGTTGAATATGCGATGTCTGTCGGTCTGGCGGCAAACTGTGGTATCAACCAGTTCTGTAAATTTGACCGGAAAAACTATTTTTACCCGGACAACCCGCAGAACTACCAGATTTCCCAGCTGTATCTCCCGATCTGCCACGACGGTTATATCCCGATCGATACGCCTGCCGGTGAAAAGAAAATTCGTATTCATGAAATTCACATGGAGGAAGATGCCGGAAAGCTGATCCACGACGAGTGGGAAGACTGCTCGCTGGTTGATTACAACCGAAGCGGCGTGCCGTTGATCGAGATCGTTTCTGAGCCGGATATGCGGAGTGCTGATGAGGTTATTGCCTACCTCGAACGCCTGCGCCTGCTGGTACAGTATCTGGGCGCATCCGATTGTAAGTTACAGGAAGGTTCGATGCGTGCCGATGTCAACTTATCGGTCCGTGAGGTGGGAAGTGAGACATTTGGTACGAGAACCGAGATGAAGAACTTGAACTCTTTCAAAGCGATTGCCCGTGCGATCGACGGCGAGCGCGCCCGCCAGATTGAGCTGCTGGAAGAGGGCAGGAAGGTCATCCAGGAGACGAGACGCTGGGATGACAACAAGGAATACTCCTATGCGATGCGTTCCAAAGAGGATGCGAAAGATTACCGTTATTTCCCGGATCCGGATCTTCCGCCGGTCTGCATCAACGATGAGTGGCTGGAATCTGTCCGCGCCGCCCTGCCGGAATTGCAGCCAGAAAAAATGGCACGTTACCAGAGCGAATATGGTCTGTCTGAATATGACAGCCGCATCCTGACTGAGTCTAAGAAAATGGCGGATATGTTTGAAAAGACCACCACCCTCTGCCAGAAACCGAAGAAGGTGGCAAACTGGCTGATCGGCAAGGCAAGCCGCCTGCTCAAGGAAAAAGGAGAGGACGCTGAAAGCCTGTGGTTTTCCCCGATACATCTGGCACAGCTCATCGATCTGGTCGATGCCGGAACGATCAATAACAACACGGCCAAAGAAGTATTTACAGCTATTTTTGAGCAAGATGTCGATCCGTCCGCCTATGTCGATGCACACGGACTTGGCATGGTCAATGACGACAGTGCTCTGGAACAGGCAGTTTCCGATGTGCTCGCCGCAAACCCGAAGACGGTGGAAGAGTACAAGAGCGGAAAGACAAAGGTACTTGGTTTCCTGGTCGGTCAGGTGATGAAAGCGATGAAGGGCAAGGCAAATCCGGGTAAAGTGAATGAAATGATGACGGAGAAGCTGAACGCGTAAAAACGCCTTTTTATAAATGAAAATTATAATTAGCTTTTAAAGAAAACTAAAAAGAAACTGTCTACAGATGCTGGCTTTCTGGATGATTCGTGATTTGTAATCGGAATTACCAGAAATACCATCTGTAACAGTTTCTTTTTTATAATCGTGTTATAAATGATGCGATGTGATTACTCTACAATATCCAGCTCCTTGCTGAAGGAGTTCAGAATCTCGCATCCATCCTCAGTAATCAGCACCAGATCCTCGATTCTCACGCCAACTTCGCCTTCTACATAAATACCTGGTTCGATGGAGAAGATATTGCCAACCTCAGCGACCTTGGTGTTCGCAGAAGAAACATCGCCGTACTCATGTACTTCCAGACCGATGAAATGTCCCAGCCGATGGGTAAAGTTCGGACCATATCCGGCATCCTCGATGATCTGGCGGGCAGCTTTATCGACTTCGCAGAGCGGAACGCCCGGTTTCAGAATTGCTTCTGCGGCAGTATTTGCGCGGCGGACGGTCTCATAAATAGCGCGGTGCTTCTCAGACGGTACTTTTTTATAGAAGAAAGTACGTGTCATATCGGCACAATAGCCATCCTTCCTGCATCCAACATCAAACAGGACGGTGTCGCCCTCTTTCAGAACCGTGTTGTCCGGACCGTGGTGTCCAAGCGCGCAGTTTGCACCGAAGCCAACCAGTGGTTCAAAGGAATATCCGTCTGCACCGAGACTCTTATAAATATCTAACATCTTGGAAGCGATCTCTTCCTCAGTCACGCCCTCATGGATCAGACCTCGGAACTGTGCCATCGCCTTATCATTGATTGCGGAAACCGCACGCATTTTTTCACGTTCTTCGTCATCCTTGCACGCACGGACCTCATCGATGCAGATGGAGCTGACCTTGTAGGAGGAAGCGCCCGAATGATCGATGACCGGAATCAGGAAACGGGCAGCAAATGTTTTATCAATACCGAGCGGTTTGCCTGCCTCAACACAGTCGCACAGAGGAGTCAGGTAATCGTCTGTATCCGAGAAGCGGAATTTCTCTACGCCCAGATCTTCCGGAACGGTAAAGAGGTTATTGATAAAGATCTTATTTTTGCCGGACTGGTTAATGTAAAGCGCCAGCAGACGTTCACCCGGATCAATAAAACGACCCGTCAGATAATAGATCGCATATGGATCGGAAATAATCATCTGCTCGAGTCCCTCTGTTTCCATTTTCTTCAAAACGTTCTCAAGTCGCTGTGTGTTCATCATGATGTCCTCCTTATAAGTAAAGTGGCTGTAACTGTGAAGATGCCAGACAGTTTACGCCGTAAATTATCTACCCTTATTATAAAACGCGCCGGGAAAAAGTCAACGATTAAAAGAACGCTTGAAAAGCGCATGGAAAGGGGGTAGAATAGTATCAACTGACCAGCCTTCGAAACATGAAAGGACTTTTATTTTTAAGATACGAAAGGATGAAAAACATGGCGAAATCCTATGAAATGGATATGTGCAATGGTCCGATTCTCGGAAAGGTACTTACATACTCCATTCCGCTGATGCTTTCCGGTGTGCTTCAGCTTCTTTTCAATGCGGCAGATGTGATCGTGGTGGGGCGTTTTGCAGGCAGCCAGTCTCTGGCTGCAGTCGGCTCGACCAGTTCCCTTATTAATCTTCTCATTAACGTCTTTATCGGTCTATCGATCGGTGCGAACGTCCTGGTGGCACGCTATTATGGCGCGAAGAATGACCGCGACATGAGCGAGACAATCCATACGGCGATCACGGTCAGCCTGATGAGCGGGCTGTTTCTAGTCTTTTTGGGTTTGTTTACCTCACGTTTCTGGCTGGAACTGATGGGGACGCCGGACGATGTCATCGATAAATCGACGATCTACATGCGGATTTATTTTGCCGGTATGCCGGCAACGATGGTGTATAACTTTGGAAGTGCGATCCTGCGCGCGATCGGTGATACGAAACGTCCGCTGTATTTCCTGACCGTGGCAGGAGTTATCAATGCAGCACTGAACATATTCTTTGTTACCCAGCTCCAGATGGACGTAGCGGGTGTCGCGCTGGCAACCGTGATTTCCCAGTGTATTTCCGCATTTCTGGTTATCCGCTGCCTGATGCATTCAGAGGGCGCGATGAAGCTGTCGCTTTCCAGGCTGGGAGTCAACCGGAGAAAACTTCTTTTTATTATAAAGGTAGGTCTTCCGGCTGGTATCCAGGGTGCGATTTTTGCGATCTCCAACGTACTGATTCAGTCGTCCGTCAATTCCTTCGGTTCGATCGCGATGGCAGGCAACACGGCATCGCAGAATATCGAGGGATTTGTGTATACCTCGATGAATGCGCTGTACCAGACCAATTTAAGCTTTACGAGCCAGAATATCGGAGCAGAGAAATACACGCGGATCAAAAAGATTCTTGCCACCTGCCAGGGTGTCGTTGTGACAGTAGGACTGGTGCTTGGATTTGCAGCATACCTCGGCGGTCCGTGGCTGTTGCAGATATATTCAGAAGACGCCGACGTTATTTCCTATGGACTGCTCCGGATGTCGATCATCTGTACGACGTATTTCCTGTGCGGCGTGATGGATACGATGGTCGGAAGCATCCGCGGACTTGGGTATTCGATCCTGCCGACGCTAGTCTCTCTGACCGGCGCCTGCGGACTGCGAGTGATTTGGATCTTTACCATATTTGCAGCGCAGCGGTCGCTGGCGATCCTGTATCTGTCGTACCCAATCTCCTGGGCGGTCACTGCGACGGCACATATGATCTGCTTCTGGCGGGCGGCGAAGAAGATGCCGAAGGAAGATGGCCATCCGGTGCGGGGATAGAATTTGAAAAACATAAACAGAACGTCATTAAAAAATAATTCGATTGATAATCTGATTGGTGTAAAGAAAAAATACTTGACACCAATTAGATTATCGTGTATGATAACACAGGTGATGAGGAATGGAAAAAATTGTTGAACAGGGTCTTTTGTATGATTTCTACGGAGAACTCCTGACAAAGCATCAGCAAAGTGTATATAAGGATGTGGTATTTAACGATCTGTCCCTCAGCGAGATTGCAGACGAACAGGGCATTACCCGTCAGGGTGTGCATGATCTGATCCGGCGCTGTGACCGTACACTTCTTGGTTATGAGGAAAAGCTTGGACTGATTGCCAAATTCCAGAAAACCAAGGAAAAAGTAACTGAGATTCATCGGTTGACGGAAGAATTCAGCCAGACACAGAATCAGGCGCTGATTGAGGCAATCGGGCGAATCTCAAACGAGATATTGGATTTATAATGCAGGAGGTTTTTGATGGCATTTGAAAGCTTGGCAGACAAACTGCAGAATGTGTTTAAAAACCTGACAGGCAAGGGACGACTCAGCGAGAGCGACGTAAAAGCCGGACTCAAAGAAGTCAAGATGGCCCTTCTGGAAGCGGATGTAAGCTTCAAGGTAGTAAAACAGTTTATCAATTCTGTACAGGAGCGGGCGATTGGAACCGATGTTTTAAATGGTCTGAATCCAGGACAGATGGTAATAAAGATTGTCAACGACGAGCTGGTCAAGCTGATGGGCTCCGAAATGACAGAGATTGCGTTAAAACCGGGCAATGAGATTACCGTCATCATGATGGCAGGTCTCCAGGGTGCTGGTAAGACGACCACGACGGCAAAGATTGCCGGAAAGCTCAAGGCAAAGGGAAAAAATCCATTGCTGGCAGCATGTGATGTCTACCGACCGGCGGCAATCGAACAGCTGCAGAAAAATGGTGAAAAACAGGGTGTTCCCGTATTTGCGATGGGAACGAACCACAAACCGGTCAATATCGCAAAGGCAGCGCTTGAGCACGCGGCGAAAAATGGCAACAATGTGGTTATCATCGATACAGCCGGTCGTCTCCACATCGATGAAGCGATGATGGATGAGCTGGTTGAGATCAAAGAGAATGTGGATGTTTATCAGACACTTCTCGTTGTAGATGCCATGACTGGTCAGGATGCAGTCAATGTAGCGAGCATGTTTAACGACAAAATCGGCATTGACGGTGTGGTTCTGACAAAGATGGATGGCGATACGCGAGGCGGTGCGGCTCTTTCTATCAAGGCGGTAACCGGAAAACCGATTCTCTATGTCGGTATGGGCGAGAAACTTTCCGATTTGGAACAGTTTTACCCGGACCGTATGGCTTCCCGGATCTTGGGCATGGGCGATGTTCTTTCCATTATCGACAAAGCATCTGCTGTGATCGACGAGGAGAAGGCAAAAGAACTCGGCCGCAAGATTAAGAAGGCAGAATTTGATTACAACGACTTCCTCGATCAGATGAACCAGATCAAGAAGATGGGCGGCATGGCTAGCATCATGAGCATGATGCCGGGCATGGGACAGCTTAAGGGTCTGGATTTAGATGAAAATGAGAAGACGATGGGGCGCGTAGAGGCGATCATCCTCTCGATGACAGCCGAAGAGCGGCGCAACCCGGATCTGATGAATCCGTCCCGCAAGAAACGAATCGCACAGGGCGCAGGCGTGGATATCGCAGAAGTCAACCGCCTGGTAAAACAGTTCGGAGATATGAAAAAGCTGATGAAACAGCTTCCGGGCATGGCAGGCGGCGGAAAACGCAAGGGTCTTGGCGGACTCGGCGGTATGCTTGGCAAGATGAAGCTGCCGTTTTAAACAAGTGTTAGTAGATGCAGTGTGCATTAGCTATATTTTATAATTCAAGGAAATAAGGAAAATTTCAGGAGGTAATTTAAAATGGTAAAGATGAGATTAAGAAGAATGGGTCAGAAGAAAGCTCCTTTCTATAGAATCGTTGTTGCAGATTCCAGATCCCCGAGAGATGGCAGATTCATCGAGGAGATCGGTATCTACGATCCGAACACAGAGCCGAGCACTCTGAAATTCGATGAGGAAGCTGCTAAGAAATGGTTAGCAACAGGCGCTCAGCCGACAGAGACTGTTGGTAAACTCTTAAAGATCGCTGGTATCCAGTAAATCAAGCATACTGACCTGTGAGGTGCAAAGGTATGAAAGAATTAGTAGAAGTTATCGCGAAAGCACTGGTTGAGAACCCGGACGAGGTAGTGGTTACAGAATCGGTCAAAGACGACGAGACTGTAATCGAGCTTTCCGTTGCACCGGCCGATATGGGTAAGGTAATTGGAAAACAGGGTCGTATCGCGAAAGCGATTCGCTCGGTTGTCAAGGCGGCTTCATCCAAGGAAGACAAGAAAGTTATTGTAGAGATTCAGTAATACAGACGAAGCTGAAAAGCCGGCTGCCTGAAAGGGTGTCCGGCTTTTTTATATCACAGGAAATTCAAGAGGATGCCAACGCAACCGCACCCCGGCGCGGGAATGCAAGGCACGTTCTATTTCATACAGGAGGATTATAGAATGGTTGATTATCTGAGAGTTGGTGTAATTACATCCCCGCATGGCCTGCGCGGAGATGTGAAAGTATTTCCTACCACCGATGATGTGAATCGTTTTAAAAAATTAAAAAAAGCGTATATCGACACTGGAAAAGAAAAAATGCCGGTGACCGTGGAACAGGTGCGTTTTTTCAAAAATATGGTCATTCTTAAATTTAAAGAGATGAATCGGATTGAGGACTGCGAGCCGTTTCGTAATAAGGATATTCTGATCACCCGCGATCAGGCGGTGAAACTGAATCCAGATGAGAATTTCATTGCCGATCTGATTGGTCTGAAAGTGCTGACGGACGAGGGCGAGGAGTTCGGTACGGTGAAAGATATCCTTCAGACAGCGGCTAACGACGTGTACGTGATCGAAGGACCTGAGGGCAAAGAATACCTTTTCCCATCCATCAAGGAATGCATCCTGAATGTGGATCTGGAGGCTGGCACTGTAACGGTTCATATCATGGACGGTCTGCTGGATCTGTAAATGGAATGAAAATCCTAAAATGAAAGTACCGTTGTGAAAGTGCTGTATAAATATAGGAGAAACGGATGAATTTTCATATTCTGACCCTGTTTCCGGAGATGGTAATGGGGGGACTGAACACAAGTATTACGGGGCGTGCGATTGACAAAGGGCTGATCTCGGTCGAGGCGATCAATATCCGCGATTACTCGAAGGACAAACACCACCATGTAGACGATGCGCCCTATGGCGGCGGCGCCGGTATGGTGATGCAGCCGGAACCGATTTACGATGCATATGAAGCCCTGGCGGCGCGCACCGGAAAACGTCCGCGCGTGATCTATCTGACTCCGCAGGGGCAGGTTTTCAACCAGAAAATCGCAGAAGAACTGGCGAAAGAAGAGGATCTGGTGTTCCTCTGCGGGCATTATGAGGGGATCGATGAGCGCGCGTTAGAGCTGGTTGTGACCGACTATCTCTCGATCGGCGATTATGTCCTGACGGGCGGTGAGCTTCCGGCGATGGTTATGATCGACTGCATTTCCCGTCTGGTGCCTGGTGTGTTAAATAATGACGTATCCGCGGAATTTGAGTCATTTCACGACAATCTGCTGGAATATCCACAGTACACCCGCCCGGTTGTATTTATGGATAAGGCGGTCCCGGACGTACTTCTGACCGGGCATCACAAAAATATCGAGACCTGGCGCCGTCAGAAATCGATCGAACGGACGCTGGAACGCCGCCCGGACCTTTTAAAGGATGCGGTTCTGGATAAGAAAGAGAAGAAATATCTGGAAGAGCTGATTCGTCAGAAAGAGGAAAAAGAAACAAAAAAACTCTAAAAAAGAGAGCAGAAAGTCCTTGCAAATCAAGGATTTCTATGATAAAATCATATTCTGTGAAATAAAGAGATGTTCCGCTGTTACAGAAAGCACGTTTTTACGGGATAAAAGATCGTATTAAGAACATCAAAGATTTTAAAGGAGGTTCACAAAGATGAACGAGATTATTAAGAACATTGAAGCAGCTCAGTTAAAGGAAACCGTTCCGAGTTTCAACGTAGGCGATACAGTACGTGTATCTGCTAAGATCAAAGAGGGAAACCGCGAGAGAATTCAGGTTTTCGAGGGAACTGTTATTAAAAGACAGAACGGCGGCGTTCGCGAGACTTTCACTGTTAGAAAAAGCTCCAACGGTGTTGGTGTAGAGAAGACCTGGCCGTTACATTCTCCGTCTGTAGAGAACGTTGAAGTAGTAAGAAGAGGTAAAGTAAGAAGAGCAAAACTGAACTACCTGAGATCCAGAATCGGCAAGGCAGCGAAGGTAAAAGAGTTAGTAAAATAATTTCTGAAGCGGATGGGGCTGCTGTACAGATCAGCCCGCTGTGCATCCGGATATGCGGTTATGTGTGTCCGGCGCGGCGGGAGGAGCTGTGCAGCAGCTTTTTTTCGTGTAATAGGAAATTCCTTGTGATTCCCTATTATAAAAAGGAATGTGCCCTGGCACATTCTCGCGCCGAGCGCGGTCGCTTGCGACATGAGCGATGATTCATGGGGAACGGATAGAGAGGGAGTGACATATGGAGCTGAAAGAGGATAAAAACCGCATCCGTCTGGTGGTTGGATGGATCGTGGATATCGCGGTGGTAATTTCGATCGCGTGGTTCGCCGTGTTTGCGATGGGGACACAGATACGGGTGAGCGGTCAATCAATGGAACCGGTGTTGTCGCAGAACGAAAAGGTTCTGATGAACCGCCTGAGTTACCGCGTGATGCGCCCAAAGCGCTATGACATTATCGTATTTGAAAAAGAAACGGGAAATTACAATATAAAACGCGTCATTGGACTGCCAGGTGAGACGGTGCAGATCAAGGACGGTTATATTTACATTAATAATGAAAAATTAGACGCCCCGAACGACTTGGGTAAGGCGGCTCTGGCTGGACTGGCGGAATATCCGATTAGTCTGGATAAAAACGAATATTTTCTGCTGGGTGACAACCGCTCCGGCAGTGAGGACAGCCGCTTTTCCAATGTGGGAAATGTGAAGTTCCGGCAGATCAAAGGAAAGGTCTGGCTGCGGATCCAGCCGGTTAGCCGGTTTGGGTTGATTTCGTCGAGATAGGTTCTAAGAAAGGAAGAAAATTTCATGCAGATACAATGGTACCCTGGACATATGACAAAGGCAAAAAGAGCCATGAAGGAAGATATCAAGCTGATCGATCTGGTGATTGAGCTGGTGGATGCGCGCGTGCCGCTCGGCAGCCGCAACCCGGATATTGATGAGCTTGCGAAGGGAAAGGGACGGATTGTCCTTTTAAATAAGGCGGATCTGGCGGACGACGGCTGTACAGAGCGCTGGATCGCATGGTTTAAGGAGCAGGGCATCCATGCACTCCGCATCAACGCGCGCAGCGGCATGGGAATGAAGCAGATCCAGCCGCTGGTGCAGGAGGCATGCAAGGAGAAAATTGAGCGTGACCGCCGCCGCGGTATCAAAAACCGCCCGGTGCGGACGATGGTAGTCGGCATTCCGAATGTCGGAAAATCGACCTTTATCAATTCCTTTGCCGGAAAAGCCTGCGCCAAGACTGGAAATAAACCGGGTGTTACCAAGGGAAACCAGTGGATCCGCTTAAATAAGACACTGGAACTTCTCGATACGCCGGGAATCCTCTGGCCGAAATTTGAAGATCCGAATGTGGGACTGTGCCTTGCATTTATCGGCTCGATCAACGATGAGATTCTGGATAAGGAAGAGCTGGCAGCCGAGCTGATCAAAAATATGTCCGGACGTTACGGAAAGCGCCTGGAAGAGCGGTATGGTGTGACGCTGGTTGAGAATACGGCTGGGGACGGCGAAGATACAAAAAAAGCCTGGGAAATTCTGCGTGAAATCGCAAGGGCACGTTCCTGTCTTTTAAAGGGCAGCGAGCTGGATACGAAAAAAGCGGCTGGCTTCCTATTAGATGACTTCCGCAGCGGCAAACTGGGGCGCGTGACGCTGGAAGTGCCGGAGGTATAGGAAAACATGAGAAAACTAACAGGAGAAAAACTGGAAGCAGAACTGGCGCGTCTCGAAGGAATGCGCGCCTATGAACATCAGTACGAAAGTGCAGGGATCGTCTGCGGCATTGATGAGGCGGGCAGAGGTCCATTAGCCGGTCCGGTGGTGGCGGCGGTCGCGGTACTTCCGAAAGACTGTACGATTCTGCGGCTGAACGATTCCAAAAAATTGTCGGAAAAATGCCGGGAAGAATTATTTCTGGAAATCAAAGAAAAGGCAGCTGCCTACGGAATTGGAATTGTAAGCCCGGAGGTGATCGATTCCATCAATATTTTGCAGGCGACCTATGAAGCAATGCGTCAGGCAGTCGCACAGCTTCCGCAGGAGCCGAATATCTTTTTAAATGACGCGGTCATCATTCCGGGGATTTCGGAGGAAAAGCAGATTAAGATTATCAAGGGCGATGCAAAAAGTGTCTCGATCGCGGCAGCCAGTATCCTGGCAAAAGTGACGAGGGATCATATGATGATGGAGTACGATAAAATCTATCCGGAATACGGGTTTGCGAAGCATAAAGGATACGGAACCAAGATGCATAACGAGGCAATTTTAACCTATGGTCCATGCCCGATCCACCGGAGAACCTTTTTGAAGAAGCTGCTGGGCGAGGAAGCCGCGATGCAGGGGATGAAATAACAGAAAAGGAGCTGAATGGGAGAAAGAAACTTTCATCTTCATGGAAATTCATTCAACCGCCGTGCCATCGGAACTGAATATGAAACCCTGGCGTGTGAATATCTCACCCGGCACGGCTATCAGATTCTCTGCCGGAATTTCCGCTGTCGCCAGGGTGAGATTGATATTATCGCAAGAGATAGAGACTATCTGGTTTTTATCGAGGTCAAATACCGCCGCGATGAACACGAAGGCGATCCGGCGGAGGCAGTGGATGCCCACAAGCAGGCGAGGATTCTTCGTACCGCCCGGTATTATATGACGCGTTATCATATTTCCGAGGACACGCCGTGTCGGTTTGATGTGGTGGCGGTGCTTGGCAGTAACGTGAGATTAATTCGGGACGCGTTCTGGTGCGGATAATTACAAATGAGAGAATTCAAAAACTGCACAACGAGATTTGAGCAAGAGACAGAAAAAGGATGTGACAATCATGGCGCTTACCTATATACAAAAAACAGTTCATCCGGCACCAATTACCCTTCATGAGTCAAACGGAGTGGCTTATTTTACCTTTCCGCTCTTAGAGCAGACCAGGATGGTGCGCCACGCATTTTCTACCCGGCTTGGCGGAGCGAGCAAGGGATATTTCAGTACGATGAACTTTTCGCTGACGCGCGGCGACAACCGGGACGATGTGCTTGAAAATTACCGGAAAATGGCGCGGATTCTGGGAACGGATGTGTCAAAGATGGTGCTCAGCCATCAGACACACACGACGAATATCCGTCTTGTTACGGAAGCGGACGCTGGAAAAGGAATCTGGCGGGAGCGCGATTATGAAAACATCGACGGACTTATCACAAACGTGCCGGGGCTGACGCTGGTTACATTTTTTGCGGACTGTGTACCATTATATTTTGTAGATCCGGTGCATCGTGCGATCGGACTGTCGCATTCCGGCTGGAAGGGAACCGTTCACCGGATGGGACAGAAAACGATCGAGGCGATGGGAGAGGCGTTCGGCACGAAGCCGGAGGATCTGCGCGTCTGCATCGGACCGAGCATCTGCCGGGACTGTTATGAGGTCAGTGAGGATGTGGCAGACGCATTTAAAGAAGAATTTGGAGCAGAAATCAGTCAGGATGATTCAACATCCTGTTATTCCTGGAATGGGAAATCGATTCTCATGAATAAGGGGAATGGCAAGTACCAGCTTGACCTCTGGGGCGCGAACCGCCTGGTGCTCCTGGATGCCGGAATTTTACCGGAGCATCTGGCTGTGACGAATGTATGTACGAAATGCAATCCGGATCTTTTATATTCACACCGCGTGATGGGAGATAAGAGGGGGAATCTGGCGGCATTTTTATCGCTAAAGTAAGTATGTAATCTGTCTGTCAAACAAGTGAATGAATGTTTTGCAGAAAAGAACAGCAGCATGATTGAAAATCGGTCGTTCAAGTCCGGTTTTGTCAATCATGCTGCTGCCGTTTTTTCCGCCGTTTCAGCTAAGATTCAGAAGAGCCCTACGATGTCTTATTTACCAGCCATCTTTTTTTCCTGTTCCTCAATCATCTTTTTGACCATATAGCCGCCGACGGAACCAGCCTGTGCGGAGGTCAGGTTACCATTGTAGCCCTCGCTTAACGGAACGCCAATCTCATTGGCAACCTCCATCTTAAAGCGGTTCATCGCTTCCTTGGCTTCCGGTACATTGGTTTTGTTAGTGTTGTTGGAACTAGACATAACAGACGCCTCCTTTTTTGCGTGTGCCCCTTCAAACTTTCGTTTGTCCGGGTGTCTCTTTTTGTTACATTCTCAGTATGCGGATCTTAAAAGTGAAATACACTAGAAGGTTTTGTGCGAATTGACATTTTGGGGCAAAACTCCCACAATGTAGGGAAAAAAGTTAGTATTGATCCGATTTTATGCTTGTATATCAGTAAAACTCATACTATAATAGAACAGATGTAGTGTTAAAAAATACGCAAACTGTTTGGTGAATTTTACGGTTGCAGTTCAAAATACATTAATATTTCTAGTAAGATGGAGAAAAATCCATGCGGGTAATAGCAGGAAGTGCCAGAAGGCTTACTTTAAAGACGATCGAGGGAATGGATACGAGACCGACGACGGACCGTATCAAAGAAACTCTTTTTAATATGATTCAGAATGATATCTATGGATGCACATTTCTCGATTTATTCAGCGGAAGCGGGGCGATCGGGATCGAAGCTTTAAGCCGCGGGGCAAAAGAAGCTGTTTTTGTGGAGAAGAATCCGAAAGCGGCGGACTGCATCCGTGACAATCTGAAAGCGGCCCGCCTAGCTGATAAGGCGACGCTGTTAAACTGTGATATTTCGGATGCATTGAAACGGATAGAAAACCGGAAGAGTGCGTTTGATTTCATTTTTATGGATCCTCCGTACAACCATCTCTGGGAGAAAGAAGTGCTTACTTATCTGGCGCATTCGTCCCTGGCAGATGAACATACGATGATCATCACAGAGGCATCGAAAGAGACCGGGTGCAGCTACCTTTCAGAACTGGGATACCATCTCGAAAAAGAGAAGATATATAAGACGAATAAACATCTGTTTATCCGAAAAGCTTGAATACCAAAGGAGAAAAAAAGATGAAAACAGCCATTTATCCGGGCAGCTTTGATCCGGTGACGCTCGGACATTTTGATATTATAAAGCGATCCTCCGAAATTTTTGATCAGGTCATCGTGGGAGTTTTGTGTAATAACGCAAAATCTCCGTTGTTTTCTGTCGAAGAACGTGTTAAGATGTTAGAGGAAGTGACAAAAGACATTCCTAACGTGGAGGTGCAGTCGTTTGACGGACTTCTGGTCGATTTCATGCGCCAGAATCACGCAAAGGTCATCGTGCGTGGTCTGCGTGCGATCACGGATTTCGAATATGAGCTGCAGCTCGCGCAGATGAACCGGGTGATTGCACCCGAAATAGATACCCTGTTTCTGACAACGAACCTTAAATACGCGTATTTAAGTTCCAGTATGGCAAAAGAGGTTGCGATGTACGGCGGAGACATTTCCGAATTTCTCGATCCGGTCATTGCAAAACAAGTACAGGAGAAATACCAGGCGCTTCAGGAAGACAGGGAATGTAAGTAAGGAGAAAAGCTATGAGCAGAATTGAACAGATCATCACAGAAATTGAAGATTATATCGACAGCTGCAAGTTTCAGCCGCTGTCCAACACGAAGATTTTAGTAAATAAAGAAGAGATTGAAGAACTGCTCGTGGAACTGCGTCTTCGCATTCCGGAGGAGATCAAGAAATATCAGAAGATCATCAGCAACCAAGATGCGATTCTGCAGGAGGCACGTTCCCAGGCAGATGCGATGGTAGCCGAGGCGACCGCCCAGACCAATGAGCTGGTTAATGAGCATGAGATCATGCAGCGTGCATATGCAGAAGCAAACAGCATTATTGAGCAGGCAAATGCACAGGCACAGCAGATCGTGGACAACGCTGTCACAGAGGCAAACAATATCCGCCAGGGTTCCGTTCAGTACACGGACGACATGCTCCGCAGCCTGCAGACCATCATCAAGCATTCGATGGAGGGCGCGCAGAGCCGTTTCGAGTCTTACATGAGTTCGATGCAGTCCAGCTACGATGTCGTATCTTCCAACCGCAATGAGCTGGCTGGCAGTGTCGTGACCGAGCCGGAGGAGAACACAGGCGCCGAGGCAGCAGCGGCCGCTACACAGGCGGCATCCGGCGAAGCAGCAGAATAAAGAGAACGAACGAGAGACTGGCGTGAACCAGTTTCCACAGTACATAATGCCGGATGGAAAGTCCGGCATTTTTTTCTCTGTCTTTTCGGCTGTCCCGTATGACTGAATTTGTCTGGGCGACCCCGGATAACCCGCCAAACGCGGCACACGCCGCTATCGCACCGGATTGAACCGGGATACTGAATATGGCATCAGAACGGGCGATCGCATCGATGCCGGTTGTCATTTCAGCCGTCCCGATCAGAAACAGACGCAGCGTGCCGGAACAGAAGGCGTCGGCAAAGGCAGCGAGGATCGAATACAGCATGATCAAACCGCCGATGCGGACCTGCAGTTCGATGCAGTCCATCAGGATGGTGTCGAAGGAAGCGGGAACGGGAACGGAGACGGATGTGGATTTTGTGCGGGCGGGCTTGACAGAGCCGGTTTCTTTCGAAAAAAATCGGTTTTGAAGGCTAAAAGAAGTTACTTTATTATAAATGCATAGGAGACTTCCAACCAATAAAAGCGGCGTATATAGTGCCAGAACCAGATAGTTTGACGGAACTGCCGGGTTCAGCCTAGGTGCAGCGTATCCGGCGATAAACATGGGGCTTGGCGAAGCACTGATGGCGGTCAGAAGCCGTTTTTCATGTGCCGAAAGCAGCGATTTCCGGTTAAAATCGGCGGCAGTTTTCATTCCCATCGGGTAACCGCAGAGCAGCCCGGCAAGCAGGGCATAGCCGCTGTAGACAGACATCCCAAGATGTTCCAAAACCGGATGAAATGGCGCTAGAAGCAGCCGGACGCCGCCGTGTTCAGCTAAAAGCTTTGAGAAGAGCATAAAGGGAAATAACGTCGGAAAGACCGTATTGAACCATAAAAGAAGTCCTTTCTGTGCCCCATCCGCAGAGAGACGCGGATGCGAGAGCAGAAGCGCCAGGATAAGTGCTGGGAACAGGGCGGATACTATTTTTTTTATATATGGCATGGGAGCGCCTTTCTATCATTAAAAAGTAATATAAAGATAGATTATATATATGTAGACAGAAAATGGCTCATTCCTTTTGGAAGCCTGAAAACCGGCATACCGAACAAAGAAAGAACGAATGAGCGCGAAGAAAAAGTCTTTAGAATCACGATTATAAATGGATATACAGAGCAATAGACAAAAACAGGAGGAAAACGATTGGATTACCGAGAACTGCCGGAAGAATTTCTTGAAAAAATGAAACAATTTCTGGGGGAGGAATACCCGGAGTATCTGGCTTCGTATGAGGAAGAGCCGCGTTCAGGGCTGCGCGTCAACACGGGCAGGCTGACACCGGAACAGTTTTTAGAGATGGCACAGACGGCGGACTGGAATTTGAAACCAGTGCCGTGGACGAAGAACGGTTTTTATTATCAGGGCGAACGCCCATCCAGGCATCCGTGGTACTACGCGGGACTCTACTATTTGCAGGAACCGAGTGCGATGGCACCGGCGGCATGGCTGCCGATCAAGCCGGGCGACCGGGTTCTGGATTTGTGCGCGGCACCGGGCGGTAAAAGTACGGAGCTGGCGGCGAAATTAGCCGGTACAGGTGTCCTGTTTTCCAATGATATCAGCAATTCGCGCGCAAAAGCGCTTCTTAAAAATCTGGAAATGTTCGGAGCGGGAAATATCTGTGTAACGAGCGAGGCACCGGAAAAAATGGCTGGCATCCTGCCGGAGTTTTTTGATAAGATTCTGGTCGATGCGCCGTGCTCCGGCGAAGGTATGTTCCGCCGCGATCCGTCGATGGTAAAGAGCTGGAACGAAAAAGGTCCCGATTATTATGCGCCGCTGCAGCGCCAGATTCTCGACTGTGCCGTGCAGATGCTTGCGCCGGGCGGGAAACTGGTTTATTCGACCTGTACCTTTGACAGGGACGAGGACGAGGGAACGATCGAGTATATTCTGGAGAAATATCCGCAGATGGCGGTCGTGCCGCAGAAACCGGAATATGGCTTTGAGGGAAGCCGTGGCATTGAGGGCTGTCTGAGATTGTTTCCGCACCGTCTGGAGGGCGAAGGACATTTTGTTGCGCTGTTGGAGAAGCGGACGGAGAAACCAGACGCAAATGTCAGGGATTTGGAAAATGCTGGTGCGAAAGCATTGAGCGCTCCACTTTCGGTAGAGAAAATAGAAGCGCGGTTGTGCCGTGTGGCGCAAGATGGTAAGTCCAGACAGATGGCTTCTGGAAAAACGGAAGGGAAAACATTTAGAAAAGGAAAAAACGGGATGCAAAACCAGACAGCCGAGGACTTTTCCCCCCTGTTCGATCTTCTGCGCCAGCTTCCGGTAAGAACCTGGAATCCGGAGCAATTCTACCGTGACGGCGAGCGCATCTATTACCTCCCGGCAGCGCTGGCAGGCGACAATACACGTTATTTTAAGCCGCTCCGCTGTCTGCGTACCGGACTTCTGCTCGGAGAACTGAAAAAAGGGCGGTTTGAACCATCCCAGGCGCTGGCAATGAACCTGCGGATGCAGGAATTTGTAAATTACTTAAATTTTAATGCCTCGGATGAGCGCACGATCCGCTATTTAAAGGGCGAGACATTGACAGCCGCAGAGGAAGAGGCAGCAGATGGTCTTGTACTAATCTGTGTGGATGGATTTCCGCTTGGCTGGGCGCAGAAACGGGGCGGTCAGCTTAAAAATAAATACAATCCCGGATGGAGGTGGCAGTGATGAGACAGGGTAAAAGTATACGTTTAGACCGTTTCCTGGCAGAGATGAAGCAGGGAACGCGCAGTCAGGTAAAAGAGATGATCCGCAAAGGGCGGGTTCTGGTCGATGGAACCGTCTGCCGCGAGTCTGACCGGAAAATATTCCCGGACGAAACCCGGGTTACACTGGATGGACAGCCGGTTGGCTGGGCAGACACGGAATATTATATGTTAAATAAACCGCAGGGCGTCGTTTCCGCAACGGAAGACGGGCGCTATCAGACTGTCATTGACCTTATTGATGAAGCAAAGCGAAAAGACCTCTTCCCGGTCGGACGCCTCGATATTGATACGGAAGGACTGCTTCTCATCACAAACGACGGTGCGCTGGCGCATGAGCTTCTGGCACCGAAAAAACACGTGGATAAGGTCTATTTTGCACGCGTAAAGGGAACACTGAAAGAAGGAATCGAAGCGCGCTTTCAGGCAGGACTGACGCTGAAGGATGGCACATCGGTACGGCCGGCAGAGCTTGTGATCGAGAAAAAATGGAACGACGCAGGAGAAGACCTCTGCGAGGCGCGCCTGACCATCCATGAAGGAAAATTTCATCAGGTAAAGCGGATGTTTGAGGCAGAGGGCGGCGAAGTCATTTACCTGAAACGCCTTTCGATGGGACCGCTTGCCCTGGATGAGGCACTGGCGACGGGAGAGTACCGGGCGCTGACGGAAGATGAAATTAGAGCGTTAAAAGAAAGAATGCTAACCTCACAAAATTGTGTATCGAATGACGAAAATTTGTCAGACACCCAAAATAACACACCTCCTGAAATCAACTGGAACACAGTAGACGCCGTCCTCTTCGATCTCGACGGCACCCTGGTCGATTCCATGTGGATGTGGAAAGCGATCGATGTGGAATTTTTAAAGCGTTACGGCTATGACTGTCCGGAAGATCTTGAGAAGGTGATCGAGGGCATGAGCTTTTCCGAGACAGCAATCTATTTTAAAGATCGCTTCCAGCTGCCGATGACCCTGGATGAGATCAAGGCGATCTGGATTGAAATGTCGATCGATAAATACCGCCATGAGGTACCGCTGAAATCAGGTGTTGCGGAATTTCTTTCATTTTTAAAGAAAAAAGGAATCCGCATGGGAATTGCAACGAGCAATGCACAGGATATGGTAGCAGCCGTGCTGGATTCTCTGGATATCCGTTCCTATTTCGGTGTGGTGGCAACTGCCTGTGAGGTGGCGGCAGGAAAACCGGCGCCGGATATCTATCTGAAGGTGGCGGCGGATCTGGGCGTACAGCCGGAAAAATGTCTGGTATTTGAGGATGTCCCGGCGGGGATTCTGGCTGGAAAACGGGCTGGTATGCGCGTTGGCGCGGTCGAGGACGTATTTTCACTTTCCATGACCGAAGAAAAGAAAGAATTAGCTGATTTTTATATCCGGGACTACCGGGAACTGATACAGGGGGCAAGATAAAATGATACATGATTTTTTACCGATCTGCAGGGCGGATATGGACAAGCGCGGCTGGGAGAGCTGCGATTTTGTCTACGTGTGCGGGGATGCGTATGTCGATCACCCGTCATTCGGCCACGCGATCATCAGCCGTATGCTCGAAGCGCACGGCTATAAAGTAGGCATCATCGCCCAGCCGGACTGGAAGAATCAGGAATCCATCCGGATTCTGGGTGAGCCGCGTCTCGGATGGCTTGTGAGCGCCGGAAATATGGATTCGATGGTGAACCATTACTCTGTTTCCAAAAAGCGCCGCGCAAAGGATTCCTACACACCGGGCGGCGAGATGGGAAAACGTCCGGATTATGCGACGATAGTCTATTCTAACCTGATCCGCACCTGGTCGAAAAAGCCGATCATTCTCGGCGGTATCGAAGCCAGCCTGCGGCGTCTGGCACATTATGATTACTGGTCCGGAAAAACGAAACGGTCCATTCTGCTGGATTCCCAGGCAGATCTGATTTCCTACGGAATGGGTGAGCGCTCGATCGTGGAGATCGCGGATGCACTGGCCAGCGGCATCGAGGCGAAGGATATTACCTTCATTGAAGGAACCGTTTATAAGGCAGACAATCTGAATTCCGTTTACGATGAAATCCGTCTGCCGTCTTACCGCGAGGTTTCCTCTGATAAAAAGACGTATGCGGAAAGTTTTTACACCCAGTACAGCAATACGGATCCATTTTCAGGAAAACGTCTCGTTGAGCCGTACAGCGACCGCCTCTATGTGGTCCAGAATCCGGCGGCGAAGCCGTTGACGCAGGAAGAGATGGACGATGTCTACGCACTTCCATACATGAGAACCTGGCATCCGTGTTACGATGCAGCGGGTGGTATTCCAGCGATCACGGAAGTAAAATTCAGCCTGATCAGCAACCGCGGATGCTTCGGCGGATGCAGCTTCTGTGCGCTGACCTTCCATCAGGGACGCATCGTGCAGACCCGCAGCCATGAATCAATTATTCAGGAAGCAGAACTTTTGACCCAGGAACCGGATTTCAAGGGGTACATCCACGATGTCGGCGGTCCGACCGCAAACTTCCGGCACCCGGCATGCGAAAAACAGATGACCTACGGTGCCTGTCCGCACAAACAGTGCCTGTTCCCGCAGCCGTGCAAAAACATGAATGCCGATCACAGCGACTATATTTCCCTGTTAAAGAAGCTGCGGGCGATTCCGAAGGTAAAAAAAGTTTTCATCCGTTCGGGCATCCGTTTCGATTATCTGCTGGCGGAGAAAAACCGGGCATTCTTGCGGGAGCTTTGTCAGTACCATGTCAGCGGACAGCTCAAGGTAGCGCCGGAACATATATCGGATAATGTATTAAAACGGATGGGAAAACCGGAGAATAAGGTTTACCGCCAGTTCATGAAGGAATATGCAGCGATGAATGACTCGCTGGGAATGAAGCAGTACCTCGTTCCGTACCTGATGTCCTCCCATCCAGGTTCCACGCTCAAGGAGGCGATCGAACTGGCAGAATATCTGCGCGACCTCGGCTACATGCCGGAGCAGGTGCAGGATTTCTATCCGACGCCATCCACACTGTCTACGTGTATGTATTACACGGGATATGATCCGCGCACGATGGAAAAGGTGTACGTGCCGACCAACCCGCATGAGAAAGCGATGCAGCGTGCGTTGATCCAGTACCGCAATCCGAAAAACTATGATCTGGTGCTGGAAGCACTCCGTCTGGCAGGCAGAACGGATCTGATCGGTTTTGATAAGAAATGCCTGATCCGTCCGCGGCAGATCAAAGGACGCGATTTCGCGGCTGGCGGATATAAAGGGGCGCATCATGGCAGCCAGACGGCAAAACCGGCTGCTGCCAATCGTGCAAAAGACGCCAAAAGACCGGCTGTGGGCGGTATGACCGGGCACAAACAGACCGGCATAAATGGAAATGGACGAAATGCGGGGGGATTTGGCAGCGCTGGTGTTGGAAAGAGCAGTGGCAGCGGAAAGAAAAAAGCCATCCGGAACGTGCACAAGAAGAAATAAAACTCATGTACTCTCGGAATGCAGGAACGACTCCGAGAGTACATACTTGAGACGGGAGGAATTTCTCATGAAAATTGCGATAATTACAGGTGCCTCTTCCGGCATGGGGCGCGAGGCAGCCAGACAGCTGGCGGATCGCTTTTCGGGACTCCAGGAAGTCTGGCTGATTGCCCGCCGGATGGACCGGATGCAGGAGCTGGAACGGACGCTGCCGATCCCGGCGCGTTGTTTTTCCATCGATTTGACGGATGCATCCCAGCGCGAGACGCTGGAAAACGAGCTGGCGGCGCGCAAGCCCAACGTAAAGATCCTGGTAAATGCTTCCGGCTTTGGTAAAATCGGAACAGTCGGGAACCTGCCGCTTGACGATGAAACGGGAATGGTAGAACTCAACTGCGGGGCGCTGTGCGCGGTCACGCATATGGTGCTTCCCTATATGAGCGAAAACAGTCGGCTTCTCCAGTTCGCGTCGGCAGCGTCCTTTCTGCCGCAGCCAGGATTTGCCATCTATGCAGCAACCAAGGCATTTGTTTTAAGCTACACCCGCGCCCTGCGGGAAGAACTCCGTCCGCGCAGAATCGGTGTGACGGCGGTCTGCCCCGGACCGGTCAAAACCGAGTTTTTCGACATTGCCGAGACAACCGGAGAAATTCCACTCTATAAGCGCCTGGTGATGGCAGATCCGAACAAAGTTGTAAAACTTGCCATCCGCGACTGCATGGCGGGAAAAAGCGTGTCGGTTTACGGCGTATGGATGAGGGCATTCTTTGTGCTCTGCAAGGTAGTGCCGCATGAATGGATTCTGCGCGCGATGCAGGTGCTAAACCATTAAACCAGACAAAAAGTTAGTATCATTCAATAGAAATCATGATAGAAAGGATTTTTACAACGTGAAAAAAATAAAAAAAGGCGATTACGGCTACCGCAATCATTTCAAGCGGAAACAGCTTTTTATCATCGCACTTCTGGCATTATTTATCATCGCACAGCTGGTTGGGCGATCTTTTACAGACAATGATTCCATCAAAAAAATTCTGACGGTCATGGCGATCGTCACGGTCCTTCCGGCGGCGAATCTTGCTTCCCCGCTGATTGCCATTTTCAAATACCATACGCCGGAGCAGGCGTTTCACGAGGCATATATGCCGTATGAGGAAAAATTTGAAGTTCTCTATGATCTGGTCCTGACGACGCCGGAAGATGTGATTCCGTCCGATGTGACCGTCGTTCACCCGACCGGCATCTATGTGTACTGCATTAATCCAAAGCTGAATGTAAAGCGCGCGGAGGCAGGTTTAAATGAACTGTTAAAGGCTAACAAACTGGATCCGAACCTGAAAATCGTGACCTCACGCAGCACCTTTGACAAGCGGATTCACAGCCTGAAACCGGCGTCAGAGTATGAGGACGATGGAACTGTAGAGTACGGTGTGCGCGTAATAAAAGGATTATCAATGTAAAAAAGGGAGGCGGCAGCCATGCGGATGCTGACAGTATCTAAAAATGAGGCGGGGCAGCGCCTGGACAAGCTGCTGGCAAAATATCTGAATCTGGCGGGAAAAAGCTTCATTTATAAAATGATGCGGAAGAAAAATATTACCCTGAACGGAAAAAAATGCGACGGTTCCGAACATCTGACCGAGGGCGATGAGATCAAGCTGTTTCTGGCAGAGGAGACGATCGAGAAATTTTCGGAAGTGAAGATTCAGAAGGTTCAAAAGAAAAAGCTCGATATCGTCTACGAGGACGAACATATTTTACTGATCAATAAGCCATCTGGAATGCTGTCCCAGAAAGCGAAAGAGACGGATGAATCGCTGGTCGAATACCTGATCGACTATCTGCTGGATTCCGGCAAATTAAAGAAAGAGGACCTGGCGTGCTTCCGGCCGTCCGTCTGCAACCGCCTCGACCGCAACACAAGCGGCATCGTGGCAGCTGGACGTTCCCTGCCGGGACTGCAGATCATGTCCGAAGTCATCAAGGATCGGAGTCTGGGAAAATATTATGTCTGCGTCGTGCGGGGAATCGTAAAAGGCGAAGCCCGCATCGAGGGATGGCTGACGAAAAATGAAAAAACGAATCAGGTGTCGATCCGAAAAGAGGAGACCCCTGGAAGTCTACCGATCCGGACTGCATACAGACCGCTGGTATCTGGAAATGGATATACCCTTCTGGAGGTTCATCTGATCACCGGACGATCCCACCAGATCCGCGCCCACTTGGCTTCCATCGGACACCCGATCGCCGGGGATCCAAAGTACGGCGATCCCCGGGTCAATGAGGAAGTGAAGAAACGCTTCGGCGTCCGTTCGCAGATGCTTCATGCGTGGCGGCTGGTAATGCCGGAAACGATCTCCGAGCCGCTTTCATATCTGGCGGGCAAAGAATTTACCGCGCCTATGCCGGCGGAGATGAAACGGATGGAAGAGATGATGAAATCAGCTCCAAAACGCCCAGCCAATCATCGCCTGTAAATTTTAAATTGTGCGAAAAATCAAAAAAATAAGTGGAGGAGCAATAACATGGGGACTTGGAACAGCCGGGGACTTCGTGGTTCAACCCTGGAGGATATGATAAACCACACAAACGATCTTTACCGTGAGAAAAAGCTGGCATTGATCCAGAAAATCCCGACGCCGATTACACCCGTCTCGATCGATAAAACCAGCCGCCATATCACGCTGGCGTATTTCGATCAGAAGAGTACCGTCGATTACATCGGCGCGATTCAGGGCGTCCCGGTCTGCTTTGATGCGAAAGAATGCGCGGCAGATACATTTCCACTGCAGAACGTCCATCCGCATCAGGTCGCATTTATGCGGGAATTTGAAGAGCAGGGCGGGATTGCTTTCTTAATTATATATTTTTCACAGAGGGATGAACTTTACTACCTGCCATTTTTCCATCTGGACGCATACTGGGAGCGGATGCAGCAGGGCGGACGAAAGAGTTTTACATATGAGGAAATGGATAAAACGTGGCGCATCAAAAGCCACCGGGATATATTAGTCCATTATCTGGAACCGCTGAGCCGGGATTTAGGAGAAAGAGAGGATGATTTTTCATGACAACAGCCGTAGAACGTTTTTTGAAATATGTATCATATGATACGCAGTCAGACGAGGCATATGACACCTGCCCGAGCACAAAAAAACAGCTTCTGTTAGCCAATGAGCTGAAACGCGAGCTGGAAGAAATGGGTGCATCCGATGTGCGGATGAGCAAGTACGGATACTTGTTTGCACGCATTCCGGATAATACTGACAGTACCTCTGCACCGCAAGAAGCGGAAGCTTCTTTTAGCACTGCGTCTGCTCACGGTGCATCCGACGTTGGGCAGAAAGCTACCATCCCGGCACTTGGCTTCATTTCCCACATAGACACCGCGCCGTCCTTAACCGGAACAAACGTAAAGCCGCGCATCGTCCAGGCATATGACGGCAAAGATATCGTATTAAATGCAGAAAAACAAATTGTCATGAAAGTTTCAGAATTTCCGTTTTTAGCCGACTTAAAAGGTCAGGATCTGATCGTAACTGACGGAACCACGCTTCTGGGCGCCGACGACAAGGCAGGCGTGGCGGAGATCATGACGATGGCAGAATATTTCCTGAGCCACCCGGAGATCCCGCACGGCGAGATCTGCATTGGATTTACGCCGGACGAGGAGATCGGACGCGGCGCGGATCGTTTCGATGTGAAAGACTTCGGTGCAGCGGTTGCTTATACGGTAGACGGCGGTCCGATCGGCGAGATCGAATATGAAAATTTCAATGCCGCTTCCGGCAAAGTCCGGATTCAGGGAGCCAGCATCCATCCGGGAGATGCGAAGCTCAAGATGAAAAATGCCATTCTCATCGGCATGGAATTTCAGAGCCTGCTGCCGGTCTTTGAAAATCCGATGTACACAGAAGGTTATGAGGGATTCTATCACCTGGATGAAATGAGCGGAAATGTAGAAGAGGCGCAGTTAAATTATATCATCCGCGATCACGACCATGAAAAATTTGAACAGAAAAAGAAATTTTTCGCCGAAGCCGCCGATTTCCTGAACCGCAAATACGGTAAGGGCACCGTGATCGCCGAAGTAACGGACAGCTACTACAACATGAAAGAAAAAATTGAGCCGTGCATGTACCTGATCGATACCGCCAAAGAGGCGATGACAGCCTGCGGCATCGAGCCGGAGGTCGTTCCGATCCGCGGCGGCACCGACGGCGCCCGCCTCTCCTACATGGGGCTTCCGTGCCCGAACCTCTGCACCGGCGGGTATAACTATCATGGAAAATATGAATTTATTCCGGTGGATTCGCTTCAGAAGACGGCGGAGATACTGGTGGAGATTGGAAAGCAGTTTGCAGCTCTGGCTGAGTGAAATAAATAGTAAAAGGAGATCCTCACCATTCTTTCTGGTAAATACTGAAAAATGAAGTTGATCAGGACTTCCAGCTTTTTTTCTGCTTATTTTACAGAGGCAAAAGGGTTGAACAGTTTGGTGGTACTTATGAGGACTTGGAAAAAGCAGCTTTATCCGTAACACTGGTTTGAAATTTTCTCCCAAATTCAAGAAAAAACCATTGACAGATCCATATTCCGATGCTAGAATATCTAAGTGTGCCGCACAGCGAGGCTAAAAGTGCGCAAGCCGCCATAGCTGGCGAGTAATGATAATAGGAGGTGCCATCAGATGTACGCGATTATTGCAACAGGTGGTAAGCAGTATAAGGTTGCCGAGGGCGATGTAATCAAAGTTGAGAGACTCGGTGCTGCTGCAGGTGAAGCTGTTACTTTCGATCAGGTTCTGGCTGTTAACAACGGTGAGATGAAGATCGGATGCCCGACTGTAGAGGGTGCTACTGTATCCGCAACAGTTGTTAAAGAAGGCAAAGGCAAAAAAGTTATCGTTTACAAGTATAAGAGAAAAACTGGCTACCATAAGAAAAATGGTCACAGACAGCTCTTTACAGAAGTTAAGATCGAAAAGATCAACGCTTAATTGAAATGATTCAAGTAGACGTATACTCCGATTCCAAGGGATGTACCACGGGAGTGGAAGTAAAGGGACATGCTGGATATGATGAGTACGGCAAAGATATTGTCTGTGCGGCTGTATCCGTTCTGACTGTCAATATGGCTAATTCGGTGGAGAAATTTACCGATGACGGTTTTAAGGGCAGTGTGGATGAAAAGACAGGTCAGTTTATTTTTCATTTTACCGGTACTGTAAGTGCGGAATCAAAACTCCTGATGGATTCGCTGATACTTGGACTTACCGATATCGCGGAGAGTTATGGAGATAAATACATTAAAATTCGATTCAGGGAGGTGTAACGCATGTTTAAAATGAACCTTCAGTTATTCGCTCATAAAAAAGGTGTTGGTTCCACAAAGAACGGTCGTGATTCTGAGTCCAAGAGACTTGGTGCGAAGAGAGCAGACGGACAGTTCGTATTAGCTGGCAACATTCTTTACAGACAGCGCGGAACCAAGATTCATCCAGGTGTGAACGTAGGACGCGGTGGAGATGATACATTATTCGCTATGGTTGACGGCGTCGTAAAGTTTGAAAGAAAGGGCAGAGACAAAAAGCAGGTTTCTGTTTACCCGAGAACAATTAACGAATAATTATAAAGAAGCTCCATACGGATTGTATGGAGCTTTTTTCAGATCAGAAGGAGGTATTTATGTTTGCCGACAGTGCAAAAATTTATATCAGATCCGGAAAAGGCGGCGACGGTCATGTCAGCTTCCGCCGGGAACTTTTCGTAGCTGCTGGCGGTCCGGACGGCGGCGATGGCGGTCGCGGCGGCGATGTCATTTTTGAAGTGGACGACGGACTGAATACCCTGACCGATTTCCGTCATGTCCGCAAATATGTGGCTGGCGACGGAGAGCAGGGCGGAAAGCGCCGCTGTCACGGAGCAGACGGCGAGGATCTGATTGTCAAGGTTCCGGAAGGAACCGTTATCAAGGATTTTGAATCCGGTAAGGTAATCGCGGATATGTCCGGCGAGAACCGCCGAGAAGTGATTTTAAAAGGCGGCAAGGGCGGTCTTGGAAATATGCACTTTGCGACCTCGACGATGCAGGTTCCGAAGTATGCACAGCCGGGACAGCCGGCACAGGAACTCTGGGTACAGCTGGAATTAAAGGTAATTGCCGATGTTGGTCTGGTTGGTTTCCCGAACGTCGGTAAATCGACCTTGCTTTCACGCGTTTCCAATGCGCGTCCGAAGATCGCCAATTACCATTTCACGACGCTGAACCCGCATCTTGGTGTGGTTGATCTACAGGATGGACAAGGCTTTGTCATGGCAGATATTCCGGGACTCATCGAGGGTGCTTCCCAAGGAATCGGTCTGGGACATGATTTCCTGCGCCATATCGAGAGAACCAAGGTTCTCGTGCATGTTGTGGATGCGGCATCCGTCGAGGGGCGTGATCCGGTTGAGGATATCCGCACCATCAATGCGGAGTTAAAAGCATATAATCCGTCGCTTTTAGAGCGTCCGCAGGTGATTGCTGCCAACAAGGTAGATTCGATTTACAATACTGGCGAAGAGGACTGGGAAGACCCGGTAGAGCGCTTAAAACGCGAATTTGAGCCGGAAGGCATCCAGGTATTTGCCATTTCTGCAGTTACCGGGCAGGGTGTAAAAGAGCTCCTTTACCATGTAAATGATCTGCTGAAAACGGTTGACCGCAAGCCAGTTATTTTCGAAAAAGAATTTGAATACCAGTATCAGGGCGAGAATCTTCCGTATACCGTGGAACGCAATGAAGATGGTATTTATGTGGTAGAAGGACCGAAGATCGAGAAGATGCTCGGTTACACAAACCTTGATTCTGAGAAGGGCTTCCAGTTCTTCCAGAAATTCTTAAAGGACAGCGGTATTCTGGCTGAGCTGGAAGAAGCTGGCATCGAAGAGGGCGATACAGTTCGTATGTATGGTCTTGAATTTGATTACTATAAATAATTGACATTTACGTAACTGTTCAGTACCTTCACAGTCACGCGCAAAAATCCATTAAAAATTGCCTACGGCAATGGGATTTTTGCCTGCTGGTCCATGTTTTCGTACGGTCAGCGCAGTAAATGCGCAGACCTACTGAATAGTTACACATTTACAATATTTCAAACTCAGAAATCCACACTGGATCTGAGTTTGAATTTTAACAGGAGATAGATTTTATGACAAGCAAACAGAGAGCTTATTTAAAAGGTCTCGCGATGACCATGGATCCGATCTTCCAGATCGGCAAATCCAGCCTGACACCGGAATTGACCGCTGCTGTGGCAGAGGCGCTGGAGGCCCGCGAGTTAATTAAACTGAATATTCTGAAGAACTGCGTCGATGACGGCAATGAGCTGGCAGCCGTTCTGGCTGAGCGTACCCACGCACAGGTAGTACAGGTAATCGGCAAGAAAATTGTTCTTTATAAAGAGGCAAAGGACGAGAAGAAACGTAAGATCGTTCTGCCAAAATAAAGGAGCTGCATTCTGCGAATGAATCTCTGACAGAAAGGATACGGATGACGATGAAAAAGATCGGTATTATGGGGGGAACATTTGACCCGATCCATAATGGACATATCATGTTGGGAAGACAGGCGTATGAAGAATATGATCTTGACTGCATCTGGTATATGCCCTCCAGGATCCCGCCGCATAAAAAGGATCATACGATCACAGCGGCAAAGGACCGTTTGGCAATGACTGCAGCTGCGATCGCGCCGTATCCTTATTTTAAGCTGTCTGATTTTGAACTTCGCAGAACCGGCGGAAATACCTACACAGCAGACACGCTTCGCTTATTGAAAGAAGAATATCCGGATGTTGAATTTTTCTTTATCGCGGGCGCAGACTCAATTATGGACATTGAAAAATGGTATCATCCCGAATATGTTCTTCCAGCCGTCACATTTTTGGCGGCAGCAAGAGAGCATGAGGAGGCGGATCGTTCGCTGGATGAGCAGATTTCCTATTTAAACCAGAAATATCAGGCGCATATTCTGCGTCTTCACTGCCGTGAAATGGATGTTGCTTCGGCGGAGATCCGCGCGGCTTTCCGAGCAGGACACGCAGCAGACGTTCGTTCCCTGGTGCCGAAGGAAGTCTGTCAATATATCGAACAGCACGGCTTGTATCAGGAGGTAAATGTGTAATGGACGAAAGAATTACAGAGATACGAAAGCATTTGAAAAAGAAATTGAACCCGATGCGCTATGAACATACGCTGGGTGTTTCATACACATGTATGGCTCTGGCAATGCGTTACAGTGCCAATCTGGATCAGGCGGAGATGGCTGGACTTCTCCATGACTGTGCAAAGCGCTATGATGATGCGACTATCATCTGCAAATGCCAGGAGCATGGCATTGAACTGACTGAAGGTGAACTGCGGGCTCCGGCTGTGATTCATGCAAAATTAGGCGCATGGATGGCAGAACACAAGTATGGTATTACCGATCCAGAGGTCTTATCTGCAATCGCCTGCCATACGACCGGAAAACCGGCGATGTCCCTGTTAGACAAGATCCTGTACGTAGCCGATTACATCGAACCGCGCCGTGATAAGGCGCCAAATCTGCCGAAGCTCCGCCGTCTTGCATTTGAAGATCTGGACGAAGCGCTGTATCAGATTCTGGACAGCACCCGCAATTATTTAAAGGAAACGGGCACGGCAGAGGATGATACAACCGAACAGACCTGGGAATACTATCATGAACGTCATGTTCATCAATAGACACATTAACAGGATTTAAATAAAATAATGAGGAGGATAATCCCCGTGGAAGCAAAAGAGCTGACCAAACTTGCCGTAAAGGCGCTGGAAGATAAAAAAGGCGAAGATATTCGCGTCATTGATATTCATGGAGTATCTGTACTGGCTGATTACTTTGTCATCGCAGACGGAAGCAACGCCAGCCAGGTAAAGGCAATGGCAGATAATGTAGAGGAAGAACTCGGCAAAGCCGGTCATGAGTGCCGTCAGATCGAGGGCTATCAGACTGCCGGATGGATCCTGATGGATTACGGCGATCTGATCGTACACATTTTCTCCCGCGATGACAGACTGTTTTATGATCTGGAGCGCATCTGGAGAGATGGAAAAGTAGTTGAGAATGTGGAGGAATTGTAATAGATTTTTGTTTCATTCCTTTTATATCACGAACAGAAAGGGAAAAACCTGCAAATGGTTTTTCCCTTTTATCGCGAATAAGAGAGAAAAACCTGAAATCTGTGTTTTCCCATCTATCGCGAACAAGGCTGATAAAGTGTTTTCCTTTCAACTCAAAACTTACTTTTTAAAAGCGCTCCATTTTGTAAATTTCAAAAATAGTGAAATAAAACGAGTTACAAGGTTGGAATACGCTAATTGCAACGAACGCAATTTGTTTATTGAGAAGTGTTGTATCAAAGCAATAAGTATATATATTGATATTTTTTTAAAAGATCATATAATAGTGGTAGGAAAAACCATACATTCCCTACTGCTATAGTATGATTGGTACTGGTGGGTCTGTCCTTTCCGTGGTAGAATATTTACGTTATCAAGAAACACGGTCCTGAATCATGGAGGTGCAAAGTATGGAACCAATGTATTTGTCAATCCAGCCGGAAGAGACAGGGGAACGCATAAGAAGACTGCTTTTGGAACAAGGGTATACGATTCGGGAAATCCAGGGAGCTTTCGGGTTTGAAAATCCGCAGGCCATTTACAAATGGCTGTCCGGTAAATCGTTACCCAGCATCGACAACTTCATTATTTTAAGTAGATTATTGCATACTACGATTGAAGATATCCTCGTCATTGACGGGGATATTCCTCGTTTATGGGGAATTTTAAACCGATGGTTGAATGACATCCGTTGCCGTATGATTTACAATCGGATCAGAAACAAATGATAGCGGAGAGGACGGTGAAACATGGAATCGGAACATAAATTTATGTTAAATGATATTCTGCGAAAGAAACGGAAAAGTAAGATGCGCAAACCGGAATGTCTTGTTTTTCTTACTTACGGACCGATTCACGTTTCCCCCTTGGGATGGATAAAACGTTGGAAAGAAGATATCATCTGCATCTGTCAGAGATTGCGTTACGGATACTGCTACCGTGATGCTTGGGCGATTGACCAGTGGTTTCTTGTTATCATCCCCAACATGCTCAACGATCTACGTATCAACGGTCATGGATATCCGGGATCTTTCACAGGAACCGAAGAAGAGAATGTGCGGAAATGGAACCGGATCCTAGAACATATGGAATTTCTATTTCGGGAGGCAAACGAGGAAACCTGTCACCGGAAAAATCCATATGAAGAAGCATATGATCAGGCAAGAGAAGCTTTCACCCGGAAATACGGGATGTTTGGTGAAAAGCTGAAAACCGAAGAAGAAAAAGAGCAGGAAAAAGATAAAGGTTATTACTGTGTGCATACCATGTCCGATGTGCCGGAATACAAGGAAATATTGGACCAATGGTTTGCAGCGGAGAAGGAACTGGCAGCATACCGAGATCGGTGTATGAAAGAAGGAATGAAGCTTTTTACCAGATATCTCTGGGATCTGTGGGACTGAGATCATTTTTATTTATATTGATAAGAACATTGTGGGAGGCGAAAATCATGCAGAAAATTACATCGGCTTATGCAAATAAGATGCTGAGAAGCCTAGAAGAAGACAAGGCATTCTGGGTAAACAAGGAATCGACATCCAGTACTTACGTGGCTGCGGTCAACGAGGAACCAGTCGTTCCGGAATATGATTACATGACTGTTGCGAATACGATTGATGAGATTGACAGGAAGATCCTTACTATCAAGCACACATTGAATCTGACCAATGCCACCGCAAAAGTGCAGGTCGGCGCTCAGGAAATGAGCATTGACGGCATCCTAATCCGGATGGCGCAGCTCAACAAGAGAAAGACGGTGCTTGACGATATGCGCAAGAGACTTCCAAAAACGCGAGTCTATGGCAACTCCTTCGGTTCTTCTGGTTCGGCACCGGAGTATAAGTATATCAACTACGATCCGGAACTGATCCGGCAGGAATATGACCGCATCTCCAATACGATCATGGAAATGCAGATTGCACTGGATCGTTATAATCAGACGGTGCTGTTTGAGGTGGATATCTAAGTAGAATTTCCGTACAGGGCATACTTCTAACAAAAAATTACGAGTGGTTACGGTTCATTGTCATCGCTTATCGGTTATTTGTTATCGGGTTATGTGTTTCGGTTCATGGAGACGGCTTTGGAAAAGCATATCATGCAGATTTTCAAATCACCCTGTAAAAAACCTGTGAGGGATCACGGTGCCAAGGTACGGTTTTCAGGCACAACGGCTGCGGAAGCAATTCCGTAGCCATTTTTCATGGTAAGAAGGATTTCGGTCTGAAAGAGTTCAAAACCTAACTCAAAACTTACTTTTTAAAATCGCTCCATTTTGGAAATTTCAAAAATAGTGTACTGAAGTGGGTTACAAACACGGAATGGATTGGGTCACAAGAATTCCAAAACCGGAATTATGATAAAGCGCTTTATGATTTCAGGCAGGAACGTCTGAGCGAAAATTTGACTCAAAACGTTATCCGCAGAAACCGCTAATTGGAAATTCGAATTCGATGATGATATAGTTGGGCAGAAAAAATCGAAAGGAGATCAGACTATGGGAAGACTTTACAAAATCAACCAGCCGTGTCCCAAATGCCATGAGGAACATAATTGGTGGCATATTCAGCTGACGGATGAGGAACAGGCGAAGATGGATGCATATGTGGCAGCCAGTGAGGGAAAATCATCCTTGGAGTTACTTCTGGGCGAGCCGGGAATTGTTGTTATGCGAAAGCTTAAGTGTTGTTGCTACGGTCACGTATTTGAAGTGAAACAGTACATTATTCAAGGGTATATCAGCATATGAAGCATAAAACAACTTGTTTCTAATAGTAAATTCCAGTTTTGAAGAACTTTGCAAAACTAACGTCCATAAAAATCATGATATTTTGATTTGCCAGAATTTACTTTTGCAAGTGATTAGCTAAATCAGAACTTAAACTTGCAAACTGGAAGCTCGGATTCCAATTCAGCTCTCCTAGAAAGATCCCTTCGATTTTTCGGGGGATCTTTTTGTGACATAGAAAACCTCATCCTATGGTGAAAAAACAAAACAAAAAACAGAAAAACAAAGAAAAAGAAAGATTAGTACTTGCTTTTCCTATAAAAGGTGCTTATAATGTATGTAAATAAATCAGCTGCTAGTTAGTAGCAAAACTAATAAATACATATAAGAGGAGAAGAAGAGATGAGAAAAAAACTTGCAGTAATGATGGCTGCTATGGCCGCAACCGCGATGGTAGGGGGCTGTGGTGCAAAGGATGCAGCACCGACCGGCGCAGAGACCAAACCGGCTGAGACTTCTGCTGCTCAGGAGACAGAAGCAGCTCAGGAAGAAACCAAAGAGGCTGATGCCCATGAGGCAGAATACCTGGCAGAGTTTTTCGATGTACAGATCAAAGAAGATCCGGACAGTGCTGCTTTTTCCGCTGACCTGAAAAAGGTAGCAGGAGATGAGGCACCGGCTGTCGAGGGGGACATGACCTGGTTTTCTGCTGTGAAAGCTGCTGTGGCTGCTGCTGATTATGAAGAGCTTGCTCTTAGCTATCCGGAAGATAAGATTAAAGATCGTCTTGAACAATATGGGGTAAAGATGGATGAGACGAATGAATATGCCAGATACGTTGCTGCTGCTCTGGATACCAGCCTCATCACTTCCGAAACTGCGAAAAAAGTCGTTGCAGAAGATGCCTTTACAGCTGAGGATGAAATCAGTCTTCTGATGGCAATTGCCAATGCAAATGGAGACGCAAGAAACTACCTTGGCATGTCAAATGATCCAGACATTTACGCGAAACTGGACCAGGCATGGAATTCCTTTATCTTATTTGATGACAGCAAACTGGCAGAGATCGGAAAAGAAGCTGTACAGAACAAGGTAACCACCGGATATGGATTAAAATCTGCTGCATACAGTGCCCGCTTTTTACCGGAACTGACCTTACAGTACGGTCATTCTGATATCAAACATGTACATCAGCTGATGGGGCTCCTGAACAGCGAGAATATCACAGCAAAGGTTCAGCTTGAGCCGAAGATTAGTATTTACCAGTATCTGCCGGAGTGGGGTCCGATCCCGGAGGCTACTCCAACCTACGAAGTAAAAGAATATGAAGATCTTGCACTGGTATATGCAGTAGAATATGACCTTGAGCTTGAGTTCGACAATCTTGAGGATATGAATCGTTTTGACGAAGTAATCAAGACGTACGCAAAGAAAAATGAAGGAAATGAAGAAGCAAAGGGCCTGATCTATGCATCCTGGTGGCAGCCGCTTTATTCTTCAACCAGAACAGATATGCCGGAGACTGATTATCATCAGATCTATGATTGCGTAATCACGAACGATACGTATTCCATTCATCCATTTACCTTACCGGAAGATAAAGATGAGGTTGTTGAAAAACTGACGGAAATCTCCGACGGCCTGGAAGTTGTACCGGTTGAACGCTTCTGCAATACCGCTTTCTATAATTACCTGGAAGGTGAGGACTATCAATAATATGCATGCAATCGAACGTGCAGAATACATCTTGTCCATGCTGGAGAAGAATAAAGTAGTCATGGTGACGGATCTGAGCCGTGAAATGGGAGTTACGGAAGAAACGGTTCGAAAGGATCTGGAAAAACTGGAAAAACAGGAGAAATTAAACCGTGTTCACGGAGGTGCCTACTTAAACGAAGGTTTTGGCAATGAAACTCCCATCTCGGTTCGCAGCAAGGTGATGCAGGAAGAGAAAAAGCTTCTTGCATCTCTCTGCATGCAATGGATCCACGAAAAGAGTTCCATTTTTCTGGATTGCAGTACCACGGCTCTTCATATTGCAAAGCAATTAGCGGATTTTCCCGGCAAGCTGACCGTCATGACCAATTCTCTGGCAGTGGCAAAGGAGATTGATGCGAATCCGCAGATTCGTCTTATTTTATTTGGCGGTGAGCTGAATCGCGATCGGGAAGCGTTTGAAGGACAGACCGTACTGGAACAGATGAAAACCTGCTTTATCAATTATGCATTTGTCAGCAGTGCCGGCTGCAGTCTGGAGGCAGGTATTACAGATTCCACCCGTGAAGAAGCAGATATCCGTCGTCAGGTATTAAAGCAGGCGAAACATAAGATCCTGGTGGTGGACAATACGAAGATCGGACGCAACGAGGTGTATGTGATCGGAGAGTTGGAGCAGCTCAGTCAGGTGGTTGTGGATCATTCCATCCGAAAAACCAATCCGGACCTATGGGAATGGTTCCAGGCACATCAGATCTCTGTCCTGGAAGGGAAAGCGGAAAGAAAATCAAAAACCAAAGGAGATGAGCGATAAGATTATGACAGATTTGAAGGAACTGAAACAAAATGTGCTGATGACAGCGAAAAAGGCCTATGATGAAAAGCTGATGGCCGGAACAAGCGGCAATATCAGTGCTTACTTTCGTGAGAAGCAGTGGATCGTAATTACTCCCAGCTCCTATGATTACAGTTTGATGGCGGAAGAGGATATCGTAGTGATTAATCTGGATGGCAATCTGGTCGAAGGAAGACACAAGCCATCTTCCGAGTGGAAAATGCATGCTGAGATTTACCGTCACCTGTCCCATGCTAATGCGGTGGTGCATACACATTCTCCTTATGCAAGCAGTTTTGCGGTAAACCATCAGGAAATTCCAGTTGTACTGATTGAAATGATTCCTTTCTTAAAAGGGAAACTGGAGGTAAGTCCTTATGCACAGCAGGGAAGTGCAGAGGTTGGTCTGAATGCAGTTCCAATCCTGGAACGGAAAAATGCCTGTCTGATGGCCAATCACGGTGTCGTGGCTATCGGCGGAACATTACCGGAAGCATATACAAACAGTGTTTATGTGGAGGATGCTGCAAAGATCTATCATCTTGCACTCTGTTCAGGACATCCGGTTGTGATCAAAGAATACGAGGAGGTCTGATATGACAAAGGCGTATGAACGATTATTAAAATGCTATCAGTGCTTTAAAGACAAAATTAATTTTAAGCCGGAGGTGGCACTGGTGCTGGGATCCGGACTCGGTGATTATGCAGATACCATTCGGGTAGAAGCTGTTTTGGATTATCATGATATTGAGGGTTTTCCTGTGTCCACAGTCAGCGGACATAAGGGCAGATTTGTCTTTGGATACGTAGGAGATGTCCCGGTCGTAATCATGCAGGGACGTGTCCACTACTATGAAGGATATTCCATGGAGGATGTAGTTCTTCCCACCCGTCTCATGAAGATGATGGGGGCCCGGGTCTTGTTTCTGACCAATGCTTCCGGCAGTGTGAATTATGATTACAAAGCCGGTGATTTTATGATGATCACCGACCAGATCAGTAATTTTGTACCGTCTCCTCTCATCGGACCCAATGAGGAGATGCTGGGAGAGCGTTTCAGCGATATGTCTGAGATTTACCGTAAGGACCTTTGTGAGATCATCCGGGGTGCTGCTGCAGACCTTCAGATTCCGCTTCAGGAGGGAACCTATATCCAGCTGTCCGGTCCGAATTTTGAAACTCCCCATGAAGTAAAAATGTGCCGGATACTTGGAGGAGATGCAGTAGGAATGAGCACCGCATGCGAGGCCATAGCTGCCAATCATATGGGCATGAAGGTCTGCGGTATTTCCTGCATTTCCAATCTGGGATGCGGAATGACTGATCAGCCTTTGAGTGCGGAGGAAGTGAAGGAAACAGCTGACCGTGTTGCACCGTTATTTAAACAGCTGATTACGGAATCCATAGTTCGAATCGGTAAAATGATCTGAGTGATGAATAAAAAACAAAGGAGATGATAAAGTGGACAATCAGTCAGAAGCAATCAAAAATGTGTACTTGCATGAAGACGGCAAAGCTGTGACCATCATTGATCAGACTAAGCTTCCAACGGTTACCGAATACCTGACCCTTGGAACGGCGAAGGATCTGTATGATGCCATTTTTGAATTGAAAGTCCGGGGAGCACCGGCAATCGGAATTTGTGCGGCATTTGGAATGTATGTTCTGGCCGGAACGATTGAAACCGGGGATTACGATGAGTTTTTAAAGAAATTCAGAGAGTATAAGGATTATCTGAACTCTTCCCGTCCAACGGCAGTGAACCTGAGCTGGGCATTAAACCGCATGGAGCAGGTAGTGACAAGCCACAGCGATGCTTCTGTACCAGAGATTCTTGGATATCTGAAGAAAGAGTGCATGGATATTCAGGAAGAGGACAGCCAGATGTGCAGAGCGATTTCTGAATATGGTTTAAGCCTTATTAAGGACGGAGACGGAATTCTGACACATTGCAATGCCGGACCCTTAGCCACCTCCCGCTATGGAACTGCCTTAGGACCTCTCTTCCTTGGAAAAGAGCAGGGCATGAATTTCCATGTATTTGCAGATGAGACAAGGCCGCTTCTTCAGGGAGCAAGACTTACCTCATATGAGTTAGATCAGGCAGGAATCGATGTAACATTGATTTGTGATAACATGGCCAGCATTGTAATGAAAAACGGCTGGATCCAGGCCTGCTTCGTAGGCTGTGATCGTATCGCTGCCAACGGTGATGCGGCCAATAAGATTGGAACCAGTGGTGTTGCAATCCTTGCAAAACATTACGGAATTCCGTTCTATGTATTAGGACCGAGTTCAACCATCGATCTTGACTGTGCAACTGGCGATGATATCCAGATCGAACTTCGAAGTCCGGAAGAGATCAAAAGCAAATTTTATGAAAAACCGATGGCACCGGAGGGTGTCAAATGTTATAATCCGGCATTTGATGTAACCGATCACACGCTGATCGCCGGAATTGTAACGGAAAAAGGAATCTGCAGACCACCGTATACGGAGAGTCTTGCAAATATGTTTGGCAAAAACAAAAAATAGGAGGAAAAGATTGATGAAAAAATTATTTGGTATTGTAGCAGGTGTAGCAGTATCCGCAGCGTTAATGACAGGATGCGGTGGAAACAATAATACAGCCGAGACAAAGGAAAATACGGCTGAAACAGCAGCAGCTTCTGCTGAGAACGCTGATGGAGATTTAAAGATCGCCATCGTGACCAGTCCATCCGGTGTAGATGACGGCTCCTTTAACCAGGATAACTACAACGGTATCCTGAAATTTATCGAGTCTCATCCGGGAGCAACCGTAACTCCGGTTCGCGAGGAAACCGGTGATCCGGCTGCAGTTATTCAGGCAGTTGCTGATATCGTTGCAGACTACAATGTGATCGTATGCCCGGGCTTCCAATTCTCCGGAATCGGAACCATCGCAACCGATAACCCAGATGTAGATTTTATCCTTGTAGATACGAATCCGACCGATTCTGAGGGTAATGACATCGAATGTGATAATATTTATGCAATGACTTTCAAGGAGCAGGAAGGAGGTTTCTTCGCGGGAATGGCAGCTGCACTGGAGTCTGAAAGCAAAAAGGTAGCTGTAGTAACCGGTATTGCATACCCAAGCAATGTAAACTATCAGTACGGTTTTGAGAGTGGTGTCAATTACGCAAATGAGAAATATGATACCGGTGTTGAGATCGTAGAGATCCCATCTTACGCAGGCGTTGACGTTACCAATAAAAATGTAGGTGGAAACTATGTTGGAAGCTTTGCAGATGAAGCAACCGGTAAAGTTGTTGGAAAAGCTCTCATCGATGTGGGCTGTGATATTCTGTTTGTAGCTGCAGGCGGTTCTGGAAACGGTGTATTTACTGCTGCTAAAGAAGCTGGCAATGTAAAAGTAGTAGGCTGTGACGTAGACCAGTATGATGATGGTGCTAACGGTTCTGATAACATTACTCTGACTTCTGTACTGAAAGTTATGAGCATGAACGTAGAGAAACAATTAAATGCTATCGCAGACGGAGGTTTCCAGGGAGCAAACGCTCTGTTAGGTGCAGATTCTGATTCTGTTGGTTATGTAACAGAGGAAGGACGTCAAAGCATGTCTGAGGATACCGTGAAGAAGATGGACGAAGCATATGAACTTGTAAAAGATGGAACTATCGTTCCGGCAGCAAACTTTAACGGAATTGAGCCGGAAGATTTCCCAGGATTGAAATAATACGTTCTGTACCAGAAAATGAGGAGGCTTAAATGTCGGAATATATCATTGAAATGAAGCACATCACAAAACGTTTTCCAGGTATCGTAGCAAACGATGATGTGACGCTTCAAATTAAAAAAGGTGAGATCTTCGCACTGCTTGGCGAAAACGGTGCCGGAAAATCAACTTTGATGAGCATGATATTTGGTATGTATGAACCGGATGAAGGTGAGATCTTCATCCGGGGTAAGAAAGAACAGATTCATTCTCCAAGCTACGCAACAAAACTCAATATTGGTATGGTCCATCAGCATTTTAAGCTGGTACAGAATTACACGATTACAGAAAACATTATTCTGGGTTTAAAGAAGAAAGACAAACTGTTTGGAATCCTTCCCTATGTTGATTTAAAAAAAGCAGATCAGGAGATCGAGGCGCTTTCTAAGAAGTACGGTCTGGAAGTCAATCCGATCGATGTGATCGAAAATACAAGTGTATCGACACAGCAGCGTGTCGAGATCCTGAAAATGCTGTACCGGGAAGCTGAAATTCTGATCTTTGATGAGCCGACAGCAGTGCTGACGCCTCAGGAGATTGAATCCCTGCTGACGATCATCCGCAACCTCAGAGATGATGGAAAAACCATCATCCTGATCACCCATAAGCTGGAGGAAATCAAAAAAATTGCAGATAGATGTGCGATTTTAAACAGAGGAAAGCTCATCGATGTTCTAGATGTCGCCACGACCTCTACAAAGCAGATGGCCAATTTGATGGTTGGACGGGAAGTTTCTTTTGAAGTAGAGAAATCAGAGCCTCATTACCGGGAGACTGTGTTAGAGGTAAAGAATCTCACTGTAAAAAATCAGGATCATTTTGAAGTAGTAAAAAATGTATCCTTTTCTGTCCACGGCGGAGAAGTATTTGCCATTGCCGGAGTATCCGGCAATGGTCAAATTGAGATTGCAGATGCGATTGCAGGAGTTGAGAAGGCAGCTTCAGGTAGTATTCTTCTGAATGGAGTCGATATCACCAATTACTCCATCCGCAAACGAACCCTGGAAGGAATCTCTTATATTCCGGAGGATCGGCAGAGCTGCGGCCTGGTCATGGATTTTACCCTGGAGGAAAATCTGGGACTGAAAAACTACTTCCGAGAACCATTTTCCCATAAAGGTGTACTGGATAAAGCAGAATTTTCCCAGTACGGAAATGAACTGATTGACCGGTATGACATCCGGAGCAGTCAGGGAAACAAGACCATTGTCCGCTCCATGAGCGGCGGTAATCAGCAGAAGGCCATCATCGGAAGAGAGATTGAACTTCAGTCTCCTCTGATGATCTTTGTGCAGCCAACCAGAGGTCTGGATATCGGAGCCATCGAAAATATCCATAAGCAGATTATCCGACAGAGAGATGCAGGAAAGGCAATCCTGCTGATTTCGTTAGAGCTGGATGAGATCATGAATTGTGCAGATACCATCGGAGTAATATATAATGGAGAAATCCAGAAAATAGCAGCTGCAAAAACGCTTACATCAAATGAAGTGGGAGAATTTATGATGGGGGTGCACCAAAATGCTGAAAATTAAACACAGATTGAAAAAGATGCTTGTCAGACTCCTGGGAAATGAAAAATACCAGGGTATCACCATTCCCATGTCGGCCATTTTCTTAAGCCTTCTGGCTGGAGCTGTGATCATTCTTTCGCTTGGCAAGAATCCTCTGTCGGCCTATGGTAACCTTCTTCAGGGGGCTGGATTCCTCCCGAAACCGAGTTATGCCGGATATAAGAATATGCTGACCGACTTCACCAGTTATATGAATGCCTGGACTCCGATGCTTTTTGCGTCTCTGGCAGTAGCAGTCGGTATGTATGCCGGACTCTTTAATATCGGTGTCTCCGGTCAGATGCTTACCTCTGGTTTTATCACAACTCTGGTGATCGGATATAGTTCCCTTCCGGCAGCGGTGGCTAAGCCATGCGTACTGATTGTCGGAGCAGTCGTTGGTGCACTCATCGGTACACTTATTGGCTGGTTAAAATACAAATTTAATATCAATGAAGTCGTATCTTCGATCATGATAAACTATACGGCCCAGTATGTGATCAGCTTTTTCATCAACACGTACTATATCAATCCGGTTTCCAGGCAGTCCCAGGCCGTCTCGAAAGCATCCCGCCTGACTCTGATGGACACACCCGTCGGAAACTTGAAAATGGATATTCCCTTAGGAATCCTTCTTGCAGTTCTGACTGCAGTCCTGGTGAAGTTCGTGTTAGATCGCACCGTATTTGGCTATGAACTCAAATGCGTGGGACTTGGAAGAAAAGCGGCCATGTATGCAGGTGTCAATGTTGGCAAAAGCATGATCATGGCGATGATGTTCTCCGGTGCATTAGGAGGCCTGGCAGGAGTGACGTACTACCTGGGGTATTTTGGTTCGATTCAGCCCCGCGTCCTTCCAAGCACCGGTTTTGATGCCATCGCAGTGGCACTTCTTGCAGGAAACCATCCCATCGGCATCATATTTTCATCTCTTCTGATCACAGTGATCAGCAAGGGCAGTACCTACATGAATTCAGCATCCGGTCTGGAATCAGAGATCGCATCCGTTATCACCGGATTGATCCTGCTGTTTTCCGCCTGCGGTGTATATATCCGTTACAAAGTGAATCGAATGAAACAAGAGTTAAATGAAGAGACAGAAAGGGGGATCAGCTGATGGAACGAATCCTGATTGATGGTTTATCCTTTGCGATCCCGCTGTTCGTAATGGCAATCGGAGGGATCTACAGCGAAAAGAGCGGTGTGACGAATCTGGCTTTGGAGGGATTGCAGGGAATGGGGGCATTTATAGGCGCCTTTGTAGCCGTTCTGGCTGCAGGCTATTTTGGAAGCAATTCCCAGGTTCCTTATTATCTCGCAATTGTATGTGCCATGGCAGGTGGAATGCTGTATTCGCTCTTATATGGACTGTTATGTATCCGTCTGAAGGCAAATCAGATCATTGGCGGAGTCGTGATCAATATCCTGGCTATGTCACTGACTGCATTTTTTACAAAACTTTTAAACCGCCTTGTGTTCGGTGCAGCTTCGGAAAAATTTGTTCTGGGTGTGTCTGCACGGTTTACAATTCCGCTGCTCTCCGGCATCCCAGTAATTGGAGCCGCATTTAAAGATGTCTATCCATTTGAGATCCTGATCCTTCTGATCGCAGTTGTTGCCTGGTATGTGCTGTATAAAACGCGTTATGGCATGAATCTTCGTGCCTGTGGAGATAATCCTCACGCAGTAGACGCAGCAGGAGAGAATGTTACCCGGATCCGTCTGATTGCAGTCCTTGTATCCGGTGCTCTGTCCGGTCTGGCTGGAATCAGCTTTGCTTATTCCATTTCAGCGAACTTTTCTTCCAACATCTATGTGGGATACGGATATCTGGCGATTGCAGCCATGATATTCGGAAACTGGAAGATCCTTCCTACACTTGGATCCTGCCTGCTATTTGGTTTTGCCCGATCCGGAGGCTATTATCTTGTCCAGAAGATGCAGATGCCCAGCAGTTACTCGGATCTTGCCATGACGCTGCCTTATATCGTTACAATGCTGCTTTTGATTTTCTTCTCAAAATACAATCGTGCTCCTCGTGCACTTGGAGAGATTTACGACAAAGGAAAGAGGTAGAACATGAATATTCGTTTTTATAATGCCCAGATTCTTCCGATGAATGGAAATATGGATATCATCCACGGAGAGGTATGGGTCGAAGGGAACACTATTACATATGTAGGTCCTCATAAGGAATGCGGCAATGTGTGGGACCGTGAGATCGATGCAGAAAAAAATCTCATCATGCCGGGCTTTAAAAATGCACATACGCACACAGCCATGACGTTTCTTCGATCCTATGCGGATGATATGCCGCTGCAGGACTGGCTGACAAAGCAGATCTTCCCGATGGAAGCAAAATTACAGCCGGATGATATCTACTGGCTCTCCAAACTGGGAATCATGGAATACCTGACCAGCGGAATTACCTCCTGCTTTGATATGTATCTGAATACAGAAATGATGGCTAAAGCATCGGTAGAATGTGGATTCCGGAGTGTACTCGTCAGCGGAATCAATGATTTTTCCTCTTCATTGGAGGAAGTGGAGGCAGATTTTAATACCTACAACCAATATGATGAGCTGATCAGGTATTGTCTGGGATTTCATGCAGAATACACTTGTTCCGAAGAACTCTTAAAAAAGATTGCCGAGCTGTCACAGCGCTACAAGGCTCCTGTATTTGCTCATATGTCAGAAACAGAACGGGAAGTGGCAGAGTGTGTACAGCGCCATGGAACTACACCTGCAGCTTATCTGGATTCCCTGGGCTTATTTGAACATGGGGGCGGTGGATATCATTGCATTTGGTTTACCGATGAGGAAATAGAACTCTTCCGCAGGAAAGGACTGACAGCGGTAACCAATCCTGGATCCAACACAAAACTTGCAAGCGGCATCGCCAACACTACGGCATTTTTGAAACACGGAGTCAATATGGCCATCGGCACAGATGGACCAGCCAGCAACAACTGCCTGGATATGTTCCGGGAAATGTTTTTAGTGACGGGACTGGGAAAACTTCATGATCGGGATGCATCTGCAGTACCAGCAGAAGAAGTTCTGAAAATGGCAGTAACCGGCGGTGCAAAAGCAATGGGACTGACAGACTGCGACTGCCTTGCAGAAGGCAAAAAGGCGGATCTGATTATGATCGATCTGAACCAGCCGAATATGCAACCTATCAACAACCCGATGAAAAACCTGGTATACAGCGGAAGCAAACAGAATGTGAAGATGACCATGATCAACGGCAAGATCCTCTATGAAGACCAGAAATTCTTCATTGGGGTGGAGCCAAAGGAAGTTTACAAAAGGGCAAATGAGATCATAACCCGAATGAAACAATCGTAGGTAAAAGCGTTAAATTCCGTTGACAACACATTCTTTATTTGATACTATTTATCAAGTAAATTCAATATTCCATGAGGGAGTAGTTAGCGCGAAAGTGTGGTTTGTCAACATTCTGATTATAGCAACTGTATAATCTGGCAAATCTTAAATAATGAGACTCATGTATATCGATGGACGACAGTTTTTGTATCATGCATAGCTGTCAGTTGATATACATGAGTTTTTCTTTTGTGCATTGATGCAAAAAAGGGAGGACATCATAATCGACAGTGAGCGGTGAAGGAACATGCATTACATCTAGGAGGAAATGAAAAATGATGCTGTTTTTTAAAGTGTTTTTTACAGAATTTATCGCAGAGATGGGCGATAAAACCCAGCTTATGCTGATTGCTCTGACTTCAAAATATAAGTTGAGAGATATTATACTAGGAACTGCGGCGGCGATTCTTGTTCTGAATGGTCTTGCGGTTCTGGCGGGCGGACTTGTCAGTGAATTTATTCCTGACTGGCTTATTAAGATGATTGCAGCACTTGCATTTCTGTATTTCGCCGCATCGACTCTTGCCGGTGATGATGAAGAAGAAGAGGAGGAGGGCGGTAAATCAAAGATTCAGTTCGCACCCTTAGCTGTTTTTTGTACATTTTTTGTGGCAGAACTGGGAGATAAGACTCAGCTTACAGCCATCACGTTCGGAGCCAATGAAGGCATGAAATCAGCCTTTGTTGTATGGATTGGATGCTCTCTGGGACTTTTTGCAGCGGATATTCTCGGAATGCTGGTTGGATATCTTTTAAAGAGCAAAACTCCCGATGGGCTGCTGAATACACTGGCATTTGTTATTTTTTCCATATTTGGTGCTTTCACACTTCATCAGGGACTGAACATGATGAACGCAAGAGTCTGTCCGATTCCGGTATGGTCGGTATGGATTGCTGCGGCTGTTATTTTTACGGCCTTATGTGCCTGGATCTATATAAAAAGAAAGAAGGAAAATAAATGCGATATTTAAAACCACATTATTATGATAAATTTGTCTGTACAGCAGGAGATTGTCCAGATAGCTGCTGTGCCGGATGGCAGATCGTGATTGATGAAGCCTCTCTGGAGCGATATGGAAATGAAAAGAGCGAGTTCGGAACGCGATTACGCAATTCTATTGACTGGGATGAAGAATGTTTTTACCAGAACAATCGGCGCTGTGCATTTTTAAATGAAGAAAATCTCTGCGATCTTTATAAAGCACTGGGACCAGATTCTCTTTGTGATACCTGCCGGATGTACCCGAGACATACGGAAGAATACGAGGGACTTCGGGAATTATCTCTTTCCCTGTCCTGTCCGGAGGCGGCTAGAATCATTCTTTCCTGTAAAGAACCGGTCCGTTTTCTGGAAGAAGAGGACGATTTGGAGGACGATTTTGAAGAATTCGATTTTATGATGTTTTCCCAGTTGGAAGATACAAGAGATGTTCTGTTTTCGATTTTACAGGATCGATCCCTTCCTCTGACACTCCGAATGTCGGCATCCGAACAGCTAACAGAACAATATCAGATCCGGGTGGAAGAGCAGAAGGAATATGAAATTGATGAACTTCTGCGAAACTGTGAAGCTCATCATCAGAGAAAAAAACTTCAGGAATTTGTATCAGAAAGTCTTGCTGAAAAAGGCATTGATGCAGCATCTCTCCATCGGTGGGCACGCCAGATAGAAGAATTGCAGGTACTACGCGGTCTGGAACGCCTGCGTCCGGAATGGGATGATGTGCTGGATGGTGCTGAAAAGTGGCTGTATCAGGGAAGTGAGGAAACCTATCATAAAATTTGCGAAGAATTTCATAAGGCATATGGAAGCTTAGGAAGTCACAAAGAAGAATGGGAAAATCTGGGCGAGCAGCTTTTAATGTTTTTTGTCTATACCTATTTTTGCGGGGCTGTCTACGACGATATGGTCTGTTCCAAGATGGAACTGGCATTGTTCTCTGTTCGCTGGATACAGGAATTTCTGATGGTCCGATGGCTGGAAAATGGAAAGAAACTTTCCATGAAGGATGTGGAAGAAATCTCCTGGAGATATGCCCGGGAAGTAGAACATTCCGATGATAACTTAAATGCACTGGAAGACTGGCTTTTTGATCGGTATGCACCAGTTTAATCACTGAAAGAAGCATATTGCAAAAATGAATCATACGAACAAAAAAGCTCTATTCTATAAAATTGAGCGTACCGTATCTCCGGACGTCAACGAATAGCATAGAGCTTTTGAGTTAAATTTTGCCACATAATGCTTCTGTCATTTTCATGATAATAAGCAAAAGGTAAGCGTCAGTAAACCAAGAGGTTACCGCATAAGGCGCAACAGACCGATTACTTTGCCAAGAATCTGTACTTTATCCACAATAATCGGATCCATGGTTGCATTCTCTGGCTGGAGACGATAGTGACCGTTCTCCTTGAAGAAACGCTTAACAGTAGCTGAATCATCGATGAGTGCAACCACGATCTCGCCATTCTCTGCGACACTGGTCTGTTCCACGATAACACGATCTCCGTCATAGATGCCCACATCGATCATACTATTGCCGCGGACCTTCAGCATAAAAGTTTCGCTGTTCGGAAGCAGTTCTGCCGGAATCGGGAAATAGTTCTCCACATTCTCATCAGCCAGAATCGGCGCACCGGCTGCTACAGTACCGATAAGGGGTACATTCACCAGTTCACGGCGGGACAGGTTAAAGGTGTCATCAACGATCTCGATGGCTCTCGGTTTCGTCGGATCCCGGTGAATATATCCGTTCTTCTCAAGCTGTTCCAGATGAGAGTGGACAGAAGAGGTAGATTTAAGCTGTACCTTTTCACAAATTTCACGTACCGTCGGCGGATAACCTTTCTTTAAAATGCATGCTTTAATAAATTCCAATATCTCTTTCTGTTTATCTGTAATACGTCCCTGTGCCATATAGATTCCTCCTGTCGATGAAGTATATAAAATGTTTTTAATATCGGATATACAGTGATTCTGGCAGGATACAAGTCGAACGCCCACCTGATGGGACCAGCAGCTGAATCACTGAAAGGTTTGGCCTATAGTAAGCCCTTATTATATTATATATAGTAACATATGTTCGGGCAAAATGCAAACTATTGTTCGTCTTTATCAATGTTTTCTTTTTTAAGCTGTTCTCTTGCCTGCTCAAGCAGCACTTCCAGACGGGCATTTTCTTTGTCTGCCTGACGAAGGAGTTCCTGCATTTCCCGTTCTTTTTTGAATAGTGCACGCTCCATCGTAAGCTCCGCCTGGGCTTTGCATTGCTGAAGACCCACATCAGCATCCGCTTTTTGTTTTGATAATTCCTGGGTAAGTTCTGTGAGTTTCTGCTGTAATTCTTTATTTTCAGTTTCAAGTGCCAGAATCCGATCGGATGCATGCTGATAGGACTCTGACTTTACCTCCTGTTCTTTCTGAGAGTGAGAGAGAGCAAGTACAGTATCATGAAGCTCCTGTTTGCATTGCAAAAGCTCATTCTTAAGCATTTCTTCTGATTCTTTTGAATGTTCATTTTTCTTCAGCTGATTTTGTGCCTCTTCTAGTTTCTCCTTCAGCATCTGGTTGATCTGTTCCTGGTCAGCAGCACCTTTTCTGAGCGAATCTAGCTGTTCGGTGAGTGTCTGTTCCTGCTTGGTCAGCAAAGCGGACTCCGCATCCATTTTTTTCTTTTCTGCTTGAAGTTGTTCTACTTTTTTCTGTAACTCTGTGAGGCGCAGTTCTTTTCTCTGGAGTTCAGAAGAGAACTCCTCCCGTGCTCTGGCTTCTGCATTCTGGTTCAATTCCAAGCTATACAGATATGCGGAGGTGATGGACTTAACCATGGTTTCAAAATCCTCAATCTCGACACTTCTCCCCGGGATTGAGGATTTGGCTTGATTTAACTCAAACACCTGCATCACATGATCAAAGCCCTGGGCCTGGTTCATTCCTTTTTGTTCGCAAAATGCACGGAAAGCATCCGCTGTATCGGAATCGATTCGAAAGTTTGCCTGTTTAATTTCTCCCATATTCTATATTCTCCAATCTATTTTTTTGTAACTGTTTATGCAACTATTCAGTAGGTCTGCGCATTTACTGCGCTGACCGTACGAAAACATGGGTCAGCAGGCAAAAATCCCATTGCCGTAGGCAATTTTTAATGGATTTTTGCGTGTGACTGTGAAGGTACTGAACAGTTACCTGTTTATTTAATACCCTGACATTCTTGCTGCGAGATGGTAACTGTTCATACTCATGTAGACAGTTACGCGAGATAATACTCTGCTTATCAAACTGATTTCAAAGAAGTGCTTTGCAAAGATCATGCGCCAAGTCTTATAACGTTCGATTTAAACTGAAATTTCAAATTGCGTCATACTTTATTTTATGTATATAGATTATCATGAAACCACAATGGCGTCAATCTGATTCTGTGGTATGTTATATATATGTTATACATGATTATTGTTATACATAGATTATGATTTTGATAGTAAAAATAGGAATGAAACTATCAACTATTCGTGAAAGGATGCTTTCGCGAATAGTTTCATCGACTTTTGTGGTTATATTTGCCAGAAATAGCAGCGCAGTTTTGTGCAATATGTATGATTCCCTATAAAAATCTATATACCTAAAGTATTTAGATTTTTATAGGGAGCAGGTGTCTGCTGCTTACGAGCAGAGCCGCGTTTTCTTACGGCACTTTTGAAACCGAAAATACCGTAAGAAAAGGTGGTGGCAACAGAAATTTGCCGTATTTAAATGCGAAGACACGGAAAATTTCGTTACTGGGCACGTATGCGTGAACAGTAGCAAGCTGCGAACAAATGTTTGCTTTTTTCTTTCGAAACCATTGACAAACATTTGTTCGTATCGTATAATGTAACTATACAGAACAAATGTTCCTGACATTTTTATAATATTCAAATCTCTTCTCATTCTTTAAGAACAGATTTGAATACAAAAAGACGATTCCAACAAAACACGAGAGGAGAAGATTGCAAATGTATACGTTGAAAAAAGGTGTTATGGTTTTAGCTGTTGTTTTCATCATGCTGCTTTCGGGCTTTTTTGGACGGAGTCTGATGTATGTGATGGCTGAGGAAGAAGCAGATACTAGACCGGAAAAGTACTATACCAGTATTCATCTGAAAGATGGAGATACGCTCTGGAGCATTGCTCAGACATATTGTGCAGATTCGGAGGAGTCAGTTGAAGAGTATGTACGGGAGCTGCGCCAGATGAACAGTCTTTCGGATGACCATATTGACGCAGGGCATTACCTGACCATTCGTTATTATAAATAAATCGTTACCGTTCACATACACGTACACACAACCGATAACAGAGACAGAATCAAATTTATAGAATTTTCCATATTCCTGTCCGTAGTCTGTTCATTTAATCTATTTTCTGGTAGAATAAAGTTTAGCAAGCAGTCTATATCTGATTAAATGACAAGCGACAGAAGAACAGGAGGAAATAAGGATATGAGTATTGTATATCACGAATCATCGAAGATATTTCATTTATATAACCAGACCATCAGCTATATCATGATGGTTCTTCCAAACGGACATATGGGACAGCTGTATTATGGGAAAAAGATTCGTGACAAGGAAGATTTCTCATACCTTCTTGAATTAGCTCCCAGAGACATGGCATCTTATCTCTATGAAAACGATCGCACCTTTTCACTTGGACATATTAAGCTGGAGTACGGTACTTACGGAAGCGGTGATTACCGTCATCCGGCAGTAGAGATTCTCCAGAATGATGGAAGTACCTATTCAGATTTTCAATTTACTGGATATCAGGTTACATCCGGAAAGCCAAAACTGCCAGGACTTCCCGCTACTTATACTGAACAGGACGGGGAAGCTGAAACTCTTATTATTACGTTAAAAGATACCCATACTAATCTGGAGCTGCATCTTTTATATACAATATTTGTCGAGGGCGGTGTCATTGCCCGAAGTGCTTCTATTTCCAATCAGGGAGACATTTCTGTACAGGTTCAGACCGCGATGAGTCTTTGCCTGGATCTTCCTGACCACGATTATGAGTGGATGCAGTTTTCTGGGGCATGGGCGAGAGAGCGCGCACTCCACACACGCAGGCTTGAGTATGGCATTCAGGCGATTGACAGCACCCGGGGACATTCTTCCCATGAGCAGAATCCGTTCATTATTTTAAAACGCCCTTCGGCTGACGAATTTCAGGGAGAAGCCATTGGCTGCAGCTTGATTTACAGCGGTAATTTTCTGGCTCAGGCAGAAGTGGAGTCACATGGAACCACCCGTCTTATGATAGGAATTAATCCGTTTGGCTTTAGCTGGGAGCTGAACCCTGGTGAAACCTTCCAGACTCCGGAGGCAGTGCTTGTTTACTCCTCTCAGGGACTTAACGACATGAGCCAGACTTTTCACCGGCTGTATCGGCGCCGACTGGCAAGGGGGTACTGGCGTGATCGCGAGCGCCCAATCTTGATCAATAACTGGGAGGCAACTTACTTCAATTTTACCGAAGAAAAACTTCTACAGCTGGCTTCCAGAGCGCAGAAATGCGGCATAGAGCTGTTTGTTTTAGATGACGGCTGGTTTGGTGCCAGAAGCAGCTCAAAAGCCGGACTGGGCGACTGGGAGGCAAACCGTGACCGTTTGCCAAACGGTCTTTCCGGACTGGCACAGAAGATAGAAGCGCTCGGTATGAAGTTTGGTCTCTGGATCGAACCGGAGATGGTAAATGCCGATTCCGATTTATTCCGCACGCATCCTGATTGGATCCTCCAGGTTCCAGGGCGAACGCCTTGTCACGGACGTTACCAGTATGTATTGGATTTTTCCAGGCAGGAGATCCTTGATTACATCTATGAAAAGATTGTATCGATTCTGGAAGGCGCCTCCATTTCCTATATTAAGTGGGATATGAACCGAAGTCTCAGTGATGTATGGAGCAGAGGAGTTTCCGCCAGACAGCAGGGAGAAGTATTTCACCGCTACATTCTGGGTGTTTATCAGATGTATGAGCGGCTGACAACACGCTTTCCGGACATTCTGTTCGAATCGTGCGCCAGCGGCGGAGCGCGTTTTGATGCAGGTATGCTGTATTATGCACCGCAGGGATGGATCAGTGATGATACAGATGCGATTGAACGCCTGCGGATTCAATACGGCACTTCCTATGGTTACCCGATCAGCTCGATGGGATCCCATGTATCTGCTTCTCCGAACCATCAGCTTCATCGTCAGACACCGCTTTGGACACGTGCCAATACCGCGTTCTTCGGAACTTTCGGCTATGAACTGGATCTGGCACAGCTCGGAGAAGATGATCTATCTGAATTAAAAATTCAGACCGCCTTTATGAAACAGCACCGGTCCCTGATTCAGTATGGTACTTTTTACAGACTTTCCAGTCCGTTTGAAAACAATATCACTGCATGGATGGCGGTCAGTGAAGACCGCACAGAAGCCCTGGTCGGCTGGTACCGGACACTGAATGTCGCCAATGGTCCGTTTACGCGGCTGTATTTACAGGGACTGGAAGAATCCGATCTTTACAATGTCACGGAATATACAGAAGGACATGAAAGTGCCGTAAGCACCCACTATGGTGACGAACTGATGAATTTAGGACTGATTACCAGTGACGCCTCTTCCGGACAGTATATGGATGGTAGAAGAGAGAGCTGCGACTTTGATTCTCGCCTGTTTTATGTACAAAAGCAGGCTGAATAATAAATAAGATAAAAGCATTAAAAAGGGATTCTCCCGAAGCTGGTTTTCAAAGAAGAATCCCTGTAACTGTTCAGTAGGTCTGCGCATTTACTGCGCTGACCGTACGAAAACATGGGTCAGCAGGCAAAAATCCCATTGCCGTAGGCAATTTTTAATGGATTTTTGCGCGTGACTGTGAAGGTACTGAACAGTTACGAATCCCTTTAATTTAAATCCGGCGTTTCCCCGTATAATCCCGCTTCCGGCGTTCATTTACGATATGATTCAGAATCCCGCCACCGATAATAATAACGGCTGCCATCATCAGCACACGTTTCGCCCCTTCCTGCGGAAGTGTGCTCTTAGACGCAATCGACGTAGTATTGAATTGAAGGGTATATTCGATTTCATGAGGCGTTCCCATCGCCAGTGTATCCGCCCTGACTGTAAGTTCTTTTGTCAGATCCAAAACAGGGATCGTAAAATGAGAATTTGCGTCCTTGGCACTTTCATTCTCGTATTTTCTATTATCTACCACCATGTAATCATAATTGGAACTGCTCCATGTGATGGATATGTATGCCGTTCCATCTGTCACCGTCAGAAGAGCAGGACTCTGGATCGAAGCCTTTCCGCTTCCTCCGGTCATTGTTACCTCGATGGCATATTCACCATCCTTCAGGGAAAGCAGCGTTCCAGCACCTGCCTGCGCTGTCAACGTCCACCGGCTGCTAAATAAGATACAAATGATTCCCAAAAGAATGAAACCTATTTTTTTCATAGACAGAAAACTCCTTACCCTGTGTTTATAAATTCTTTTTCTTATACAGAAACCAGGACGCAGCAATCGAAAAACACGCCAGATACAGAAGCAGGATCCCAATCGTTGTATAAGAAAATGCCTCATGATTGGCGATGCTGCGAAGCGCCGCACTGGTCTGCGATAACGGCAGATATTCAATCACCTGGCGCAGACCATCCGGCATACTCCGGGCTGAAAAGAATGTATTGCACAGATATGCCATCGGCATAATCACGTAATTCGAAAAGCGCGGCACATCGGCATGGTTTTTGGCATAAAAAGATACCACAACTCCAATTGTGGAAAACACAGATCCGTTTAAAAACATTAGAAGAAACGACCAGCCGTTAAAACAGAGCCCCGTTCCGATCGGCAAAATCAGAAGAATAATCACGGCTCCCGCATATAATCCCCGGAGACTTCCACCGATGATCTGTCCCGCGATGAACTGCCACAGCGGGGTAGGAGAGATGATGACCTGGTCAAATGCTTTTTCGTACAATCTCTGGACGTTTAAATTCTGGGCGATAGCATTGAAACTGCCGTTCATGGTCGTCAGGGCAACCACTCCCGGAATCAGAAAGTTCAGATACGATTGTCCGTGCGACATGGTCTGGATTCCAAGACCAAACACCAGAATATATAAAAGAGGGGCAATCATGGCAGCCAGCGTGATTTTATAAAAATCCCGCCGGAATTCTACCCATTTTTCCCATAACACAGTAAGAATACCCATTTTTACCGGCATTCCAGCTGCTGCCCGATTGTCTCCAGAAATACATCTTCCAATGTCGTACTGCGAAGCGCTGTTTCCTGTTCTGACGCGGACAAATACTGAATTGCCTCCTCCTTTCCATGAAAATAGTGTGATTTCAGCCCATCTGGTGAAGTCTCATCAACCGCATACCGCCCCAGCGTCTCTATCATATGCCCCGGAGCATCTGTTTCCTCCAGACGTCCACCGCACATAAAGCCGACACGGTCACAAAGCGTTTCTGCTTCCTCCATATAATGCGTTGTCAGAAGAATGGTAAGCTTTTGCTGATTCAGCTTTTTCAGAAGATTCCACATCTGACGGCGGGCAAATGCATCCATCCCTGCAGTCGGTTCATCCAGAAGAAGGATTTCCGGTTCTGTTAAAAGTGCCCGGCAGACCATCAGCTTCCGCTTCATGCCTCCGGAAAGCTTTCGGACGGTTCTCTTCCGATAATCGATCAACCCGCAGAATTCCAGCAATTCCTCTGACCGCTCCCGAATCTTTTTGATCGGCATATAATAAAGACGTCCCTGATATTCCATAATCTCGTTCATCGTCATATCCTGACGCATCGAGTATTCCTGCGTAACGACACTGAGTTTTTGTTTCAGCTGGTTTTTCTGACGGGTCAGCAGCTCTCCGTTGATCCAGATTTCACCCGAAGTCGGAAGCAGGAGAGTGGAGAGCATTCCGATGGTGGTCGTTTTTCCGGCACCATTCGGTCCCAAAAGCCCAAAGAACTCGCCTGTCTCAATTTTCAGGTTCAGATCCTCGACCGCCAGAAAATGATCGTATTTTTTTGTCAGATGCTTTAATTCAATCATGGTTCCCTTCCTTCACGACAATAATCGAATAATAACTTGCCCGTTCTGGAATTTCATCGATTTTATGATAAATATGCTCCTCTGGCATACCACAATTTTCGATCATGATACCTGTCATATGCTTTTCTTTCAGGGTCGCCTTGACAAGCGGCATCTTGGAAGCTGCTTTCATCAGAACCTTGGTACCTGGAAGTTCCAGCGCCGCCTCAATATCATAAGTGGACGGAATAATATGAAGCTGTTCTGAGCGGTCAACAAGACTGTCCTGAAGCTTGGCGCTGACCGCGCAGAAGGACGGAATGCCATTAATGATTTCAGTTGCATAACCATGTGCTTTTACAATTCGATGGATATAAATATAGGTACTGTAAATCGTCGGATCTCCGAGCGTGAGGCAGGCAACATCCTTCCCCTGTTCCAGCTGCTCTATAATCTGATTCGAGGCAGCCTGGTATGCTGCATTTAAAACAGCTTTATCTTTTGTCATCGGAGTAGTGAGGTTTAAGCATTCCTTTTCATCCAGATTTTCCACGATCCCGCTGGCAATTTTATAGGAAACTGCATTTTCCTTTCCATCCGCCGGTACCGCAATCACCGGGCACTTCTGAATCGTGTCAACTGCCAGATACGTCATGAGCCGCGGATCGCCCGGACCTACTCCTACGCCATATAAGGTTCCTTTTATCATAAACATTTCCTTTCTGTGAAAACTGTGAGAAATTCAAGTGTTCAACTTTTAAAATTTTTGTACGATGCCTTTTTTGCTTTTTTAATAAAGTACGAAATTAGCCTTTTTCAAAAGTAAAAAATTTTGTACTTTATAGTTAGTGGTTAATAAATGGCTTAGATACAAGGATTATAGCATAAAGTACAAAAATTTCAAAATGCACTTTATTTCAGAATGTACTTTATTTCGAAACAGAATAAAGTACATTTTCAAATCGCTCCATTTTGGAAATTTCATAAATAGTGGAATAAAGTGGGTTACAAGAATTCCAAAAGCAGTTATCCGCAAAAAGGGTTAATGTCAGTGGAATGTATTTTGGATATGTTCCCCAAAATGGAAAACAAATACAGATGAGCTTACCCGATGGCTTTGACTGTTATCAGTCTACACCATCGGTTTCCTCAAGTCCAGCTAACCCCTGAATAGTAACTGAGAGGTCATTGTATAGTATGAAGTTGTATTCTAGACAGAAAAATTTTTTGGATGTATACTATAGAGTTGGATTTACTAAAAAGCAAAAGCAGGAGGAAATAATACTGTGCGCGATGTACTGCGGGAAGAAAAGAAATTTCTGCTGAATCAGGCAGAAGCTTTAAAACTCCGGAATTATCTGTCAAATGTGGTTCATACCGATTTACATAATGGATCCGATGGTTACCAGGTACGTTCTTTGTACTTTGATTCTTTGTCAAATCGGGATTTTCAGGAAAAAGAAGATGGTCTGGAGTTAAGAAGGAAGTTTCGTTTGCGGGTATATAGTCCTGATGCGGATTTTGCACTGTTTGAAATGAAGCAGAAGCAGGGACCATATCAGCGAAAGCGATCATTAAGATTATCCAGAAAGGAAGCGCAGGCTCTCATTGAGGGTGATTATTCTGTACTTTTAAACAGTGGCAGTGAGTTTGGACAGGAATGTTATTCAATTATGGAAATGTGGGCATACCGTCCTAAAACAGTTGTAGAATATGACAGATTTGCATTTATCGCGCCAGAAAACTCTATTCGAATAACCTTTGATTCCGGAATACGGGCTAATGAAGTGAATTTTAATGTGTTTGATAGAAATCTGGTGTTAAACAGTGTAATGTCGCCTTTTGCTGTAGTGCTGGAAGTAAAATACAATGGCTTTTTGTTAAGCTATATCAAGCATATGCTTCTGCCCGTTCAGAAAAGCGAGCTTTCCGTGAGCAAATATTGTATGGCAAGACAAGTTGGCTGTAACTACAGGTTTTAGGAGGAAAGGAAATGAAAGAGACGATTTATAACCTGCTTGCCCAACAGGGGGATATGACCTGGCAGCAAATTATAATGCATATTCTGGTAAGTGCTGTCATTGGTCTGTTTATTTTTATTTCATATGTGATTTCACATAAGGGAACGATTTACAGCAAAAAATTTGGAGTAACACTGATCGTTCTGACGGTTATGACAGGAACAGTTATGACTGTCATAGGAAACAATATTGCATTGTCGCTTGGTATGGTCGGTGCATTATCTATTGTGCGTTTTCGAACTGCAATAAAAGATTCCAGAGATACTGTATATATTTTCTGGACGATTATTGTGGGAATATGCTGTGGAGTTGGAGATTATCTGGTTGCTGCAGTAGGCAGTTCTGCTATTTTTCTTATTTTTCTTATCATGGGAGCGATTCGCAGTGATAACCGTATGCTTTTGATCATCCGTGCAAAAAGAAGCCGCTGTGAAAATATAGAATCCCAGGTCTTTCGTTATTTTGGGACTGGTGTCGTTCTTCGGGTAAAAAATACGACAGAGGAAAATGCTGAGTACATTTATGAATTATCCAGAAAAATACTGGAGAAAGTTCAGAAACAGTATCCGGCTTTAACAGATGATTTCTATAACCTTGGACAAATCGAAAGTGTTAATATTGTAGCTCAAAGCGATGAAATTTATAACTGATATGAAATATAAAATAATAGGATTTATATGCTGCTTTGCGGTTATCCTGATTGCCGTTTTTGCGCCATTGTCTTATAAGGACTACCGAAAAACGGAGAGAATTCATCAGCATGAACAGGAAATTCCCCAGGAACCATGTACGGATCCTGCGGATGGCGGTCTGTGTACATATCTTCCGATTGTCAAAATTGATACAGATGGGATAGAAATCCCGGGAAGACCCATTAAGGATGATGGAAACAACCGCATTTATACACGCGCTACGGATGGGGAAACTACAATTGCTGCTCAGATGGATATAATTGGGAATGACAGCAAAGAGTACCATCATGCAAATGAAACGGCAGATGTATCTTCTGAAATCCGTATACGAATGAGAGGTAATTCCTCAAGAAAGTTTGATAAGCCAAGCTATGCCATCAGACTTGTAGATAAAAAAGGGGAAAACAATCCGCTTTCCATTATGGGAATGGATGCGCACCATGAATGGGTATTATACGGTCCCTGGCTCGATAAAACAGCCATACGAAATTATATGTTTTACAATCTTGCCGGAGAAATGATGTCTTATGCGCCAAATGTAAGATTCTGCGAAGTAATTCTTAATGGTGAATATGAAGGTCTATATGTAATGACTGAAATGATAACCGGCGGAAAAGATGGCGCCAGGCTGGGACTTCGTGTAAATGCCAAGCGCAGCACATTTTCCGGATACCTGCTTCGCCTGGATCATCAGCATGCGGGCGAAGAAGCTTTAAACAGCTTTACAACGTATACCTACAAAACCCCCTTCCTGCTGCAGATAGAATATCCCGGAAACAGGAACAGGGATGCCAGACTGACAGAAGAAATCCGACAGGATTTTTCAAATTTTGAAAAAACTCTGTATTCATATGATTATGACAGGGAAAAACATGGCTACACTTCTATGATAGATGTAGACAGCTTTGTAGATTACTTTATAATCAATGAGCTTTCCAGTAATGCAGATGCCGGAAACTATTCCACTTATATTTATAAGGGAACCGATAATCTGTATCGTATGTGTGTATGGGATTTTAATAATGCCTGCAATAACTATTTCGAGGAGGAACTTCCTTATACAGGATTTTTCCTGAACAACCGATTATGGTTTGAAATGCTTATCAAAGATGAGGATTTTACTGAACGGATCATCCAGCGATATCATTCCTTGCGAAAAGGTCTGTTAAGTGAGGAATCACTTTATCGTTATATCGATGAAACCCTTGATTTTATCGCACCAGCTCTTGCAAGAAACGATGCACGATGGGGAAGTGTGGAACAGCAGGCAAAGGGACTTCTGGTTCCGGTATCGAGAAATCTTGACAGTAGATCTGCCGCTGAAGGACAGTTAAAAGGTTACTTGCGAAACAGAGGAAAATGGCTGGATGAAAACATTGAGACTCTGCGTCAGTATTCAGCATCCTCCCGTGTAAAGCAGTATAATGAGGTTAATGATTAAAATATGAAACGATTTATTATCAGTATATCTGCCATCATTCTGCTTGTATTTATTGGATTTATAGCTGTGTTTTATGGCGGATTTTATGTAGACTCAGGCCGAGACAATCATGTAAACACATTTGTCCGGACTGAGAATAAAGAGATACTTATAAAGGACAAAGATAAGTGGAAACCATTTGAAGTCAGAGGAATTGACATGGGAAGCGGTATTCCAGGTGAATGGTCTACCGATTATGCGATCACCAAAGAAACCTATCTGCGCTGGTTTCAGCTGATCCAGGAAGCAGGAGCAAATACGCTGAGAGTCTATTCTGTCCAGAATCCGTCTTTTTATAATGCGTTCTATGAATACAATTCCCAACATGAGGAGCCGTTATATTTACTTCAGGGAATCTGGGTAAATGATTATATACAGAACTCCCGAGTGGATGCATATGCCGACTCCTTTGCAGGAAAGCTTCTGGATAATTGCCTGGTCACTGTAGATGTGATCCATGGAAAACGACTTATCATCAATAATGATGCAGATACAAGTACAGGACTTTATTTACACGATATCTCGAAATGGGTGCTGGGATATATTATCGGAAATGGATGGGAAGATACAACCGTTGCATATACAGATGAGAAATATCCGGATATGGAACCGTATAAAGGAACCTATCTTACTGCTTCAAAAGATGCCTCTGCCTTTGAATCCCTGCTTGCAGAAACAGGTGACAGGATGCTGTACTATGAATCAACAAGATATGATGAGCAGCGTCTGATCTCCTTTTCCAGTGGAAATGCAACAGATCCTTTTGATTATCCTAAAGAGATTGCAGAATATTTCCGAAAATGTGCCCGGATCGACGCAGAACATATAACTGCAACTGATAAATTTATATCCGGTCAGTTTGTCAGCTACAGTGCATCTCCATATGATCAGGATTACCTTTCCTGTATGGAATACACAACATGGAACAGCTTGTCTGATAAAAAGATTGACTTTAGTGACTGTATCACTCCTGACGGAAAAAGGAATACTTATCGGGCATATTTAAGACTTTTAAACGAACATCATACAATGCCGGTTTTGGCTGTTGAATTTGGTGCAGCCACAGGACGAGGTGAGATTCAGGAGAATCAGGTAACCAGCAGAGGACTTGGATACTATTCTGAAAAAGAACAGGGAAAGATTCTGGTAGATTGTTATGAAGACATTATGGCTGCCGGACTTTCCGGAGGCTGTGTCTACTCCTGGCAGGATGAATGGTTCAAGCATACCTGGAATACCATGTATGCTGTAGATTTAAGCCGTAATATTTACTGGGAAGATGCTCAGACAAATGACCAGCATTTTGGCTTGCTGGCATTTGACTGTGGGGAAAAAGAAAGTGTTTGTTACGTGGACGGGGATACTTCCGAATGGACGGATAAAGATATGGTGATCCAATATGAAGACGGCTCTTTCATCAGTGTGAAGTATGATGCCTCCGATGTTTATTTATATCTCCATAAAAAGGGCTTTGATCTGGAAAATGACACGCTGTATGTTCCGGTTGATACGACCCCTAAAACAGGCAGTACCCGTATGGAAAATTGTACAGCAGAATTTGAAAGACCTACAGATTTTGTACTGATCTTAAATGGAAAAGATAATACTCGTCTGTTGGTTCAGGATCGGTATAATCCCATTCATGCCAATTATGAGGAAGATATTACAGGAGAAGATTCTTATATTGATCCACCGGCTCGGGATAGCGCTGTATTCGAAAATATCTGCATGGTATTACGGGATGTTATTGGTCAGTATCAGGATGCTGCCACACCGTTAAGAACCTTTGAAAGTGGAAAGCTGCATTATGGTAATGGAAATCCATCTGCATCTGATTATGATTCCAGAGCAGATTTTATCTGTAACGGAGATGATGTGGAAATTAGAATCCCATGGCAGCTGCTGAATTTTTCTGATCCGTCCCGAATGCAGATTCATGATGATTATTATGACGGAAATTATGGCATTGAAGCAGTGGGGATCAAAGAGATGTTTATAGGTCTTGGCAGAGAAGGAAATACTATCGAGATGGGACGGCTTAAACTGAAAGGATGGGAAAATACAGTATCTTACCATGAAAGATTAAAAGAAGCATACCAGGTTCTGAAGACATACTGGACAGGAAAGGAACACGAATGATAGCACAATTTGTGATTGTTTTTTATTTTATTGTCTGTGTGGGGATTATTCTGTTTAACTGCTTCACAGAGATAATTTCAAGATATCGTTCCTGTGTTCTGAAAAGGAGGGAACAACGATATTGCGAAGAATACAGACAGTTGTTTTTAGATAATATAACGGAAAATAAAAAGCAGGAAAAAAGGCTGGTTAAAGAGCTTCAGTCAACCAGTAGACTTCTGACGTTCAGTGAAGCATTATATAAAATTGAAAACAGTATGCCGGAACAATTCCAGCAGGGAATAGCATCTGTAAGTCGGCTGATGGAAGAACTGATACCGGTTTATAAAAGAAAATCGGATACGGAAAAGGCCTGCTTGGCTTATGTATTTGCCATATTTCATATGACGAAATTCCAGGCCAAGGAAATTGTTTTCCCATTTCTTTTTGAACTGCTTGGAAATAAAAGTCTCTATTGCAGAGAGAATGCTTTGCGGGCGTTATACAGTTCAGAAGATATACACGCAGTTATGCAGGCATTGGAATTCCTGAATGCAAATGAGCAGCTGCTTCCGCATAAAAAAATACTTGCAGATGGACTTCTTTCCTTCGATAAAAAAGAAGAACTGATACCACTCCTTTGGAAAAAATTGAGTGAATTTCATCCAAGGATGCAGGTAAACCTGTTGGATTATATTCGATATGCATCGTCAAACTGGAAGGATGAAATGCTGTCTATGTTGGAAACAAGCCAGGATATGGAAATTCAGATCGCATGTGTCCGCTATTTTGGCAGATATCAGGATGAAAGAAGTGTTTCTTTTTTGCTTCATCACGCCAAAGAAGAAAAGGAAGGGGTCTGGGAATTGCAGAATGCCTGTATTTCCTCTCTTGCTATGTATCCCGGACCGCAGACACTGGAAATTTTGAAAAAAGAGATTTACAGTAAAAACTGGTATGTCCGTCATAATGCTGCAAAAAGCCTTGCAGTTCTGAATACAGATAGGGACGCATTAGCTGATATTTTACAGGGAAATGACCGCTATGCAAAAGAAATGTTAGAGTACCAGTTAGATGCAGCAAAAGCACAAAGGAGGGCGGGTTTATGACCGATGCATTTCGTTTTTTTCTGGAATGTGTCAATCTGTTTTTTATTATATATCTGATTGGATATTCCAGCTTTTTGTTTTTGTCGGTTGTAGCAGGAGCAATTGAACTGTACAAATCATACCGCCTTGAACAGCTGCACAATAAACTGTGGCAAAGCTATTACATACCGGTTTCCATTCTTGTTCCGGCTTATAACGAGGAGATCACGGTGAAGGACACAGTTACTTCACTTCTCAACCTGGATTATAAACTATATGAAATTATAGTGATAGATGATGGTTCTAAAGACAAAACATCTCAGATCCTGATTGATGCATTTCATATGGAGCGAGTGGCGCGCCCGATCCGTCATCTAATCCAATGTCAGCCTGAGGAAGATGTTTATGAATGCCCGAACCAGAAAGTACCCATTACTTTGATCCGCAAGAAGAACGGCGGAAAAGCAGACAGCTTAAATGCCGGAATCAATGCAGCCAGGTATCCTTGGTTTATCTGCATGGATGCGGACTCTATTTTACAGCATGATTCGCTGGAGAAAATCATTCGTCCGGTTCTGGAGGACGAAAATGTAATAGCCGTTGGTGGAAGTGTCCGTCCAGCCAATGGTGTTGTCATAAAAAAAGGTCATGTGATAAAATATAGGCTACCTAGAAATATAATAGCAAGAATGCAATCCCTGGAATATGACCGTTCTTTTCTGGCAGCACGTATCCTGTTGGATAAAATCAATGCAAACATGATCATATCCGGAGCTTTTGGATTATTTGAGAAAAAAACAGTGATTGCCGTAGGCGGATATGACAGCAGTACAATGGGCGAGGATATGGAACTGGTAGTCAGACTTCATGAATTCAGCCGCATGAATCGTAAGCCATATAAGATTGATTTTGCACAGGATGCCATCTGCTGGTCGCAAACACCGGAAAAATTAAGTGAATTGGGCAAGCAGCGGAAAAGATGGCAGAGAGGATTGTTCCAGTGTATGTGGGGACACCGTAAAATGCTGGCAAACCCACGGTACGGAGCTGTAGGACTTTTATCCTATATTTATTTTCTGTTTTACGAATTATTGTCACCATTTATTGAATTTTTTGGTATACTTACAATGGTTTTATCTGTGATGATGGATATGCTGAATGTGAAATTTATGCTGGTATTTCTTGCCTGCTATGCCCTGTATGGTATTTTACTCACATTAACTGCATATTTTTCAAGAATCTATACCATTGACCAGAGGCTTTCTTTTCGAGAACTGATCCTTGCTATTACTGCTTGTTTTTTTGAAACAACTTTTCTCCGCTTTTATCTGGCATTTGTCCGTGTGACTGCATTTGTGGGATACAAGAAGAACAAACTGAACTGGGGTAAACTGGAAAGAAAGAAAATGAACGGAATATAATTTTATTACTATGTCAATTTAGATTGATCGAAACGACGGGAGGAATTGCGTCCTATGTCACATTATTTAAATAATCCATGTTACATAAAGAAGAACAGAAAAAGAGAAGAAGAATAGAGGAATAAAAGAAGAGAAAAAGGAATGATGCAGACATGTTGAGCGCAGGCTCAATGTGGCTGCATTTTTTTCTTGTTTTTTTATAAAATCCTATTGACAAAATGATCCAGAAGCACTAATATGATATCATAACATTATATAATGATATATAATCAATCGATTGAAGAGGAATTCGACTAAAGAAGCTGAGGAAATGAAGGTAATAGGGATTGGGGACAATGTATGTGATAAGTACATCCATTTAAAAACCATGTTTCCTGGGGGGCAGACGCTGAATTTTGCAGCGTATGCCGGAGTGCTTGGAGCAGATGCTGCATATTATTTTAATCCGTTTGAATATGATAAGAAAAATGTACGGAATTTAAAAATGTATATGCAGTGACGAAGATAAACAGAGGGAGGAGCAGCTATGCGGTTTGCAGCGGTAGGATTCACCTGCATTGATGTATACAAAAACTTAAATATCAGTTACCCGACAGGCAATGGAATCGATCTGATGTTTAATCTGATGGATTTGGTTCCCGAGCTTGTGCCGTCCGTGGTGACGGCGATTGGAGATGATGCCTATGGACAGTCTATGCTGGAAGCGTGTCAGAAAAGGAAGGTAGATACCGGACATGTTACCATTGTTCCCGGGGGACAGACGGCAGTGATAGAGATGCTGTTAAATGGCAGAGACCGGGTGCATCACAGGGCGGAAAAAGGAGTCATGATTCCATATCAGCCAACGGGAGAGGATATGGATTTTATCCGGACACAGGATTACATTCATACCGATCTTTCGTGGAATGTGACCGGATTGCTGAAGGACATGAGAAGCAAGGGAACGAAGATCTATTTTGATTTTTCTAAGCGGTATCGGCATGAGGATGTTCCGACCATTCTAAAAAATATCAATTATGGTATTTTTTCATTTGAAGAGGAGACCGAGGAGGTAAGAGAGCTTTTGCGGATGGGCTGTTCCATGGGAGCCGAGGTGCTGCTTGCCACGTTTGGGGAAGGAGGCTCTCTGGCTTTTGACGGAACAGAGTTTTATCGACAGCCGTGCATACCGGCACCGAAGCTGGTGAATACCGTAGGCGCGGGAGATTCCTATGGCGCCGGCTTTATGAGCGGAATTCTTCGGGGCAGGAGCATACCGGAATGTATGCTTTCCGGCGCGAAAAAGGCTGCTGAGATTGTCAGTATATTTGAACCTTATCATGTGTAAAGGAAGCTTTGGAGAGAAAGGAGTTGTCGTTTCGTGATTATTGATGTACATGTACACCCGGTGTTATTTGGGCCGATCTGTACAGATTCGGACAGGGTAAATTTCAGAAAGAAGGCGTTTGGCCTGTACAAATCATCTCCTGTGCCCATGGAGCAGGTCATGGCCGTGATGGATCATGCCGGAGTGGATCGGGCGGTAATTCTTGCGGAAGATTATTCTGCATCGATGGGACAGCCGATTGTGTCAAACGAAGAAGTAAAGAGGATCGTAGAATTGTTTCCGGAACGCTTTATCGGCTTTGCCAGTGTCGATCCGCGAGAGGACTGTGCGGCAGAAAAACTGAAGAACGCGTTTGAAAAGCTGAATTTGATGGGTCTGAAGCTGAATTTATCCCATTTAAATATGTATCCGGATGACAGACGGTTAAAACCGTTATTAGATCTGTGCACAAAGTATGACAAGTCGGTGCTGTTTCACAGCGGCTTCAGCTGGGAACCGGATTCCCCGTCAAAATATACACGTCCGATTTTGTTTGAAGATATCGCCGTGGAATATCCGACGCTTCGGTTCTGCCTGTCGCATCTGGGATGGCCCTGGGTGGATGAGCTGTGCATGCTGTTGTTAAAGTATCCTAATGTTTATACAGATACGGCGACGGTATTTATGGACAGCCCCAAAAACTATTATGAACAGATTTTCTTGAAAAATATGGCTCCGGGATGGCTGCAGAATAATCTGATGGATAAGGTGATGTATGGATCCAACCTCCCCAGATTTCGCCAGGTCAGAACAAAGGACGGTCTGGAAAAACTGAATCTTCGTCCGGATGTGCTGAAAAAAATCCTGGGAGAGAATGCGGAAGTGTTTCTGGGAATGAAAGGAAGAGGCTATGATTATTAAATCTTATACGCATGAAATTGCCAGCAGACAGGAATTTGAAATGGTAAAAATCACAGATCAGGTGCAAAAGGACGTGGCTGCCAGCGGAATCACAGCGGGAGTTGTTTTTGTCATATCCATGCACACGACTACGGCGATTATGATAAATGAAAGCCTTCCCTGTGTAGAAAAGGACATTGAACTGACGCTGGAACGGTTGATACCAACAGACGGAGATTACGTGCATACCCATATGCTCCCAAGCTATGGAACCTGCAGCGGAAATGCCCCGGGACATTTGAAGTCAATGCTTTGCGGAAATCATTGTGTGCTTCCGGTAATAGATGGAAAAACAGCGGGCGGAAGTGCCCAGGATATTTATTTTGTGGAGTTCGATGGACTGAAGATAAGAAAATATACGGTTCAGATCATGGGAGAATAACCTGATTTTTCCTGTAACAGAGAATAGCGCCTTGCTTTGCCAAAGTGAGGCGCTATTCTTCTGTATCGAATTCGATGCCAGTGTGTGCATACGATTATAAGTGCTCACCAAAGCAACGGATTCTTTATCAAAAACGAAACATGGATGCTTGTACTTTCTGTAAAGGTTTGCGAAGAAAGGAACGGCATTATATTTGACTAAGAGAAGGTCACTTTACATCACGCAAAATGAGTAAAGTGACCTTTTTATGCAGGAGAAGATTAAACGGATGCCGGTTACAGAAGCAAGCCGAATGGCAGTGTACTAAAATTTGGTGGATGTAATTGAAGAAAAAATATGATATAATGTGAGTAACAAGTCGGAATTTGCCTGGCTGTATCCGTCTATCCATGAGAATGACCTGATGATCCAGATGTATGGAACGGAAGTCTATCATACAGTACGCCTTCTGAATGATTATTCGGAATATGGAGGATGATAAAGATTTTTACAGCAAGAATTCCGAAGATGTGCGTGAAACGAATGTTCGTCGGCGGTGTCTGAATGTAAGTCAAATGTCTGTGGGACTTAAGAAAGGAGGGAAATGTGCGTATGAGCTTGAGTAATAACAGTAGAAGGAAAGTAGGTCTGCTGATACTTGCCGTGACAGGTCTTTTAGCTGTAACGCCTATGCTGTCTGGCTGCGGCGGCAGCGGGAGGGAGGAAGCATTGAAGCAGGCTGTTTATGTAGGAACCGGCGGATATGATCCGGCCAATGATGGAAAAATCGTCATTGTCTGCGGAAAACTGGAACTTCTGGAACCTGCCTATGATGAGGATCTGGGCATCACCATTGAGGCACCTCGTGTGATGCGTTCCGGCCAAAAACTGAAAAAGAAGGAATTGAATCAGGGCATGACCGGCAATAACATGGAATGGAATTCTAATTTTCAATATGGTGATTTTATCGGAAAAGCAGATGTGGGCGAGTTCCATCTGGGCGAGGATTTCTTGCAGAACATGATGGTGAGATATGACCCTGACTTGGATGAGAAGATGCTTGAAGAGGCTGGATATGCGATTGTAAGGGATTTTAAGGGTAATACCAGGGAGGAGGATAAAAACGCAAGGCCTTATGTGGGAACTGCCAGAATGGGCCGGGGTGTCTATGAAGAAGGGGACGTCCGGTATGATTATACGGTTCCGGGACCAAAGCCGGGAGAGATGGTGACCATCATAGGCATTCAGAACCAGGATACTATCAATTATGTAGAGGGAACCTATGAAAATATGTTGAGTGGAGAGCTGGATAAGGACACGGCGATCCATAAAACAACACATCCTTAAGATTGTTCGTATTTGAGTGAAAGTGAATGTCCGTGAAGCTTCAGTTTGCCGATGCCAAAAGGTTAAAACAGAATATCGCGGAGACGATGGCATGAATAAACTATACGATTTATTAAAATATATTATCTATGCGAGTTTCTACATGATTGTGATTAAAACGGGTATGGATTTCTATGGGTATAAGCGCTTTCCGAAACTATACGAATCGTATTCTGCACCGTGGTATACAGAAGCATTACTGTATATCGCTGCCTCGCTTTTCGTGATTGTCGTATGTTTTGTGCTCAGAGTAATCATTGGACGAAAGATGAAGAAGAGGTGAGCTATATGTTTATGCTGTTTGAGTTTATGTTTCCGATTATCTTCGTAATGGTTTTTGGCATGATCATCTTCCAGTTTGTGACAGGAATCGGAACATGGCATAAAAACAATCAGTCACCGCGTTTGTCGGTGAGTGCAACCATCGTCGCAAAGCGTGAAAATATCACACATCATAGCCATGCAAATGCGGGTGACCTGTCTGGAACTCATGGCTACCATTCGACTTCAAGTACCAGCTACTATGTCACGTTTCAGGTAGAGAGCGGTGACCGGATGGAACTGTCGGTTTCTGGCAGAGAATATGGAATGCTGGCGGAAGGCGACATTGGGAAACTTACGTTTCAGGGAACGAGATATCTGTCATTTGAGCGCGTGTGATTCTGGAGGTGATAGTGTGAAAGGAAGTAGACGAGGAGGTGATTTTAAGAAAAAGTTTATGTCAATTCAAGTTAACGAATCCAGAATTAATGTCGCGATGGTCTTCTAATAATGAAGAACCAATGTCACATTATTTAAATAATTCATGTTACCGAGCACTCTGGAAATGCCCTGATTGTGGTGGCGAATATATAAGTTCTATTCGAGATATGGCAACGGGAAACGTGGATTGTGTGTATTGTTCAATGAAAGAAGTTCTTCCGGGTGTTAATTCCTTTGCCGTATTGCATCCGGATTTAATGAATGAGTGGAACCATTTGGATAACTATTTGTTATGTGATCCTGATCAGATTTTGGATAATTGCATAACACCTGTTTGTTGGACATGCCCAGTGTGTGCACACGATTATAAGTGCTCACCAAAGCAACGGATTCTTTATCAAAAACGAAACATGGATGCTTGTACTTTCTGTAAAGGTTTGCGAAGAAAGGAACGGCATTATATTTGACTAAGAGAAGGTCACTTTACATCCCTCAAAATGGGTAAAGCGACCTTTAACATCAATTATGCGACGGGGGACAGCTCGGCTTCTGGAACAAACAAGACGGCAGAAACAGAGCAGGCCACACAGGCTGTTACGCAGGCAGCTTCTCAGCAGACCAACACGGAATCCTATATCCTCAATACCAATACAAAGAATTTTCATCGGCCGTCCTGTTCATCGGTCAAACAGATGAAGGAGAGCAATAAAAAATCCTCATCAGAGAGTAGGGATGCGCTGATTGCTGCAGGTTATGATCCGTGTAAAAAATGCAATCCGTAAAAATGTGTCAGATATTTAAAAAATATGGAAGAGGAAGGTTGTAGTTCTATATTGCAATACTTCTTCTTTGCGCATATTGGATATGCTGTTGAGGGCGACTGTTGCACGCAGAAGATAAGTTGCGCCGGTCTGCGATAATGTGCTGTTTGTATAAGGAAAAGGACAAGGAGTTATGATGAATTTTAGTGGGATATTGATTGGTGTGCTTACCTTTTTTCTGATTGGATTGTTCCATCCTATTGTTATATATGCGGAGTATTACTTTGGAAGCCGCTGTTGGCCGGTATTTTTGCTGGTGGGCATTTTGTGTATGATTCTATCCGTAAGAATGCAGGAAATACTTTGGTCGGTTTCCCTGGGTGTCTTGGGCGTCAGTTGCTTTTGGAGCATTAAGGAACTGAAAGAACAGGAAAAAAGAGTGGAAAAAGGATGGTTCCCGAAGCGGAAGGTGGATAAGCACTAAAGAAGAAAGCGGGGAGATGAGAAGATGGCGGTATGGAGATTACAGGTGAATACTGGAGGAGCGAACGTTGCGGATTATTGCTTGCAAAACCATGTTGCAGCACTTTGGGCTGGCAAGGTACTTGCTATGGAGCGTTTACGAAATGAGAGATAGAGCGTATGGAAATAATCTATACGTTGTCAACGCACCATAGCGTTTACTATACGTTCTATTTTTTTCCTTTTTAAGAAAAGTGATTAAAAAACTATTGACAATTTGTTACTGGGAGAGATAGAGAGTGCGTTTTGATGAACTTTTTGAAATGAGAAAACTGACAGGAATAAAATTAAAGGACTACATCAGTGGCAATGGATTCTCTAAGGTATCGTTCTGCAAAAAGGCAGAAATTTCTCGACCTACTTTAGATAAAATTTTAAATGGCGAGATAGATAGTAAAAGCTCATTCGATAAGCATTTGAATAAAATTTTTACCAGTTTGGGCATTGGCCCGGATACTTTGATGGAATTTTCAACGAAAACGCAAAGCGTAGATGCGATGTACTCGCAAAATGCTCTGATAAATTATCAAATGAATGATAAGGCAAAGATGGAGTATGATCTGTTGCAGGATATTTTAAACCTTTGCAGTGTTTATTATTAGAGGCAGAAGGCCATGAGTGAACAAACTACAGCTGCCAACTTAGACGAAGTTATTGAGACACAGATGAAGCAGAGTGAGAGTGCTTGAACTAGGAAAACCGATGGCATAGACTATAAGCAGTCGAGGTCATCGGTTTTCTTGGCAAATATGAATTTTGAACTTTATTTTAGCAAAATACTATTTTCACTTTACACGGAAATAAAGTACGAAATTAGCCTTTTTTACCTAAAAATTTTTTTTACTTTTTGCCTTTTTTGCCCTTTACTCTTTTTCTCTCAGCTGCACCTTATTCCTTGCGCTTCGCCGCCGTTCATCCTCCAGCGCCGCATAATGCTTCTTCGTCGTATTGACATCACTGTGTCCCAAAACATCCGCGACGAGGTAAATATCGCCGGTTTCACGGTACAGATTCGTGCCGTAGGTGCTGCGGAGCTTATGTGGCGTGATCTTTTTTAGCGGTGTGACGAGCTGTGCGTATTTTTTGACCATTTTTTCCACGCTACGTACGTTAATGCGCTTACGCTGCATGGAGAGGAAGAGTGCTTCTTCGCTGCCTTCCTCTGGGACAATATGTTCACGCTCGCTGAGATAGTCCTGAAGCGCATATTCTACCTCGGCACCAAAATATACGATGACTTCCTTTCCGCCTTTTCGATGAATCCTAAGACCACCGTTTCGGAAATCAACATCGTTGATATTCAGTCCGACACATTCTGATACACGAAGCCCCGTACCAAGCAGAAGCGTCATCATCGCCAGATCTCGCAGCTTGGTCTTTGCATGGTAGGCTTTCTGTTTTTCAGTCAGACATTCTCCATCCTCAACCTCATCCAGGAAACGCGCCACCTCGTCAACATCGAGGCGTATAATTTCTTTTTCATGAATCTTGGGAAGCTGCAGAAGAGAAGCGGGGTTATTCTGAATCCGCTCGGTCCGGTAAAAGTAGTTGTAAAAGCTCTTGACCGTCGAGACTTTCCGCATGATACCACGCTCTGTATTTATCAGATCCTCACGTTTTTCGGTCGAATAACATTTCAGATACTCCATATATTCTTCCAGATCCATCAATTTGATTTCATCCAGAAGAGAGAGCGGCAAATCGCGCAGCTTCTTTGATTTAAGCTCTGGATTTGCTTGTTTCAGGAAATCAAAAAATGTCTTTAAATCATAGGCATACGCAAGCCGGGTGCGCGCTGATGTACGAGGTTCAATGCCGCGGAAGAAATCGGTACAGAACGGTGGCAGCTCTTTCAGAATGCCTCGGATTCGTTTTGTGTTTTCGATGTCTTCCTGTTCGTGGTAGGAGAGTGCAGCCATATCACAATTCCTCCTTTGGTGATGATGAAAGGTCCGAATGTATCAAATTTTTCAGGTGTCGATCGGTCCGTTCCGGCCATCCGGGATTGTTTCCATCAATAATCGCATGGAAAAAGCGATCCTTTACCCCCGGTGAATCATGGTTGAGTTTCCTTGTTAATTGTTTCACATACTCGCGTTTTGTTTTTCCATCTACGGGACATGGATTTTTACAGACAGGAAGATGATATTTGTTTTTAAATCCGATCACATCGGCTTCCTGGACATATATCAGCGGGCGGATCAGCGTCAATCCCGTTTTGTCCAAATGGGTTTTCGGCGAGAAGGAATAGAAACGCCCCTCATAAATCAAGGATAAAAGCATGGTATCGATCAGATCGTCACGGTGATGTGCATAGGCGATTTTATTACAGCCAAGTTTCAGAGCCGCTTCATTTAAAGCGCCTTTTCGCATCTTGGCACAGAGCGCACATGGATTGGATTCCTGACGGGTTTCAAAGAGAATCTTGCCGATTTCCGTCGGAACGACCGTGTAGGGCACGTTTAATTCATCACAAAGCTCCTGAACCGGTTTTAAATCAAATGCAGCCGCATCCGATGAAAGCGTCGGCGACAACCGGTTCGAAACCTCCGGAGAAAGTGCCTGAAAGCCCAGATCAACTGTAATAGCACAAAGTTCAAATGGTTCCGGGTAAAACCGGCGAAGCCCCTGTAAAGCATATAAAAGTGTCAGGCTGTCTTTACCGCCAGAAATACCGATAGCTATTTTATCGCCGGATTGAATCAGACGATAGTCATCAACCGCCTGGCGGGTTAAACTTAGAAGACGTTGAAGTTTCATGAGAACATCCTTTCAAATATAACGAATGAATAGTTTAGCAAATAAATTAAGTGCATACGCATATTTACATTTCAAACTATTCGATAAAGTAGGCTTTCGCGAATAGTTTTGTCTATCTCCCTATCATACCATGTTTCCCTTTATTTGTAAATAAATCTTTTTACGAATTATTCAATATCGTATTTCAGCATAAAAACAAACCTAAACACAAAATGGATGGATGCCGCCTTTGCCATTTACCAGCAAACACTCCAGCAAAAAACAAAGGCAACATCCATCCAGCTCAAAATCCCTTATGACTAATTCATATTCATTTTATTCTTTATTCACTTCTTAATCCAAAAACGCCCGGTAATACGGCCAGACCGTATGGACCTTTCCGACCGTTACATTGCTTGCACTGCCGGATTCATGTACGCCCAGTATGGTTCCGTCTGCGTTCCAGCCTAAAAACATTACAACGTGCGAATTACCGCCAAGCTGGACAAGCAAGTCGCCCGGCTGAAGCTCTGCGCTGTTGATCGCCCGTCCTGTCCGCACAATCTCGTAGGTGCTGGCGGCACCCATTCTATTGCCAAGCGCGGTCCAGTATACCCAGTTGACCCATCCAGAACAGTCAAGCCCTGACAAAATCCGTCCCTTGTAATCCGGGCTTGTCACGCTGGCAAAATGATTGCCGGAAAGTCCTGCTGTACTCGGTTTTCCTCCATAATAATATGGAATCTTGCCAACGGAATTGAGCGCGCATGTGATAACGGCACGCCGCTCCGGTGATAAATCCTCTGGAAGTAAATCCAGGTAAGACGCAATTTCTGCCGGTGTCAGCGGATTCCCGAGTGCAAACTCTGAACTGGCAAGACCGTACATTTCCTGCCAATCCTGAGCAGCGAGTGTCTGGGCGGCTGTCTGTTTTTCTTCCGTCCAACCCTGCCAGTTCCCGACAGTCTGATTTCCCGTTCCATCGAGCGCAAACAGATTATGCTTCTCTTTCAGACCGGTTGTCTTAACGGTAATGGTCAGATCAACATGTCCCGGGCAATATTTTCCGTTTTCATTTAATGTAACTGCCGCAGCGCTCTCCGCACTGAACGTCGCCTCTGACGGGGACGCAGCCGCTTTTGATTCGGCTGCCTGCTCCTGTGTGGAAGCCCCCGGTCCCTGTGCCGGTTTGACATAATTATTTGCTGTGGATGCCGCCTCGCTCTCCGTTAACGGCTCCTCTACCGCTGTCTGACCGTCTCCTGCGCCCTGGGCATCTAAAGCCTCCGAGGATGCCTCTCCTGCTGCACTGCCGCTCTCCACATCGTCATCTGCTGTTTCCTCTGTCGCCGGCTCGTCCGGCAGTTCTGTACAGCCCTCACAGTAATACACATTGCTAATGCTCACGTGGTACTGGTGGGAACTGGTCCAGAGCTGATTGATATAGGTATTGAACAGGTCTGTATTTTTCCAGTCCAGGCTATATGTATATACGTTTGCCATGGACAAAATATCGGTCGCATTGGATGCGAGGGACGTCGGCTTTCCGTCTCCGTCGCATATCTGGAAACGGATATTTTTCCAAGTTGGAACTACCCAGCTCGCCGGGTCCTGCGCGTTATGCTCTGGATTGGAGGGATCATAGCTGCCGAGTACCTGCGCAGCTGGCAGTCCCATTTTCTGGGAAGCTGTAAGCGGTGTCGTCTGGATCCACCCGTAGATCTCCGATATCCACTGTGCATCCCTCGCTCCAAGCGCTTCGTACATCTTCGCGCCCCAGGTATCTTCTGTCCCCATACTCCGGAATTGTTTTGCAAGTTTATACCATGGAAGAGACTCAAATGCCGCCAATGGATCAGACAAATCAACAGCGCTCTCTTCCGTCCGGAGCGCCATCAGGTTATACTCCGTTTCCGACGGAACATATTCTTCCGAGTCTGCCCCCAGACCATTTAAAAACCGGGATGCCATGTGAATCGGGTGTACCATTTTCTTCATCAGACGGTCGCAGAAGGATTCGTCTATATCATTTTGTGTCTCCTGGTCTAAAATCCCATCTGCAATCACAACTTTATCAGCAGGCACACCGACTGATAAATCCACCTCCGGGCGCACTGCTTCGGCAATCCCGCACAATAAAATACCCGATGCCGCCATGAGCGCCGTTCGGATTATATAAGAATGTCTTTCTTTCATCATCATTTTCTTCATGTATCTACATTCAAAATCTTAAGTAACTATTTTGTTTTTATACCCCAACACAATCTCATCTTCAAAGCATCCAGGCGCAAAAAACCGGTGCGTCCTTTCTGATTCTTCACCAGAAATTCAAACACACCGGTTTTAATTATACTTTTATGCGTTCTCGTTTACCTTAAGAAATTCTTGTTTCTTTTTGGCGAATTCCTTAATAATTTCTACGGCACCGTCAACGCCTACGACACTGCTGTTGATGCAGAGGTTATAGCTCTTGGAGCTGCCCCAGCGTTTGCTGGAATAATAGTTATAATAACCAGAACGCTGCTTATCGGTCTTGATCATCACATCTTTTGCCTTATCGCGGGTAATATTGTGACGTTTCATCAATTCCTGAATCTTCACTTCCTCATCTGCACAGATGAAAACAGACACTACGTTCGGATAATCTGCCAGCGCATAGTCCGCACACCGTCCTACAATGACACAGGATTCTTCATCTGCCAGTTTCTTGATCGTGTCAAACTGTGCCAGGAAAATCTTGTGGTTGATCGGCATATCCATATAAGCCGATGTATTATAACCCATCGAATAGGTGTCCATCACCAGTGAATATAAGAAGCTGTTGGTTGGTTTCTCATCATGCGTCTTAAAAAGCTCTTCACAGAGACCGCTGTTCTTCGCTGCCAGTGCAAGAAGCTCTTTATCATAGCACTTGATTCCCAATGATTCCGCCAGTTTTCGTCCAATCGCTCTTCCGGAGCTGCCGCATTCGCGACCGATTGTAATTACTAAATTTCTTTTCATGTCTCCCTCAACTCCTTTCAAGTTCTGCCTTTATTATAACACAAGCTATCTGAAAAGTCATCATTTTTTCGGAATAAAAGGTATTTCTTAGCGACACAGAAATAAACTATCTGAAAAGAATGTGTATACGAATTAGAACGATCTTACTATTCGCGTTACTTTTACTTTCCAGCTTTTTTCCGCAGCTTCTCCAGCAGTTCTTCAAAATACGCTGGCAGCGGCGCAGAAAACTCCACATACTCTCCGGTCCGCGGATGGATAAAGCCTAAGACTCCCGCATGCAGGGTCTGCCCTTCCAGTGAAAATGGCTGCCGCGCCGGACCGTACACCTCATCGCCCAGAAGCGGATGACCGATGCTTGCCATATGGACGCGGATCTGGTGTGTGCGTCCCGTCTCCAGGCGGCATTCGATAAATGTATACGCCCCGAAGCGTTCCAGTACGCGGTAATGCGTGATCGCATCGCGCCCCTGTTTGGAGTGGATGCTCATTTTCTTGCGATCCGTCGGATGACGCCCGATCGGTGCATGGACAGTACCCTCATCCTCGCGCAGATTGCCAAATACGATGGCATAATACACGCGGGTGATCGAATGCACCTTGAGCTGTTCTGCGAGAGAATTGTGGGCGAAATCATTCTTGCACACCACCAGCACGCCGGTTGTGTTCATATCGATCCGATGGACGATCCCAGGGCGCATGACTCCGTTGATGCCGGAGAGCTGATCCTTGCAATGGTACATCAGCGCATTGACCAGAGTCCCCGTATAATGCCCTGCTGCCGGATGGACAACCATCCCCTTCGGCTTATTGACTAAAATTATATCCGAATCTTCATACAAAATGTCCAACGGGATATTTTCCGCCTCGATCGCCGCCTCCTCCGGTTTTGGAACTTCAAAGGCGATCGTTTCCCCACCATTTACCTTGAAACTGCTTTTAACCGCTTTTCCGTCTGCTGTAACGCTGCTCTCTTTCAGAAGTTTCTGCAAAAAGGAACGGGACAGATCCGGGCAGGCGTCCGCCAGAAATTTATCGATGCGGGTTCCAGCCGCCTCTTCTGGAACCAGATATTCCTGCATCATCGTCCCGACTCCTTTTTCGCACCTTTAAAAGAAAGGAATTCCAGTTCCTCATCCGAATAGAAGAAGAAAAACAGAAGGATCAGCGAGAACGTCGCGATCACCACATAGCAGTCTGCCACATTAAAAATCGGGAAATCAATCAGCTTAAAATACAGGAAATCCACCACATATTTCTGCGTCAGACGGTCGATCATATTGCCAACTGCGCCTGATACGAGCAGAAACAAGCTGCACATCAGCGGCAGATACCGTTTCCCTGCCGGCATCCGGTAAACCGCCCACAACACTGCCAGAATGACTGCCGCTGCAATCAGGAAGAAGAATCCCTGCCGTCCCTGCAGCATTCCAAAAGCAGCGCCGCGGTTTTCAGAATAATAAAATTCAAACACACCCTTAATGAGCACAAATGGCTTCTGCCCTTTCAGATGGACAACTGCCAGATGTTTTGTAAACTGATCCAGTCCGATGCTGACTCCCAGCCCGATAAAAAAGATAAAGAACTGTCGTAATTTCGTGTTCATGCACCTGATTCCTTTCCTGCTATTATACCAGCACCTGATCGAGTGCCTGTTTCATCTCGTCCTCGGTTACTGTGCGATCCACGTAGGCGTCGCCGATGGAATGAATGAGAATAAATTTGATGATGCCAGAATCCATCTTCTTGTCGTTCTTGGACGCTGCCACAATCGCATCTTTCTCAAGCCCGGATACCTGCGTACCGATATGGAATTCTCCCAGTGCTTCTTTGAAGCGGTTTGTTTCCTCCGGTTTGATCATGCCGCGGTTTTCCGACAGCTTCATCGCTGCCAGCGCGCCGAGTGCCACGCATTCACCGTGCAGAAGTTCAAAGTTTTTCAGCTTCTCGATCGCGTGTCCCAGCGTATGACCAAAGTTTAAGAGCATACGGTCGCCTTTTTCGGTCGGATCCTTCTCTACCACAGCACGCTTGATCTCATTGCTCCAGGTCACTGTCTTGCGGAGTGCCTCCGGCTTTCTCGCCCAGATATCTGCCGCATTTTCAAGCAGCCACTCATAATATGCCGCATCCTTGATCAGACCATGTTTGATAACCTCGCCCATACCGGCGGAAAACTGGTTGTCCGGAAGCGTCTGAAGCGTATTGATATTGGTAAATACCAGCTTCGGCATATGAAACGCGCCAACCATATTTTTGTACGCGTCAAAATCAACGCCCGTCTTGCCGCCAATGCTGCTGTCCACCTGGGAAAGAAGCGTCGTCGGAATCTGCATGAAGGCAACGCCGCGCAGATAGGTCGCCGCCGCGAATCCGCAGAGATCGCCCACAACTCCGCCGCCGAGTGCTGCCAGCATATCGTTGCGGTCAAAATGGTTCAAAATCAGGGTTTCATATAAATCCCGGACGGTGTCGAGGTTTTTGTGCTCCTCGCCCGCCGGAAATACGAACGAAATTACCGTCTTGCAGCACGGCGCCAGAAGTTTTTTTACTTCATTCAGATATAATTTTTCTACGTTCGAATCCGTCACGATGCAGAGACGGCGGTTTGAAATGGAAAGTTTTTCGATTTCACCCGGAAGTGCCGAAAAATCTTCGGTCATCACAATATCATAGATCGGCTTCTCGTCCAGATGAACGGTTACGCGATTCATTTTCTCATTCTTTACTTCTGTCATTTGTTTTCAGTCCTTTCTTTTTTACACATATTTATCCGCATAAACATACAGACGTCCCCTTTTCGACAATCCCCCGCTCCCGGCAAAGCGGAATTTTCCCATGCCGCGCACAGATACAATCTCGCCCTCTTTAAGCTGCACCGCCGGGGAAGTCACCTGTTTCCCGTCAATAAATACCTTTTCGCCCTCAATGAGGGGCAGTATCTTCGTGCGGGAGGATGAAAATACCATCGCGATCACACTGTCAAGACGCGGTGATGCAACGCTTCCACTCACGCGCTCCATCTTCGGTGTGATCGGCTCCGTCGCGTCCGCCTTGCGGCAGATCACAGAGGTGTGGCGCACCATCGTGAGTTCCTGGCAGAGATAATCCGCCATCTTTTCCTGGCAGAAGACGCAGCAGCCATTTTCCTTCATCAGAATATCCCCGATGCAGCTGCGCTCAATCCCCAGGTTCATGAGCGCCCCGAGATAATCCCGGTGCGTCAGCGCCTCACTGTAACGCAGGTTTGCCGGAATGACCTCCAACACGGCAATCGGAAGTCCAAACTCCTCATCGTCATACGAAGCCAGAAAACAAAGAAGTTTGCGCTCTGCGCCCTCAAAGCCACCCGTCAGGCAAGTCCGCACCGGCGGCAGCGTCTTCTCGATCGAGTGAAAGATCGTCTGTTCATTTAACGACAAAAAGCCGGTACTTGTCTGTATATCGCGCTGATAACAGAGTCCGGCCAGTTCTATCATTCTCTTTTTTAAAAGCTGTTCTTCTTTTTCCTGCAGCATCGCGTGTTTCTACTCCTGTTCGAAAGTGCTTATATAAAGTGTGCTCCTGCTCAGAGAGCCTGTATACAATCAGAAATCACACAAATTTCCGATTGTATAATAAATACTCCCAGGTTCAGATATATAGCGAACCTGGGAGTATATCAGTATCAGAAGTGGAGATTCATCCCGGAAACATTCATGGAACCGTCTGCTAAGAGTTCGGGAAAGTCGCCGGACAGCTCAACCGATGACGGTGTCGCAATAAAAATGTAATTGGAAATCTTCTGGAGATTTCCATCCATCGAATAGGTCGCGCCACAGGTAAAATCAATGATACGCTGTGCAACCTCCATGTGGATTCCTTCCATATTTAAAACAACAGCTTTTCCAGCCAGCAGGTAATCGCAAATCTCTCTCGTATCCTCCATGGAAGTAGGTTTGATCAGAGATACTTCCATGCTGCGGCGCATCTGCACTACCTTATTGTTAGAGGAACGTGGCAGAAAACGCGGCTTAGATTCCTCCTCGTGGCGGTAATCATCCATCTCTTCGTCCCTCTTGCCGAAAGAACGCTTCTTAATCACCGGTTTTTCTTCTTCGTAATCTTCCTCATCGAAGTAATCGTCATCATTCTCTGTGAGACGCATTGTATCCATTAATTTGTTCAGAATACTCATAACCCTATTTCTCTCCTATCTTTGCCCTGGTTCCAAAAATGCCCGTACCGACTCTTACCATAGTTGCACCTTCTTCAATCGCTGTCTGATAGTCTCCGGTCATTCCCATCGAAAGGACATTCATAGTAACATTATCAATGTTTTTCCGTTTCATGTCAACATATAATTCATATAATTTTTTAAAAACACCACGATTTTCTTCCGAATTCTCTACAAATGGTGCAATCGTCATAAGTCCCTGTATGTGGACATGCGGGTACTTTGCAATTTCGCGTGCCGCTTCCTCGACTTCTTCCGGGGCAAAACCAAATTTGGACTCTTCTCCGGCGACATTGACCTCCAGAAGAATAGAAACGTCCAGATCACGTTTGACCGCTTCTTTTTCGATCTGCTCTGCCAGTCCCACCGTATCGACGGAGTGAATCAGAACTGCCTTGTCAATTACCTGACGGACTTTATTTTTCTGTAAATGTCCAATCATATGCCAGCGGATATCAGACGGCAGCTGCGGTTCCTTCTCCAGAATCTCCTGCACTTTGTTTTCGCCGAAATCTCTGGCGCCGGCATCATATGCTTCTTGAAGCATCGGCACCGGCTTTGTCTTACTGACCGCGATCAGCGTGACATCCTCCACCTTCCGTCCGCTCCGCTCGCAGGCGTTCCGTATATTCTGACGTACTTCTTCTAACTGTTCCTGAACCATATGTGATACACCTTCCTTATCTCTATATTTTGGAAATATCATTACTGATATACGATCTGGCCATCCGATACGGTACTGGCATCCAACACGATATGGTCATAAACCGATAATCCATATTTGGTTCCTTTTTCTACAATGTAATATTCACCGCTATTTGCAAGTTCTTTCACCTGCTTGAACACCGCGTATCCCTTATTAATATTGTAAGCACCTGTCAGCTTTGCCGTCGGTCCTACCTGGAAGCGCTCGTTTGAATCCGGTTTCACCAGATAATCGCCGCTCTTTAACAGCCCATCGTCGCTCTTCTCGACATAATAATACTCATCAGTCGAGCTGTAAATCTCCGGCGTGACAAATTCAATCGACGCCTTTCCGCCTTCGCCGTAAACTTCTTTATTGAAGCCAGCCTCATCTTCAGTAGCGTTGCCGCCCGTTGTCATATAATCAACTGGAATGGTATAAAATTCCTTCTCCATCACCGATGATACCGGAATTTTAAGTCCCTGCGTTTCCTCGCTGGAGATCTCGAAGTTCATAAAACGCTCGGATTCAAACTGGATCATGTAACGGTCCAGATCCAGGCGTCCATACAGATTGCCATCGGAACCGGTAAACATCGAATAATTCCCCCGGAATTTCATATCACTTCCCAACGGCTCGATCGTCAGTGTATCTTGATCGGCAAACTGCTCTTTATCCTTGTCATCCATCTGAAACACGATACTCCAGTTCTCCGATGTGATGATCTTGTACACCGGCGTGCCCGCCTCGATCAGTTCCCCAGCTCGTCCCACCTGCCGCGTATATTGACTCCGGTCAAACGAATCCGCCGTCACCTCATCCGGCGCGACCCCCTCAAAAGAATCGGTCACATAGGAAATAATACCCGGCTGGGGCGCCGATATCTGTTTGTAATTGATACCCTGTGCCTGAAGCTGTGCATCCATATCGCCCAGCGCATTGAAATTCATATACTCTGCAACCGAAGCCTGCAAAGAATATTTGGCGTCGTAGACGCTTTCAAAGCGCTGATCGTTGTAGGATAAACAGAACGAACTGAGTTGTTTCTTCAAATCAGCCAGATTTTCTGCTGACAGGGACATCCCAGAGGACTGATTTTCTTCCAAAAATTTCCCCAGCTCGCCGGTCTCATCTAGCGAATAGACGCGCGATCCAGCGCCTGCCCGCTTTCCCTCGCGCACATAATAGTTGACGTACCCGGTCTGCGGTGCATTTTCCACTGTCTCATCCCGAAACAGGATTCCGTTGTATTCTTTATTATTTACAATACTTCCCTCGACGACCTCATAAAACTGGACGTGATCCCGCCTGAGATATGTATAGACACTGAAAGAAAGATAGACGAAAATCATGGCAAAAATGATCATGCCTACATTGATATTCAATGGCTTTCTGTAGCGTACAATTTTCTTGTTTTTGGCCATGCAGCTCCATCCTCCCTTTTCCCGATGTACTTCTCTGGCAGCTGTTTCTGCAGTTTCACAGTTACCAGACAAAAATCCACGCAAATTTGTCTCCGGCCATGGACTTTTGCAATATTCTGTATAGCCCAACGTACAGCCTTTATTATACGAGTGAATTGTCCAAATTTCAAGATCAATTCATCCCGTCAATTATACAGAATCATCCATAATCTGCAGATGCCAGAAGGAGCGGCAGGGAGTATCGCCCGCATTCCGCATCGTGTGATAGAGATTCGGCTTGATATAGATCGAATCGCCCGGTCCTAAGAGATAAACCGTTCCATCCAGATTGACCTCCATCTTGCCTTCCAGAATGACTCCGACCTCCGCGTATGGATGCAGCCCCCAGGACGGCGGTGTATCTTTTGTCTCTGGATCATAGGTTGAAAACTCATAAATACCGCGTTTCTTTCCAAAATCCAGACGGCGGATTTGAAGCTTGTACTCATCATATTCATATAACTGCTGCTCCTCCTGGCGGATCAGGGTTCTCTCCTCGCCGGAAGGACTGAGCAGATCCCGGATCGAAATACCAAGCGCCACGCAGATGCGCTGCAGATTGTTCAGCGTCGGGCTTGCCTGGTTCCGCTCCAGATTGCTCAGATATCCCACTGACAGATCGGTAAACTGGGACAGCTTCTGGATCGTGATAGATTTACTCTTGCGAATCTCCTTGATCCGCTGTCCAATATTCTCCACTTCTTCAAATTCCATGCAATCCCTCCGAACGTTTTATTTTTACGGTTCTGCTATTTTTCATTATGCGTTCCGTTTTTTCCATGCCGCCTCGATCTGATCGAGCGCCTGTGCAATCACACTGCGCGAACTGCCCAGATTAAAGCGCATAAATCCAGATCCCTGTTCACCCGAATGCGTGCCCGGATCCAGCCATACCTTCGCTTCATTCGAGAAGAATGCCATCAATTCATCATCCGTCATCCCCAGTTCACGGCAATCCAGCCATGCCAGATACGTTCCCTCCGGTTCTACCAGTTGAATCTGCGGCACACGGTTTTTACAGAAATCGCGCACCAGTGCCAGATTGCCAGCCAGATAGCCGATAAGCTGATCCAGCCATTCCCCGCCGCCTTCATACGCTGCACGGCAGGCGAACAATCCCAGACGGTTCATATTTTCCTGACCAACATCCAGCAGCTCCGACCGGAATTTACGCCGCATCTCCGGATCCGGGATAAAGAGGTTTGATGTCGCCATGCCAGCCAGATTGAAGGTCTTGCTCGGCGCTGTACACATCATCGAATGAAGGCATGCTTCCTCTGAAATCGACGCATACGGAGTCTGCTCATGCCCCTGCCATACAAAATCGCCATGGATCTCGTCGCTGATCACGTATACATGGTGGCGCAGGCAGATGTCAGCCAGTGCGGTCAGCTCTTCCCTCGTCCAGACACGGCCAACCGGATTGTGCGGATTGCATAAAATCATCAGTTTGACATGCTCATCCAGCACCTTCTGCTCCAACTCTTCCAGATCCATCTCATAATGTCCATCTTTTAAAACCAGCGGATTCTCCACCAGCGTCCGCTTATTGCGGAGGATCGCCCGGCTGAATGGATGGTAGACCGGCGGCTGGATCAACACCGCATCGCCCTCCTGGGTAAAAGCCCGCACTGCGATCGAGAGTGCAAACACGATACCTGGCGTGCAGGTCATCCACTCCGGCTGCAGAGTCAGATGATGGCGTTTCTGATACCACGCTGCCACCGCATCAAAGTACGACTCATCTGCCCGGCTGTAACCGAAAATCCCGTGATCTACTGCCTTTTTCAGCGCTTCAACCACGCTGTCCGGCGATCGAAAATCCATATCCGCCACCCAGAGCGGCAGAATATCATCCGCTTTCCCATTTTCTTTCTTAAAATCATGCTTGATCGACCAAGTATGGGTCCGATCGATCGGTGTATCAAAATCGTACTGCATAGAAAATCCACCTTTCTGTTATATATCGTTAAAATTTTCCAAATTCAGCCATAATTTTAAAAAAATTCTAACTAATATTTTACACCAGTCGGCGATCAATGTCTACAATTACTCCCTCAATTAGCCAAAAAACTAAGAAGCTGACGAGGACAGGGCGGTCTGGCTTTCAGCTTATCAAATTGTACGCATTTTGAGCACAGATGTCCGAATGAGGCGGATGTAAGTCCGCATCAGGCGAGCATCTGTAGCGAAAGCAAGCGAACAATGATAAGTCTGAGAAGCCAGGCTGTCCTGTCCCCGTCAGCTTCGACGCCTTCACGAATCTATTTAATTTACTTTACCATATGACAAGCCACAAAATGCCCCGGCGTCACTTCCCGGAGTTCCGGCAGCTTCGCCCGGCACTCCTCCGTCGCATACGGACATCTCTCGGCAAAACGGCAGCAGTCCTTCGGGTTGATCGGACTTGGAATCTCGCCCTTGACCATGATACGCTTCTTCTCACGCACCAGCTTCGGATCCGCAACCGGAATTGAGGACAGAAGCACCTGCGTGTACGGATGCAGCGGGTGTGCATACAGCTCTTCAGAATCGGCAAATTCAACCATTGTTCCCAGATACATAACGATGACACGGTCAGAAATGTATTTAACGACGCTCAAGTCATGTGCGATGAAGAGATAGGTCAGTCCCATTTCTTCCTGCAGTTCTTTTAACATATTTAAAACCTGCGCCTGGATCGAAACATCCAGTGCGGAGATCGGCTCGTCGCAGATTACAAACTCCGGTTCGACCGCTAATGCCCTGGCAATACCAATTCTCTGTTTCTGACCGCCGGAAAACTCATGCGGGAAACGGGACATATGGTCGCGGTTCAGACCGACGCGCTTCAGGATCGCCTCTACCTTCTGATCCACATCCTTGTCCGTCGCCAGTCCATGCAGTTTCATGCCGGAACCGATGATATCCTTGACCGTCATACGCGGGTTTAGGGAGGAATGTGGATTCTGGAAGATCATCTGCACATTTTTGCGGAATGCTTTTTCCTCTTCACGGGTGTATTTAAAAATATCTTTTCCTTTATAGGTAATCGTGCCTGCTGCCGGCTCATACAGCTTTACCAGGCACCGTCCCGTCGTGGACTTGCCGCATCCGCTCTCACCTACCAGTCCCAACGTTTCACCTTTATAAATCGTAAAATGCACGTGATCAACTGCTTTCAGCACTTTTCCCCTGCCGACGTTGAAATACTGGCAGAGATCCGTGACCTGGAACAGGGGTGTGCTCCTATCAATTTGTTTTGCCATGGTGTCCCCTCCGTTTCTCTTCCGGCAGAGCCGCAACATTTTCCTCTTCTTCCTGTTTCTGCGCCTCAGTCAGCCCTTTCATGATATCCACCTTCGGCGCATATTCATGCTGCAGCCAGCACGCACAGGTATGTTCGTCTGAAAGCCTGTGAAATTCCGGCTGTTCTTCATAACAGACCTTCATCGCAAACTCACAGCGCGCTGCAAACGGGCATCCTTTCGGCGGTGCAAACAGATCCGGCGGAGTTCCGTCGATGGGCACCAGCTTCTGATTCTTGGAGGTATCCAGCGTAGCGATTGATTTGATGAGACCTGCCGTGTACGGATGTGCCGTCTCATAGAAGATCTCATCAACCGTTCCTTTTTCAGCCACCTTGCCGCCATACATAACAAGCACGCGGTCGCACATCTTGGCGATAACTCCGAGATCGTGGGTAATCAGGATAATCGAGGTGTTCATCTTATCGCGCAGTTCCTTCAGAAGATCCAGGATCTGTGCCTCGATTGTTACATCCAGCGAGGTCGTCGGCTCATCCGCGATGATGATGCTCGGCTTGCCGACCAGCGCGATCGCGATCATGACACGCTGCTTCATACCACCGGACAGCTCATGCGGATACTGTTTATAACGGCGCTCCGGCTCATTAATGCCGACCAGACGCAGGATCTCCAGCGCCCGTTCCCTGACTTCTGCCCGGGTCATCCCCTTCCGTCCGACAAAAACCTCCTCGATCTGTTTTCCAACCGTCATGGTTGGGTTTAACGAGGTCATCGGATCCTGAAAGATAAATCCAATCTCCACACCGCGGATTTTCCGCATCTCGCGGTCTGTCTTGGTGATGATCTCCTCGCCTTTATACTTGATCGAACCGCCCTCAAAAAATCCCGGCGGCTCCGGGTTGAGCTTTAAAATGCACTGGGAGGTAACGCTCTTGCCGCATCCGCTCTCGCCTACAATTCCAAGAATCTCGCCTTCGCGTACATTAAAACTGACATCCCGGACGGATTTTACCACGCCGCCGTATGTATGGAACGAGAAGGTCAGATTCTTGATTTCCAATATATTTTTAGCCATTGTCTCCTACCTCCTATTCCGTTCCTCTCAATCTCGGGTCAAATGCATCCCGCAGACCATTTCCGAGCTGGTTGAGCGCCAGTACAGTTGTACAGATAAAGAATGCCGGCACGTACAGCATATGCGGCGCTGCCGTCATCATACGGGTTCCCTCTTTTGCCAGAACGCCCCAGCTTGCCTGCGGCGGGGAAATGCCGAGACCGATATAACTCAAGAACGCCTCCTGGAAGATGGCGCTCGGAATTGCCATTGTCAGGTTTGTGATCAGAAGACCCATTATATTCGGGATGATCTCACGCACGATGATGGTGAACGCCGACTCGCCCATGACGCGGGCTGCCAGTACGAAATCCTGCTCTTTCAAGCGGTATACTTCGCCTCTGGTAAAACGGCAGGTTCCCGTCCATCCAACAATAACCATTGCAATGATTAAGCTTTTAACGCCGGAGCCTAATACTACCATAACCAAAATACAGACGATCAGAGATGGAATACCATAAATAACATCGATAATACGCATGACGATCATATCAAACTTGCCGCCATAATAGCCGCAGAAACCGCCCAGCACTGTACCAATTACAGTATTTAAAAGGGCTGCCAGAAGACCGATCGTCAAAGAAACACGCGCGCCCATCCAAACACGTACCCAGAGGTCACGCCCCAGAGAGTCGGTTCCCAGCCAATGAGCTGCTGAAATCCCCTTGCTCATCGAGTAGGCATCCTGCTGGTCAAATCCGTAGTGGCTGAACATCGGTGCAAAGATCGCTAACAGTCCATATGCAATCAACAGAATCAGACTGAAATATGCCGCCTTATTTGTCCGGATTCGTCTCCACGCCTCCTGCCAGAAGGTCAGGCTTGGTCGGGAGATCGATTCCATTTTTTCAATATTTTTACCTACCATCTCAAACTTGTCGCGGGTAATCGTGCGTCCATCTGTCAGGTTTTCGGATGTGCCTGCTGCTGCGCCGGAATTCTCAGAAGGCAGCACATTTCCATCTTTCATTTTCATCTCACCCATACTGCCACCTACTTTCCGCCGATCCGCACTCTCGGATCGATCACGCCATACAGAATATCAACTACCATGTTGCAGAATACCAGAAATGTGCCGTAAAACGCCGTCATGCCAAGGATCAGGGAGTAATCGTTGTTCTGCACACTCTCAACATAATATTTACCCATGCCGGGGATAGCAAACAGGGACTCGATAACGAATGTACCGGTCAGAACGGCTGCTACCGTCGGACCGAGGATCGTAACAACCGGCATGATCGCGTTCCGGATCTGATGCTTCCAGGTCACACGGAACTTGGAAATGCCCTTCGAGCGCGCCGTCTTGATGTAATCCTGCTGGACTACCTCCAGCATACTCGCACGCATGATACGCGAGACGGATGCCATCGTGTAGAATCCCAGTCCGATCGACGGCAGGATCGTGTAGGCGAAGCCCTTGTACTGCGCGATCGGGAACAGCCCCCATTTGACTGCAAAGAAATGCTGCAGCAGCGCGCCCATGATAAAGTCCGGGACACTTGTACCAAATACAGCTACAATCACAAAGATTAAATCAATTTTATTGCCACGGTTTAATGCAGAAATAATACCAAATACAAGACCAAAGGAAATCGCAAAACATAATGCGCGGATACCAAGGTCTGCCGAATACGGAAATGCGCCTGCTAACAGGTCATTGACGGTACGGCTCGGATATTTGGTAGAAAAACCGAAATTTCCATGAATCAGATTATTCAGATATGTCAGATACTGCTGGAGTAAAGGTTTATCGAATCCGTAGTAGGCACTTAAATTGGCCTTTGCGGTTGCTGACATTTTCGGATCATTGAACGGTCCGCCCGGCATCAGCCTTGCCAGGAAAAATACAACGGATACGAGAACAAACACAGTCACAATGGATATTCCCACCCGCTTCAGTATATATTTTTTCATAGGTTCACGCTCCTTTAACTACGGGAACATCCCAAATCCGGTTGTTCCGGCCGCCGGTTACGGCTCATTCATCCGCCAGGCAGCCACCGGATATGTACTGCGCTTCAGAAATCCAGCCGCTTTGCCGGATCCTGAAGCGCAGGTGCTTCAATCATCTTCTAAGGTTTTTCAATATGTTTTGGATAGATGATGGATTAGTTTGTGATGTCCACATACATATAGTCATAGTTCAGTCCAACAAAGTATGCGCCCAGATTCTGTACACGGTCAGATACCATATACGGAACCTCTCTTAACTGAAGCGCTACCAGTGCGCCGTCTTCCAGGAGTGTCTTCTCTGCATTGAACAGATTGTCCATACGCTCTTTACCGGAAGTTGTCTTGGAAGCGTCGATGTACTTATCGTATTCATCACTGTGGTAATTTAAGTAGTTGTAGCCGGAGGTGCTGTACCAGAGCTCCAGGTAGCTGTACGGGTCAGAGTAATCCGGTGCCCAGCCGCTCATGATGATATCGTACTCATCACTGTCCGGAACCAGGAGTGCGTTTTTCGTTGCGTACGGAACCATGTTGATATCTACGTTGATACCCAGGTTGTTCTTCCACTGGTTTGCAACAACCTCTGCCTCTTTCTTCGCTGTGTCAGAATCGGATACAACCAGTTTCAGGGAAATATCAGAAGCACTGGAAAGACCTAATTCAGATAATGCCGTATCCAGATACTCTTTTGCCTTATCCATATCACCCTGAAGCGGGAATGCCTCTAACGGATACTCGGTGCCGTACTCGCCGTCCACGCCGCGAACCTGCGGAAGCACATATCTCTGGTTAGCCTGATATAAACCATTGTGGGTCAGAAGAATGTATTCTTCACGGTTGACTGCGTAGTTCATCGCCAGACGCAGGTTCTTGTTTGCCAGATATTTATTCCGGTGATTCAGTGCCGCATAATCGTCTGCGCCGTTGTAGTAGGACTGTGTCTTGCCCTCATACTGCGCTGCCAGCTCGGTTGGAACCTCTGCCAGATCCAGCTCGCCTGCATCGAACATCGAAACAGCGGTAGTCTGATCGGCTACGGTCAGAATCTCAACGCCGTCCAGACTGATCTTTTCATTGTCATAGTAATCCGGGTTCTTCGTCAGTTCTACCTTGCCGTTACTGTATTCACTTACAACGAACGGTCCATTGTAAACCTGTTTGTCGGCACTTCCGCCGAACTCATTGCCATATTTCTCAACCAGGTCTTCACGTACCGGCATGAATGCACTCATGCTTGTCATGCTGACAAAGTAATCAGCCGGATTCTCAAGCGTAATCTCCAGGGTAAAGTCATCCAGTGCCTTGACTCCCAGTTCATCCACCGGAAGTTCACCCTCACTGACCTTGGCGCCGTTCTTTAAAACAGCACCCAGATAGCTGGCAGGGCAGGCTGCTGCCGGATCGCAGAGACGCTTCATACCGTACTCATAATCCTTAGCCGTAACAGTCTGTCCATCACTCCACTTTGTATCCTGACGGAGTTTGAAAGTATATACGAGACCATCATCGCTGACTTCATAGCTCTCAGCGGTTGCCGGCTGAAGCTCACCCTGTACATTGCGGTACAGACCATCATAGATATGATAGGAGACGGTCGCGTCTGCTACAGAGTTTGTCTTATCAGGGTCAATCGTCGCGATATCCGCCGTGTTGGAATAACGGAAAATCTTTTCGCCCGCTGCTGCGCTCTGGGAACTGTCACTTCCCGATTCCGCTGCCTTCGTATCATCCACCGAAGCGCTCGGAGTGGAACAGCCCGCTACACTCGCTGTCATCAGTGCAGCTAATCCCAGTGCAAGTAGTTTGTTTTTTCTCATAATATTCCTCCTTGTCCTTTTTTATTAAAGCTCAATCAGTTCCTTTGTGGCGCTGATCAGGTTTTCATTGCCTGTCTCCGTGATGAGAAGCTGATCTTCAATGCGGATACCGCCCCATCCTGGAATATAGATACCCGGTTCCACGGTCATGACATTATTGGCATGCACGATATTTTTAGAAACAGGGCTCATAAATGGAATCTCATGGACAAACATGCCGACGCCGTGTCCGATTCCTGTGTAGTGATATGGAAAATACTCGGTCCCCTCGATGATCTTCGTGGATTCATAATATGCATCCGATGCCGAAACACCGTCTTTTAAGAATCCTTCCACCGCGGCGACCATCTGCTGCTCAATCCTGTATACTTCCTTCTGCTTCGGCGTTGCGCGTCCGACTACCAGAGTACGCGTCATATCAGATAAATAACCGTGATACTGGCATCCATAATCCATCAGGACCAGATCGCCGTACTCAATCGCTTTCTGGGACGGGATTCCATGAAGCAGGGATGTTCTCGCACCGGAGATGAGGATATTGCCATATGGCTGTGTATCCGCGCCCTCCAGAACCATATAGAGGCTTAAACGCGCCGCCAGCTCTTTCTCGGTAATGCCGACCCGGATATCCTTCTGAATCTTCTCATATGCCCTTGAAGCAATGTCACAGGAGATACGCAGGCACTCAATCTCTTCCGGCTTCTTGATGGAGCGAAACTCCTCGATGATGCCGTCCGCCGGTACCAGCTCTGCTTTTACCTCCGACTGGAGGTTCTGGTACTGTTCAACGGTCAGGTGGGCTGCTTCAAAGCCGATCGTCTTTGCCCCAACCTTTTCCGCCGCGTAGGCAAGTGCCTTTCCGATGGAGCCGTAGGTGTCTCTCCAGTTCAAAATCGTGTAATCCGGGCATTCATAGGAAACCTGCTCGGTGTAGCGCGGATCTGTCAGAAAGAATTTTTCCTGCTCCGTGATAAAAAGCCAGGAATCTTCGCCGGTATAATGGCTGACATACTTTACATTGACCGGACGGCTGATGAACATGCCATCCAGGTGCTCTTTCTGCATATACGCAAGTAACTGTTCCATTCTTACTCTCCTCCCATCACTGATTCTATTTCCTCTATCGTTCTGGGGATGGATGCTGTCAGATTCTCACAGCTATCCTCCGTTACCAGGCAGTTATCTTCGAGGCGGAAGCCGATGCCCCATTCCTCGCAGTAGATGCCGATATCCACGCAGAAAACCATACCCGGCTCTACAATATCCACATCAACCAGATCGTGTGTGTCCCAGCCAACATGGTGGGCGCCGCCGTGCCAGATATATCTGCCGACGTCCTCATACCGGTCACATAAGCCGATCGCTTTGAGCTGTTCGAAATTGTATTCCCTCGCCAGCCGGTCCACATCTGCCATCTTCATTCCCGGCCGGATGATGGAGAACATGTGCTGCGAGGTCCGGTATGCACATGTGTAAAGAAGTCGCTGCCGTTCGGAAAACTTTCCGTTGCACGGCCAGCCGCGCGATACATCATTGAAGAGATGGTCGTACTGGGCGCCTACGTCGTTGAGAATCATATCGCCGTCCTTCGCCTGCCCTGTGTACTCATAGTAGTGAATACAGAAATTATTGGCTCCCGCGGAAATGATACTCGGAAATGCCGGTGCCAGGCATCCGTGCTGCGCCAGTGCGTAGTCAAATTCGGCTTTATACTGGTATTCGTACATTCCCGGCTTCGATGCCTTCATCATCGCCAGAATGCCGTCCCTCGTAATCTTGACCGCCTCCCGCATCGCCTCGATCTCACATGGCTGCTTGATGGTGCGCTGGCGGCGTATCTGACGGGAAATATCCGTGAGTATGGCTGCCGGGTACCACTTTCTAAGTCTCCGTGCCATCCGGATGCTCTCGGTATCTGCATCCTCCGGATCGTGCCGGTACAGATCCATCGCAATCCGCTCAAACCGTCCGCTCCGCATCAGAAGTTTCAGGCGGTTTTCCCACTCGCCGCTCGATGCAATCTGCGCGGCTCCGGATCGCGCCTTAGCCTCCTCCGGTGTGAACCGTTTCCCGGTCCACCGCTCGGCCAGCATATCCGGCGGAAGTATGTAAAGTGTTTCCTGTACCTCTTCTCCGTCCTTCTCTGCCATCAGGACTGTGTGTTCCTGTCCGATGCCGGTCAGATAGAGAAAACTCCGATCGGCATAAAACGGATAATTTTCATCGGCTGTTTTTCGGATGGAAGAACCGGAAAACAGGAGAAGCAGGGTGTGATCCGGAAGGCTGTCATACAGCCGCTGTCGGTTCCCCTGGTAAAATTCTGCATTCATAGTATTTTCCTTCCTGTCTTTTAAATGATTTCCGCATACTTTTGCATCTGTCTCACAAATAGATTCATCGGAATCTTTTGTCTTCCGACATGTGTCATTATACCGTATAAATCAAATTTTTACAATTATTTTTCAGTATATTTTGTGATTTTTTATCCAATACAAAAAGTTTCATATACATGATAGGAAATACTTACAATTTTGAAAAAATGCAAAAGCTTGTCTATTTTTTCCCAAAGGTGGTAATTGTAAAAGAAGCTTCTTCGCGCGAGCGTACATCCCATAGAGCGTTTTTTGTGCCATAGGGTGAAATTTCCTATGCACAAAAAGAGACCATCCAATTCTCCTTTTTCAGATGAATCGGACAGTCTCCTGTCTCCGCCCTGCACTGACAGCTGCGGTTTCGTTCATTTTGAATCTCTTATAAAGATACTACAACACTTTCTTTCGCGCACTCTGGAAGATCGGCTGCATTCATGGATATACTTAAAACGAATTTTACATGATATTTCTCACTGATGATCTCCAGCGTCTTGTAGGTCTCTTCAATATCCGCTCCCTCGAGGCAGGCAAGTTTCAGGAAGCTGTCAAGATACATCTGCTCCAGATCGTGATCCTGGCAGATAATACCACAAATAAATCCGATAAATCCATCGCTGGTATCAATCGGATATTCCTGTACATTGATAAGGCGAATCTGGTTATTCAACTCATACATATGTTTGGAACTCTTATCCAGATAGACAACGGAACCTTTGGCTTCTTTGACAGCCGTGTTCGCCATATCGAGTAAATATTTAGTTTTTCCTTTTCCCTTTGCTCCTGCGATGATCTGAACCATAACAATCTCCTCCTTGAGTTTATTTAAGTTGTATGTAAAATCTTTTATTGTATAAATAATTATAGTATAAATTTATAAATATTGCAATCACTTATTTGAAATTTTAGTCAAAATTTCCGTCATATTGTCATAAAGTGACGGACGATTTGCAGATTTTAGCACAACCGATATATATTCCTTGCCATCGTCCCCATCGCTCGCCATGATCAGGCAGTAGCCAGCCGCCTGTGTGGTGCCGGTTTTGCCGCCTAAGACAGTCACTCCCTCCGGTGCCTCGCGGTCTCCCTTCAGATACCAGTTGCCAACCTTCCAGACCTGCTGTTTTGCGGCTCCATTTGCATCGGTATAATCAGCTGTATAAGACTGCGCGTTAATGATCTCACAAAACAGCGGCAGTTTAAGCGCCTCGTTGAAAATCAGATAGAGATCATATGCCGTTGTATAGTGGTCGGTGCTGTGCAGACCATTTGCATTGACAAAATGCGTGTGGGTCGCACCGAGTTCCTTCGCTTTCGCATTCATCTTCTCCACAAACGCATCCGTGCTTCCGGCGATATGATCCGCAATCGCATTGGCTGCATCGTTGCCGGACGGAATCATCAGTCCGTATAAGAGCTGCTCCAGCGTAAAGGTATCGCCCGGCTTGATGCCTGCCATCGAAGCGCCTGCCTCGCGGATCACGACATCGTCATTTGCCGTCACCGCATCGGAAAGATTGCCTTCCTCGATCGCGATGATCGCCGTCATTACCTTCGTGATGCTCGCCGGGTACATCTGGTCATAGATGTTCTTACCATATATAACGCTGGAGTCGGTCACATCAAACAATGCGCCCGCCTGCGCCGTCACCGCATCATCTGGAGCAATATCGCCGTCTGCAGATTCCGGTACGCAGAGAGAAGAGGCAAAAAAGGGCGCCAGCCCGGCACCTGCCGCTGGCGTCATCTGCGCTTCCCGTTCTTGAAATGAATATGCCTGTTCCAGACCGCGGGCACCACAGCCGGTCAGCATGCTGATACCGCAAAGCATCAGTGCGCCCGCAAGTCCGATTGTCTGTTTTCTCATTTGTACATCTCCCGCCATTCCATATCGCCGCGGTCAAGCGCCTTAACCAGAAGCTCTGCCGTCGCCAGGTTTGTCGCCATCGGGATATTGTGAATATCACAGAGGCGGACAACATCATTAACATCTGGCTCATGCGGCTTCGGCGCCAACGGATCGCGCAGGAAAATCAGCAGATCGATCTGATTGTGTTCGATCTGTGCGCCGAGCTGCTGGGAACCTCCCAGGTGCCCCGGCAGATATTTATGGAGGGTCAGATTCGTAACCTCCTCAATCAGGCGGCCTGTCGTTCCTGTCGCATAGAGTTCATGCTTGCTCAGGATGCCGCGATATGCGATACAGAAGTTCTGCATCAGTTTTTTCTTCGCATCATGTGCGATTAACCCGATATACATCTATACCTGCCTCCTTAATGATTCCTATTTTTCATAACCATAAAATTCAATTTCCATGCAGCTTCACAGTCCATGCATGTACTTACTGAACGGTTACGTTATTTCGTTGCAATCCAACATTGAGAACAACTCCCATTCCGATAAACATACTGAGCAGCGAACTAAGTCCGGAGCTTATGAAAGGAAGCGGAAGACCCGTGTTCGGGAAGATTCCCGTGGCTACCGCAATGTTGGCAAAACTCTGGAACGCCAGAAGCGCCGCCATGCCCGATGCAATCAGACGTCCAGCTGTGTCCTTCGCGCGCGCTGCAATCCAGAGGCACTCATACACCAGCAGCGCATAGAGGGCAATGACCGCCACGCCGCCGACAAACCCAAGCTCCTCTCCGATAACAGCGAAGATAAAGTCCGTCTGTTCCTCCGAGAGGAAATTTCCATTCTTGACGGAGCTTAATGTGTTGTTAAAAAGCCCCTTGCCGCGCAGCTGCCCGGAGCCGATCGCCATCATGGAGTTATCCTGCTGACGGTTCAGATCCGTAAATTCACTGCTGCTGTGGAAAATCTTTCCCATGATACGCTGTGCCTGGTATTTCTGGAGAAACGGGATGAATCCCTGCAGCGACAGATAGATAAGCGCCGCAAATCCAGGTACCCCGACCGCCACCGCACCGGCAATCCATTTGTAACTGATACCGGCTACATAAACCATGCACAGAATCATGAAGCAGATGACGATGGTGGTGGAAAGGTTCGGCTGTAAATATACCATGCCGACCGGAAGGACACAGATAAGCGCCGTCATCCCCAATGTCTTTGGCTCATTGATTTTATCCCGGTTTCTGGAAAGAAAATTCGCCAGGATGAGGATCAGACCGATCTTTACAAACTCGGACGGCTGGATCTGAATCCCGCCGATCCGCAGCCAGCGGGTCGCGCCCTTGGTGGTACGTCCAAACAAAAGAACTGCCGCCAGCATTCCGGCACAGACCACATAGATAAGCGTGGTAAATCGGAAATACTGATGGTAATCAATCAAAGACAGAACCAGACAGATAATCAGGGATACAACCACTCCGATAATCTGTTTTATCACAGAGGAACGGTCCTGATTGCTGGCGCTCCCGACAACCAAAATGCCGAGAACACTCAGCAGAATCATATAAATGAGGGCTCGAAAGTTGTAATTTCTAAATTGGTAATCGAATATCATGCTGTAAATGGCTCCTTAAAGTAAGAACCGGTACCGACGCACAGACCGCCGGGAATACCTCCGCCGGCTGTTCTGAGGATGTCCTCAGAATCCGGAGTGTCACATCCCCCGGATCAATCTCCAGATAACGTGACACGCTCCTCAGGAAATCTGCGCGAATCAGATCCAGAAGTTCCGGCGAACAACCCGCCCGATCGGCAGTCAGAAGGTGTTTTAAACGCTTTCTGGCTATCTCGCCGGAATTCTTTTTCGTAAACAGTTCTGCAATCAGAATCATAGCGTCCCCTCCTATGCACGTTTGAGGAAGCCGGATATCCGGGACCAGAAGCCCGGAGACGCATCAAGCTGTATAAATGGTACCGATTCTCCAAGTATTCGTTTGCATATGTTTAAATATGCCTGCCCGGCATATCCATTCATGCCGACCAGCGGTTCGCCCTGATTCGTGGATATAACGATATCCTCATCGTCCGGGACTGTGCCAATCACAGGGACAGACAGAATATCCATCACATCATCCACCGACATCATATCGCCCCGGCGCACCATATCGCTCCGGATCCGGTTGATGATCAGGTCCATACGCCCGACCCCGGATGCTTCTAAAAGTCCGATGATCCGGTCAGCATCCCTTATCGCGGATACCTCCGGTGTCGTGACAATCAGCGCCCGGTCCGCCCCGGCGATCGCATTGCGAAAGCCCTGCTCAATCCCGGCGGGACAGTCAAGCAGTATGTAATCAAACTCTTCTCTTAAGTCTTCTACTAATTTTATCATCTGCCCCGGACTCACGGACGACTTGTCCCGCGTCTGGGCGGAAGGTAATAAGAACAGGTCAGGATATCTTTTGTCTCGAATCAGCGCCTGCTTCATCCGGCAGTTTCCCTCGATCACATCGACCAGATTGTAGATAATCCGGTTTTCCAGTCCCATGACGACATCCAGGTTTCTCAGACCGATATCGGTGTCGATGAGAACCACCCGTTTGCCAAGCATGGCAAGCCCGGTGCCGACGTTCGCTGAGGTTGTCGTTTTGCCGACGCCTCCTTTTCCGGAAGTAATAACGATAACTTCGCTCATAGGAACATCCTCCTGTATTCTGTTTTACCATTTTATTCTACTCTAAAAAGTAGAATAATTCCAGTCTTAAATCCATTAAATACGCTAAATAAAATGAAAATAATCTAAAAAACTTTTTTTGACCGATTCTACGTCAATGTTTCCACCGGATACCGATGCAATCATCGGTCCGCGCCCCATCTTTTTACCCTGGCTGCGTGTTTTGGCTGTCAGATCAGCAATCCGAAGGTGCATCGGCGACATCTCCAGCGCGGTGATCACCGCGTCCTCACTTCCCGCCGCCCCAGCATGGGCGGAACCCGCCAGCGTGCCGAGGACGACGATATTGCCCCGTGCGCTGACACGCGCGCCGCGCTCCACATCCCCGATGATCACGATGCTCGCATCGGATTCCAGCAGATCGCCCCGGGATAAATTACCCTTATAAAATTGTCCCGTCCGGGCAGTCAGCTCCATCAGCCGCTCGGTCAGCGCCTTTTCACAGCGGGCGATGCGGTTAGCGTCAGTATCCAGCAGACAGAGAATCTCTATCTGGGAATTGGCGGTAATCGCATCCGTCACCTGCAGTTCCTCGATTGGGGTCAGTTCTCTCCCCTCCAGGGTCAGCGTCATCTGGGCGGATCCCCAGAATTTTTCACTTTCTTTAAACTTTTTCCCTACATCCTCCAGTAACTGTTCAAAGGGGGTGTCCGGATTCAGAATTACCGTCATACCGGACTTACATCCCTTTATTACTACGGAACTTTTCATAGTTCCATCACCTCTTAATCTCCATTGATTCGTTCATTGGACGCATCCAATGCTCCTGAATTCAGGATATCATCCAGACTCGCATAGCCATAGAAGTAACGATATACGTGTTTTGCCACCATCGCCGCATTCGAAGAAGAATATCCATTCGGGATACTGACCGTCACCGAAATTTCCGGATTCTCATACGGTGCAAACGAAATAAAGAACGCGTGGTTGCCCCGTTTCTGGGACTCCTGCGCCGTACCGGTCTTACCGGCCACGTGTACGTCCAGACCATCAAACACACGCTTGGTCGAACTGTTGGTAACTACCTGGCGCATACCTTGTTGGACTGCATCCCAGGTGCTTGTCTGGAAATCAAGGGTTGACGCCACAGCCGGCGAATAATCCTTGACCAGATTACCCTGGGAATCCGTCTCCTTATCAATCAAGCTCAGATCATAGACCGTGCCGCGGTTGGCAAGCGCCGTCACATAGCGGGCAAGCTGCACGCTCGCAAACTGGTGCGTACCCTGTCCCATACTGGAACGCTCCGGATCGGTATCACTGATAGACGGCGTCGCCTCCGAGATTTCAATGCCCGAAGTCCGGTCCAAACCGAACATGGTCGCGTATTTTTTCAGCGTCTCCAGACCTTTCTCCGGTTTGTAGCTTCCATCTGCCTCTGTGGACAGGCGGTGCGCCACCTCCGAGAAGAAATAGTTACAGGAATTTTCGATGCCTCCCACGACATTTAACGGTCCGTGGAAGCCCGGATATTTCCAGCATCGGATCGGATTGCTGACTTCCTCATAAATACCGGTACAGTTAATCATATCAGAAAGCGTGATTGCCCCCTCTTCCAGACCTGCAATCGCCGTGATCGGCTTGAAGGTGGAGCCTGGTGCTTTCAGTGTCTGCGTCGCATTGTTTCGCAGCGGCAGCGACTGATCGGCATTTAGCTGGGCAAAATAGGTGCTGTCCGAAATCCGGTTGTTGTCATAGCTTGGATACGATACCAGTGCCAGCACCTCGCCAGTCTTCGCACTCGTCACGACACAGCTCGCCGTACACGGGTCAAGTGCCAGCTGCGCCGGTGTGATCTCAATATTGCGGATCTTATTCATCAGGAACTGGTACGCGTATTCTTCCCCGCTGACACGCAGCAGGTTGACCTCATTCTCATCGTATGCAAGCACATTCTGGGAATAGAGCGCCATGCAGAGCTCGCGCCCGGTCACAACATTGTTATTGATTAAATACTGATAAATCAGTTTCTCGAATGCCGGATCCTGTTCCAGATCGCGGAAACAGTCGTCCAGCAGTGCCGTGAAGACATCGTCCGCATTCGAATACCGGCTCTGGATGTCCAGCTTCGTCGTATCGATCCAGTTGTTGGCAATTCCATAATATAAGTATTCCCGCAGACTGATCGTACCGTTCTTCCACGCCTGATACATGTCACTGGACGTATCGATCGCATCACGCTGGACAATCGCCTTGTTGCTGGAAGAAAGATACGAATAGATATATTGCATATATGCCTGCATTTCCTCTGAAAGCGCGTTCATCGGCGTTGCATTTTCAGACTGCAGTTCGCCCCGCAGTTCCTGTTCAATCCGCACGCGTGAGCTCTCGTACTTCTGATAAATCTGCTGTTCCACATCGGATGCCTCTTCGGAAGCGAAATTGTCAATCGAGAGGACGTTGTTGTTGATCAGCTGGAAGTATGCCTTCTTGATCGGTATCTTAATACTGGAAGAATCGATATAAGCGATATCTTTCTCATCCTGGTTGACAATCGTCTTTAACAAGACGCCCGCCAGCTGCTTCTCCAGAATGTGGTAAATACCCTTCTGAAGGTTCAGATCGAGGGTCAGCCAGATATCGTTGCCTGCCACCGGTGCGACTTCCCCGGTCACGCTTAGGATTCTTCCGACGTTATCTACATATGCCGTCTGGGAACCTTTCTTACCCTTTAATTCCAGCTCCATCGAGGATTCGATGCCGGTACGGCCTACTACATCATTTAACTCATAGTCATCGTTGACCGCCTTTAACTCCTCCAGACGTTCGCTCGTTACTTTTCCCGTATATCCAATGATCGGCGCAAAGTAGAGGCTTTCATTGTACACACGGATCGTCGATTCCTGTATATTGACGCCCACCAGATCGGCTGCGTGCTCTAAAATGTCTGCAACGGTCTCATCGCTGATATCCGTCGCGATCGTTGTCGATTCGTACTTCTGGAACGCGGTAAAACGCATCGTGTAGCGGATACCGACGATCTGCAGCGCCACCTCATCCGAAACATCGATCGGATTGCCGTCTTTGTCAAGCGGGCGCCCGTCCCGGTTCTTATCGTCACCGAGTGTCAGGTGGTACTCCTTTTTCATCCGCTCCAGCAGATCCGGCGCTGAAATGTCGGACGGGTATTTTCCATCTGAATCGTCCATCTCATCCACATTTTTAAGACCATAATAATCACGCAGGAATCGCTTGCGTCCGGACTGTGTCTCGGAGGTATACACGACATTTCCATCGTGATCGAGCGTAAGCTCTAAACTGGTCTGTGCGCTCTCACCGTGTTTATTCAAGATCGATACCAGATCGTAGAGCATCGTGTTCCACTGTGCATCCGTCTTGTACGCACCGGTATCCTGTATGGTAACGTCGTATGCCAGTTCGTTGTACGCCAGCACATTGCCGTTCCGATCGTAGATATTACCCCGCGTGCTGGCAGTCTTTATGACTTTTTCCGTCATCGCTGTATATGCATCCTGATACTCTTCGCCCTTGATGATCTGCAGGTTGAACAACCGCATCACCAATGCGGACGACATCAGGCAGAACACAACCGCCAGGACAAAAAGCCGGGAGGTAATCACTTTTTTGAACCATTCTCGCAGATATTCTTTCAGGTCATCAAACAATGTTCGAATCTCTCCTTTGTTCCCATTCTTTCAGTTTCCGGTTGATAAAAAGGAAAAACCGGTATACGACAAGCGTCGTAACCGTGGTAAATATGATCTCCGGGATAATGATGGAGACCAGATAATGCCCAAAATTCAGACGATTCCGTATCAGGAACCGGAATACATAGATGTACAGGTTATAGATTAAATCACTTGCCAGGCTCAAAAGCAGCGGCAGCGTGATGTAGTCTTCATAATAATACTTGTTGCAGATTCCACTGACATACCCCAGATTGATGAAAAACAGTGTATAAAAGCCAAATGGTCCACTGTAAAACAGATCCATAAAAAGACCTGCCACCAGCCCGTAGAACATCCCCCGCTCGCGCCCCTCAATGAAGCTGCACACAAACACCACAATCAGCAGCAGGTTCGGAGCCGAAGATAAGAAGGCGATCTGTGGGAACACGCAGATCTGGATCGTGAATGCCAGAATCAGCATGACAAGGTTAATCAGCAGCTTCCGCATTATTGTCGCCTCCATCCCCATTTTTCAGCTGGGTGATTACCAGTACCTCCTGCAGGTTATCAAAATCTGCAACCGGAATGATTGTACCGGATTTGGTTACGTTGTTGGCATCGGTCGTCAGCCCGGAGGCATAACCGATGAGAATGCCCGGCAGGAAAATATCACTGATGTTGGAGGTCACGATCTTGTCGCCCTCCTGGATATCTGCCTCTTTCTTGATATGGTCAAGTCCCAGCCGTCCATCCTGGTAAAGCGTCAGGTTGCCGGATACATTACAGGTATCGCCGGTCCGCAGGGACATGCCGCTGACGTTGCTGTCATCATCGATGATCGCGCGGACAGTTGCATAGTTTGCCCCGACATCGGTTACAATACCGACCAGTCCGCCGCCTGCCATGACATTCATATCTTCCTGGATGCCATCGTCCGCTCCCTTGTCGATCCGGAATACCTGAAACCAGTTTCCAGAGTCCTTTGCAATGACGCGGGCGGCTATTTTTTTATACTGCATATATTCCTGATCAAGCTGATACAGCTCTCTGAGACGGTCTAACTCGTAAAGCTCCGACTGCAAGCGGTTGTTCTCTTCCACCATCTGATCTAGACGCATCTGGAGATTTTTGTTCTCCTCCTGCGCCTCCCGCAGGGAGGAAAAATTTTCAAGCGCATTGTAGAGACCTGTGCCGATCGCGTTGACACCTGACTGCAGCGGTACCAGAACAAAACCGACACCCGTCCGAAGCGGCATCAGAAAGCTTGATTTGATAGACGTTGCTGTAATCAGCACAAGACAGAAGGCTGACATACCTGCCAGAATATACTTGCTGTTTTTCATAATGATAGTATTCCCCGTTCTTTGAAACTAAAATAGGCTTGTTCGCCGATAATCACATGATCCAAAAGCCGGATTCCCAGCATAGCGCCCGCCTCCTGAATCCGGACGGTCGTCCGCCGATCCTCCGCACTGGGGGTAGGATCCCCGCTCGGATGATTATGTACTAAAACGATGCTGGCTGCATGATAGCGCAGCGCCTCGATAAATATCTCCCTCGGAGATGCCGGAGAGTGATTGAAGGTTCCCCGAAACAGCAGGATATCCCGAATCAGCTTCTGCTTCGTATTGAGGATCATCAGGTGCATCTCTTCCTGCTCTTTGTGACGCATTTCCTCCATATAAAAAGCGGCGATCGCCTCCGGCGCCGTAAAAGCAGGCGCTTCTGAAAGCGTCAAGGTGCGCCAGATCCGCTGTGACAGTTCTCCCACACACAAAAGTTCGATTCCCTTGACTCTGCCGATTCCTTTCTGCTCCATCAGTTCTGGAAGAGTCAGATGCAAAAGCCCTAAAATCCCCGGCGGCTGCGCCTGCGCCAGAATCCGGGTTGCCAGAGAAAGTGCCGACTCCTGCCGGTTTCCGGTCCGGATAAGGATCGCTAAAAGCTCGGCGTCCGTCAGTGCCCCAACTCCCTCCCTCTCACATTTTTCGTAGGGGCGGTCTTTTTCAGGGATATCTTTCATGGTAAGACGCCATCCAGCGGCCGGTTCAGAACTTTTTACTGGTTTCTCTGTTTCTTTTTTCATTGATTGTCCTCCTGCGTGCCTCTCCTCTGCATACAGAAAGCCATTCCCACCAGGCGGGATTCTTTGATTAAATCAGACGATATGCGATCAGTGCAATGACAACGCCGATGATGCTCGCCATCGTCACCCGGATTGACAGACCAAACGTGATAACCAGGATTCCTAAATCAAGAACAACCGGGTCCATCAGACCGAAGGATTGTCCGTAATTCAGCCACGACAGTCCCTTGACGCCGGATGCCATATTTCCGATAAATCCACCTAACACAATCCCTGTCATCAGGAGCAGCAGAAGAATCCAGAAATTTTTTGCTCGATTCATGATACCGAATACCGTCCCTTTCTATAATCTTTATTATCTTAGCACAAACTGCCGGAATGTGTATAGACAGTCCGGCAGATTTTTTTTTAAAGTTTTCTTAAAATTAATTACAAAATCATTCAAAAAACGTCATTTCTAGTCGATTTTGAGCTGCTCAGGTTTTACTATGCCTGCATCCAGAAGCTTCTGCAGGGACATTAAAATGCCTAACTTCGCATGGTACCAGGTCAGTCCGCCCTGGAAGAATACGCTGTACGGCGGTTTGATCGGACCATCCGCGGAAAGCTCTATCGAGGATCCCTGGATAAAGGCACCTGCTGCCATAATAACCTGGGAATCATACCCCGGCATATCCCACGGTTCCGGCGATACATAGCTGTCAACCGGCGCCGCCGCCTGAATGCCCTGGCAGAACGCAATAACACCCTCCGGTTTTCCAAACGTGATCGCCTGAATGATATCATAGCGCGGTTCCGTGCTGTTCGGAACCACATCAAAGCCCAGGCGCTCATAGACGTTTGCCGCAAAGATAGCTCCCTTTAATGCGCCGGATACAACGGTCGGTGCCAGGAAAAGTCCCTGGAAGAAGGACTGGTTGACGCCAAGACTCGCGCCGACCTCCCGTCCGAGTCCCGGAGAACCAAGGCGGTACGCTGCATTTTCGATGCACTGTCTGGTTCCGGCGATATAGCCGCCGATCGGCGCCAGTCCGCCGCCCGGGTTTTTGATCAGGGAACCGACTACCATGTCCGCACCGAGATCGCTCGGTTCGATCCGCTCAACGAATTCGCCATAGCAGTTGTCTACCATACAGATCACTTCCGGTTTGATGGATTTAACAAATGCAATCAGTTCACCGATCTGCTCTGCCGAGAGGGTTGGACGGGATGCGTATCCCTTGGAACGCTGGATGGTTACCAGTTTTGTCTTCTCGTTGATCGCCGCGCGGATGCCGTCGTAATCGAAGGTTCCGTCCGGCAGCAGGTCAACCTGACGGTATGAAATGCCGTACTCCCGCAGGGAACCGTTGGACTCGCGGATGCCGATCACTTCCTCCAGAGTATCATACGGTTTTCCCACCGGCGAAAGCAGCTCGTCGCCCGGGCGCAGGTTTCCGGCTAATGCCGTGTAGAGCGCGTGCGTTCCGCACACGATCTGCGGGCGCACCAGCGCGTCCTCAGTGTGGAATACATCCGCATATACCTGTTCCAGCGTCTCACGTCCGAGGTCGTTGTAACCATATCCGGTTGTACCGGAAAAATGAATATCGCTGACGCGGTTTTTCTGCATCGCAGCGATTACCTTTAACTGATTGTACTCTGCATTGCCATCGATCTCTGTGAAACGGTCTTCCAGAGCCGCTTCGATTCTGGCTCCATATTCAAGCACTTCTTTCGAAATACCGAGGTCGCCATACATTTTCTCTAACTCCATGGTGGTTCCTTTCCTGTTGTCGGTTATTCGTAACTGTTCAGTACCTTCACAGTCACGCGCAAAAATCCATTAAAAATTGCCTACGGCAATGGGATTTTTGCCTGCTGACCCATGTTTTCGTACGGTCAGCGCAGTAAATGCGCAGACCTACTGAACAGTTACGGTTATTCTATAATTCTTTTTTTGTTTCTTTAACTTTTCTTGATTTTTACAACTTATAATTTAGAGTGTTCCATCCATCTTATGAATCACACTCCATAATACCCGCTTCCGCCGCTAATTCCTGCAGAATATGTTCCAGCACGCGTTCCCGGTCATTATCAAATTCCGGCAAATATAAGAAACGCACGTCGCGTTCCCGCCGGAACCAGGTAAGCTGACGTTTCGCAAAATGGCGCGTATCGCGTTTCAGGATATTGACCGCTGTCTCCAATGACATTTCGCCATTTAAATATGCCAGAATTTCTTTATATCCAAGTCCCTGCATCGCCACTGAATCACGGCGACAGCCCATCGCCTGCAGCTGCCTCACTTCCTCGACCAATCCCTCTTCCATCATCTCATCGATCCGCTTCTCGATCCGCTCATAGAGAACTGTCCGATCGGTATTTAATACATAATAGAAGAAATGGTACGGTGAAATCTTTGCCCGCTCCGCCTCATTGTGGGCAGAAATCTTCTCGCCCGTCTGCTCATAATATTCCAGCGCGCGGATCACACGTTTTACATTGTTTGCGTGGATCGCCTCCGCCGATTCTGGATCGACCGCCCGCAGACGCTCATGCAGGACTTCTGCCCCCTGTTCGGCTGCCAGGCGTTCCATCTCCTCCCGAAACTGCGTATTTTCGTCGATCTGGGTGAAATCAATATCATTGAGCAGTGCCTGAATATAAAAGCCGGTTCCACCTGCCACGATCGGAATTTTTCCGCGGCTGTAAATATCTTCCGCCGCCGCGCGGGCAAGCGCCTGAAACCGCACGACATTGAAATCCTCAGTCGGCTCTAAAATATCGATCAGATGGTGCGGCACACCGTCCATCTCTTCCAGGCGTATCTTTGCCGTACCGATATCCATGTGGCGGTACACCTGCATCGAATCCGCGCTGATGATCTCGCCGCCGATCCGCCTGGCAAGCTGAATGGACAGCGCCGTTTTTCCGACTGCTGTCGGTCCGGTCAGGACAATCAGGGGCTTTTTTTCAGCCGCTTGTTCCAGATTTCCCATAAGACTTTCTCTCCTTTTAATGGGTTATACAATCCGTTTGAATTTCTTCTCCAACTCATATTTGCTCATCGATATGATCGTTGGGCGTCCATGTGGGCACGCATACGGATTTTTGAGTTCCAGAAGCTCATCGATCAGCTTGTCCGCTTCGGCAAATGATAATGTGTGATTGCCCTTGACCGCCGCCTTACACGACATCGTCGCCACACGCTCATTGATGAGATCCGGGGTTCCGCTTCCATTGCCCTCCGCCAGATCGTCGATCATCTCCATCAGAAGCTCGCGTTTTGCGACGGAAAAGAGGTTCGCCGGAACGGCACGCACCGCGTACTCCTTGCCGCCAAACGGCTCAATCTCAAATCCGATCGAGGTAAAATGTTCCATATACTGCTCTAATTTGAGCTGCTCACTGCTGTTGAGACTCAAAATGATCGGCGGATCGATCATCTGGGAGGTGTACTCCCTCTTTTGAAGGGATGCCATCGTCCGCTCATAGAGGATTTTCTCATGCGCCGCATGCTGATCAATGATGTACAGATTATCATGATACTCCACCAGCCAGTATGTGTCAAACAGCTGTCCGATCAGGCGGTGGTTCGCACGCGCCGGTTTGGTCAGGAGTTTATCTTCAAACAGATCCATCTGACGGGGCTTTTCAGATGGGGCGGACTGGGTCGATCCCGTTGAAACAGATGCAGGAGATGCAGTTTGCCCCGCTGAAGCTGAGATGGATTCGCTGGAAGGCGCTGACGTGGTCGGCTCTGGCAGATCTGACTCTGTATTAATTGAAACATTTTCAACTCTGCCGGTTGTGTCGGTTCTTCCAAACACTTCATCGAACCGCCCCGTTCCTGACACAGCCACATTTGATCCGCTGCCGTTTTCAGCCCCATATCCCGGCATATCTTCCGAGACCGACATCATTTCTGCCTGCGACGCCCCCAGACGTTTCGTCTCAAACGGTTCCGGATGTTCCTCACGGATACGGACTGGTTTTAAGGACGGACGGCTGCCCTGGTTGCTTTCCATCTTTCTGGTTGGAAGCTCCGGCAGCACTCCCTTTTCCAGCCCCGGAATCTTCAGCTCTTTCTCTGCATTCTTCTCATTCTCCAGCGAAACCGCCGGAATCAGTTCCCGGTTAGCGAGTGCCATCGCGATCGTATGGTAGACCGTCCGGTAGATCTGTTCGCCGTCCCTGAAACGGATCTCCATCTTCGCCGGATGGACGTTGACGTCAATATACGACGGATCGATCGTAAATTGCAGCATCGTAAATGGATACTTGTGCTGCATCATGAACGGTTTATATGCGTCCTCGATCGCCTTTCCGATGATACTGCTCTTGATATAGCGTCCGTTGATGAAATAATTTTCATACGTGCGGTTGCCGCGCGCGATCAGTGGCTTACCGATGAAGCCGCCTACCCGGATCGGATCCGCTCCGGCATCCACCTCAATCAGGTTTGCCGTGATCTCGCGTCCAAAGACCGCATAAATTATATCTTTTAAATTATGATTTCCAGAGGTATGGAGACGGCTCTGGTTGTTATTGATGAAACGGATGGAGATTTCCGGATGCGACAGGGCAATCTTTTCGACTAAATCTGCCACATGGGACCCTTCTGTCGCCGGCGTCTTTAAAAACTTCCGGCGTACCGGTGTATTGTAGAACAGATCTCTGGCGATAAAGGTCGTACCTTCCGGCGCACCGACCTCCTCCAGTCCCAGTTCCTCGCCGCCCTCGATGCGGTAACGGGAACCGCTGATCGAATCGTTTGTTTTCGTGATCAGTTCCACCTTCGCCACCGACGCGATCGACGCCAGCGCCTCGCCGCGGAACCCTAACGATGCCACCTGAAACAAATCCGACGCCGTCCGGATCTTGCTGGTCGCATGGCGCTTAAATGCCAGTGGGATCTCCTCGCGCACAATGCCGCTTCCGTTATCCGTCACCCGGATCGTCTGCAGACCGCCGCCCTGAATCTCCACCGTGATCGCCGTCGCCTTCGAATCGATCGCATTCTCCAAAAGCTCCTTGACAACCGACGCCGGCCGTTCAATGACCTCGCCGGCTGCAATCTGATTGATTGTATTGGAATCCAAGACCTGAATCGCAGCCATCTATCTCCTCCACATCCTTCCTAAACTCTTTTTTACTGGTGCATCCACCGGTTTTTCAGCTTCGCCTGCAGCTTATCTAATGTATTGAGCGCATCCAGCGGAGACATCCGGTTTACTTCCAGTTCCATGATCTCCTTGATGATATCGTCCTCATTGACCGTGTCAAAGATCGACATCTGCTGCAGATCTACCTCGTCCGGTTTTGCCACCTTTTTGCGCGTCTGGGTTCCCGGACCATTTTCTGCAATCTCCTTCGCACGCGCTGTAATGTCGGCATCGCTCAACTCTTCCACCAGTTCTTTTGCCCGATCGATGACCGGAGCCGGAACGCCTGCAAGCTTCGCCACCTGGATGCCGTAGCTCTTATCGGCGCCACCCTTCACGATTTTACGCAGGAAGACGATATCGTCGCCCTGTTCCTTGACCGCAATACAGTAGTTGTTGACGCCGCTTAAGGTTCCTTCCAGCTCTGTCAGTTCATGGTAATGTGTCGCAAACAGCGTCTTAGCACCCAGAATCTTCGTATTACTAATATACTCCACAACCGCCCAGGCGATCGAAAGACCGTCGAAGGTACTCGTACCGCGCCCGATCTCATCGAGAATCAGAAGGCTGTTTTTCGTCGCATTCCGCAGGATATTCGCAACCTCGGTCATCTCCACCATGAAGGTACTCTGACCAGATGCCAGATCATCCGAGGCGCCCACACGGGTAAAAATACGGTCGCAGAGACCGATATCCGCCTCATCCGCCGGGACGAAGCTTCCGATCTGCGCCATCAGCGTGATCAGCGCCGTCTGACGCATATAAGTCGACTTACCAGCCATGTTCGGACCGGTAATGATCGAAATCCGGTTCTTTCCGTTGTCTAAATATGTGTCATTGGCGACAAACATCTCGCCGCCCATCATGCGCTCTACGACCGGATGACGTCCGTTTTTGATGCGGATGATGCCCTTTTCGTTGATATGAGGTTTCACGTAATTGTAACGCGTCGCCACCACCGACAGAGACGCCAGCACATCCGTCATCGCGATCGCACGGGCGGTACTCTGAATCCGGTTTACCTCGCCCGCGATCTGGTCGCGCACCTGGCAGAACAGATCATATTCCAGAGAAACCAGCTTGTCCTCGGCGCCGAGAATGATATCTTCCAGCTCTTTCAGCCGGTCGGTCGTATAGCGCTCTGCGTTTGTCAGGGTCTGTTTACGGATGAAATAATCCGGCACCAGATCCTTAAAGGAATTAGTTACCTCAAAATAGTAGCCAAATACCTTATTGAACTTGACTTTCAGGTTTTTGATGCCTGTCTTTTCGCGCTCGCTCTGCTCTAACTGTGCCAGCCAGTCTTTTCCTTCCGTCTTTGCATGACGCAGACGGTCTGCCTCCTCATGGTAGCCTTCCTTGATGATGCCGCCCTCGCGCACCGTGATCGGCGGCTCTTCCACGATCGCCTTGTCAATCAGTTCCTTCAAATCTGCCAGCGGATCCAGAGCAGCTTCCAGGTTTTTAAGCAGCTCGCCTGAAAACTCCTTCAAAATCTGTTTGATATACGGAAGCATCGCCAGTGAATTGCCAAACGCGATGAGATCGCGCGGATTTGCCGTCCGGTAACTGATGCGTCCGATCAGACGTTCGAGATCGTAGATCGGATTCAGATATTCGCACAGCTCCTCGCGGCTGATATAGTTCATGTTCAGCTCTTCGATCGCATTCTGGCGGCGCAGGATCTCCTCCCGGCTGATGAGCGGCTGCTCCACAAGTGTCCGCAGCATACGGGCGCCCATCGCCGTTTTCGTCTTATCAAGCACCCAGAGAAGTGTGCCCCGCTTCTGCTTTTCCCGGAGCGTCTCAGTAAGCTCCAGGTTCCGGCGCGTGGACGTATCCAGCATCATAAACTGTCCAGTCGTATAGACAGTCAGGCGCGTCAGGTGTTCCAGTGTATTTTTCTGCGTCTCATACAGATACTGCAGGACAGCACCCGCCGCGATCGCGCCCGTCTCATAGTCTGCCAGTCCCAACGCTTCCAGGTGCTCTACATGAAAATGTTCCCGCAGGATTCTCCGGCAGGAATCATCAGAAAAGAACCGATTTTCAAGTGCTGAGATCACGGCGTTTAACCGTACTTTCAAGTCCTCTAAATCGATTCCTGACATGTAAAAAGCCTCGTTGCAGATAAGCTCCGACGGCGAAAATTTATAAATTTCATCTAACAGACTGCGCTCGTTGCGAACCTCCGTCACAAGATAGTCGCCCGTGCTGACATCAACCGTCGAAACGCCGAATACACCGTCTATGTATACAATTCCCATCAGGTAATTGTTTTTTGATTCCTCCAGAACCTGTGAATTTGTCAGGGTTCCCGGCGTCACCACCCGGATTACCTCCCGCTTCACAAGTCCCTTTGCCTGTTTCGGATCCTCCATCTGCTCTGCGATGGCGACCTTATATCCTTTCTGGACGAGACGGCTCAAATAACCCTCTACGGCATGATAAGGAACGCCGCACATAGGCGCGCGTTCCTCCAGTCCGCAGTCTTTTCCAGTCAGGGTAAGTTCCAGTTCTTTCGAAACAGTCTGGGCATCCTCAAAAAACATCTCATAGAAATCGCCAAGACGATAAAACAGAATACAATCCGGATACTGTTTTTTCGTCTCCAGATAATGAGTCATCATTGGTGAAAGTGCCACAATTTACCTCTCTTCATCGCGATCTGCCCGTTTTCCGGCACTTCACTCATCTGTATGCCAGACCAGACAGACCGCTGTCGTTTTATTTTAGTTGAATTTCGGATCCGTCGGATCCCAGGTCTGCTGATCGGAGATCGGTACCAGCTCCGGCTTATCAAATGGAGATGCTACATTGGCATCCTCGTATACCTGTACAGTCGTTCCCAGATGGCAGTTATCATATACCCACTTGGAGTTTCTACAGTTCAGGCGTACACAGCCTAAAGAACGGGAGACACCCAGACCATTATAGCCGACGGTCAGAAGGTTATTCTCATTCGGGGTTGCGTATGTAATCGAATGGAACAGGAATCCCTGTGTGATACGGGTTGCATACTGGGTGTAAGTATCATTTACCATCAGTCTCCAGCGATATTTCTCCGGTGTCTTGAAAGTTCCAATCGGTGTATCATCACCGACGGAGGTCAGCATCGCTTTCACTGGAATAATATATCCGTTATTGCCGTCTTTTGCATAAACCGTCAGGCAGTTCAGTGTCTTATTTACCTTCAGGAGATAATCGGACTGCTTGCCAATCAGGCTGTCTACGTCCTGAACCAGACGACCGCAGGAGTCAAAGTAGAACTTGTAACCATCGATATACTGCCAGCCGGTCTTTGCGTAGCCATTTTCAAAATAATAACGTACAAAGTCATCGGAAAGCCAGCCGTTATATACGCTTCCGTCCTCATTGAACATAACCGTTGCATTTTCTGCTACGCTCAGTCTGCTGGAAGCAGCTGATTTGTAGCGCGGTGCTGCACTCTGCGGACCTGCGCTTCCCTTCGGAACTAATACGACTTCAATCGAAAGGATCTTCTCGCCGATATCCACGGTACCAGCCACTTCGCCGTTCTTCGCATATCCCATCTTGCCCTGACCACTGGATGTAACGCTATAGTAAACATCGTACATCTTCTCAGCCTGACCGGAAAGCTGAATCTGGATCGCCTCTACCCAGCTTCCAGAACCAACCACACCGGTCTGGATGCCGTCATGGTACCACCACAGATAACCGCCTGTGTTGGTATATGCACGGTAGGACACGCCGCCGATCCCCTCAAAGTTTTTCAAATCCATCGCAAATGCAGAAATATCGCCTTCCGCATTATACAGATAATTGACGCCGACATGAAGTGCCGTGTTCTCATCCTGCTGCCCGGTTCCCTGGTTGAACTGCTCTGCCGATGTTGACGAACCGGTGTTTGGCATACCGACTGTACCGTTTGCAATGTCATCTGCCGGTCCTGCATATGCGACGGAAGCACTTCCTGCCAGCATGAAGGCTGACAGCAGAACCGTCAATCCTTTATAATGCTTTTTCATAAATTTATCCTCCTTAATCTACCAGGGATCCCATATAGTAAAATCCCTTGGATTCCTTCAGATATACTTTAACAATTTTACCAATCAGCTCTTTTCCACCTGGGAAATGAACGATTGTGTTATTGGACATACGTCCGGTTACCAGTCCCTCCACGTGACTGTCCGGTTCCTCCACCAGAACCTCCTGCACCGTATGGACATCTCGTCCACAGACCTGTGCGGAAATCGCCTGTACCTCTGCGAGCAGACGGTCGAAACGTTCTTTGACAACTTCTTCTGGAACCTGATTTTCCATCGCTGCCGCCGGAGTTCCGGTGCGCTTCGAATAAATAAAGGTAAATGCACTGTCGTAGCGGACTTTCCGCACAACCTCCAGTGTCTCCTCGAAATCTTCCTCCGTCTCTCCCGGAAATCCAACGATGATATCCGTCGTCAGGGAAATATCCGGTACCGCCTTGCGGATGCGCTCTGTCAGTTCCAGATACTGCTCCTTCGTGTAATGGCGGTTCATCTTCTTTAGGATCTCGCTGCTGCCCGACTGAAGCGGCAGATGCAGATGGCGGCAGATCTTCTTGGAAGATGCCATCACTTCGATCAGCTCATCCGACAGATCCTTCGGATGGGAGGTCATGAAACGGATCCGTTTAAGCCCCTCAATCCGCTCTACCCGGCGCAGAAGTTCTGCAAAGGTAATTGGAGATTCCAGGTTCTTTCCGTAGGAATTGACATTCTGCCCTAACAGCATGATCTCCACGACGCCGTTCTTAACCAGCTCTTCAATCTCACGGATGATGTCCTCCGGCGCACGGCTGCGCTCGCGTCCGCGCACATACGGGACGATGCAATAGCTGCAGAAATTGTTGCAGCCAAACATGATATTAACGCCAGACTTAAATGTATATTTGCGCTCCGACGGCAGATCCTCAACGATCTTATCAGTTCCTTTCCAGATATCGATGACCATCTTCCCCGTCTCAAAGCGCTGTTCCAGCAGCTCTGCCAGTTTATATACATTGTGTGTGCCGAAAATCAAGTCCACAAAGCGGTAGCTCTTCTTTAATTTCTCTACAACCTCCGGCTCCTGCATCATGCAGCCGCAGAGTGCGATCATCATGTGCGGATTCTTTTTCTTGAGACTGTGAAGATACCCTAAACGTCCATACACGCGCAGGTTCGCATTTTCACGGACTGTACATGTATTGTAGAGGACGAAATCCGATTCCTCACTGGTTCCTTCCACAAATCCTGCTTCCAGCAGAATACCGAGAAGCTTTTCTGAATCGTGTGCATTCATCTGACACCCGAATGTTTGAGTAAAAAAGGTCATGGGACGTCCTAATTCGGCGGACTTCCGCTTCACGTAGTCCCTGGCTTTTGCCATGAAATAGAACTGTCTGTTCGGTTCGAATTCTGGCGCCTTGGCGTCGATGTCTACCAGATCCAGACTAATTTCTTTCAGCCTTTCAGTCGGAACTTCGCGCAAATCTATTTTATTATACATAAACTTTTCCTTTCATGTCTTACATTTTCGTTAAATTTCATCGCCTGTTTGTTTGTCTACAAATACAATTTTCAATTCACAACCCAGGACGCCGGCGATCTCCGCAAGTTCGGATTCTTTAAAATTGCACCGCGTCATTTTGTTGGAAAAATTCTGTCGCGTCTGGTTTGTTCCTTCTGCCAGGTCGCCCATCGTCATATTTCGCCGGCCGGCCAGGAAGCGGATCTTTTCCGCCGTGTTCATATCCATTCGATCAACCCCTTTCTGTTGTGTATGTTATTTTACTTTATACACTTTAGAATGTCAAGTTGAAAATATTTCTTTATCTTTTAATCTTTTTCTTTACATTTATACTTGACATTTTACACTATATAGTGTATTATAATATCATAAAGCAAAGGAAATAAACATCCAGTAGAAAGGTTAAAATGGTGGTAGATATGGAAATCAAAAGACTTAAAAATACAAAATTCGGAACAAACAAGATTGCTAGAGTCGTTACCGGTTGGGCGCTCTATGAAGCCGGTAAAGGTTGGATTGCTTTCAGTCACGACCGCGACCAGTTCGGGATCCTGGTTCCTTATATTCCATGTGGCGGAAAGAAGGCGCTTCAATCCATCCTGGACGCCGGCGGCTTCGTCAGTTTCGACGGTATGGAGTATGTCACCGAATTATAAAGGGCCGGAAGGTCCTTTTATTTTACACTTTTTCGTGTATTATAGAAAATATTTCTTTCTGTTTTTAATCATTTTCTTTACATTTATTCTTGACATATTACACTTTATAGTGTATAATGTAAACATAAGATAAAGAAAAGAGGTAATCAAAATGTTAGATAAAAACGGAATGGAAATCAAAACAGGAATGGTTGTGGAAATCAAGGACGCCTTCTTCAAGAACGACAACGGGTTTTACTTCGTGGAACACTCCGCCGGGGATCCTGACTGGTGCGGCTCCGATCATAGCCTTCGCAAGATTTCAAAGCGCGGCAAAATCAGCCAGGCGAAGCACAACCTTTGTTTCTGGCCGATCGGAATTTTCATCAGTGACCGATTCAAGGCCGCCGAAGCGCGAACCTGGAATAAAGAACACGCGACAATCGAAATCAGAACCGAAATCGACCGTTCAGAAGTTGCCGCCTACTTTAACCAGATGGCCGAAGACCTCACCGATCAGATCCAGCGTGAAGCCTGGGACTATGGCGAAGAAAGCCAGACCGTGAAGACATCGACCGCAATTCAGAAACATTATAGACAAGTAGCTTCTGAAATATCGGCATAATAGGAACAGGGCGGCCGGCATGGTCGCTCGGAAAGGAAGAATCATGGAATGGAAAGAAGCATTTGACGCCGCCGTCAAAAAGACGGTGGGCGCGTATGAGAAGATGGAAGAAGCGTTCCTGTCTGGTAGTAAGGAAGGCTTCGAACACTGGCACGCTGAATATTGTCGGTATATCGACGTATTTACAGAAGCGACCGGAATCCCAGAATCGCAATTCATTGAAATTGTGAACGACGCCGCCCTGAAAAAGAAAGAACAGAATAAATCAGAATAAATCAGAGTTTGTCAGAGAATATCAGAATATATCCCACGAACGCATAAAAGCCCCGGAAATGGTTTTTCCGGGGCTTATTGTGTATTTGTCCACTTACGGCATTAAAACGCAAATCTGGGCGGCTGGCGCGTTCAGACGGGCATTTCCGCGCCGCCTGTTCTGCCTGGGAATTGGTCGGGGATTTTGTTTCCCCCTTATACCCCCTTCCCTTGCGCCCATTGTATCACACATTTTATAAACTGTAAAGTGTAAGTTGTAAATATTTGTTATAAATTCAAAATTCTAAAGTGTATTACACCCGTGAACCGAATTCATCGTCAAGAGCGATCCAGCCGTCTTCGTTCGTCGCGTAGGACTTCAACAGGCCCCACAACTTCGCGCCTGGGCCTTCCTTCGTCTTCACGATAGTAAAGGATCCAACGCCAGTGTGTACCGCCTGGCCGTTCTTTTTGTGGTAGTCGTAAGTTGTGCCAGGGCCTTTTCTGATCCGCAAATCAGGAATCTTCACGCGGAACACGAAGGATTCATTCGCGGCGGCAACGCAAGGATAAATTTCTTTTCCTGAATTGTCGAAGACTTTGTAACCGCTATTCTGTTTACAAAGTTCGATTGCGTTTTCCTTCTGCTTGAAGGCGCCAATCTGGGTGTTGGCCTTGTCCCAGGACTTACGAACGCGGAAATATCCGGTTCCGGCGGTGCTTTCCTTCTGTTCCTGGGTGGCCTTGAAGGAAACATAATCCGGGATCGTGGTAATGAACAGGCCGCTTTTCAGCTTATACCACTTTTCATCGGCGGAGATTCCGACGACGGTAAACACGCCTTCGTGTACAATCTGATCGACGGCGGCCGTGTAGCTAGGCGCCTTTCGAATATTCAGGCCGTCTTCGCCCTTATAAATAACCGTAACGATTCCGTTCATGGCGTTAATCTTCTGGTTGCTCTTGTCGTCGCTGGTATTGTCTACCGGCGCGGAAGGAACGGTTGTGACGGTCTGGCCGGACATTGCCTTTTTGACGTCCTTTCGGAACTGATCCATTGTCAGGCCGTACTTGTTCCAGATATGTTCGGGATCGCCATGGTTCGACGCGATTCCCTTCGCGTGGCCCTCGCGGTGGCTCATTAAAACATTGCTGTTTTCCGGGTTGAAACCGTACTTCTTGCAGATATACGCGAAGAACTGGACGGCGTTCGCGTAGGTTGCCAGGACATGGGCCTTCGTGTTACTTCCGTCGCCTGTTTCAATCCAGGAAGAACCGCCCGTGTACTTAATAGTCGCCGGTTCTGTCATTTCAATGCTGATAAGTGAATTGTTTCCGCTTCCGTTCGAACCGGATCCGCAATGCCAGGCGCGGAAGTTCCACGGTAAAAGCTGTAAAACGACCGCGGCTTTTCCAACGACCGCATGAACGCACGCGCCCGTTGAAACGGAAAAGTTGTTCGCGATAACCTTCGGATCCGGCTGTGGACAACCGATACTGTGAAGCATACCGCCGGCCGGTGTGATTCTGTGGCCACTCTTATAACAAGGGCTGTTTGTCAGAAGATATTCTTTAATTTCAATACTCATTTTGTCTTCACTCTCCTTTACATCGTACTTGTGAAGTTCCCATCGTTCAATGATGGAACAGATCTTTTCGACGTATGTTACGTCGGTGGCGTAGCCGCCGTTTTTGATGATCTGGATCGCCTTTCTGTAATCTGTTTCGCCTGAAAGTCCTTCATACCGTTTTACGGCTCCTTTCATGGCGCCCAGCAAGTAAAGCGAATGATCGTTTATGCTGGCCTGAATGTCCGGGTATGCGCGGAAATCGGCAACGACGGAATATTCTTCGCCGTTCTTCTTCTGTTCTTTTGTGGTCTTCGTATATTTCGAAGTGCCGTCCCAGACGCTTTTCCAGGTGTTCCCACTTAAAGAACACTTCATTCCGAAAATGTTGTTTGCGTTCACGGCCAGGTCAGTAGAGCCGTAACCGCTTTCTAAAATTGCCTGTGCCATTGTTACGGAAGCAAGTATTCCGCTTGCTTCCGCGTCTTTCATGGCATACGGCGCGATTTTGATAACAAAATCTTTTTCCGACATTGATTAGTCCTTCTTTCTGTAAAATCTGGCCCAGATCTCGAACAAATAGTCCCAGCCCTTACAACACACGATCGCCACGATGAACGCCGCGAAAATGACGGCTACCAGGTAATACCACACGAACGCGATTGACGCGTAAGACAGGTAAGCAAAGAAGCCGATCACGCAAATTACAAGGGACAGAATAAGAACCTGGAACTTTGTCGGGATCTTGTCCAGGAAGCCGATCCCCTTTGTAAACTCTGTGATAACCGAAATCAATGTACAGATTGCGGCCACAATCAGGATGATTTTTGAAGCGTTTTCAATGATAAATTCAATGTTCATGTTGTTTTCTCCCTTCTGGTGTAAAAATAGTTTTCAGTTATAATCCGAAGCCGGTTCGAACAATGGTTGTTAAAAGCCCGATGGCCGCGACGATAATAGCCGCCACAACAGTTCGGAAAAGCCATTTATTCGATTCGGTGAGATCTGCGACGGTCTTCTGGACGTCTTCAAGATCGCCTTTGATTCGAAGAATTTCTTTTTCGTTTTCATAGGTCTTGATTTTGGCGTTGTTGTAACCGTCAAGTTTTCCTTCGATCTTGATAAGTCGATCAAGAACTTCTCTTTCAAATTCTGCTTCCATACCGTGAACCCCCTTTCCTGATTATTAGACAAAAAATAACCTGGTAAAATGCCAGACTATGAATTGTTATCTGGAACCCGGAAAGAAAATTCGTCGATAATCTTTCGGAGAAGGTTTCCGGCCGTGAAGTGGCTTATCAGACCGAAATAACTTTGCATGGTGTTGTTGACTTTCTCCCATGTAAGCCGGCCCATTTCAAACATTTTCTGAATGAACCGGATCCGGCGATACATTCTTTGTCGTGTCGATTTTCGAACACGGATTGTCAGCGGCGTAATAAGGGCGCCGACAAATGTTACCGGAAGATAAGCCGGTCGGATTGATGTCTTGTTATTTAATTCAAGGTGCAATTCCTCATTCAGAAATCTTTCGATTTCATCCCTTGCCGCGAACGCCTTTTCCTTACTGTCAAAAAGTGCGATCACGTCGTCTACAAACCGAATATATTTTTCGATATGAAGAACGTGTTTACAAAACTGATCCAATTCGTTCAAGTAAATGTTCGCGAACATTTGACTTGTCAGGTTTCCGATCGGCATACCGCGATTGTATAACCAGTCTTCTTGTTTGCACAACTCCGGCTGGACGCCGGAAGGAAGGCCGAAGGCGGTATGTTCGCAATTTATCAGTTTATCCAGGTCGCGAAGAATCAGTTCGTCCTTGATGTGCTTTTTCAAGATCTTCATAAGGATTTCGTGATCGACGCGGTAAAAGTATTTTGCAATGTCAAGTTTTAAGACGTACCAGTGTTTCGGACTCCGGTTGACCTTCCGAAGCCAGATCTGTAACTGTTTTCTTGCCTTGACGGTTCCCTTACCCTTCCGGCAACCGTAACTATGCGTTATATACTGCCGGTCGAATAAAGGGTTTAGTTTCTGGTAATACGCCCATTGAACGACACGATCCCGGTACTGTAAAGCCATGATAATTCGGGGTTTCGGCTCATAAATCTGTTTCATGCGGTACTTACCGACACGATAGGACGATTCAAGTGGATTCCCTGGGATCCCGTCTTTCGGGTAGTATGTTAGTCGATTCGTGAGATCAATGATTTCTTCTTCCCTATGCGCGGAGAATTTCAAGTTTTCGTCGCGGTTGTGCTTGCCCTGGGAAGCGTTGCGATCCGCTTCAAGTAGGTTCGACGGGTCGATGATTTCTTCGTGCGTAATGTCGAAAGTCTTCATTGTGGTTAATTCCTTTCGTTGGAATTGTGCGCCCTTGCTTTCGGCGTGGGCGCGGCGCTGATCGTTACGCCCTTCACTGGCTTTCGCCAGGTACTAACCGCATTATCAGCAAATTTAATTTCTCCGGCGCTATGGCCGGAACTGAAACAGATCCCTTTTCCCTTTCTTGCACTGTGAAAAGTCCGTAAACTTTCCCGTCTGGCTAAAAGGATAAGCGGAGAAGAAGCCGATGTTCGTCCTGACGTTCGAACGTGGGTTGTTCAAGTTCAACGCGGAAGGGCCAGCGTTCGAAGTGTTGTTGTAACTGCCAGAGACAATCGGCAAGCGTTTTTGACCTGTTCCCTCTGCCGGAAATTATTTTCCGGCGGTTGTGCTGGTTTCCTTTTGTGATCGGATCCAGCCGCCGAGTAGCCGCCCGATTTCACATAACTTTTCTGAAACCAGTATGTAACGCTTTTCGTCTACAAATTTCATGTCATACGACAAATCATTGAACATTCGCAATAATTCAAGCTGAACGTCCGCGTCTTGAAGTGTCGTTTTCTTGAAATACTTCTTTTGTGCCGTGATTATAAGAATCAGGAATTGAAACAGACACTTTTTATAGTCCGCCACAAACCTCAGCTTTTCACTTCTGGGATATTTCACAAAAGAAGTGTACAGATATTTCATAAGGTCTTTTGACCTTTGAAGAATTATCAGGCCGCTTCGTTGTTCCCGTCCTTCGTCGGTTTCGGGATTTCCGGGCGCCCCGTATCTTCGCATATTTCCCATTGTTGCAATCCTTTCTTGTGTCTCAAAAATATAGGGGCTACTATCGTAGCCCCAAACAGAACACGGCTATCAGATTGCAGATTCCAACTCCATAAAAGCGGAGAAGAAGCCGATGGTCGTCCCGACGTGCGAACGCGGGCCGTACAAGTACAACGCGGAAGGGCCAGCGCTCGAAGTGCCGTTGTAACCGCCAGAGACAATCGGCAAGCGTTCGTCTTCGTTGTTGATCCAAAAAGCGCCGGTATGTGTGACGCCGCTTACCGGTGCAAGGAATAATTCCTTCAAGATCTCCGGGATCGTTGTCACGCCGGTTCCGGCCACAAGATTTCCGAAGTTTGCCGTGTAGGTACTGCCGGCCGCGCCGGTATCGGTTGCGATCTTGAAATCTTTTGTATATTTCAAGGTGCCAGGTGTTCCAGGCTCTACCAGGCTACCATTCGGAAGAATGGCCTTCCAATATGTGGACGCGGCAAGGTGTGAAACCTGTTTTGCGGCCAGGTTGCCGACGAAGATCTGGATTTCGCCTTTGTAAATTCTAAGGCCGGACATCCATTTCCAGACGTCACCCACGTAGTCGGCGATACCGTTTCGCGTTCCGTCATGGAACCAGGTCGCCGGGCCGGATCCGGTCGCGGTTCTGGTTGTTCTTGTTCCGCCCGATCCGTCGCTTTCGGTTGCGGTTGTCTCGCCCACCTCATAGGTGTATGTGTGGTGTTTTCCGTACTGGGTGTTGCCGCGCGGAATAAAACCGGATTTATAGATCAAATGGTTAATGACCGCACGTTCCGGGATTGACGCTAAATGCCAGCCCGTTCCCTTCGCATTACAAGCCGCGTGTGACGCGTCGTAATTGATGGACGCTTTCGGATCCACCAGCGGCCAGGAATAGGCCAGACCGTCCACAATACAGTTAATAAATTTGCTGAAAAAGAAGCGCTTGTATTCCACATCGTCAACCACAAAGGCCGAATGTGTCTTTTCGCTTCCACCGTCGAATAACTGGGCGTTTGTGCGCTTATTAAACGGGATCATAAAGGACGGAAGGCCCTTGACGTCCGAAATAATAGTGCAACCGCCGCCAGTCAATCCTTCCGTGGCGAATTTCAGGCTGTCAAACTGGTAATTATTCATAGATTACACCTTCTTTCAGCGCGAACAGTGTCAAGGTCACGTTGTCCATAGAGAACGGAACCGGATCGCGCTTGATAATTGTTTTCTGGCTGTTTTCTGTTTCTTCGGAATAGTCCGGGTTCGGGATTTCTTCTTCTGTGTAGGCTCTGGCCGGAATGTCCACCTGTGCCACATAAAGAAGACCGACACCGGTTTCCAGGTTGCCGGCCATATCCGAAGTAATATCAATATGGACGTCGTTGTCGGCTTCGTATTTTTTCAGATTCAGCATGATCTGATCGCCGACGTTCAGCCAGGTTTTCGTTGTGGAATAGGAAATCTTCTGGCCTTCGTTTGCTTCGATAATTTTCATCGTCTCATTCCCACCTCTCTTTTTACATCATTCATTCGCGCGTTGATTTCTTCCGCGTATTCGCGATTCTGGGCGGCTGAATTGCCTTCGTGGCCGCCACCGAAGGCGCGTAACATCGCGGATTCCTGGGCGCGTCTTTCGTCTGATTTAATAATTACATTTGCTGGCATTAGTACAGTCCCCCGATCACATGAAGTTTTAATGTTACATTTTTGGCGCTACCATAGTAACGCACCTTAAAGGCGTTCAGGGCCTTGTCGAATACTTCTGCATACTCGACCGGGCCGTCCGCTTCCGTGACCTCAATATCGACCTTGTAATCGGTCTTATTGACAATCTTCGGAAGGGTGATCGTCTTCGCGGAATTGGTCGCCGGATATTTCAGCGAATTTGTGAGTGTCGCCGTTAATATCTGGCCGCGAAGATCGTCAACTGATTCCTGGATAAGTCGAAGGTGAATGGCGTTCGTGGCCGCGATCAGGTTTCCTTCCAGGATCCCCATGTCTTCGTTTCCGAAGTTGGTCGCGCTCTGCTGTGTGCCTTTCTGGTGGATCTCACCAGGGGCCGGCGTCCATTCTTTCACACCGTTTCCCAGATCCACGACGGAAACCCGTCTAGGGTACTGGACAATTCGGTCTTTCCAAAAAACCGGAATATACATCTTTTATCGCTCCTTTCTACTCATTCCCCGAAGACTGTACAATTTTGATCGTATAACGATACATGACGCCTTCGTCGAATTCCTCTTTGTTCAGGCTTTCGTTACCGCCGGCCCATAAGAAGCCGCCGCGATGATAGAAGCGAATTCCTGTAATAGAATCCGGGGCGTTATGATCGAACATAACATAGATCGCGATCCGGCCATCGGATAAAGTTTCCACATGGTCGATCGGAATTTTTGTCCAGGTATTCCCGGAACGGTATTCCGCGTAAGCGACAACCTTTTTCAAATATTCCTTCACGTCGTCGATTGCTTCGTCCGTTAAAGGAATATAATTTCCTTCTGTCATGCTGTTTCGATCTCCTTTCATTCTTCGTCCGCGGCGTATTTCTCCGCGGTGCTGTCATAATATAAGTTAAGTCCTTCACTTTCAGGCGCGACGGAAACGCCGCTTTCCGCCAGCGCAAGACCAGTCGCCGGATCTGGATAAGAACCGGTTTCCTGGTCGCTGTCCGTCGGATAAACGATTGTCTGTCCGTCGGTGGCGCTTTCAAGATCGACTGTAACTTCGGATAAATGCAAGCCGGTTGAAATGTCCGGCGTGGTTCCGGCTGGCGTGTACTCTGCGAACGCTTCTTCTCCCTCTGCTTCAAGTGAAAGCTGAACTTCGGTCGGGATAAATCCAACCGCGGCCGCCGGATATGTGCCACACTCGAAATCACCACAAAAGGTATAGAAAAACGTCTGGTACTCTGATTTATCGAAAAATTTAAGCGTGATCCCGTTCTGAAAAGCCATGTAATCGAAACGGGAACGCGCATTTTTAACTTTATTCAAATAATTCAGAAATTCTTTTATGGAAGTCTGCGTCACTTCCGTTCCGACTGCAATTCGGAAATGGAAAGGCGCTCCGGCGTATGTGTACCATTCTTCGACCGACGTGTTATTGTCGCCAAACACGGTGTCGATCATTTCTGTCATGGCCTGGCTGGTTCCTAGCTTCATGTACCAGTAAATCGAATTTCGGATCAGACTTCTTTTGATTTCCGGCGAAAGCGACGTGTTATAAAACAGAACACGGCTTTCAACTGCCAGGAAGTCCAGCTTGTCGTCTTCGACCTTATCCAGATCCGCCCAGATATACACCCGGCGCAACCGTTCCATGAATTTCTTTTTCTGAATATCAAACACCCGGCACGAAGCCAGGCGTTCAGGTGTCTTCATTTCTGCCGGAAGCGCGTCTTCTGTCCGGTAATCGTGAAGACTAATCATTTTCAACGCCCCCGTAAACGAATTCGATCGTTCTTTCCTGGGCGACGGATGTTTCCGGGACGACCTGGAACGCCGGGGATTCGATAACGACGCGCTTTCCGCCGGCGGCTCTGACAAATTCTGTCAGGGTGTCCGGGTTAATGTCCCGGCCGATCTTTGTTTTTTGCCACTCGATATATGTATCTTTTGCGGCTTCGATAGCGCTCTTAATGGCCGCCAGATTGTTAATGTCACTTCGGCCAATATAATAAGTCGCCTTAATATCGTATTTCACAACGTCAGGCGGCGCGATCTGGTCTTTATCTGTAAGTGGAATAATCGGGTTGTTTTTCAAATATGCCAGACAGCCATTGCAAAATGTCTGTGTTGGCAATTCTCCGCCATTCAGAAGAATTCGGATGTCAACAACCGCGTCTTCCGGCTCGTAGATCTTCACATCCTCGATCGCCGCCGAATTGTACTGTTTCACCCAGTATTCGTAAGCGTCAGACGGGCCGGCTGTGGAATAGGACGACGGCGCCAGGAAAATTCGTTCACGGAAGTTTTCTTCTGTTTCTTCTCCGGCTCCGCCTTCCGACTTTGTTATATTTGTAACTTCGGCCACATAAGGAACCGGATCGACCAGAGTTTCAATCTGGCCGACAATATAATCATTTCCGACCGTTCCGACCGTTTCACACGTACAATCGACGTCGATATGATCCGCGCCGGCCGTGACCTCTGCGAAGTCGTCGGTTGCGAAATAAATTCCGTCCCCGGCGGTGACTCTGGTTCCGGCCGGGATATAAACCACTTCACGGCGGATTTCGGACAAAATAAAACGAACCGTTGTGACTGCCGCCTTCGGTTCGTTGATAAAGGTCTTTTTCATGGATCCTAAATGTTTCAGAAAATCGCCGGTTGAATACTTCAAAAGGTTCTGTTTTGCCGCAAAGTCAAGCTGTTTATACATCTGGAACCACTGGCCGGCTTCAATCTTTAACTGAATGTATTCTTTATCGCCTGGGCGAAGGATCTTTTTCTTCCCGGTTTCCTGTTCATATTCATTTTGCCAGTTTGTAATATTTTCATTCAAGATCTGATCGAATGTAATGTCGTCTATGAACGATACGTCGGGAAGATCATATAGTTTCTGGATTTCATCAGCCATTATATACAAGCACCACCTTCGGAATTAAATTTCCGTTTCCATTTGCTTCGAACCGGACTTCATCGACCGAGACGCGGTCTTCGAATTCTTCGACAACTTCGATCGCTGAAATGGTATAAAGGTTCTGGGCCTGGTAGGCCGGCGCCGATATAACATCAGGATCAATCCCGACTTCCCGGTTCATCGGAATAGTGCCTTTCAAAACGGATAAAATAAAAGACACCTTTTCCATGATTTCTTGACGAAGGGAAAGTTCCACTTCGCTATTCATTACAATTTGTACGCCGTCAATTTCAATCATCGTTCGCGCCCCCCCCTAATAGTATTCCGTGGCCGTTACGGCGATTTCGACAGAAACAAGTTCGCCGCGGTTCCACACTTCCTTAAAGTTTGCGTCGATGGAATCAACCGTCCACTTTCCGCCGCCGATCTTGTGGCCGCCAATTACTAGCGGACAAACTTTTCCACTTTCACAATACTTTATCAGTTTGTCCTTCATAATACGGGGCCGTACACCGTGACCGGCGCGGATCTTCATTGTGAACGACACGCCTTCGTTGTCCGGGCCGATGAATTCCCGTTCCGATTTCTTCCGGTAACGGCTGTGTTCGGAATAGTTCGCGGAAGCGGCCTGTTTGAAATCATTGAAATTGCAGATTTTCTTGTCGCTGGTTTCGAAGATAATGTCCCCGAAATATCCGATCATTTACACCACCGTCCTTCCTATGTCGGATAACTGCCGGAAACGGTCAGGTTGCCGCCCACATGGACGTTTCCGGTCGTGCTGATTGATTTTGCCGAAATGCTCCCGGCGCTGATCCTTCCAGTTACGGTTGCATTGCCGCCGACCGCCAGATTCCCGGAAACATTCAATCCTTCGACGTTCACGCTATCCGATACCACATCAAGGCGTTTCGCCTTCTTGTCGTACCGGATATAACTTCCGTCCCCGAAATCTTTTCGCCAGATCCCGGCGACGCCTTCCGGCGGCCGGTTTCCTTCTGCATACGGCGGCGGAAGAATCACGCCGCGCGTTCCGCCGTTTTCCAGGTGTACCACATATACAAGGGTTTCAACCGGTGGCGGATCAAATTCATTTGAGAAAAACGGCATATAAGGCGAAACGGCATTGTCACGGTCTTTATAGACGACCTGGGCCGTCCCGTCCGTGTAGTTAATCGCCGAAATATAGCCAACTCTTATAATATCGCTCATGTGTCCCCCTTTTTATCCTGGAATCGTCAGGACTGTTCCCGGCCAGATCCAGTGACCGTTGCTTGACGATGATTTTCCGTGTGATTTTGCGGCCGATTCGATGGTCGATTTATTTGTGTTATAAATCTGCATATACTTAGCACCGGATCCCAGGAATTTTGTTGAAATTCTCCACAAGGTATCGCCGCTTACAATGGTATAGGTCTTCGCCTTCGTGGAACTGCTGGCGGCTTTCTTTGTGGTGTTCCCGGACTCCACGGTCGCAACTGTGACGCCGTTTACAATCACGCATAGGTGCATATCAAGGCTTACGGTATAACCGCCGCTGGCGTCCTTTGTGTGTGTCACGGTGTCAATGTAATATTTCCCGTCCAGCTTGCCGAAGCCGGACATTTTTATATTTTTACAAGCGATATACTTCACATCGCCCCTTGTTTTCACGTTAATAGACTGGCATTTCCTGTTATGCTCTAACAGTTTCGCCTTCGCCTTGATTTCCGCGTCTTGAAGGCTTTCCGCGGTTTCATTCAGTTTCAGGATCCTTGATCCGTTCCTCATCATAAATTTATATTTCAGCGTCTTGTTTTTCTTAGAATCTGTATAGCAGATCTGAACGCCGTCATATAGTCGCGTCATGCTCTTAGTGGCCGACCAGGAAGAACATTTTGACCGATCAAGTGAAAGACTGGCCGCCTTCTTTTCATAGTCTGTCTGATCGAATACAACCATTTTCCGGTTATATAATTTCATAGCCAGGTTATAAGACGCGCAAAGGCTGAAAGCGAATTCAACGTCCGTCTGGTCGGATTGCTCCATTTCGTCGATCGAATAGTCCTGGCCTGAGAAATACAAGCCGATCTTTGCCGTTGCGGCAATGCTCGAAAGAATTCCTTTGACCGATGTTTTCTTCCAGGTCTTCGATTTCTTCGTGACGTTGAAATCCGTGTTGATCGGTGTCGCTATGCCCCCGATCGTGGCAATTTGCGGCGGCCCGGAATATCCCAGGTCGTCAATCAGAAAATAACCACAATTCAGGCTTCGATTGTCGCCTTCTTTGTTCCAGTTCGTTGTCTTGATGGTAGCTTCCACATAGTCGCCCTGAATAGGGATCCAGCCGCCCCACCAGACGCCGCTTCGGTTGTTTAATTTCAAGGAAACAGTGTCGGCCGTACCACTCGCGTTGTCCACATACTCGAAGCCTTCTGTATAATCGGTTATTTTCTTTGTGATGTCCTTTCCGTTGTATTTCACGGAAACGTAAGACTGTCGCGCTTGCATGGCTTACACTCTCCATTCTGGAAGGTCTTCGTCGCTTTCTTCCGGCAACTCCGGGATATAAACCGGAGTGCCATCGGAAAACACGGAAATGTCCAGAAGGTGGGGATTGCTGTCCATCAGTAAGCCGATGTATTTCACGTCGCCATAAAAAGCGTAGGCGATAGAGTCCCACATATCGCCAGAAACGGTTGTGTAGTATCTTTTTTCGTCCATATCATGGCCCCTTCTTTATGCGAATGAAGTCCTTTCCTTCCCCTTCTTCCATCTGTCCATCATTTCATTAAACTTCTGCTGTGACATTTCAAGGGCTTCGTTCACATCTTCCTTGCTTGCGTTGCCCTGGATCACAACCGAAGGCGAATAGACAAATTTCGAACTATCCGTTGAAGAATTATCTTCCTTCGTTCTGTTGGTTGTGTTGCTAGTTGTCACGTTGTTGTAAAGCTGTTTCGTGACTGATTCCGCCGGCTGGCCGTTGCTCTGAATTCCGACAAGCTGTTTCATTCTGTCGAAAACAGAAGCCGCGCCGTCATTCTGGTTGCCCTGGACGACTCCGGCGACGATGGATTTCATATTCGACCATAATTCAGCCAGCGGAAGAACCGCTTCTTTGCCGGCTTCTCCGCCGCCCAAAAGGTTGTTTCCACTTGCCCCGAAGATGGTCGGTTTGTTTAAAATACCACCGTTTTTATACCAACTGATCCCGAAATGGGGAACAGAAGGCGGATTGATTGAAAAACCGCCCGAAATAGAAACGTGCGGAAGTTTCAGCTTTGGAAGGCTCCAGGAAAAGTTGAATTTGCTTTTTAATGCGCCGATCGCGTTTGATACGGCGTTTTTCGCTGATTCCATCTTTCCACTGATCGCCGACACGATATTCCCAAAAATGCTTGTGACCGTGTTCTTCGCGGCTGATAAGCCGGAAGAAAAGGCCGAACGGATTCCCGATAATGCCGACGACACATTCGCCTTCGCTGTGTTTATTTTGTTGCTCATAGTTGCCCGGACATTTTCAAACGCCGAACTTGTAGCAGACGACACCGCCGACCAGGCCGCCGAAGCGGTTGACCGGATGGACGAAGTAACCGAAGAAACGGTCGCTTTCGCGGCGTTAATCTTGTTTGAGATATAACCCGTCGTCGTTGTCCAGGCTGAATTTGTCGCGGATGATACCGCCGACCAGGCCGCCGAAGCGGTTGATCGAATGGATGAAGCGACCGAAGAAACGGTCGCTTTCGCGGTGTTGATCTTGTTCGAAATATAGCCGCTTGCCGCCGTCCAGGCCGTGTTTGTTGCCGACGATACCGCCGTCCAGGCCGAACTTGTGGCTGATTTTACGGACGACCAGGCCGCCGAAGCGGTTGATTTGATCGTCGAAGTCACGGACGAAACAACCTGTTTCGCGCCGTTAATTTTTTCGGAAATATAACCGGTTGCCGCCGTCCAGGCTGAACTTGTGGCTGATTTCACCGCCGACCAGGCCGAACCCGTGGCTGATTTTACGGACGACCAGGCGCCCGAAACCGCGTTTACGATCGGAGAAAGGAAAGACGAAATCGTGTCTTTGACCTTCTGAATTCCGTCCGAAACGGTTGTTTTGATAAACTCCCAGGCTGAAAGGATCGTGTCCTTGCAGTTCTGCCAGATAAACTGGAACGGAAGCGTGATAATCTGAAAAGCGGCCGAAATGATTTCGCCGATCAGCATAACCCCGACTTTCACGATGTTTTTTATCGTTGTCCAGGCTTCACTTACCTTTTCGGAAATCTGCGACCAGATTTTGGAGAATTTCTCCTTGATCGCGGTCAATTTTCCGCCTGTTAATTTATCTATGAAGGTATATCCGGCCGTATAGTAGCCTTTTACGCCCTCGATTGCCGCCGCGGCGATTCCCTTAATTCCGCCGCCGTGTTCCTCATACGCGGACTTGATATTCGATAACTTTTCAGAAATCGTATCTTTCGCCGCTTGCATGATGGATCCGGCTGTTTTTTTGATGGACGAAAACGCGTCTGAAACCTTATTTTTGATTACAGATAGCTTTCCGCCTGTCGCTGTGTCAATCGCATTAAAAGCACCCACGACAACGCCTTTCAGCGCGTTCAGGGGCGCAAGTGTCAGCGAAGACAGGGCGCGAAATGCACCCGAAAAGATATTTTTCAGTCCATCAAGGGCTTTCGACCAGTCACCCGTGAAGACGCCGCTAATAAACTGAACGACACCCTGGAAGACCTGTTTCACGCCCGAAAAGATATTTGTGATCGTCTGTTTCCAGCTTTCGAATACAGACGAAAGGAACGCAAAAGCAACCGGGAATTTGTCCGCGAATTCCTGAATTGCGGCCGAAGCCTTTTCTTTCAGGTTATTAAATACGCCGACGATCCAGTCGCCCAACTGTGACGCCTTTTCTTTCACGGTGTCCCAGTTTTTATATAGCAACACGCCGATCGCAATAACCGCCGCGATTGCCACACATACAAGTCCAATCGGACTTGTTAGAAATGCGAAAGCCACGCCCAGCGCCGAAGTAACGGCCGTTCCGACCGCACAAATCGCGTTCCAGGCTGTCAAGGCCGCCGTCTGCGCCCATGTGGCCGCTGTGCTGATTCCCTTAACAACTGCGTCCTTTGCGTACAATGCGTAGAGATAGGCCGTTTCCAGCCTGTCCTTTGCTTTCAACGCAAGGTTCACGATCATAGCTTTCTTTTCCGCGCCAAACACTACCACAAGGGCCTTGACGGCTTTTACTGTGTTCATAGTGTCCTTTGCGAATTCAACCATCTTCACCGCCGCAACTGCTCCGGCGATTCCGGTAATAATCGGGATAAGAAGTCCCCATTCATCTAATTTCTGATAAACTGTCGCCGCGGCCCCGATAACTTTCATCATGGCCCCGATAACGGCCGGGATTGCGACCGTTGCAATTTGGGAAATGGCCGGTTTCACTATCTCCCATGCCTGGAACAATTTGTCTTTCAGATCCAGGGCGACCGCGATCACTTTGTCGATCGCTGGCTTGTTTTCTTCAATTTTCGCCTTGATATTCTCGAAGGCCGTGATTCCCGTATCACGTAAAAAAATAAATGCGTCCGTGGCTTTCGTGCGAATTTCGTCAAAAGCTGGCTTCGCCTGGTTAAAGGCCGCGATTGCTTTCTTCGCGAAATTCTCCGCCGCCGGAACGACTGTGTTATAAAATGACTGTGCAACGCCGACCGCGCGGTCAGTAATCGACGGGATCACATCAGCAACCCCTTTGATTGCGTCCTTTGCAAGTGGCGCAAATACCTCGCACAATCGAATTTTAGCGTCATCGACCGCCGAACCAAAAATCGCCATTGCGCCCGGTAACGTGTCCGTCATGGTGTCGGCCATTGCGTCCAGGGCGCCGTCGGAATTATCGAAGGCTTCCGTTAGCTGTGTCCAGGTGGACGCGGCCCCGTCTGCGCCTTCTGCGACGCCTTCCAACAAATAGCCGAACTGGGTATAATAGTTCGTGCCGGCGATTGCCGCCATGTAGTTGTTTTTCTGTTCCTGGGACAATCCAGACATCGCGCCGTTTAATTCCACAAGAATATCTTGCATATTCCGCATTGCGCCGGAACTATCGTAAATAGAAACGCCCAGTTCCTTAAATGCTTTCTGCGCGACGTCTTTCGTTGTCATTCGAACCAGCATAGAGTTCAAAGCCGTTCCGGCTTCCGCTCCCTTGATACCATTGTTCGCAAGGATACCCAGGGCCGCGGCGGTCTGCTTGTAGTCCATACCGGCCGATTTTGCGGCGCCACCACAACCGATCATCGCTTCCATTAAGGCTTGCGCGGTTGTGTTCGATTTGTTATTCGCCTGGACAGCGACGTTCAAGTAATTTGTCAGATCGTCAACGCCCAGGCCCAACGCACTCATTGAGTCAGTTACCAAGTCTGAACAGGTGGCCAGATCCATCGAAGTAGCTTCCGACAAGCGAAGAACCGGTTCCAGCGCCGAAATAGAATCATTCACGTTCCAGCCGGCCAAACTCATATAACCTAATGCCTGGGCGGCTTCCGTGGCTGTCTTAGTCGTGCGTTTTCCCATCTCCTGGGCCGCCGCTTGAAGCTGTTTATATTCATCTTCGGTCGCTCCGGCAATACCGGCCGTTTCGGCCATTGCCTGGTTAAATTCCGAATATGTGTCCACCGCGTCTTTGACAAAATCGCCAATTTTTACGGCCGCGAAGGCGGCTGTTGCTATCTTCGCGGCCGTTTTTGCGGCTTTTCCGATTGAATCTAATTTGTTATTAACTCCACTAACCGATTTCGTGAGTGAACTTTGGATTTTCCCACCGATTTCAAGCGCCAGTTCGTAGCTTGTTTTCTTTGCCAATTTCGCTCACTTCCTTTGCTATGTCGATATACTCGTCAAGCGGAAGATCTGTGAAAAAATCTATTCCGGTGTTTGTTGCCATCGCAAGATGGACGGCCGTTTTTTGAATGTCGGCCCCGGAATCGTGCCTTACTCGTCTTTGTATAAAAAACCCACAACGGCGTTTTTAATCTTCTGGATCTCTGCGGCCGGAAGATCTTCGAAAAACTCCGCCGGAAGCCCGGTCACTTTGGTAGCGACGATCTTCGCGTATGTGGTTGTGCTTTCAGGTACGAAGCTAGATACACCGGTCTTGTTGAAAGCCTTTTCGATGGCCGTCAATGTACGTCCGGTCAGATCTTCCAGCCCGTGAAGATCTAATTCTGTGAACGTGTCGTCCTCGAATTTGTAGGGCTTTCTGAATTTGACGATCAGCTCGTCTTCTTCTTCCTTCTTCGGAAGAAGGGTGTCGGCGATTTCCTCGTTTGCCGGAACGACTGCGATTTCATCGCCGCCGATCATGTCTTCTCTTTTCTGCTCTTTGTTCTCTGTCATTGCTTATTTCCTCTCTTTCCTAGATCTGGCTTCTTACTTTCTGCAAACGGTCAACGCCGTTCAGCTTCCAGATCATATTGTATTTATCAAGTTCCAGGACGGTAGTTCCAGCGATCGCGATCTTGCAGTAAGTAACTTCACGGGTGACTTTCGGTTCGCCCTTGCCGCCTTTTTTTAAGGATCCCAGGTCAAACGCCTTGACTTTTCCCTTTGTCGTTACGACAAGGCTTTCAAAGTCGTTTGTCTGGGTTGCGGTATTTAATACCTGCATAGATCCGCGGTAAGTAATCTGGCCGGTCTGGGTGATGAAATCGAAATATTCGCGGCTGATATTGCCGAAAGTTGTTTCAGTTTCCAAGGAACCGAAAGCGCCTTCGATCGCTTCTTCGATTTCGCCGGCGATTCCGGCCCCGTCGATGGTTTCCGTCATAGATTCGAAGTTCGGAAGCGTTACTTCGTTGGAAACTCCGACGTACTTGTGGCCGGCTCCGTAACTGTTGAAATTGTTTAAGACTGTCGGAATCTTATAGCCCATTATTCGCCACCCCCTTCAAGTGCGTTCTGTGTAATGGTAGGATCAAATTCAAAGACATTGTGAATGTCTTCGGCCGGTGTATATCCGCCGATCTTCGTGTGAAATTTGATAGAGCCATTCAGGATATTTGCAATCGGGTTTTCGTCGTGGTCAAAAGTGATTTCGCCGCCGGCGATGTCGTCGGAACCTTGTAAACCGTTCAACTGCATATTAAAGCCGGAAACAACCTCGTCGATCAGACGGTAATTCGTCAGGTCGTCCACATCCTGGAAGAATGTAAGTTTGAAATTGTTTTCAATGTAGTCGAAAATTGTTACAATGTTAATCCATCGGTCAATCGGATCCGTGGAAGACGGATAAACCGCGGTATTATTGCCCCAGTTCTTCCAGCCGTTCATATTGATAGCGGTAACGACTCCGCAAGCGTTACAATAATCGTTTGCTTCGTCCAGATCAGGAAGGACTTCGGAACCGTCCGCCAGGCATAAACCGGTGATCTTCGCGTCCTTGTTGGATGGGGAACGGGACGGAATACCGTTATTATTTGCGGCTAAATACTGTAAATTTGCCGCCATCATGGCTGAATAGTACAGTTTATAGTCGCCAACCTTTACCATCGGCCACATAACAATTTCGCCGCGGCTGGAAATGGCGTTGTTGTCCTTGAATTCCTTCACCTTGTCAATGGAATCCGCCTTTCCCTCTGCGGAATCGACGTCCATCACCACTTTTCCGGTGAAAAGGCTGGAAATAGAAGACGCTTTCGCGTCCAGGGCCAATGCAACGGCCGGAACGTGCGACCAGCCAGGGGCCAGAAGTAAAGAAGGTACATATCCGTATTTCGGATAAACCATGTTTACCAGTTCCAGGCCGGTTTTCTTCTTCGTGACCGCGTCAATGGAGCCGATCACGTCTTCATAAGTCACCGCGGAAGGATCTAACTGAACAAAGGACGCTTTCAGGCTCTTTTCTGATTTTGCCGCGCCGGTCTTCACAATGGAAACCGTCACGGTTCCGTCAGAAGTGAAAGAAGCGACATAATCTTCATCGGCCTTGTAGGTCGTTATTCCGCCTTCATTTGCGATATTTAACTGATCCAGAAGGATTCCTTCTTCATCAATTACAATCTTCCCCCCTTCAACCGTGTAGGTTTTTGAAACGGACGCCTTAACGTGTTTCTTCGGATCCAGGACGTTAATCAGGATCAGCGGTGCAACTGCAAAAATGTTGAATGTCGCGTAAATACTCTGACAAAGTGTGTAGTTCTCGAAGTCGCTACAATAGCCAAGGGCGGTTACTGCGTCTTCTTTTTTTAAGCACGCGAACGGCTTATTTACTGTGTCGTAAGGATCGACGGCCAGGTTTACCGGCGCGGTTCCGATTACACACTGAATACAGCCGTCAGAAGTGACCGGAATCGAAATCGCGGTCGCCTGACGGCTGGTTCTAATACCATGTTTGTAATTAGACATTGCTTTTACTCTCCTTTCAGGATATTTTCAATCTCACTTCTGGAAATGGCGGCGATCTTGTCATACGCTACAGCTTCGGCCGTTCCTTCCGTGTCGATTGCTTTCTTTGTTTCCACTGTTTCAGCCAGCGGAACAATCAGGTTTTTAATAATAGGCTTTTTCTCTGCCAGTTTGGACAGGTTCGCCGGAAGTCCGTTTTCGAAAACGGATCCGTTTCTTGCCACTCCGCGCAAAGTAGGCCCCATGTACATAACTTTTTTATTAGTCATATTCTGTCTCCTCTATCATCGGTTTGTTTACCGTCCACAAAGTCGTCATGCCGCCGAAGAACTTCGGCCAGGTGTCGTCTTCCTGGAACTTTTTCGAAACCGGAAATTGAATTCTGAAACGATCTGCAATCAACCGTTTCTCCAAAAATCGTTCTGAAATCAAATTCAAAACGTTCGCAACGTCAAAATGGCCTTGCCGGTTCTCGTTTTTGTCGTTCAGGCCGACCAGGAAATAAATCGAACAGATATTGTCGTCGTTTTCATCCTGAATCACTTCTTCATCAAGGCACACTAGCACATAAGGAAAATGATCTTCGTCATTTCTTCCTTTCTTTGCCGGTAAATTCTGCGGATATACATTGAATTTCACGGGTTCCCCGTTGTTTAATGTGGTGTAGCCTTTCAGAATGTCCTTCACTTCATCGACAAGGGCTTTCTGCAAAAAAATGTCTGTCTGCATTTCTTACCCCTTCCGTAACAGGTTCGCGATTTCCGCGTCAATTCGCTTTTGAAGCGTTTCGTTCGCGTCGTCGTTAATAGCCTTCATAATTTTTTCATTTTTTATCATCTGCGGAACAGACGGGCCGTATAACTGCTTGATCGGAAGGCTTCGGCCGCTGGTACGTGTGAAAACGCCCTTGTGGCCGGATTTCATAATCGCGATAAACGACTTCGGATCGCCGTCTAATGGCTTCACGCCGCCGGCTTTCTCAACTCCGGCCTTGTAGACCTTTGGGGATCTGTTTTTTCCGCGGTACCGGACGGGTGTTCCGGGACTTACCTTGAATTTTGAAAGGGCGATCCCGGTTCCGTTCGAAATAACCGCGGCTTTCAGGCTGGATTTTGTCGCTTTGCTGACTGTGATTGTTTTCTTCACGTCGCCACTGGAAACGAAATACTTCCCCGAAGTTTCTTTCGCCATGTTCTTTTTGACGTTGGTGGTCGCGCGGTTGATCGCCCTGGCAACGACCAGCGGCGCCTTCGATTTCAGATTTCCCAGACGCTTTTCGACGTCTTCAATTCCTGTGACTTCGATTTTCTGAACGATCAATCCTGGTTCCCCGTTAAAATAATGGTATAGCCGCCGAAATCCTCTTTTACATCAGAAATCGGGTACATTTCGCCGTCAAATTCCATGTGCTGGCCGGCGACCGGCTCATAATCCAGGTCTTTTTTCTGCACGAAAAACAGAATGTCGTCCGTGAAGATTCCGCGTGTCTCAACGGTTTTTCCCATGCTCAACTCGATAATGCGATCATTATCCAGGACAATAGGAACTTCTTTCCCGTCGATCATGTGGGTTTCTGCGAATTCATCCATGTTGAAGAAAACACTGTCAAGGTCTTTTTCAAGCTGTTCTTTAAACGACTTCATGGCTTCGGCCCTTACTCCGCGTCGGCGTCGGCTTCTTTTTCTTCCTGGAAATTGATTACTTCATCGGCCAGATCGCCCACTTTTCTTTCCTCGTAATCGTTCCCCAGGTCAAGGCCGATTGAAAGCGCGTAAGTGTAAAGTTCCTTCTTTGTGCGAATCTTCCTTACTTCATCGGCGCTTTTATAGCCGCCAGGGGCCAGTTCGTCGAACATATCGCCGTCGGCCCTGTCCTCGTCGTCTTCCTCGATTTCATCGGCGGCGGCCACGCGCTCGTCGATCTCCACTAACTCGATGAATTTTCTTTTTTTCAGAAAATCCATGTCGATTTTTGACATATTGGTCGGAAGAATGGATCCAGGCGCATAAACCTTGCCATTTGTCTGGACTTCAACTTTTGTTCTGTATGCCATCTGTTGACACTCCCTTCATTAAGATCTGTTTACATAGATAACCGCCCAGGACTCCACATCGAACGGACGCGGAAGCGGTCTGGAAGTCAGGCGAAGCATTTTGACCTCGTTTTTCTCGTCGGCGTACTGCTTCGGAACAAGGCGCCCTTCGTAAGTCTGGAACTTTTTGTCTTCCATCTGGGTAACTGCTCCATACTCGATCTGGCCTTCGCCGTCGGAATGGCCCATCAGGACGGTTCCGTCCGGGATCATTGCTTCATCCTCGCCCTCGTCATTCAAAAACCACTCGTCGTAGGTATAAATATCAAGGTCAAGTTCTGCGATACGGCCGTAAAAAGTAAGGGCCGGATCCACGACACGCGGTTCGATCACGATGTTCTTCATATTCAGCATATTCATAGCTTTTTCGACGAACGGGTTCGTTGTGAACTTCTCGATCACGTCAGAAGAAAAGATCGCAATGTCCGGGGCCTTGCCGGTTGCCTTAATGATTTTCTTTCGGATCTGGCGAAGGGTAGGAAGCGGATTGACGGTCGCAAGCGCCCAGTCCTGATCGGATCCCAGAACGGTAATGTTCGAAAATCCGAAATCGACCTGAACGTCAACGCCTTCTTCCTCGTCCACCACGTCGATTTTTCCTTCATAGAGGATCTGGCGACACATCCACTCTTTTCTTCTTGCGATTGCTTCTTCAAGGTCTGTCATGTCCTTAGAAAGAAGTTCGTCCTCGCGTTCTTCCGGTGTCCTCTGGCTGTAAACATTCTCACCGATTGCGCGGTTGGAAACATCATCGACAGTCAACGGTCTTTCCGGTGCGATCTTCGGTGTGGTGAAACTGTTAGTGTGGAAGCCCTGGCGTGTGATTACTTTTCCGCCGACTCTAGGGCTTACCAGCGGCGCCATGACGCGTTTTCCTTTTCTCACGTCAAATTCTACCTTTTCGGTGACGTGGGTTTCCTCGCCAGGGAAAAAGGTTTTCTGTAAAAATGTGCGGACGGGCGGCGTCTGGTCGATCGCGTCCATCATTTCACGGGTTGTATAATCAGGCATTGTCTTCTTACCCCCCTTATTCGTATTTCTGGACGTTTGCAAGGTGGATCCCGATTCCTTTCAACTCGTCCTCGTAAGTGTCGATAGTTGCGTCAGCCTTAACCGCAACGGCGCCGCGGTTGAAATGGCCGGTAATATAGCATACTGCCGGAATATTGTCGCCTTCGGCGGCGGATCCGGTGTCCGTGTCGTCGGTAAGAATACCGAACGCCTTCATTGTCACGGAAGAAACCGTTGTTCCGGCGATATAGCCGTTCTTGTCAGTTCCCTTCACGATTACGGTTCCACGTTTCAATACTCCCTGGCCGCGTTTCAGGCCGATTCCCCCTGTCAGGATCGGGAAATCAGGGGAAACGATCAGCGCGTCCGGTGTGAATGTGCCTTCGTTTTTGTTGAATAACTGCATATTATTTCCCCCTTCTCTTGTCGCCCTTTAAGGCGTTGACTAAACCGCCGACTTTGGCTTCTCTCTGTTCGGCCTTCTGCTGGCTTCCGCCGTCGTTTCCAACATTCGGAACGGTTCCAACGCTTCCAGCGCCGGAGTTTGCCAGGTCGTCGGTAAGGTTGTTTAATGTTTTCTGCCCGGCCTGGTTGTTTGCGCGTAACTGTGCAAGGGCCAGATCTGCGGCGGAAAGTGGTTCTTCGTACTTCGCTTTCATCAAAACGTCGTTCGGAATACCGTTCGCGATAGAATCAATGTCTTTGAGTCTGTCACGTTCTGCCTTGATTGCTTCTTCCACGATCTGATTTACAAAATCGGGATAAGCGGTTCTTAACTGTGCGGCGTCCTGGATAGCCGGCGCCGCCGTTGCTGGTGTCATTCCCATTTCACTATTTCCTTTCTGTGTTGTTGGTGTATTTGAAAAAGTTCCGGTTTCTTTCTGCGGCGTTTTAGAAAGATTCTGAACCTTCTTCCGAACTTCATCGGGTGCGAATGTGTTTACAAAATTCTTGAAATTATATCCGATCCCGTTCGCTGTCAGGACATTCTTGTCCGTGTAGGAATTCTGAAAACTGTCTTCGATCAGTTCATCGCAAAAACCATTGTCGATCGCTTCCTGGCCGACGTACCAGCTTTCATTGTTCATCAATTCTTTGATTTCATCGTCCGTCTTTCCCAGGCGGTCGCGATATACGGACATAATGCTTTCTTTTACCTTGTCCGTAACTTCTGCCAGCTTTGCCAACTGCGCGGATGTATAAGATCCGTAAAGTGTTACGCTGGGATTGTGGGCCATCAGGACGCCGTTCTTTGCGATTCGGCGTGTGCTGGCGGCCTGAAGGATAATTGTCGCCGCGCTGGCGCAAAGGCCGATCACGGTCGCCGTGATTGTTGCTTTGTTCTGAATTAGGGCGGTATAAATGGCATTTGCCGCGAATACATCACCGCCGCCCGACTGGATCAGGACGTTAATATTCTTCTTGTCGCCCAGACTCTTTAATTCATTGATAAAATTCCGGTATGTGACGCAATCGTCACTCCACCAGTCTTCTTCGGACGAAATTGTCCCGAATAACTGTAATTCCGCACTGTCACCGCCGGAATCAACGAAATTCCAGAATTTGTTATTCGTCTGGGAAGCTGTAGCCGGAACGGCGTTGATAAACCGCGCCGGTTTAGTCTTCTTCTCCATCTTCCTTTTTCTCCTTTTCTGTGATTGTTTCCGCGCTCTGAACCGATACAAGGCCGGCTTCCTTCATCATTTCGCCTTCCCTTGCAAGTTGCGCGATATTTGCTTCGAAGTCGCCGCCGGTCAGTTCGACGGTTTCCTTCTGCCTGGTTGAAAGTCCGACTTTGATTCGTTTTTCTGCCGCCGTGACTTCTTTCACCGGATCAATCATTCCCTGGCTAGGCCCGTTCCACTGTGCGCCGCAATAGGCTTTTTTAATCATCGGATCCAGGAAAAAACCGGGCGCTTTCAGGCGTCCGGTTGCGATTGCTTCCGTCAGGAATATTTCATAAATCGGCTGGCATAAATCAGCCGCTAACCAGGTTCTTTTCATTCGAAACGCCTTCCAGGCTTCCAGAAGTGCCGCCCTGGAAGCGGAATAGCTGGAAGTAAAGGATTTCGTCAGAAGTTCAACCGGAATTTCAAGCGCGGCCCCGACATACTTCGCAAGGGCTGTCACGAAGGCGTCGAAATTCGTTGATGGTCGTTTCGCGTCCGCAATCTCGACCTTTTCGCCCGGATTTAAGACGTTCACCATGCCAGGGCCTAGCTCATAGCTTGTCGGATCACTGGAAACACTGTCTTCGTCATCCACAACGCCGCCGAACCCGATGTCTGACGTTCCGTTCTCTGACGTAATGAAGACGGTAAAAAATCCATTGATAACGGCCGCCATCATTTCGGCTTCACTGTACCGCGTCAACTGCTTCAACGCTTCGATAACCGGCGCCAGATACGGGACGCCGCGGTACTGTTCCGCGCGTTCCGTCTCGTAAATCATAAGCACGTTCGGGGATCCTGTCTTATCTCCGAAGGCTTTTACCCTTGTCCATTTCTTTTCCGCCCGAAGTGTGCTGTTCGGGTAGGTGCTACAAATGTGATAGGCGACGATTTTCCCGGAATCGTCCACTTCCACGCCGTTGTAAATCCGGTTGTGGGTGTTCGGATCCGTGGCGTGCAAATACACGCTGTTTCCGGTCTGGTGCGGCGTGCTTATGCGATCCGCTTCGATCAGGTGAATTCGTAGGCCATACGGGTAAAATTTATAGGGCTTGTCGTACTCTAAAAGGACGCAAGCGTCGCCATTCATCAGCCAGGACATACACGCGACCTGTTGGATCTCGTAAAAATTGTTTACCCTGGTAGAATCGCAAAACTTTGAGTCCGCCCACAAGGCGAATTCGCGTTCCGCGTCCTTCTGCCAGCGCTCTTTTTCCTGGCGGCTCATTCCCAGATAGTCGCCGTCGATCGTGCTTTTCAACTGTAAGCCCTGGCCGACGATGTTTGTTCGGTTTGTCTTAATGGCCGACACCGCCAGGGGCGCGGACATATAAAGGCTTCGGGATCTCTGCCGCAAGGTTGGAAGGTTCTTGTCGATGTCTTCCTGTGGTGTCTTGCTGTTTGCTAGCCATCCACGCATAGAATTTTTATTTCTGGAAGCGCCCGACTCGTCATACCCGGAATTTTGAAAGGAACGGATCATTTGCAATTTGAACCGGTCTTGTGTCCGGCGGAGTGCCGCGGACGGGTTGACAATCTCGACCGCTTTGTCGAAAATATTCAATTTTGCACCGCCTTTCTCAAATATCCCGTGGAATAAAACGACCGGCGAAATTCCTTCCGCCGGCTTCCAACTGTTCAACCTGTTTTTCTATGTCTTTGATCGTTGCCCGGATCGTGGATAAGTCCGCACGTTTCAGGCTTTTTGTTCCGATCACGTATTCCTGGTTTAATAAAACGGCTTCTTCTGCTTCATAGTACAGATTTAAGCGCTTTTTCAGTCTTTCCAGGCGTTCCTGTTTCACTCTACTTAACGCCATCTTATCAACCCCCTTATAACTGGACGCCGCGGCTTGCGACGCCTGTTTTTTTTGCAACCTTCTTTTTTGGCTGTTTTTTCATGTAGTTTATACCGGCCTTGATTTTTCCTTCCAGAACGTCCCAGTTCGGACGAAGGATTTCTGCGGCCGCGGTGGAATAGTTGCGAAGATCCAGCGGTTCGTTTCTGGTTCCCGATTTCTTCACCCACTTAATGACCGGGCGGCCGTCCTTGATGTGAACGACGCGCTGTTCGCTGTTAATTCCCTTGATATAGGTTTCGTTATAGCCGCGATCAGCGTTAATCGGAAAATGGCAATAGCCCGGCCCTTCGTCAACCGTGTTTAATCTCGTCATAAGGATTTCTTTTCCACTGTCAACGCCCAGGATAAAGACCTTCACTTTATACTGGTTGTTTGTCGATACCTTGTGGATCAGCGGTATTCCAGGGCCGCCCATTCCTTTAATTCCATAAATGCGCTTGCCCTTGCGTTCCATCTTTTTCAGCCATTTATAACACTGTGTTGTGAAATGGCCGCCGGTATCAATGCAAGTACACGCCAGAAGAAGGGACGTTCCGCTTGCGAAGTACAATTCCCGGTCAAGGTATTCTTCCAGGCGATCCCAGGTTTCGTCTTTTTCCAGGTCGCCGAAGATCTTTTCATACCGGATCCCCCATGACTCATAGCCGCGGCCCCATCCGGTGATCTCCACTTCGAAACGGTCGTCCTGGACATCGACGCCGGCTGTCAGAAGAAGAACGCCGTCCGGGATTTCTGCTTCGTAGCGTTCCCGGCGTGAAAGAAGGGAATCGTCGTCGGCGCTCTTGCCGCGTTCTTCCCAGGTTTCGCCCAGGCTGGTATTGATAAAGGTCTTCATTTTGTTTATGTCGCCGTTTTCCTTCAATTCTTTGTTTGCTTCCTGGAAGTCCCGAATAATTTCTTCCCAGTGTTTCCAGGGCGACGCTAATTCGTTTAAGTGAAACGACCTTTTCCGGCGACGATCCGGGAATTTTGCGATATATTTTCCGGTCTGCTGTTTCCAGTCCATTTCGGAAATGTGTTCACCACAAAATGAACATTCCATTGTTGCGTCGGAAAAATGGATCCGCCCCCATTCGTAAGGTTGGAACCGGCCGCAACACGGGCAAGGAACGCACCATTCTTCCTGTGAACCGGAAAGAAATTCCTTTTCAATCTGGCTTTCGCCCTTGATTGTAGGTGTCGAAACCTTGATTTTCTTTCGGTTCCAGAAGGTATTTGTTCGTTTTTCCGCTAATTTGATCGGATTTCCTTCACCGCCGGCGCTGGCCGGGTATCTGTCCGTCTCGTCCATCAGGACAATTCGGATCGGACGGGACGCCAGGGACGCCGGGGAATTCGCGCCGGCCATTGTGATATGACCGCCCGGAAATTTCTTGTGAAGAATTGTGTTCCCGGAATCCCTGGATTTTGAATCCTTCACTTTGTCCGTTAATGCCGGCGTGTCGCGGATCATCGGGGCCAGTCTGTCCTTCGAAAAGGCTTGCGCCATGTCAAGGGTAGGTTGAACAACCAGGATCGGTGCCGGATCGTAGTCAACATAATAACCGATCGTGTTCAAAATCAATTCTGTTTTTCCGACCTGGGCCGAAGACATGATAACCACTTCTTCACACGCCGGATCGTTTACCGCGTCCAGAATTTCGCGCTGATATGGGGCGCGGTCTGTGTTCCACTGTCCGGGTTCCGCGGCGGACTCTGCCGAAAGTTTTCTGTACCGGTCGGCCCACTGGCTAACTGTCAGGATCGGTGGCGGCGCCACAATCTGGGCGATCTCGCGGAACAGTTTCACCGTTTTAAAGTCGATTTGAAGGTCAGATTTGTTCATCGTCTTCACCTTCCACGTATTCGTCACTATAAAAATCAGCCGGATTGTAGTCTTTTAATTCGTTCAGCGCTTCCGTGACTTCCGACGTCAGACGTTCCTTGATGTAACCGGCGTCGCGGTCTTCCAGGACTGGGGCGACTTTGGCCGGAATGTTCATCATTCTTGTTTTGAAGGACGATAACATATCGGTCATAACATGGCGAACGTCGTCCGCCTTGTGAAGTTCTCCCTTCATGGTCTGCAATTTCATTTCTGAAATATGCCGTTTGACTCTTTCGTGAAGGGCTTTTTCTTCTTCGAAGTTCAGTTCACCGTCTGGATCGTCGCTGTCGTTGCTGTCAACGGCCAGTTTCAGCGAAAGAATATAGTTCTTCAAGGAATCGACCAGGTTATAACGGCCCTTCGCCGCCCGGACGATGATTCCTTCTTCTGCCATTTGGCGGATTCTTCGGTCGGTGACTCCGAAAATATTCCCCAGGACGGCCGCCGATACGGTCAGGCTGTCTATATCCGTGACTTTCGCTGATTCTGTTTCCTGTTTTGCCATACCCGGCCCCCTTTCTGCCGCCTGAAACGGAAACGGCAACTTTCGTTATTTTTTTTCTGTATCTGGGAAGATTTTGGGCCTCGTAGACCCGCAACAAAATTTTGTCCGGCGGAAGAACCTAAAAATTTTTCGGGATTTTTTCTCAAAAAACTGTCATGTCCGGTCGCCCCGTCGGTCGCTCCCCTCTCTTGTCATATCTTACTATTGTGTCAAATGGTCGGCGGACGTCCGCTTTCATTATAGTGCGAACAAAAGGCTACACCGTCACTTGTCACGCGCCCGTTGTGTCAAGTACGGGGCAAAAAGAAAAAGAACTTCCCATTCTTCGCGCGTCTTCAAGGCGTGTCTGGGTGTTCTTTTATTTGCGGCCATGCTTGAAGGTCAGGCCCTTAATCAGTTTGTCTTTGTTGTCCTGGTTGATCCCGATGTACCGAAGTGTGACGCTTATGTCTGCATGATTGAAGATCTCTTTCAGTGTCACGGCGTCGTGTGTCTGCTGGTACATATGATAGCCGAACGTCTTCCGTAAGGTGTGCGTTCCTATGCTGTCCAGGCCAAACTTCCGGCCGGCCGCCGATAATATGTTATAGGCTTGCTGGCGTGTGATTGCTTTGTTCTGATAGTTCGGAGAACGGAACAGATATTCAAAGTCACGTTTCCCGGAAATATATTCGTCGATAACTGGCCGTAACTCTGAGTTTATCGGGAAGCGCTTTTCCTTCCCGGTTTTCTTCTCTCGAATATAAACCGCGTCTTTCCCTTTTACATCGCGCACGCGAAATTTTAGGATGTCAGAAATTCGAAGGCCCGTATAAATTCCGAACATAAAAAGGACGTAATCTCTTTCGTTGTTCGATTTCAGATAGTCGGCCAGATCCATAACAAGATCCATGTCCCGGATCGGTTCGACCGTGTTCATCGTTTACGCCCCCTTTCTTTTTCAGGCATGAAAAAAGCGCCGCATTTCTGCGACGCCTTTTCGAAGGTCTTATTGATCCACTTATCAACATACACATTATAGCACACGGGAACACGACATTTCCACGACATCTTTTACGACATTTTTACGACATAAAACACGACATGAAATACGACATTGTATTTTTACACTTCCCCGTGTATTTACTGGGTTTTTCGAACTTTCGGTCTTTCAAAAACCGGTTCAAATTTTTGAAAAATTTTCGTTTCAAAAAATTTTCATTTTCAGATCAAGCCACGGTCTTTCATGTCCCCTTCGATCCGCTGTTCCTGGCGGACGGACAGACCGATTTTTTCGGCGGTTCTTTGCTGTGTTTCTTTCAAAATCACGCGGTTGTAATAGATTTTTTCTTCGTATCCGGTCAGACTCGAATAAATCTTTTGCACGCGCTTTTTACTCCGGCGAAGTTCCTTCCGTTCCTCTGTCAGTGTTTGGATATTCGCTTCGTCGCGCTGGATCAGTTCCAGCCCTTCCAGAAAAGAAATGTGAGTGCTGGGCGAAGACTCTTTCGAATAGTCAATTCCACCAACGCCAGAAGGGCCATTCCACCCACACATTTTTTTGATCTTGTCGATCGACCTTCTGTGATTTTTGATTCTCTCATTACACAACATAATTTGAAGGTCAATGTCTCTAAAAAGGTTCCTTTCGTTGTTATTAGACGGTTTCGCCATTAGACTTCCCCTTGCAATCACGGCCGCTTCGTGCTATGATTATTAAAGATTTTGTGGGCGGAGAAGTCGGGAACGGCGTTCCGTCCTTTTATTTTACAACAAACTTTTTGTCAAATCAACCGTTTTCATAATCTTTCACCACTTCCAGCCACAAGCCCCGTTTTCCGTCTTTGTAATAAAGAAAATCGGTATAGATCCCAGCTTTCAGAAGTTCTTCGGACATCCTGATCGCGTCGTCCGCGTCCCGACATTTTATCGTGTCGCCGGCTTTAAATTTCGGCGGATTCTTCGTCCCGGACATTCTTTTCTTCCCCTTTCGATTCCTTGATCCCGAAACTGCTATTATAACCGGCGTCTTTCAGGATTTTTCGGACTTTTTCAAATTCTTTCTTCGTGAAATTCTCAACCCTGGCAATCACGACCGAATTTTCGACTTTCGCTTTATATCCGGCCGCGGTCAGTAATTGAACCGCTTCTTCTTTGCTCATTTCCTCACCTTTCTTGTACACATGAAATATAATTCCCGTCGGTGTCCTGGTAGATCTCCACCGGGAAGGCCAGGGCTTCGATAACGCCGATCAGCTTCGCGCCTTTCGGAATGTCCTTCGCTTCCACCGGATAAGAATTCAAATAGGCCGCTTCAAGTTCTGGATCGTTATCGTTTAGCGGTGTCGGCTTGAAATCTTCGGTTTTATTCGCGTTTTCCTGGTTCTTTTTCTTCCTCGCCATGTTCTTTCCCTCGCTTTCTCATTTTTCCAGGAAAATAGCAATCCCGAATTTCCGTATCTGTAAATTTTACCCGTTCCGGGGCAACTTCGCGAACGTGGCCGTCCTCAAATTCCACAAGTGCAAGCGCATATTTTAACACGCCGCCAGAATGTCCGCCAATCATAGGACTAGGCGGAATAATTTCGCTTCGCTCAGTCCAACGATGGAACCACGCCTTCGTCTGGTTGCCTTCTGGATCAATCAGGCAAGGCCGCAACATTCCTGCCGGCCACGGTGGTAACATCACAAGTCTGTCTGGTTCTACCGGCGGCACGCATCCGCCCATTTCACATTTTTTCATTGCTTCATGTACTGCCTTTCTTTTTTCGTGTTCTAAAAATTGCCGAAACGCCCTTTTTCTTTGTATTTTCATATACTCCTTTTGGCTGATCCAGCCTTTGATCGCGTGTGTGGCCGCCGACGCCACCGCGCCGGCGATAACGCATATAAAAAATATTATTATCTGCTTTTCGTGGATCATTCCAGGTCAACCCCCAGTTCAACAATTCTTTTATTGTTCTTAATGTCCATCGTTTCGATCTGCTTCTTCCAAACCGCGCCGTAAATCTGAAAATCCTTTTTCAAGGTCAGAAAATAACGCTTGTGTGGATCGCGTAAATGAAGTTTTATAAGGCTGTCCATCAGGTGATCGGTGACGCCTTTGTCTATGACTGTTATATCAATCCTGGCCGCGGCCCGATTGAATTCCCGGCAAATTATGACATATTCCGGGCGTTTATTTTTCTTTCCCATGCTCTAGTTTCCTTTCTGGCCGTAAACGACGACCATTGACGGAAAAGGGGCGCTGTTTTTACTATCGCCGAATTTCAGGCGACCACGTATGAAGCGAATTTCCGCTTTGTGGTATATGTAATCGTGGAACCATTTTGTATCGGTTCGCGCTGGTAATAACATAACGACAAGGTTTCCGTGATCCTCATTCGTGCGAAAGGCTTTTTCCACCCATTTTCCTATTTCCCGGCCATACGGGGGATTGCAAAATACCCTATGCCCCCCCCATTCTTTCAAAAGGCCATTGTCGGCGATGGTATAATATTTTTCGCACTTATGGTTGAATTCATCAGCACACGGATCCAGGTCGAAATGAAATTCCTTGTCAAGTTCAGCAAAGAACGTCTTCGGTGTGGCCCATGCGTCCGTTTTGCTGGAAAACATAACATTTGTGTTCATTCATTCTTTCCTTTCGTGTTCATGCTATCAGGAAACCATTCGGGGAAGTCATAAATTGACATTTGACCGTCACATTCGTAATCATCCAGGATCCCCGAAGGTTCCGTTTCGTTTTTAGGTTTCTTTTCTTTGTTTTCCACTCCTTAATTATCCTTTTTTCGGATCATAGTCTTCAAATCGGCTGATTGTTCGGAATATCCGTCTATTATTCACATACCTTTGGAGAAGTCGAACCGGATCACTCCCTTTCGTGTGTTCCTTGTCGTAAATCATAACGTAAGGATCGTAACCCAGATCGCGAAGTGTATAAATTCTTTCAAGATCTTGTTCGAAGGTAGTATCAAAATTCGTCAGGACGTACACACTTGTTTTCCTGGCTCCCCATCCGGTTATTTCCTTGAACTGCCGGAACTTCGGAAGGATTGCTTCTTTGTCCTGGTATTTATCCCAGGCAAAATGAACGCTTTCGACGCGAAGTTTTCCGATCATTTCCGCCTTTTCTTCGGTCATCAATCGAATATCTAGGCCCTGATTTATATTTATCCTTGCTTTGCTGTCTATTAGCTGTTGCAATAATTCTTTCCAATCCCGACAAGCTAAAATATTCGGATCGCATAGCATTATATTTTTCTGTCCATGCCAGAATTCGGATAGATCAGCAACCTTGACCGAACATTTTCCTTCTTTCGCGGCCACATGGCAAAAGTCGCAACCGCGCGGACATCCTCTTGTAAGAAATCCGTAAGCCGTGTCGGTTATTCCGTAAAGGCCATAATCTGGATAAATATGTTCTATTTCCGGCGGAAGCGGAATGTCCTTCATTTTGTCGAATTCTTCTTTTCCGTCCTTCAAAGAAATACAATAACCGGATCCGCCTTTTATTACTTCGTCGGTGTCGATATAATATTCATAATCCGGTGTAAAGCTGAATACTTTTGACATATACACCCGATCCATGTGTCCCGAAAATAACGGCTGATACCACGAAACATCGTCGCCGCGTGCCTTGTGGTATGCCGATATTTTCATCAATGGGATATTCGGGAAATTATGTCCGTCAACATCAATCAGACCGATTTTCTTTTTACTCGACATTCGACCGGTCGAAGGTTGTAAACGATGTCTGTCCGTTCTCGCGGACTGCTTCGGTTCCGACAACGATTTCCAGTTCAACCGGTTCATTTTTTACCAGGTCAAAAACGACAAGCGCCTGTCCCTGTTCCACCGCGTAGGTGATCCCGGTCGCCTGGCTGGCTTCGGTCATAAGGGACATAAATTTATTTATTCTTTCCTGTTGATTTTCCATTTCTTTTCCTTTCTGGTCTTCAAGATCCATTCTTCTTGTTCCCGATCTTCGTCCTTCTTTTCATCGTCGCTTTTGCACGACGCGGCCGCGGCCAGTGCGAAGATAAACGCCAGGAATACCACGGCGGCGGCCATTATAACCAGGGCTTTCATTTCGCGTCCCCTTCCTGGATAAGCTGTTCGCCGTCGTAAGTGTAAACATCCGCGGCCGGGATCGTATAAAAATTCGGGTAAAAATTATATTTCTGGATCCACTCCTGGAAGACAGCTTCAAGGCCGCTTTCCAGTTCTTCGATCTGTTCCCTTGTGGCGTCGTCCAGGTAATCGTCAGCCCACTCGCCGCCCTCGTCCTGGGCCTGGCACTGAACCGCTTCGATCACGTCGTAACCAGAATTTGAAAGCGACGGACGGTAAAATTCACACTGGCCGACGAAGATCTTATTCGGAATCCCTCTTTTCGGTGGACATTTCTTGAATTCCTCAAATTCCGCGATCGCGTCCTTCAAGGCTTCTTTCGTGTTGTTGTAGGTGGCTCCGTAAGTCTCGCCATCGAAGCTATACGCGACCAGGTTCGCCGTGTATTCCTGAATATAACACCAGCTTTGCGGCGGTCTGGTAATTCCGGCCGTGTCAATCTTGAACGCCTGGTCGAATTCAACCGGCGTTCCTTCCTGGACGTGCCAGCCATAAAGACAAGTATCGGTTTTTCCGTTGGCCCCGTTTGCGTATTCGAATAATTTGCCAGGTTCCAGGCCGGAACATTCCGAAAGTTCCTTGTAATCGTTGGTTTTCTTGATATAGTCACAAGTAAACGCGCCCATGATTCCGCGGCCGGTCACATAGCAGACCACCCGGAAGGGATATTCTATCCCCTTCGGTCTGTTCTTGCGAATTTCCAGTTCTTTTTCGTTGGAAAGAATTTTCTTCCACCACTTTTCCTTAATGCTTATCAGGACTGTTTTCACTCTCGAACGCTCCTTTCTGGATAAATCCCTTAATTTCTTCGATACACTCCGGGCAAAAATCTTTTACCGTGTATCTGTTCAAAAAGTCGAAAAGGCCACAAAACAGGCCGGCTTTCTTTGGCTCCTGGCTTTCCTTCTTTCTCTCTGCTCTGGCCGAAACGATTTTGACTGTCTTTGAATTCACTTCGTCGAATGTCTTTCCGCACCGGTCGCAAACACAAGTTGTTTTTACCATCATCCTTTTTCCTTCCTGGCTATTTGTAAATTATGCCGGTGTGCTTATTCTTGAAGCCGATCCGGCCGTGGATCTCATAGCCTTGTAAATCTGCAATTTTCTTGAATATCTCCACAAGATCGGTCACTTCCTGCGGCTGTTTATCTGTTTTTCGGATCGCGCGTTCCGCCGTAACGTCACGATAACCGGAACCGTTGTATTTCAGGTCGTCCATTAACGGAACGGGAATTCCCCGTCCCCTTCCGGGATGTCCATAAACGAACTATTTTCCGGCGCCGGCGGTGGAACCTGTTCGTTTTCCCTGGTCTGTCTTCGTGTTTCTTCCTCTGCCTTCGTTTCGGCGAAGTTAATTTCATAGACGCGGACGGTCTTTGTATAGATTTTTCTTCCGCCAGGCTCCGTATAATGCCCGGATTCCAAACGGCCGACAATCTCGACCTTCTTGTCTTTTCTTAAAAAGTTTTTCGCGAATTCCGCGTTATGTCCGGTACACTTGCAGTCGATAAAATCGACCGCCTGGCCGCCGTCCGGGATTTTACCGTCCCGGACACACATAATCGTAAATGTGGCAAATACGGCGCGATCGCTGTCATATTTCAGAACCGGATTGTCCGTAAGTCTGCCAGATCCCAGCCATTTGTTCATTTGTTCTTTCTCCCCTTTCCTTTTCGTCTCATTGGTTTGTGGTGCATTTTCAGCCAATTATTCGGCATTTCCCGATAGTCGATCGGTTTGTCCATGACCTTTCCGACCGCGGCGGATAATTCAAGCAATGCTTCCGCGGCCGCTTCGCAACCCATGCCGAAGCCCTTCAAAACTGTGTTAATGTTTCGAAGGCCAGCCTGGCGTTCGATCAGATTCGCTATGTAGCGTTGGAATGTTTCATCCGGCGGCAAGTGCCGCGCGATTTCCCTTGTCAGGTCTTCCGGCAAATAGAAGACGATCGCGCCGTAATGCTCCGAAAGGGCTATCACGTAGACCGTGAACAGGTCAAGGCCGACTTCGTAGGCGAATAACAGGTTCGCTTCGCCGACCGTGTGGGTTTCCTTGCCGAACTGAAATTCAATCCGGTTAATAGCTTCGTAGATCTCCGCTTCCGGGTTAGTTTCTTTCAACGGCTTTGAAGATAAAAATTTTCTTTCCCTTGCTGTACTTTGCAAGTTTTTTTCGCTTTCTTTCGGCGTCTTTTTCTGTTCCCCGGATAATCGCTCTTTCCTCGCCTTCCACAATGATAAAATACTTTTCTTTACATTCCACAAAATTCATTCAACCACCTTCCCGTTTCTATTCTGCCAGGCGTTCCTTGTCCCCGGCGTTCTGAAAATTCTTCCCGTCGATATAGCCATACTGGCGAAGAAGATCGTGTTCGCGGCTTCTTTCAAATTCCCGGTTCTGGTATTCTTCCATTCCTGGGATTTCATCAATGAACGCGTTTACTTCTGCCGGAACCAGGCAAGCCAGGGCGAAGGTTTCGCTTTGTTTCTTCTGGTCTTCGAAATTCTGGTGAAGTCCGGCGTTAAAGCCTTCGACGTAGTTCATTTTTTCATTCCGGCCAAACTCCCGGCCGGCTTCTGCATAAATCGCCCGAAGCGTCGCCATTCTCCGGCGGATTACTTTCACGGCGTAATTGAAAATGTTAATGCTGATCTGCGCGTCTTCGTCGAACCCATAAAATTTAAGCCGGAACGCTCCGCCGGATCCGCGTCTTGACGAAATAACCGCCCGACACCTGAAATTTCCGGCAATCAGGCTCCCAAGATCAACCACCCAGTCGTCGCGGAACGACGGTGACGTGTAGGACACGACCGGACGTTCCTTCGCCTTGTCCGGGTTGATCTGGCTCATTTCGATTTCATATTTTGCCATTAACTCTTGTGCTTTTAACATGGCGGCCTTCGCTTCGTTCTCATTGTCTGAACTGGATAAGGCGATCAGCTTTTCGATCTTGTCAATGATCTTGTTATCTGCTTCATTCATGTTCTTTCCCTTTCTCGAATTTAACGACGACCGCTTTGTCGTCGATGTAGTAATCAGCCGTTATTTTCCGGCTGTTCACGCCGTACATTTCAACGATTTCTGGTATATTATCGTTCACGGCGTCGAATTCAAGCCCGTGTTCCCGGCACTGGGCGACCGCGCTTTCCAGCGCTTCCCCGACGCGGCACGTCCACAAAATAACCTTGTGGCCGCCAGTCCGAAGATCTGAAAGCCAGTTCATCAGGGCTTCGTTCGGTTCCCCGACTTCCGGCCACTTTCCGGCACTGGATAACACGCCGTCGAAGTCAACCGCTATAATCACGCCCCCAGAAGACGATCCAGAAGGTCGTCGTTCTCCTTCCTGGCGATTGCGGTTCTGATTGATTCGTCCGGGAACTGCACCGGCAACGCCATTTTGATAATTCGGTTTATGATTCTGTCGTCGAAATTCAATTCTTCCATGCGGCAATTACTTGTAAAAATTGTCACGCGCTTTTCGATCATGCGTCCGTTTAAGATATTATAAAAACGCTCATTGATCCAGGGTTTCACGGCTTCGACGCCGATGTCGTCGATCACCAGGACGGGAACCGAAACGATTTCCTGGATCAATTTCTGTTCGGTTTCTTCGTTCTTCCATTCGCCGCCCCAGGTTGCTTTTATCTGATCCAGAATTTGAATTGTGGTCGCGAACTTTGCCGCGATGATCTTTTTCTGGATCAGGTCGTTTGCAATAGACACGGCCAGCCTGGTTTTACCGGATCCCTTTGTCTGTGAATAAAAATATAAGCCTTTGCCGGTTTCCCGGATCTCGTCGAACTGTTCCACGTACCGGGAAGCGATAACCTTCGCCATCTGGGCCAGTTCGCGATTCTCCTTCGTGCTATAACAGTCGGTTTTGAAATTCTCGACCGTGTGGCCTTCAAATTCCTTCGGGATAGTGGCGAAGGACAGCTTTCTTTCGATTGCCTGGCGTTCGAAGATTCCGCATTTGCACCGGCGACAAAATTCGTACCCGTCCGGGCCTGTCACCATTTCCCAGCCGCTATCATGGCAAATCGGGCAATTATATTTCGGTGTCTGATCGTCCGGCGTTTCTTCGGAACCGTTCAAGCGCCGCGCTCGTCGTGCCATCAGGTCGGGAAACATTTTGTTCATTGTCTCCTGGATTGATTCTTCCATTTGCGGATCCCCCTTTGTTTTGATATGTGCCTTCAAGCGTCTTCAAGGCGTTTGTTTTATTTATCAGCCAGTCGAAGGAACAACCGTTCCATTTTCCGTTTCTGCCGGAAAGAAAGTCACTGTTCTGTGCCGCCTGGAAAATGATGTGTAATTTCTTTTCGGGTTCCAGCCCCGGAAAGATTTTCAGTTTGTCCAGTTCTTTCACCAGGGAACGGATCTTCGCCTTCCTGGTATCATTCAATCCGTGGATTCCCGGAAGGGCTGGACAGGTATTTCGAAAGTCTTCCACGATCAGGTCATAAGATAACCGATCCGTTTTCTTCGGTTTTTCCGGTTCGCGGTCAGGAACTTCGGATTTTTTTTCCGAAGTTTCGACTATATCTTCGTTAGAAGATATATTATATATATCTATATTCTTATTCTTATTCTGTTCCGTGATTTCACGGTTTGTCACGCGTGATGTAACGTGACGCGTCACGCCGTCGGTCACGATTTCAGTTTCTTCTTTTGGCAAAACCGCCGGTTCTTCCTGGGGTTCTGGCTTTTCTTCCGGCTGTGACATTCCCAGAAGGGCGCGTTTCTTTTCGCGCTGTCTCTGCTGTCTGATCCGGTTTTGTTCTCTGATTCTCTCCATGCCTTCGCTGTTCTGGTTCGCTTCGAAGTTGGTTATGTAAATCCCTTTTTCGGTTCTCTCGATCATGTGGAACTTCTCGAAGGTCGTAAGGGCCAGGCGGACGGTTGCCAGCGGCTTATTAAAAATAGTCGCCAGCATTTCGTCAGAATATGGGAATTCGTCTTCAATCAAGACAAGGCCCTTCGCGTTGCATTTACCGGCAAGTGCAAGAATACGGATCCACACGACCAGGATCGCGTCGCCTTCCGGCATGGATTGAATGATTTTGATTTTGTCGTCGTCAAACATATCTACACGAAGTTTGATCCAGTTAATTTCCGCCATAAAAACACCGCCTTTATAAATACTTGCTCATAATGTCCCGTTTTGATTTCGGTTTCGGGGCTTCCGCCGCCTTCTTCGGCGGTTCCAGATCGTCCAGGAAGTTAATTGATTTCTTCATCCGGGTTTCTCTGGTTGCTGTCAGGTTCTTTTCGATCACCTCTTTGTTTTCATCCACTTTTTTATACACAATATCCAGACGTGATTGTGGATAAGTCAGCCCCGAAATACAACAAATTGTGATTCCTTCGTCATTGAAGGTCTGGAAGGTGTCGATCGGGGTTCCGATCGCTTTTTCCAGTTCCGGCATGGTTACACCGTCCGACAATGACGCTGTGATGTATTTAACGGCTCTGTCGCCCTCGATAGGGGCGTAAGGGTTATCTTGTATAGTCTTAATTGTTTCGGCGCTGTTTTGGGCCTTTCTGGACGTCACAAGGGCCATTCCGTGGGCGCTTAGTGTCTCTATGATTTCGGCCTTGTCAATATTGCCCTTCACGCTCTTATGCTTCTCCGGCACTTCCAGGAACGAACAGAAGTCGTCCACGAAGGAAGTATTGATTGACAATTTTTCCGCCCGGTCGTTGTCCAGGATGAAGCAAGCGGCCGTTCCGGCGATTTCTGTCAACTCCGAAAAACAGTCGTAAGAATTGATATGTGCCTTCACGCTTTCATTCTGTCCCGGAACAATCGTGATCGCTCCGATGGCGCGGCCTTCGTCGATTAAAAGGTCAATCAACATCGGGCCGGCTCCCGAACCGGTTCCGCCGCCGCTGGCGAAGATAACGAACGTCAGATCCGCCTTGATTTTGGTTTCGATCTCTGCCGCGATACGGTCGAAGTCGTCAATCACAAGCTGTTTCGCCTTCCGGCGGTTCTTATTGCAACCTTCGCCGCCCGGAATGTGGTATTTATATTTTGCGTGTTCCAGGGTGTCAAGGTCTTCCTGGGACGTGTTGATGTAAAGGACATTAAACCCCCGATCTTCGAAAAGCTGTCCAATGTTGCCGCCGGCCTGGCCGACCGCTACAAAAGCAATTTTATTTTTCATGTTCTGATTCTCCCTTCGTGGTATTATCGGACATTTTCCGTCCGGTTCTCGTTTCTGTTCTGGCGTCACTTCGTTTCATGCTTCGCCCCTTCCAGGAATTCCCGTCCGGTGTCCGTGATGAAGAACGTGTCCGCCCGGCCTTCTTTCAAGCCGCGGCCGATATATCCGGCGTCTTCGAATTCCTTGATTTTTTTGAAGATTGTGTTCGGCTTATAACCGAATTCTTCCGTGTCGGAAATCTCCTGAACCGACATCGAAGATAATTTGTTCGTCGCCCCATTCTGGGAAAGGATCGACAAAACGATAAAGCCTAGTCTGTTCAAAGTTTCACCGCCTTTTTCTCTGATTTACTCTGATAAACTCTGATAAACTCTGATAAACTCTGATAAAGTCGGATTTACTCTGATAAACTCTGATTTATTCTGATTTAATCTTCCAGCGGCCGCGGCTGTCCGCGTTCCGCGACGACTTCTTCGAAAGTTCTATCGCCTAACATTCGTTTACCTTCCACGCGCCCACATTTCGGACACTTGCCGTTTGAAATGCACGAAAGGAACGTGAAACCACAAGTGCAATAGACTTTCCAGAATGGATCCGTTGCTTTTGTGATTCCGTCTATGTAATACGGGGCTTCCCTTGTATTTCTAACGATTGACATTTCTTCACGTTTCCCCTATAATTATTAAAGGCTGTGTCCAAAACGCGGCCAACATCGGGCGCAACGTGTCAGGGTTCCAATCTTTGACGTTGCGCCTTTGCTTTATGCTGAATTTCTCGCCCCGATCGCGCGGTCTGTCATAATGCCGATTGTAAGGGCGTCCAGGGTTTCCGAAAGTGCGGCGTCAAGTTCCTTCGACGTTTTGATTCCGAAACCCTCTAAAATGCTTTTTAAGTTCTCAACCTGGCCGTTCTGGCCTTCGTTTGTTTTCTTCATACTCTCACCGCCTTAATAGTATTCATCCGGGGCCGTAACGTGGAACCAGACATTCGTTCCATTCTGCCGCCAGTCAACGCGAAGATATTCAAATTCCTTCGTGACCGTCTTGTCGATGTCGGCTTCGGTTCTGTCGTCGTCCAGGTACTTTTTGAACTTCCTTGTCCGGCCGTTGGCTTTTAAGATGATCCATTCGCGGCCGATCTGCCAGCGAATGTTTTTCTGAATTTCTTCGTCCCATTCCGGGAAAGAACAATACTGATATTCGCGGACGAAATGAACCGTTTTCGGGTACATAGTGATCTTTGTGTTCATTCCGACACTGTTCATGTACTTTACGCAATGGGCGGCGAACAGGTCTTTCTGATCGGGTGTAAGATCTTCATATCCAGGCGTTTTTGTGATGTCGAAGCCGTGAATAAAAAGAATGTCTTCGGCGGCGCGTAAACAGTAATCAGAACGGCCGCACGTTTCGTATAGTCTGCATACACCTTTGTATGATGTGTTGATCGTTGGTTTATACATGGTTCCACCTTTCCGGCCCTTACGGGCCAATTAACGCGCTATCGCGCGGAATACAGATTTCAGTTACCGGATAACAGGTTCCCCTAAACAAGCGGAGAAGAAGCCGATGTCCGCCCAGACGCTCGAACGTGGGTTGTACAAGTTCAACGCGGAAGGGCCAGCGTTCGAAGTGTTGGGGTAACCGCCAGAGACGTAACACACCGCTTCGTCCAGGTCTGCGTCAGCCGCGAACCAGGCGTCGTCTTTGTCCATGCCTTCGGTGATGATCCCTAAATCCTTTAAGATCTCCGGGATCTTGTCCGCTGGAAGATCTACAACCACGTCGCGACGTCTCACCGCGTCCCAGCCTTCCACTTCGCCGGACGTTGTAATCATCAAGCCGTCTTCGCCTGGGCCAATCTTTACCGGATCTGGGAACGGAAGATCGTCAATGTGAACTTCCTTGAATTCCTGGCTTCTTTCGGAAAGGTCGGCTTCCGGGTGTGCCGCGTCATTGTCTGGCATATACTGTAAGACGCCATTCTTTAAGCGCATACCGGCGATCATTTTCCAAACCAGGCCGACCACATCAGCGACGCCCGTTTCTTTGTTCCCGTTATGGAACCAGGAAGCCGGGCCGGATCCGGTCAGTGTCCGCCAGGTGTTCGGGACTTTGATTCCGACTTCGGTTTCGTCATTGTGATAGTGGCCTTTCCAGGTGTTTCCGTGGACATCCGGGTTCGTGTGCTTTCTTAACCAGTTCCATTCGATGGCGGTCATTAAGTGCCAGCCGGCGCCCTTCTTTCTACAAGCCGCGATCGCGTCGTCCATGTTGATAGATACCTTCGGATCCATCAGCGGCAACGAATACGCGCGGCCGTTCTGGACGCAATTCACGAAGCGGCTAAGATATATGGCGTCATACTCAACACCACGCACGAAGAACATTCTGTCGGCTTCTTCCGGCGTCTTCGCCGTGTTCTCAACCTTTAACATGATGGATGGAATCCCCATGTCGTCATACTTCAAAACAACGCTTTCCTTTGTGTTACTCATTCGCTTATTTCCTCGCTTTCTTTTTTGTCGAACATTCCCAGGCGCGCGCCCAACTCGACGCAACCCAGAACAATTTGTGTCAGGTCTTTTCCAGATACGCCGACCATTTCGAAACTTAATGTCGCTTCGCCGTTTGGTTCGTCTTTGATCTTGCAAAAGAAACCCTTTTCGACGGTTTCGCTTGTGCCGTCTGTGTAGTTGAAAACAAAATTCTTGATTTCCTTTTCCTGTGCCATGTGCTTATTCTCCTTCCTTCGGAAGAATCAGTTCGGACACATGGAACAGATAGCCAAGCGAACCGATCTTTCCATAAACGACTTCGTTGTCGATCGGGACGTTAAAGCCCTGGGAACCGGTACGGATCGCGTACATCATCGCGGCCGGGTTGCCGTTGCTATCCATCCAGGAAAGGCCGCCGGTCACATTCTGCCAGTAGTCTTCGATTGTAAAGTCGGCGCCGCCGAACTTTGGGATCTCGTTTCTGACCTTCACGGTCTGTCCGGCGAACCGGAATTTTTCTCTTGTCATTTGCTTATTTCCTTTCTATCTTCACCGCATAGCCGCGGCGTTTTAACTCAATCACAAGTTCCTTTGTCTTTTCAGCTTTCAGTTTTTCCAGGTGGGCCATATACTTTTTATAACCTTCTGATCGTGTCGGATCCTTCATTCGGTGAAGATTGTCTTCCGGCGTAAGGTCGAACAGTTCCCAGCAAGAAATAACGTGTGTGTTCTTTTTGTTCAAAATGACAATCCAGTTCATGTTGAGATCGTAATATACCCGGCCGCGATATATCCGGCCGTCACGCCAGTAACGGAAGTATTTAATGTCGCCGTTGCGAATTTCCTTTCTATCGCGATCTAGGCCGTACTGACCTTCGTGGCCTTGCCCGTCCAACGCGTGAAGATCGAAATTCATGTCGGTTTGTGGATAGTGACACGATTCAACGTATCGTGCTTTTATCCATTCTTCCGCGGTCTTTGTCTTTATGCTGGATCCGTCTTCGACTTCCACAAGGCTTTTTATTTTCTTAACAATCAGGTTCATGTATTTTTCATATTGAAGCCCGATCAGGTACGGCATTTTTTGCCGCTTGTCAAAATCGTAAAAACCACCGTGTGGGTTTTCGTGAACAATGTCCTGGTAAAAAACAATTTCGAAGCCGGCCGGGAACCGCTGGGCCTTGAATTTCAAATCCCTTCTGATCCCTTCGATGTAATTTCTTCGAATTATCTTTGAAACGCTTTCGTCGTGATGTACGTCGAAGCCTTCGTCTTTCAGCATATTAAGAATTTTCCAAAAGTACGCGTCGTGGACGAATTTCTGGTTCCGTCGCCATACGCCAGAAGGTCGTTCGGTTTCGTTATTGAACCGGAACATTGTGTCATAGATTCTAAAGTTATCCATATTCAATTTTCCCTTTCGCTTATTTCCAACATCTGCCGCCGATTGCAGTCGGCTTCCTGGCTATATGTCGAAGTGCTGGCGGTCTTTATCTGACCGCCATTGCAGTTTTGGCTAAGTCATTCGCATAAGCGGCGCCGGCTTCCATACCGTTCATATACGCCAGCATGACGATTTCGAACAGTGGGCGTTTACCACCAGGAACGCCTTTGATTACTTCACATAAACGTCTAGCGTCTGTGATCTGTTCGGAAGTTAAGGACTCTTTTTTGGTCTTACCCATGAAATCACTTCCTTTCTGTGTGTGCTGTGTTTTTTGTATCTATGAACATGATACTTCATAAATACAAGTTTGTCAACCTTTATTTTTTGTATATATGAAGTTTTTTGTATTTATGATATTTTAAGATTGACTTTACAAAATTTTGGATATATAATCAGGTCAGAAAGCGAGGTGAAAAAGTTGAATATTGGTGACAGAATAAAAAAAATAAGAAAAGAATTAGATCTGACACAACAAAGATTCGGCGAAAGAATCGGTGTTAAAGGGAACACCATCGCGCAATATGAATTAGGAAGAAGCAATCCTGTTGATTCCGTCATTTCTCTAATGATAAGAGAATTCAACGTAAGCGAAGACTGGCTTCGATACGGCAAGGGTGAAATGTTTAAACCGGCTCCGTCCGACGTGTTGGATCAGTTGGCAAGCGAATATAATTTGTCGAACGCTTCTTATATAGCGATCGAAAAGTTCGTAAATCTGAAACCAGAAAAAAGAAATGAATTGATTGAATTTTTCCTTGATATTTCGAAGGCCATCCTGGAAAGTGATGTCGATCCAAGCGCGGCGGCACTCCCGGAAAACTTCGCCGCTGGATTTTCAGAAGATTCTTTGATCCAGGCGTTTGTGAACGCTCCAAAAACGCCCGAAGAACTGGAAAAGGAATTCCCGGCCAGAGAGCCAGATCGGAATAAGGAAACGGGCTAGGCGCTAAAAGCGCCCGGCCTTCTGCTTATAAAGCTATACTACCAGATCAACAAATATATTTTCGTTCTTCCAGTGAAATTTGAATTATAATACACCGTCTTAAATGCCGGATAGCAGATCGCATATATACGCCGGTCGTTGTAATCTATGTATTTAATTGTCATAAGCACCACCCCTTTTCCAGAAAGGCCGGGCTTGTTTATTATAATTTTTGTGAGTTATATAAGATACTGGTAATAAATAGCAGAAAGGGAATTATGATTTTGAAAGTAATAGTCGGCGGTGTGGTTGTCTTCCTTGCCGTGTGGGCCTGGAAGATCCGCATATACTTGAAACGCCAAAAGAGAAAGGAACGCGACGAAGCGCCGTTTCACCGGTGGGCCGATGAAGTCCACCAGCGACCGGGCCAGAAAGAAAAACTTCGCCAGGCAAAAGAAGAAGATATTTCCGTTCACTTTGAAAGTGAAAAGAAATGTTTCGCCAGGATGAAGGCGCCGGACGACCAGGAAGAAGTCTGGTGCGGTCTGGGAATGTGTCAGTGTGGCACGTTCAAGGCCGATCATTTACCTTGTAAGCACATTTACAAGCTGGCCTTAATTAAAGGGCTGATTCAGTAGTTTTATAATAAAATAAAAACAGCCGGTCAACGACTGCAATCACTGACCGGCTTTAATACCAGGCAACCGAAAAAGGTCTTCTGATATTGGAAATAAGCACCCTATATTATAGCAAAGAAGGCCAGAAAATGCAATCGGCTTTCTTTTTTATACCCTTTTTCGGTTCCTGGAGAAAGGGGCTTTTCATGGCTTATGTCAGAAATAAGAAAAAGATCCTGAAATTCTGGTCGAAAAAGAAAGCGGCTCTGTATGTCCGCGTCTCGACCAGGTATCAGGTTGATAAAGACAGTCTTCCTTTTCAGCGTAAAAAATTAAAGGAATACTGTAAATTTTTAGGAATTGAAGATTTTGTGATTTTCGAAGACGACGGATATTCGGCGAAGAATACCGATCGGCCGCATTTTCAAGAAATGATGTCGCGTGTCAGGGACGGGGAATTCTCCCACCTGATCGTCTGGAAGGTAGATCGCGTGTCCAGAAATCTTCTGGACTTCGCGGCGATGTATCAGGAATTAAAAGACCATAAGGTCACTTTTATTTCGATGAACGAACAATTCGACACTTCGACCGCCATCGGCGAAGCTATGTTGAAAATTATTCTGATTTTCGCCGAACTTGAACGGAACATGACTTCCGAACGTGTAACCGGAATCATGCTGGATCGCGCGGAACAGGGCTTGTGGAATGGCGCGCGTATGCCGGTTGGCTATCGCTGGAACCCGGAAATCAAATTCCCGGAACCAGATCCAGAAGAAACAAAGATCGTTCAGTTTATTTTCGACGAATACGAACGGGTTCGTTCCACGACAAAAATCGCCCGGTATCTGAACCACAATCAGATCGCGTCGAAGCGTGGCGGCCAGTGGACTTCGAAGCTGATCCGTGATATTATCCGAAGCCCATTCTATATCGGGACATATAGGTATAATTTGCGTGAGTCAGGCCGCGGCCCATTGAAGCCGGAAAGCGAATGGATCGTCCGGGAAAATAACCACCCGGCCATTATCACAAAGGAACAGTTCGACCGTTGCAACGCGATAATGGATGAAAACGGAACCAGCCGCGACACATCCGAACTTCGGGCCAGGAAGTACGTTCACACCTTTTCCGGCCGGCTGGTGTGCGGCAAGTGCGGCGCGAATATGATCGCGTCGAAGGATAGAGCCAGGGCGAACGGCTGGCGGCCGTCAATGTACCGTTGCGCCCAGCGATCGCGAATGATGGATTGTGACAACTCGAAGACCGTAAATGAAAGCTATATCGGCCCGTTTATCTTTAACTATGCGGCGAACCTGGCGCGGATCCAGAAGAATTTTAAGAACATTAAAACCCTGGAACAGTTGGAAAAGGAACTATTGAAAGGGCCAGAATTCGAAAATATGAAGGTCAGCAAAGAAAGCCTTCGCCGGACGTTCGACGCCCTGGCCTTCCAGGAAGTCGGAAAAGGTGCGTATCTGCCGGACATTAACCTTTCAGACGGCGACGACGATTACACGGCGGCCGAACAACTTTCCATTCTGAAACGCGAACTTGACAAGTGTAAGACCGCGATTGACCGGTTGACGGATCTTTATCTTTACGATCCCGATTCCATGACGAAAGAAGAATTCGCAAAGAAGAAAAGGGATCTTGTGAATAAGATCGCCGGATATGAAAAACAGATCGAGGTCAGCCAGGCCACGGGCGACAAGGACGATCTGGCCGACCTGGAATTCATCAGGAAGGCGTCGGCGTTCCTGGTCGCTCAAAGGATCGTTTCGAAGAAACACGTTGATTATATCCAGATGGCCCTTGACCTGGACAACGAAATCCTGAAGGATTTTGTCGATCAGGTAATCGACCGGATCGAAATTCTGGAAGGCCGTGTCCGGTCAATCCGGTTCGTGAACGGTCTTGTCCATGAATTCACATATTCAACCCCGGCGGATCTTCCGGTCTGCCAGAAGTGCGGCGGCCGTATCGGTTCGACGTGCGGATGTCGGACAAGAACCTTCGATTTCGCCGGCAAGCCGTACCGCCGGATCAAGGTCGGGGATCCAGGCGACAAGTTCCACGGCGTCACCGGTGCTGTGTGTCCTGAATGTTCCGCCCAGGCCGGCCGCTGGCACCATTGGAAATGTGGAATTGAACGGTGTCCGATCTGCGGTGAACAGTTGATCGCTTGCGAACACGGGCCAAACGGGAAAGATTGATAGGAAGGGGCTTTCGCCCCTTCTTTTTTAACAGTTACCGTTTACAACCGGTCTGACAATCTGGTATTCGATGAAGGTCTTCGCCATGATTTCGGCTAACTCTTTATCAATACCCTGTTTGATTAAGTCTTCCTTGTATGCTTTCTTTGCTCTTTTCTCTGCTACTGTCATTTTTTATTTCCGCCTTTCCTTAACTTCTGATTACATTATACACTTTATAGTGTAATATGTCAAGTATTTATTATACATTTTCTTTACTTTTTACACTATAAAGTGAAAAGCCGCCATTTCTGGCGGCTTCGGTTCATTCAATCTTTCCCCGTTCATATTTTGATTTCAGAAATTCCGTGATCTGGTGGGCGCTATACCCGGAAGACAGGCGTTCCTTGCAATAGTCCATTATATCACGGGCGGCCTTTTCGTATTTGTCCCGGATCTGTCCGTCCGAAAGGCTATCGTCCTGGATGTATCGCGTCATATATAGAGACGTGACGCCGTCAGGGTAGCGTTGAAATTGTGTTGACGGGTTATAATATGACTTGATTTCGCATTTCTTGACGCTGATTTTCATTGTACCGCTTTCTTTCGTCCGGTAATCGACCGTTATTTTCCGGCCGACAATGATTTCCGCGTCGTCCATCGGTTCGTATTCTTCGACTATACAGTCATTAAGTTCGGCGTATTTATACGCTTTTTCTTTATCCAGGAACACGCCTTCGATGTGATAATCGGAATATTCGCCATCGGTTACAACATAAATCATTTTATTGACGCCCCCCTAATATTCCTTTATAACCGCAAGCGTCCCCTGGGTTCTGTCTTCCATGCGTACATAGACCGCGAAATCTATTTTCAGATTCATTTTCGGGATCTCTGCCCGTTGAACCGCTGTTCCTGGAATAGTCCTTTTCAAATTCACTTCGGAAGGCCTAACTTTGTACGCCTTCGCGATCTGTTCCTTTTCCCATCTTGCGAAGTTGTCAAACGTCGCTTGAACAAAGCTAACCGGAGTTGTGGCGGTCGCGGTTATGGCTTCCAGTGTTTCGCAACGTGAAAAATCAGCGCCCGATCTTATGGCGTCAATCAATTTTTCCATTCGTTCTTTGCGTACTGCATAATCGCCCGATTCTGATTCGATAATCTTAACCAGACGATCGGAACCAGTCAATACTTCCAGTGTGTCCGCGGTCGATCGGTATTCGTCCATAGCTTTCAAGGCTCGACGAAAATTTTCTTTCCGTGGTTCTGATATTGCGTCCCAGTCCGAAAAGAATTTTGAAACATCGAGATGTAAAACATAGCCGTTTTCTTTGCTCATTTCAATTTTCTCCTTTCCTGGAAAGCCTTGCATTTTCAAATAGATTGCAACGTCTTGTTTTCTTAAACAGTCGGACACCCGAACGTCGAGATAAAGCAGGTCAGCGGACGCCCCAGTTTGTCCGAAATCTCCTGTACCTTCTGGCGGCAGAGTGCCATATAATACTGCTGGCGATCCGGTTCCTGCTGCGGTATACCGCCCACCGGAATCTGACATTTGTCAGACACAAACACGCCTGCTGCGGATTCGGACGAATCGTTTGTATGTAAATCCATAAATTGTATTGCTCCTTACTATTCTTTCATTATCCTAATAATCCTAATATTTCATACATTAGATAATATTACTATATGGCGCTCATTTTCGCAAGTCCCATTCCTGCCAGAATCCTTTCCAGTTTCTTACAAAATATTCCGGTTCATGTATCTGGAAGCAAAAACAGAGTTTACCACACGGCTGCTCTGTTCCTGTATGCCTTTTCGGCTTTGAAAAAGAATGTGCCTTGGCAAATTCTCGCGCCGAGCGTGGTCGCTTGCGATATGTTTCTGCTTCGCGCGAGTGCGCCAGACATTACAAAACTTTAATTGTCTGCTCCGGTGTCACAATATATGCCATTTTTTTATCGTGCTTTTCGGTTTCAAATGCCGGAAACAACTGGAATCCATAGCAGATCCCCACCGCCATATGGTCCGGTTCTGCCGCAAAAAAGCGGTCATAATACCCCGCCCCATAACCGATGCGGTTTCCATCCTTGGAAAACCCTACGCCAGGCGTGATCACCAGCGCTTTCGGCGCATCTGCCTCCTGACATCCGTCCGCCGGTTCCGGGATGCCATATGCCCCTGTCACAAGCTGACACCGATCTGTGACATAGAAAAAACGCATCTCACGCCCAAACACCCGCGGCAGCGCCACCCGGCAGCCGCGTTTTAACAGCTCGTCAATCAAATATTCCGTACTTGCCTCACCGCGCACACTCGTATAGGCATACACTGCCGTCCCGGCTGATGGAAAGAAGGGGTGGAGACGTTCTAACAATGCCTCATCCCATCGTTGTTTTTCTTCTGGCAGCAGAGTCCCGCGTTTTTGAAGGACATATGCGCGAACCTCCTGTTTTGATATCTGCGATCCAGATGAATGAATAACCATCTCTTCTACCCTTCAATTAATTCTTCGTATCCGTAACGCCGCCGTATTTCTTACCCAGATCCGTAATAGAACCGTCTTTCTCTTTAATCAGTATCGAATTTAACTGTCCTCGCATATTTCCACGGATTGACTCAATGTACTCCTTCCGAAGCGCTGCCTGCTCTTTTTTCTCTTCTTCGGTCAATCCAACTGCCTGGCTCTTATGATATAACGTATTAATACGGTCAATTCTTTCCTGTTTCATCTATCATTTCTCCTCTTATAATGCTTGTTTCTTCGCAGCTACAGGCAGACATCCTTACTATAAAGCCTAAAGCCGCTGAACCATTCTCTCTCACAATTTAATTTTTGGGATAGCATACTTCGCGATAATTGCCTCTGCCGTCTTCATCCCATCCATCGCCGCCGAGGTAATGCCGCCCGCATATCCAGCGCCTTCGCCGCATGGGTAGATGCCCGCGATCGTGCTGCTCTCCATCGTCGCGTGGTCACGCGGAATCCGCAGCGGCGAGGAGGTCCGGCTCTCTACTCCGGCAAAAACCGCATCCTCGCGGTCAAAGCCATGAATCACATGTCCAAAATGTTCCATTCCCTCTAACATCGCTGCCGAAAGCGCTTCCGGCAGCACTTCCCGCAGATTTCCAAATGCAAACTGCCCTTCAAACTGTGGTGTCACTGCTCCAAATCCCGTTGAAATCCGGTTTTCCCGGAAATCTCCATAAAGCTGTACCGGGATTTTTCCGCCGCCGCAGCGGTATGCCGCTTCCTCCAGCTGACGCTGGAACGTCACGCCGCCAAGTGTGCCCGGCTGTGGAAAATCCTCCGGTGTAACGGTCACAATCAGAGCGCTGTTTGCGTTTGCACCGGCACGATCATGGTTGCTCATGCCGTTGATTGCCAGCCGTCCCGGCTCTGAGGATGCATCCACAACAAAGCCGCCCGGACACATACAGAAAGAATACACGCCCCTGCCTCCGGAGGTCTGTGCCGTCAGCTTATAGCTGGCAGCCCCCAGATTCCCGGCTTCTTCCCGTCCGTACTGGCTTAAGTTGATCTGCGTCTGTGGGTGCTGGATCCGCAGTCCCACCGCAAATGCCTTTGCCTGCATGTCGAGCGGTTTCTCTGCCAGCATCGCAAACGTATCGCGGGCGCTATGCCCGATCGCCAACACCAGTGCCGATGCCGGAATCTCCTCCACCGTCCGTCCTGCCTCCGACGTGCCTTTACGGGCACTGACGCGGATGGAACACAAATGACCATTCTGTGTCTCAAAGTCCTCCAGACGGCAGCCAAACCGTACCTCACCGCCCAGACTCTCTATCTCACTTCGAATATTCTTTACCACCGTCCGCAGAACATCCGTTCCAACGTGCGGCTTGTTCACATAGGTAATCGCCGGATCCGCGCCCGCCTGCGCCAAGATTTTCAGCACTTCCTTATTCCGCCCAGACGGATCCTTGACCAGCGTATTCAGCTTTCCATCTGAAAACGTACCGGCACCGCCCTCGCCGAACTGCACATTGCACTCCGGATCCAGCGTTCCATCTGTCCAATAGCGTGCAACCGCCTTTGCACGGCTGTCCGCATCCAGCCCCCGTTCCAGAATAAGCGGGCGATATCCGGCACGCGCCAACATCAGACCACAAAACATACCTGCCGGACCAAAGCCCACGATTACCGGTCGTTCCCGAAGCGGCTCTATTCCCGGATCGGGCAGGCGGTACGCCTCTTCCTTTCGGATCTGCACATTTACACTGCGCGCACGTTTGACAATCGCCGCCTCTTTCCCTGCCACCGCAACATCTAATGCATATAAATAGTACAGATCTGGCTTTTTGCGCGCATCCAGAGACTGGCGCACCAGCTCCACCGACTGTATCTGATCTGCCGATACTCCCATCATTTTGGCAGTTTTCTTGCGAAGATCCGCCTCACTGTGGCTGATCGGCAGTTTTACCTGATTTACTCGTATCATTTATCTGACTCCCTTCCAGCACATTTTCCAGCTGCTGCACCGCTGCTCCACGCCCACTGGAGATTATAACCGCCGCAGATGCCATCGACATCCAGAATCTCCCCGGCAAAATATAACCCTTTTACCTTCTTCGATTCCATCGTCTGTGCGTCAACCTCGCGCACATCGACGCCGCCGCAGCAGATCTGTGCCTGTTCAAAGGAATTTGTACCGTTCACGCTGACCTCAAACCGGCAGAGCAGATCCCCCAGCGTCTGAATCTGTGCCTCTGTCAGGCTGCCAACCGTCCGATCTGGCCGGATTCCTGCCTGTTTTAAAAACAGAGCTGCCAGTTTTTTATGTATCCAGCCGGAAAAAAAGTCCTCCACCTGCCGTTCTTTCAGGCGCTCACTCCGCTCTTTTAATATCCGACGTGTCTCCGTTTCCGGGCATTCCGGATAAAAATTGAGTACCGCCCGTACATCCCGTCCCTCATCGAGCGAGCGCGCCGCAAAGCGGCTGACCTGGAAAACCGGAATCCCCGAAATACCATAATCCGTAAGCTGCACCTCGCCCTTGTCCTCCGCCAGCTTTCTGCCATCGCTGTAGAGTATCACAGAGGCATCCGCGCGTACTCCGGCGAGCTGTTTAAAGAACTTTTCCGGGCAACGAAGCTGAACCAGTGCCGGAAGCGGCTTGATGATATGGTGTCCCAGCCGTTTCGCCAGCTTATATCCGCTTCCATCCGAACCTGTACCCGGTGCCGCCTTGCTGCCGCACGCCAGAATCAGCGCCTCGCCTGAAAAGCTCCCCTGGGACGTTTTCACTTCAAACCGACGTTTTGCATCTTCGCGCAGCGTGATCGAGAAAACATCACATTCCGTCACCACCTGAACCGACTCCCGCGCAAGTCCCAGACGGAGTGCATCTAAAACAGCGCTTGCCTGCCCGGAATATGGATACAGATATCCGTCCCGTTCCCGCGTCAAAACGCCGAGATCCTCAAAATATTCCAGTGTCATCGGAAGCGTAAACGTCCCAAGCGCCTTCCATGGAAAATCCGGCTGACCACTGCGGTAGCAGAACGGCTCCTGCAAACGGTTTGAAAGGTTACAGCGTCCATTGCCGGTAGACAGGATCTTCTTGCCGACCCGGTCTTTATGTTCCAGCAGAACCACCTGTGCGCCCTCCCTGGCAGCAAAAATGGCAGCCGTCATTCCGGCTGCTCCCGCTCCCACTATGATTACTTTATTCTGACTCATCCCTATTTCCCTTCCTGACCGTTTGCTTCGTACCGTTCATACGCGGACTTTCTTCTTTGTTTTTTGACTGTATTATAATCACATCTAACTGCTGAAAGACTCCAGATAGTGAAACACATCCGTCATTGTGTCGAACCAGACTCCTTCCAGCAGTTTTTCCTGTTCTTCCACGGAAAATTCTGAGAGCGGCATATGGGTCTGGAAACAGACTTCGCCGCTTGTTCCGTCAAAGATAAGCAGCATCCCATCCTCCGCCGTCAGACAATAGCCGGATTGTTTCTCCGCCACTTCCGGTTCCGGGTTCAGAACCGCATTATTCTCCGGCATCCGCTCTGACTCATACACGCGCCCCGGTACCGGTTCCGCCCGCCGTGGACGGTACCACCAGAGCCCTGCCGCCAGAAGCAGAAGCATTGCAAAACAAAAAAGCGCCGCAAACAGTATTCCCTGATATTTTCTCATAATAAGGATACCTCCTGTTGTGTATCCTTATTATTCACTTTTTTCTAAATTTTAATCATAGCTAAATTTCTAACCCTACATCAGATGCAGCTTCCGGCAGATGCGTGTGAGTTTCCGTCCCATCGGCATCGAATACATCTCATCTTCCTCGATACAGTGCAGCTTGATAAGAAGCACGCCATATACCGCGACCGCCACAAGCACCGCCAGCAGCGTTCCCAGCACATTGCTGTGGATCACCAGCGTAACCCCACGGTACACGCCATATGCCGCCGCGCCCATAAATGCTGCGCTGATCGCCGGCAGCAGGAAGGTCTTGACCATCTCTTGGCGGTAACCGAGTGTGTTGTGGATCGCGATCGCATTTAAAATGCACATAAAGAGCGCAAATAAAATACTTGCAAATACCATACTGTAGATACCCATATTGAAGATCATCAGCATAATATACAGCGCAATCACGTGTAATGCTAACGAAATCAGGGCGTTTTGCACCGGAACATTCATCCGGTTAAGTCCCTGTAAGATTGCATTGGTAACCGTCGAAAGAGACAGGAAGATAACGGCTGAAGCGCCAATCATCATCATACGGATCGCTTCCGCATTGTTGCCGCCCCGGAATAACAGGTTATTGACCGGCGCTGAAAGTACCGTCAGCCCCACCGCCGACGGAATCGCAATCAGCATAGCAAACCGGATCGCAAGGGCTGTCTTCTCAATCGCCGCCTTTCGGTCCTTACGCGCTATTGCACCGGACAGCGAAGGAATCAGCGACGAGGACAGTGAGTTCGCCATCGCAAGCGGGACGTGTACCAGCAGCATATATTTATTGTTGTAGATACCCCAGAGGGCTAAAAACTCTTTGCCGCGTCCCAGCGACTCCATGCCGTGCGCCATGATACCGTTGTCAATAACCGAGTTAATATTGTAAACACCCGAGCTTACGATAACCGGAATAACGGTAAAGAAGAAGATTCTCGAAATCTGACGGTAGGAATCCACACTACCACTCCGATCCTTGGCAATCCGCCGTTTTGCCGTCGGACGGTAGAGTAAAAACAATACCAGCACAAATAACAGGGCTGCAAACGCGCCGCTTCCTGTGCCGATCGTACCGCCTGCCGCGCCAAATGCCTGTGCATATCCATCTTTTCCATATACTTTCGCTGTATCCAGTCCCACCTTGAAAAGGACGCTGGCGGCCACCACACTGATAATCGCGTTGACCACCTGCTCCAGGATCTGGGAGATCGCCGTCGGAATCATCGTTCCATGTCCCTGGAAATAACCGCGCAGCACGCCCAGATACGCCATGATCCAGATCGTTGGCGCAAGTGTGCGGAGTGCATACACGCAGAACGGCGTGTTAAACAAGGTCGTTGCAAAAAAGCCTGCAAAATTCCAGGTAATAAAGCATGCCAGACCACCTACGACCGTCGCATAGACAAGCGCCGCCCGCAGAACACGGCTCATATTGCGGTACTGCCCTTTCGCAAGGCGGGCCGCTACCATCTTCGACACCGCCAGAGGCAGACTGTACGATGAAAGGATCAGCATGATATTATATACGTTGAATGCCGTCGAATAATATCCCATGCCCTCATCGCCGATGATATTCGTCATCGGAACGCGGTACAGAATACCGATCAGACGCACAATGATACCGGCAACTGCCAGGATCGTACCCTGAATGACAAAATTTTCTTTCCTCACCGGAACCGCTTCCGGCTTCCGGCTGCTTCCTGACCGGTTACGGCTTCTGCCCGCACTTTCCCGGCTGCCTCCGGCTGCTTCTTCTCTACGTCCTGCCGTGCGCTGCCGGCTGATTATCTCTCTTTCTGTCTCTTCCCGCATTCCGGGTTTTCTTCTACTCCGTCTGTTCTCCATAGAATTCCGCCTTATCCATACGGTCATTCGGAAGGATGCAGACCCAGGTCTTGCCCGGATTCAGCTTGATTTCCTGACCGTCCATATCGTAATACTTTGTGACGCCGTAAGCGCCGTCTTTTTCCCAACGAATCAGAATGCCGTGTCCATTTGTAAAATAATACCCCGTCGCCGGTGTATGGACATCAATATCCAGATATTCCGTCGGTTTATAATATTTCCACAAACAGTATTGGAAAATAATATTTTTAACCGCTATCTGTCCTTCATCTCCCATATGCGGACCGCCATACTGATACCGGTAGTACAGCCCGTCCTCCGGGTGATACTCAAACCAGGGATTGCTTAACTGATAACCTGGCACTACTTTGACCGCTGCGATACCATCCTCAAAGCACACCGGCGCACTCTCCGGCGCAAAAGTATAATGCCCCTCATAGCTCTCCGGATACGCATCCGCATAACCGCTCGCCTCGATCGCCTGGCGCAGCTTTGGTCCCGATGCATAGGCATTGTGCGGGGTCTTCCGATCCTTGGTCCGGAAATACGCAGATACCCCATTACCTTTGATTCCGTCTAAATGTTCCATCTGCTCCAGATACGGAAGTGCAAACGTATTCTGCCCATAATGTGCATAGACCGCCTCAAATTCCCTTGCAAAAAAAGTATAGTATGGGCGGCAGCTCCGGACGGAACCGATCCGGTCCAGATCGTCATAGTCCTCTATCAGTGCCATATAGCGGTTCATGCTGCCTTCCACCGGTGCCTCATAGACCACTCCGGCATGGTTGATGCCATACTGCGGAAGCGCCGCCTTGTCATTGCTCATCATGATTGCGAGCGGACGGCGGTTCGCCTTTGCGACATCCGTCCATTCCCCGGTCAGATAACTCTGTATCTTCCCGTCTTTTTCGTAACGTCCCTCCGGCTCTGCTTCCGGCTGCGTTTCGGCCTCCGTCTCTGTATTTAAGGACAGCTCACGTGTCTCCTCCTGTGTCTCTGCTGCCGTTACCGATATTTCTTTGTGAGCCGAACAGCCTGACAGCCAGCAGACTGCCATCAGAGTCAGTGCCAGTGCCCTTATTTTCCAACTGCTTTTTTTCATTCCGTACTTCCCCCATCACATCCCCATATGCCTCATTTCCCAGATGGGCTCTCCCCTTTCCCTCCGGTTCTTTTCCCTGCTTTTAGCGCGTATACCCTTTGCCAGCCAGGATTTCCTCCTGTTTTTTCTCCATCACAAGGCGTTCGTCATCTTCCATATGATCGTAACCGCACAGGTGCAGCATACTGTGTGCCACCAGGAACGCCAGCTCGCGCTCCTTAGAATGACCGTATTTCTCCGCCTGCTCGTCTACCTTATCGATCGAGATCACGATATCGCCCAGAAGAAGTTCGCCCGTCTCCGGGTTAAAATAGTCCTCTGACTGCTCTTCCAACCGTTCAAAATCGGACGGCACATCATAATCCCCCATCGGAAAAGAGAGGACGTCGGTTGCCCGGTCGATTCCTCGGAATTCCTTATTAATACGATGAATCTCCTCATCATTTGTCAGGACTACATTGACCTCCGCCTCATACGGGCATTTTTCATAATCGAGCGCCGCAACCACGATCTCCTCGATGATCGGACGGTAATCTATCTCCCACTCCCGCTCTGCTTCATATTCGATCTGGATTGTCATCTGTTCTTTCTTCCTCCATCTTTCCGGTCACGCGTCCCGGAACTATTTCTCCGGAAACCGCGGGACGCATCCGCATCTTTTTTCTCATACGCATCGTATGCCTCTACGATCTTCTGTACCAGCGGATGGCGGACTACGTCGCTGCTGGTCAGATAGCAGAAACCAATATCGTCAATTTTCTTGAGTACATGAATCGCCGTATCCAGTCCGGACGCAGCTCCGGCAGGCAGATCCTTTTGCGACTGGTCGCCCGTCACGATTACCTTAGAACCAAAGCCGATACGTGTCAGGAACATCTTCATCTGTGCCGGGGTCGTATTCTGCGCCTCATCGAGAATGATGAACGCATTATCCAGGGTACGACCACGCATGTACGCAAGCGGCGCCACCTCAATCAAGCCCTTCTCAGAATTATGCAGGTAACTTTCTGCCCCCATAATCTGATACAGCGCATCGTAAAGCGGACGCAGGTACGGATCGATCTTGCTCTGCAGATCGCCCGGCAGAAAACCCAGTTTCTCCCCCGCCTCGATCGCCGGACGCGTCAGGATGATCCGGCTTACCTCGCCACTCTTAAATGCCTGTATCGCCATCGACATCGCCAGATACGTTTTTCCGGTACCCGCCGGACCGATGCCAAATACAATCATCTTCTTGCGGATCAGGTCCACGTACTGTTTCTGTCCCATCGTCTTCGGTTTGACCGGCTTGCCCGTGATCGTCCGGCAGATGATATCCTTATCGATCTCGAGAATCTGATCATCCTTCTCCGTGAAGGACAGCGACAGGGCGTAATCAACATTCTGCTCGGTAACGGTATTGCCGCGCTTGGAAAGCTCTAACAGATTGTTGAACACACTCTTCGCCTGCCGGATCGTCTGCTCCGGACCGATGATTTTCAGCGCGCCGTCGCGTGTGATCATCGTCACGTGCAGCGTCCGCTCAATCTTTTTCAGATACGCGTCAAACTGTCCGCATACATTCCGCTCATGTTCCATCGGAATATCAATCATTGTCTCTATTATGCTCATTCCTTTGCTGTTCTCCTTGTGTCACAACTTGAATCGGCTCCTCCGTCTGAAGCCGTACCTCAAAATGGCAGACTCCGCCATTTATTAGTATTCTACCATCACTTGCCATAATATGTACACCTTTTTCGATCAATTTTTCTTCCGTCTCCTTTTGAAATGCCGCTGACAGCGCCGCAAGCTCTGGTTCTGTATACCTTTTTTCGCAGACAGACGTCTCCCGGTACTCACTCCACCCGACAGAAAGCGGCAGATAAAAATCAAGCGGGAGCCGCAATTTCCGGTACTCCGTCCGGATCGTCCAGGCAAGTTTCATCCGCCTGCTTCGTCTGAAAAAGCCCCACTGCTCCGCCATATCGAATGTATGTTCTATCATATCATAAAATTCTGGAATTTTCCAGTAAAATGTGTGTGTTCCTGCTTCCAAAGCAATTCCGTATCGTTTCTTTCCCGTTTCCGTCCGCATTTCCCTCCAGAGCGGAAGCTCCTTTCTCCCGACCCGCTCCCGGATCCCATATATATCCGCATCCGCCCGCACCCGGTAAGAGGAAATTTCTTCGCCTCCATCATCTGTGATCGGCACCGTTCCCGACACCAGAAGCTGCCCCTTTTCCACCGTATCTCCCGCCTGCACAAGCGGGATTCCGCTCCGGACGACTACCGACGTGATCCGCGCGTCGGATGCCGCCGCCAGATCGCACGCCTCGCCGGACTCCACTTCCTGACGGACCGGAACCTCGCTCTCCCGCAGGCGGATGAAAAGGCGCGTCCCATGCAGGCGCACCGACACCCAGGTGATATCTTCAAATGACTCCCGCAGTTCTTCCTCCAGCCTCGCACAGGAAATCCGCTTCTTGGGAATTCCCTCTTCAATCTGCAGCGTCTGGAGGTAATGATTCAGCTCACTTTCGGTATAACGCCGGTTTCCACTCCAGTCGATCTCCCAGACAAATTGTGCCAGAAACAATAATAACAGAAAAAAAAGGACGAAGCTGACCGCCCACCCTTTCCGTTTCCGGTTCCGCCAGAGAAACACCGGCAGCCCACGCTTTTCAACGATATGCAGACGGACTCCCGCTTTTCTTGCCAGTGGCGCACACCGCTTAAAATCGCGGATTTCCATATAAAACAGCAGATTTTCCTGCTCTTTTTTTACCTGCCAGACATTTAAACCTGCCAGCGTACAGAGATTCAGGAATCTCTCCGGGGAGGTGCCGCGCATGTTAAGCCGCACTATCCCATGTAGAAGGTGTCTTACCTTCGCCATACTCATTCCTCACAGCACCCCAAATTCGACAGACACAATCTGCCCCGTGACCCGCAGATTATCGCGGTCATAATACTCAATCGAAAGCCCCTTCCCCTTGATAGTAAGCCGGGTGTTCTTTCCCGTCAGCCGCAGCATTTCGTCGGAAAAAAAGAGAATGCTCCTGTAATTTTCCACCACAGCCGCCCGACTGCCGGTAAAATACAGAAGCATCTCTCCGAGAACGACGTCCTCCGGCAGATGGAGCGCCGAAACGATCGCTTTTTTCTGTCTGCCAAACAAGCGCCTACCGCCTATTTCATTGTTATTATCTAATATATGTAGGAAAGCAGAAACTATGCCGTTTACCGTTTTCCCGTCAACCCCACTATCATTTCCAGCATCCGCGGCACACAGTAAATCAACGGCAATGCATACCGCAGGGAAACCACCGGTCCCAGCAGAAGTGTTCCCCAGCAGCCGAGCAGAAGCATCAGCGGAATGATCTCATACGCCCGGTGCTTCCAGACTGCAAATCCTGCCGCAAACAGCATCAGCCAGAACGGAAATGCCTGATTGAGAAGCACCGACAGCACCGGAACCGACTGGAATGCCGGTGTCAGCGTTGCCTCCCTCAACCAGTCCGAAAGCGCCTGAAAATGGCTGTTACGCGTGATATGCAGGATATTTAAATTACCTTCCAGGTATGCCCCATCGTATAAAATATAGCTGATCCAGTACTGGCTGTCTCCCATATACCAGTACCCCCAGTTCCCCATCAGAAATGAATCCAGATAAATACCCGGATGGCGCTTCCCGATTTCCGCCCAGGTACGAACGAAGCGTCCTATATCTGCCTGCATCACTTCTGTATGGAATCCATTTTTCACTGGATCCGCATTGACACGGACATACTCACTGAGCGCCTGCGGGTCAATCAGCGTCTCGATATATTCCTTTTCCTCCGGCGTCAATTTCTCCGGAACTTCATGATACATGCGCGCCAGCTGCTGCATCGGCACGCACAGCATCTCCCTCGCATCGCCCTTTCCCACGCCGAACGCCGTTGGAATCGGAGCGGATAAAACATACCATAAAGCTGCCACCAGCAGAGATGCCATAATAAACCTGTTTTTGCAATACACTTTTTTTCGTAGAAACAGGCAGGCTGCCAAGACAAAAAACAGGAAGACATAGATTCCCTGATTCCGGAACAGGCACATAAAAAGCACACTCACAAAAAAGAGTAGCCAATCCCCCGTCTTTCCCACTTTTTTCTGAGAACCTGTTTCGTTCAGATTTTTCTCTTTATCCAGCTCTCTTTCTTTATCCAAATCTTCTTTCTTCTGGCACATTCCCCGCCAAAAATGCTCCGGATCCTCAACTAGACAACACGCTGTATCAAATGACAGCAAGAAAAATGCGCCAAAGAGCACATCTTTCGTCGTGACAAAGGAAAAGACCGTCAGATACGGATTCAGAATCCAGAACATCCACGAAGCAACGCAGAGCCATCGCGGTGCCCGCCGCGCTTTCATCCGGCACAGACACAGTGAAAAGACCGCACTCATAAAAAACGACTGCGACAGCGCATACAGCGCCATCCCCGCCTGATAGGTATGGAACAGACGCCCCGCAATCTTCATGCAGAGTCCCAGATATAGCGTGTGAATTAATGGATGGTGGGTTGTCAGCGGCAGTTTTCCATAAAACTGAAGAAGCTGCGCGGACGCATCGTAAGAATAAATGCCCGGATAAACTGCCAGAAAAACTGGAAGATAGACGCACCAGGAGAGAAACATCCATTTCAGCCATGTCCCCAAATCCAAATTTTTCGCTGCGCGCTGTTTCGATTCCCATCCCTGGCTTTCCACATCGCGGCTGCTTCCCTGGTCTTCGCAGTCTTTCCCCCTCCGTGCTTGCGTCCGTTTCTGGTAACTGTTCACAGGCAGGAATTTTCCGAACTGAAAATCCCGTATCTTAAACCAGCCACGCCCCAAAGCATCCAGTCCCACACAAATCGCCCAGACCATCACCGTCATACACACCACCCAGCCCGCCAACTGTCCCAAAAACTGACCCGCCGTCCGGTAAATCAGCTCATTGCGGCTGTAACGGATTCCCAGAAGAATCATCAGCCCCATCAAAACACCCAGCACAAGGCTGACTGCTGCCAGGCGCCGATCCGCAATATATTGTTTCAATCCCTTTCCCCGTCTCTCATTTTCCTGCTTCTCTCTCATGCCCCTCACTCCATCATCCGCCGCATCGCATTTCTTCTCTTTCTCCTATTGCACAAAAAAGTCCTGGTTCATATGAAAACCAGGACTTTTGCGTTACTTAATTGTATTTGCGTTTTCTAGCAGCTTCGGATTTCTTTTTACGACGAACGCTCGGTTTCTCGTAATGCTCTCTTTTCCGAATCTCCTGCTGGATACCAGCCTTAGCACAGTTTCTTTTGAATCTGCGTAAAGCGCTGTCCAGACTCTCGTTATCTTTAACGATTACATTTGACATAGCTCACACCTAACCTCCCTCCAGTTGTGTAATAAGTGCATATTAATACAACTGTATGGGTATTTTTTTAGCACTAAAAAGATTATATCATAAAAAAATGATACGTCAACAACATTTTACATTTTTTTATGATTTTTTTATTTTACTTGCTCTGCTACTACTTCTGCCGCTTTTTCAAGGGCTGCTGCAATACCAGACGGATTCTTTCCGCCAGCCTGTGCCATGTTCGGACGGCCACCGCCGCCGCCGCCGACAAGACCTGCGATTGCTTTGATTAAGTTTCCAGCATGTGCACCCTTCTTCATCGCACCGTCAGTTACAGAAGCCATCAGGCTTACCTTGCCATCCAGAGTAGATGCAATCAGAACAACGCCGTCGCCCAGCTTCTCTTTCAGCTGATCGCCCAGATTACGCAGACCGTTCATGTCTACATCCTTAACCTCAACTGCCAGCAGCTTCACGCCGTTTACATCCTGTACCTGGTTCATAACATCGCCCAGAGAGTCGTTCGCCAGCTTACTTTTTAACTTCTCGTTCTCTGCGTGCAGAGTCTTGATCTCCTCTAACATGGACTCAATCTTGCTGCTCAGTGCCGCCGGAGTGGTCTTTGCCAGTTTCGCCGCCTCATGCAGCTCATTCTCTACCTCTTTGTAGTGGTTCATCAAACCGGTGGAGGTCAGCGCCTCGATACGGCGGACGCCTGCTGCAATACCAGCCTCAGAGAGAATCTTGAAGGATGCAATTGTGCCTGTGTTGGATACGTGTGTACCGCCGCAAAGCTCGGTGGAGAAATCTCCCATCTTGACAACACGGACTTTCTCGCCGTACTTCTCGCCAAACAGTGCCATCGCGCCCGTCTTCTTTGCCTCATCCAAGGACATAACATCGGTTACAACCGGCAGGGATGCTGCAATCTCATCATTTACAATCTTTTCAACCTTCTCTATCTCCTCTGGAGTCATCGCAGAGAAATGAGTAAAGTCGAAACGCAGACGGTCACGGGTTACCAGGGAACCAGCCTGCTCTACATGGCTACCAAGTACGGTACGCAGCGCTTTATGAAGCAGATGGGTTGCGGAATGGTTGCGGGAAGTCAGTTCACGGTTTTCCTTGTCAACCGACATGGTTACTTTTTCTCCCACCTCGAACATACCCTTTACTACAACACCGACATGACCGATCTTGCCACCCTGTAAATGAATGGTATCTTTTACTTCAAACACAGAGCCGTCCGGAGCGGTAATCTGACCGAAGTCACCCTCCTGGCCACCCATGGTTCCGTAGAACGGGGTTTCCTTGGTAATAATTGTACCAGTCTGACCGTCAGTCAGTGCCTCTACAATCTCATCCTCGGTCGTCAGAACGGAAATCTCGGATTCCGCTGTCAGACGATCATAGCCGATAAACTCAGTTGTAATAGCCGGATCGATGGACTGGTATACCGTAACATCCGCGCCCATATAGTTAGTCGTCTTTCTCGCCGCTCTCGCCTGTTCTTTCTGGCGTTTCATCGCTGCGTTGAAGCCGTCCTCATCGATACCGAGGCTCTTCTCCTCGAGAATCTCACGGGTTAAGTCGATCGGGAATCCATAGGTATCGTAGAGCTTGAATGCGTTGTCGCCGGACAGCACTTTTTCGCCCTTCTTGTTCATATCTTCTTCCATATCAGCAAGGATCGCAAGACCCTGATCAATGGTCCTGTTGAACTTATCCTCTTCCTCCGAAAGAACCTTGAAAATCATCGCGCTCTTCTCTTCCAGTTCCGGATAACCATCCTTGGAAAGGTCGATAACGGTGCGGGACAGAGCTGCTAAGAACTCACCCTCGATGCCAAGTTTTTTGCCATGGCGTGCTGCACGGCGCAGAAGGCGGCGCAGAACATATCCGCGTCCCTCGTTGGATGGCATAATGCCATCGGAAATCATGAAGGTGCAGGACTTGATATGATCCGCTACAATACGCAGAGAAATATCGGTCTCATGATCTTTCTGATATTCGGTATGTGCCAGCTCGCAGACACGGTCTAACAGAGCTTTGTTGGTATCAACCGTAAACAGGGAATCTACATCCTGTACGATCACTGCCAGACGCTCCAGACCCATTCCGGTATCAATGTTCTTGTGCTCCAGCTCGGTGTAGTTGCCGTGACCGTCGTTGTTAAACTGGGAGAATACATTGTTCCATACCTCCATGTAACGGTCACACTCACAGCCTACCGTACATCCCGGTTTGCCGCAGCCGTATTTCTCACCGCGGTCATAGTAAATCTCAGAACACGGACCGCACGGACCAGCGCCATGCTCCCAGAAGTTATCCTCTCTGCCAAAGCGGAAAATACGCTCTGCCGGAATACCCATCTCTTTGTTCCAGATATCAAATGCCTCGTCATCGCTCTCGAACACAGACGGATAGAGGCGATCCGGATCAAGTCCGACAACCTCGGTTAAAAATTCCCAGGACCAGTGAATCGCTTCCTCTTTGAAATAATCACCGAAGGAGAAGTTGCCAAGCATCTCAAAAAAGGTACCATGACGGGCAGTCTTACCGATATTCTCGATATCGCCGGTACGAATACATTTCTGACAGGTACATACTCTTGTTCTCGGCGGAATCTCCTGACCCGTAAAATATGGCTTTAACGGAGCCATACCAGAGTTGATAAGCAGAAGGCTGTTATCATTATGCGGAACCAGAGAGAAACTCTTCATTGCCAGATGTCCCTTGCTCTCAAAAAAGTCTAAGAACATCTTTCTAAGTTCGTTCACACCGTATTTTTTCACGTTGCTTCCTCCTATAGTTACTTCTATTTAAGTAAAATTTTCCTCATTCTTTATATCCTATCATAGGAATTTACATTTCGCAAGAGGTTTATCGGTACAAAAAGTGTGCTGTAAGTTTTATAATTAGTAGTATAAAGAACGAGCGTTCTTGATGCTACTAATTTTTTTATATGGGTTGTGCAAAATGTCCAAACGTTTGGACATTTTACAGAAAGGAAAATGGCTATGATTGCAGTAAAAAAGGAAACACTGGAAGATTCATTAACCAGAATCCTCTGGTACTATCTGAACAATGATTTCAACCTCAATATGGTTGCGCGTGAACTTTTCAGCCGTGAAAGTGCCGCTCTTGCTTTACAAACTGGACACAGTGTAGACGAGTTCTTAAAAAGCGGTGCTTACCTCTTAAAGAACTATATCGCTGTTAGCTTCATGCCGGGATCGGTAAATCCCCTTTATGTGGATGTTTACAAAGTAATGCTTGAATCAATCGACTTCGAAGCACTTGCAAAGAAATTCTTCGAAGAGTCCGTATAACTCAAAATGTCCAAACGTTTGGACAAACAAGAAAGGGCGTGTATATATGAATACAAATGAATTACAGAAGAAAGAAACCGAAGCTACAAATAGTCCGGCTTCTGCTTCTACAGATACAAAAACTTCCGTCACTCCGAATGTTATGAATCCACCAGTATCAAAGGATAGCACCCCGGATGTGCTTTCGAAAGAACTTTCAGAACGAATTAAAACTCTCGATACTTTGGTAAAAGACCTTACCAAAAATTTCGTTAAAATCGGCTATGAGTTGGTTCTGATTCGCCAGAAGAAATTGTATAAAGAATTGGACTTCAAGACTTTTGAGGACTTTGTGCAGACGCAGTACGGATTCAGTCGCAGTTCGGCGTACAACTTCATTAACGTATGTTTGAAATATTCCGTCAAAGATGATGCCGGACAACCTACGAAATTGCTTAGTAAAGAGTATGCGAAGTTTTCAAGTTCCCAGTTGGTTGCAATGCTCAAACTGAATGATGAAGCGATCGCCCAAGTCGATCCGAACGCAACTATTAAAGACATTAAGAAGTTATCCGCTTCTAAAACATCCGAAGCTAATTCTTTGGATGAGTCCGAAGAGGTTGAAGAAAACGAGGATGCTGACAAAAACGAAAAGAAAGAAAAGAAGAATGTCCGGGACATGAACATCCCTGTTATGCGTCTTAACATGGCTACCGGGGCAACTTGGGAATCAGTTGTTACCGATGCGATTCGAAAGGTATGTGAACCGTTTCTGAACGATGAGCGTCGCGCCGCAGATGGCAAGGCATACAAGATTGAAATTAACATTGTTTACCCGGACGAGTCTGCAATGTAACTTTAAATCCGTTTAAAATGTACAGTTACCATATATAACCTAAGTAATTAGCTATTACCGCCCCGGCGTTCCGGGGGCACATAAGAAAAGGAGAAAAATATCATGTTAAATATCGAAGCAAAATTAGAAGTAGTAGGAAAACCAGAGCCGCGTGATTGGAAGAATAACGAGGGTCAGATAATGAAATCTTATCGTCTGAATGTGGCTCAGAATGATGGCGTAGACATTGCCACTATCAGATGCCCGCAGGAAGTCTATGCAGGCGTTCACCGCGGCGATGTAGCACTGTTCCTGTGTACGTTCACAGAATATGGCGATCGTTCTGATTTCCGTATCGTAGGAGTGAAACAGCTTCTCAATAAACCGGGAGTAGCACCTGTAAACAAATAGGTCATAGCGCTTAACCGCGTTTGACATACATTTTCCCCCGGCGGTTTTGGTACATTTTCCCGCCGGGGCAACCCCAAGAAAGGATGGACGATGAAATCTACATTGATTATCTTAATTCTTGGTGTTTCACTCATTGAATACAGTGTGTTCAGCTTTTGCTGTTATGCGCTGTTTTGTCAAATCAATGATAAACCCTTGTCCAAACGTTTGGACAAAACGAAAGGAGAAAAGTGAAAATGAGCGTTGTATTACTTTTGATGATTCTGTTTTCTTTCATCTATTGTTGTATCGACCTGTCGAAGAAAATCAGAGATAAAAACCATTAACTTGGTTTCTCCCGCTCCCGGCAAGTCTGTGATTCCCTGTTCTGGGATGCGGTTGAAATAATAAAATTAGTCCCTTTGAGGACGGAAAGGACAAACTATGAGTGAAATGTTGACAAAAGTACGTGGCAAGGTTGCTAACCTTGGCATGAAAACAAAAACAGGTCTGATGGCTGTTGCTATGTCTACCACTTGTGCTGTTCCGGCTTTTGCCGGTGAACCAGGTGCTTCTGGTTCTGGCTCTGGTATCGCGATCAACTTCGATATTAACCAGATGTTTACCTTCGCTAACATTATTATCGAAGCTCTGATGCCAGTTGTTTACATTACAGCAGGCTTAGGAATTGGTTTCCTTATTATCAATTCCTTAAAAGCGGCGTTCCGCTGATGCGGTTTGCTTACCCGATGGGATAGGCACTCTTCCGGGGGCGAGGGATTTATTCCCCCGCCCCCTTATTCATTCCCGGCTTGCGACTCATTAACGTAGCATTAACTTATTTCGCTTGCGTTTCCTGCCGCCGGGGATTTTCTTCCCTTGCGGTTATTATTTAGCCGCATGACGGCGCAGACCGCGTGTCAAGGGCGGTTCTATTCCGGGCGTGCCTTTACCCTTGACGCGGACGGTCGCGCCCCAGAATGCGCTATAGGCGGTAGCGCTTTTGTGCTATCCGCCTTAGTTGCTCATTCTCTCACTACGGCAAGCCATTTACCACACGTTTGCCTGTTACCGTATAGATAGCACCATCAATTATAGATAAATAGAAAATATAAAAATATGGGAGTATAGCTTAACTGGAAAAGCGGCGGCGTAAACCCTCAATGCGCCGTGAATACGTCCCCGGTTCGAATCCGGGTATTCCCTCTAAAAATGTCCAAACGTTTGGACATTTTGAAAGAAAGGAAGATGTACATGAAAAGAAAAGAACGCAACAGCATTATCAAATGGGCGTGTACGCTTACTGACGAAGAATTAGAAAAAGAGTATTGCGATGCGGTTCTTGATTCTTTAGGCAGTCAGACAGAACGAATGTATGATCTTGGTTATGATATATCAGACATTCGTGATAGAGAAGATTATGAAAAGTTTTTAAGAGAAAAAAGCGATCTTCTTGAATCTGTATGCAAAGAACGCGGCATTGAATTGTGGAAACAACCATTTTGAAAGGAGAAAATGAACCATGAATAAAGAGAAAACCTTAAAAATTATCGAAACACGAATTAGCGATTTAGATGCACTTATCAAGATTGGCTCACAGAATGAGTCACAGAAAAATAACGTTGAAATGTGGCAGTTTGCAAGGAATGAGCTGGTATTAGTCCGTGATGCAGTCGCAGATGTAGAAGAAAGTGAGGTGTAATGCATGAATGAAGATAACGAAGTGCGAGAAGAAAATTCTTCCGATAGCCAGAAAGACTCATCGCCGCCGGAACGTAGTGAAGCGGATGAAAAGGAAGTTTCTGAACGCGATACAGAAGATTCTGTTTCCGAAAAGCCGGAGACTTCTGAAAAACCAGATACCTCTGATTCGTCTGATACGGTTTCTGCTGTTGATGAAATAATTGATGCTATCAAGAAAGAATTAGATAGCAGAGCCGAAACTGAAGCTGATAGCGTAGATATCGAAACCAGCGGCATAACAGATACCGACAGCGAAGCGGCAGAAACAGGAAATAACAAAACTGATACCGAAGAGAACAGTTCAGAGGTTACACACACAGGTAAAACCCGCGTAAAAGTCTATGATTCCTACGATCCATTCGATGATGAAGAGGACGAGGAAATAAGCGTATACACGATTGCTAGTGCATCCGATTTGCCGCCATACGAAGCAACTATAGTAAATCGTCTGGATAACATTTTAACGTGTGCCATCATTACTGCTTGTTGTGCTCTTCTTATCCTCTTCCATACTTTAAAAAGGGAGTAATGCTTATGGAGACATTACAATATTTCACTTATTTCATTATTATATGTGCCTTTGTAAATATAGGCGGCTTTATTGTCTCTGGACTAATACGCGTCTATAAGTCAATCAATAATGGTAGGGGGGTGCGAAAATGATAAGCTATCCCTGTTATAACGAGGTGTTCGGTATTATGCTTGGACTTTATGTAATATTACAGATGCTCCACGTTGCCGATCTTTGTGCCCATGAATAAAAATGTCCAAACGTCTGGACAAATTTATAGTAAGAAAGGAAGAAAGAAAAATGTATATTGCTATCACAGATACCCGTGTTTACACGGCAAAAACGTTACCCATGTTAAACCGTTCTATGAATGGGATGCTTGAAGAAGATGAGTTTAAACAGGTAGGTGCAGATAGTGTAGTGGTTCTATCTGCCGCCAATCTGGATTTCGTGCAGGACAAGCGCAAACTTTCCAGCATCATGTTCGGCAACTTCTTCAAAAAAGACGTAGTTCCCCGAAATCTTATGATTGCTAATATCATTCTGACATTTATCATGTTTGTACGGATTGGAGGGTAAAAAATGCAGGTTGATTTCCAGTCACTCATGAGCGGTTTTTCTGCCCCGGTTGACACGGGCGATCCGATTAAATCCATTTACGGTATTATCCCCTACATGGATTCTACGCAGATGCATCTCAAGTTCCAGCTCATGTACTTCATCGAAAAGTACAATCTTTCGGAATGGCGTAAGGTCTTTGAGGATATTGACAAACAGTTACAAAACAATAAGAATATCAATTTCTTTAGCAGTCAGAACCTTAAAGCTCTGCTTTCCGCTTACACGCAGAACGAACTTGTCCGGGGTATCAAGGTTAATACGCTTAACGAGAACGGCGGTGGTAATTAATGCCTGGTACAATCATTGGATGCCTTGGGGCACAGCGTTCTGGAAAAACACTGTTCGCCTATAAACTGGTAAAAGCGATTCATGAAGCGTATGATATTCCCGTTTATACTAATATTTACAGTCCGCGGGATGATTTTCACTATATCAATTCATTAGAAGATTTTCCGCTTGATTTAAGTCCGAAAATTCTTTTCATTGATGAGATATATAATGGTTTGGATGCACAGGACTATAAGAAGCTAAAGGAAATTTCTATCTTTATCAACACAATCGGTAAGCAGAATTGCCTTTTTGTGTACACTACCATTGAGGCAGAAATGGTATATAATCGCTTGCGAAATCAAACACAAACTGTAGTGGTTGTATCTAAAAACGATAGAAACATTTATTACAAGCTGATAAATTTAGCTGATATGTCCAGTTCTATTCATTCTGTCCCCATCAATGCCAAGCTGTTTGAGAACGTATATTATGATACGCAGTTCATACCGCTTGATTTTGACTGGGGAATGAAAGACTGGCGCAACAAGTTATCAAATTTTTACCGGGATAATTATGGATTGATTGTAAATCTATGATTTCATTTTCTTTTGGGAACAGATGGGCGCTTTTCTTTAGCTTCAGCAAAGAAAAGCGCCAGTGTTTCAGAAATAAATCCAGATATTTAAACAAAATGTACAAACATCTGGACATTTTATCTTTCATCCATACATTTCGGTTTCAACACGCAAACTATTGACCCCCGTACGTCCCCTTTGGGGCGGACAACGCTTACACGGCATTATTAATTTTTAAACGAAAGGAAAAATGCTATGGATAATATATTTAAACTTCTAAGGCGAAACAGCAAGCAGATACTCTCTTTCATGCTTGCTTTTGTTGTATTCGTAGAAAATCCTCTTACTGCTCTTGCAAGTCCTACTACAAATGAATCATTCAACATTAGTAAACCCGTTGTGGACGATGATTCCCCAGAAAACTTTGATCCAGATACATACACGGGAGAACCATTCTATTTTGATGAAAATGAAAATCGGGTCTACGATTCCGAAAACGAAGAACTACAGGAATCAAGGAGACAACTTGCAGACCAATTAAATTTAGAAAATATAGAATTTGAACCAGAACAACCAGATTATTCTGATATTGAATGGACATTTGAAGATTACCCTTTAACTACAATGAGCGATCCAGAAATATCTACTTACATAGTCGGTATTGATGATGCCGCATACATTGTTATTGGTACGTGTATGGCGGCTTATGGTGTTTATGCTGGAATTAAGACAATTAAAAAATTTGCTTCAAATACTCTTGAACCTTGGATTCGCCGTAAATACGGAAACAACGAAACAAAAATGAAAACATGGCAAGACTGTCTTGCTACAAAGGCTGGCGCTACATATGTAGGAATGAAAGTTCTTTCCAGTATGGTAGGAGAATGTCTTGGTTCTGCCACATGGAAAGGAAACGAAGCTACGTTTGAATCTTCTTACATGACAGATACAACCTATGCTTGGTTTCCAGCTAGCATGAAAGATCGTTATATAAAATCTGCCACATGGAAAGCATATGATCGTGATGGCAAATTACTATATCAAACACAAGCTGATATTATCGGTTACTATCCTGTTAGTTCATATAAAAAAACAGCTTATATGAAATATCAAGGTACTAGTTATAATAATGATTTCGCAATGGTACAAGGTATTTTAGACAATAATAACGAGTTCCATGTAGCTCTTAGTACAAGTAATTGCATAAAATATTATTATAATAGGTTTAATTATGACGAGGATGGCGAAAACGGGTATTATGAATGGACAGAAAATTTTCCATCTGAACGAATGTTTCCTGCATCTGTAGCTTTAAATCTCGGTCTTGTTTTTGCAAACCAAGAAGCTTTGAAGTCTTATCTTTTATATGACACAATAGGTGGTTTGTATACTGTTGATGGAGTAACGTCTCCAACAGAAAAAATTCAAGTTAAAAAAACATGGATCGGCTTACAGGAAAACTTTTCTAAAAATTATACTGTTTCTGATTCAATGACAGTTCCAAGTACCGCAGAGGCATCCGATAAATTATTATCATCAATTTATGCCTCTAATAATGAATCCGAGGTAATTTCCAATATTGCTCCATATTGGAAAATCGACAAAATAGGTTCTTCTTTATCTACGGTGCAAGCATATTCGCATTTAAGTTACCTTTTATCAGCGATTGCGACTTATGCCGGAACAAGTGTTGCTCAAAGCCAGATAGATTCCTTTATTAGTGAATATTATGGAAATTATGTTGATGGCACTAGCGCAAGGAAAGAAGAACAATCACAAGATATTTTAGCAAAATTTGTTGTTATCCAAGGTGGAAATAATGGCAGTCCAGATGATAATAACAAAGACAAAAATAAATATAAAATCAGTAAAAAACTTGCTGAAGCATTTGGTGTTTTTTTATTCGGTGCGGGTCTAATATCTAGTGCCCTTGATTTTAATAATGGTACTGCTATTTCGCCTACTATTGAAGTTGTTTCTGCTTCAACAATTCAACCGAACCCAAGTCCTAATCCGGGTGGTTCGTCAAGTTCCGGGATTGATTCAAGTAAACTTACTGAATTACTTAATAAGATAATTAAATCTATTACGGCTTTACCAGATTCTATTACAGAATCTCTGTCTGAACCAATTAACAATATTAGTAGGTTGATTGAGCTTTTACCAGATAAATTAGTACATGGATTTATCTCTTCTGATTTTCTGACAGGTATCTCTTCTCTTGTCGGTTCTCTTCCGAATGCGATTGCTGATTTGATGCCGGGTGTTTTGTCAACCTCATTGCCTAATATTTTGCAAGGTGTTTTCGGTTTAACAAATGGATTTTCATTTCCATCTGTTCTTAGTTCCATTGAAGCGGCTTTGGCTTCTTTTCCAGATGCATTAATTCATCCTTTAAAATCGATAGAATCCGCTATTGATTCTCTTCCGGATAGATTCAAGGACATTATTGACGGAAATAAAACACAAAATGATAATAACGAAACAGAAAACGATTCTGGATTTACTAACTTCTTGAATTTGTTCATGATAGTGTTATTTATCATTGTTATGCTGTTAATATTATTTATTAACTGTCTACGATTCATTGTATTAGTTTTTAATATTCCAGCGTTTGATGGGCTTCTTAACGAAAATATACTTCGTGGAATTAATTATTTAAAAGAAGTGAATTTGCCATTGTTGGGAGATAATCTTTCACTTTATAATTTGTTGTTATCATGTGCTTACTTTGTAATCTTTTTATCTGTTATTGCAGTAATTCGTAAAAAGATTGATAAGATACACATTTAAGAAAGGATGATATAATGATTTATTTTCTTTCAATAAATGTAGAGCCACTAACACCACCATCTATAGACGGTTTCTTCAGTGGCTCTATATTAACATCGGTTTCCAATTTTTTTAATTTTATTTTTACGTTTATCAGCAATATTGTTTCAGCACTGACAAATTTTTATGATACCTTAGTTGAAATAAATACTTATGTTGTTCAGCTTGGAAATTCTGCACAATCAGGTGTAGCAAGCGATCTTCCTGTTTTACAATGCGTTGGGACATATCGTTATTTAATGGGCGATCCAGTTTTTTATATGACTTATATTATGGTTGTAACTGGATGTTTATTTACTATATATAAATTAACGCTTTTATTAGTTAAGGTATTTAAGGAAATGAAGAATAATATTACATCGCAAGGAAAAACTTCTGCCGGACTTATGTCTTTTTTATCTCAACTTTTTAAATAACCATTATGATAAAAATACATTCGTCAATACTTCAAGAATTGTCCCTCCAAAGAAATATAATAAAAAGCATTTTAGCATGATATTTCTTTTTGTGATTTTTTTGCGCTCGATTGGGTTTGCAGAATTCCAAGTATGTCTCCAATTATCTTCTTGTCCTGTTCCCCAGTCGAAGCGCCTATCATTTTTTATATTATCAACCACTTGTTTTTCATCAAGTTGGTGCTCTTGTGCATAATATTTTTTTAATTGTGACTCGGCATAATTCCAGATAATAAAGAATGTGATTAGGTTGCTAATAAATCTTGCTTTGAAAAAGGGAGTTAATACATCCATATTGGTATTCCTTTCTTATTCTTTTGTTTTTTTGGGAACTATTAAATAAGGTTTTATATTTTGTCCAAACGTTTGGACAAAATCAGAAAAGATATTATGAATATAAGATTATGTCGAACGGTTCTTTTCTTAATTTATATTTGATATTGCCACCAACAGTATAACGGCAATTATTATAATTGCTATACCGAATAAAAATTTCAATATCATTCTGAAAAAACCAAAACACTTTTTAAGTCCATTGGTTTGTTCTGCTTTTTGTGAATTTTGATTTTTCATATCTCGCATAATTTTTTTATTGTGAGTATATGTTTTAGATTTTAAGGCATTTCTTCGAATTGCTTTATCCAGTGATGTTTTGTTCACTATTTGGGGCGCTTTACCCTCATCCAAACTTTTCAATCTCTTTTGCATAGGATTGCTTCTCCTTTGAATATCTTATATTCATTATAGCAAATGCAGAAGTTATTGTAAAGCTGTTACTCTATCAATTTCCGGCTGGGTGTTGCCTACTTGACTATGGCAACACTTAACCGAGAAAAAATGCAAATTTTTTCTCAAAATTCTATTTTGTCCAAACGTTTGGACAAAATGAAAGGAGTTAAAAAATGTACAATGTTAAAATTTCACAATATTTAGAATCTACAGAGGTAGTTTATTATTCTAACGTTATTACTGGTCGTGAAAAAGAAAAAGATTCTTTTATCGTGGAACGTGATAACGAACTATTCGAAGTTTATTCCTTTATGGCTTTTGGAATAAATAAATCAGAAAAAAGCAAAAAAGAAAACGCGCTTCATTCGTTTTTTGTTTCATTTAACCGCACAAAAAATAAAATTTATAGTTATGCGCGGGATAATATTTGGGAATGGTTTCTTACATTTACTTTCGATCCAAAACTGGTTGATTCATTTAACTATGATGAAGTAGTAAAATGTATGTCTGATTTCTTACGTTATATGGGCGATCATTCATCCTGTCGAACAAAGTATTTGATTGTTCCAGAACGGCATAAATCGGGGCGTTACCATCTGCACGGTGTTTTTAGTAACATGGATATGTCACTCTGGAAAATGAAGTATTCTCGACACACCACAAAGGGCGGTCTGCCAATTTACAATATTGCTGGTTTTCCATATGGATTTACAACCGCTACGCAGGTACAAAGTTCTGTCCGGGTATCTCATTACATATCAAAATATATAACGAAAGATATGTTTAAAGGTATTAAGAATAAAAAGAGATACTGGTGTACTAGAAACTTAGATTCCGGCACACACACCACCATGATGATCGCAAAGTCAGACTTAGAAACTTTGCTTAACAGTTTCGGGGAAGTCCAGAGCATGAAAACGATTGATACGCCGTATAATACTATTAAGTTCTTCCAGTTCTGAAAAATGTCCAAACGTTTGGACAAAAAAATAAGTCCGAGGATTGCTCCCCGGACTTTCTTTTATTTATGCCTTAAATCATAAGCAAATATATAATCTTTGATGATTAAACCATCTTGATAAGTGGCATATACGATACCATTTATTACATATTTCTCAAATGCATCCATAGCTTTTTCAATGCGTTCTAATTGTTCGTATGGCTCTGGTTCTCCATTTTCGCGCGCATTATATATTGCATTCATGATACGGTCATGTGTATTATATAATTTATGCTGATTATCTTCCCACTTACATACGGGATATAACTTTTTACCGTCCTCTGTTTTGTATAATTTCATGATTTACCATCCTTTCTTGAAATATCCAGAAAGGAGAAAAGCGGCTTATTCAGCCGCAGTTTCCAGTTCTTCTACTGCCATTTCAATGGCGTTTACTAAAACGTAGCATCGTAGACATACGTCTATGAGTTCATAATCATCTGTGAGCCACTGGTTTGCTATCCTCTGATGGTCTTCAAATTCATCACACATTTCCCGGACGAGGTCTTTATTTTCCTCAACGTATTTCTGTGCTTTGCTTCGACAGAATGTGTACGATCCGGATGCATTTCCAGTAATGCTATCTTCGTTTATCAGCTCTTCGTAGAGCCGTTCTTTCAGCTCATCAAGATCCATGCCGTTCATGTCTACTTCCTCTTTGATGTATGTGAGTACATCTTCTTTTACTGCTTCATAGTAGTCGTACATAACTATTCCTCCTTTAGGTTAGTTCATAATTTAAAAAAGGCGTAAGGCTTTCGCCCTACACCATTTTTTCCAGTTCTTCTAACAGTTTTCGCCCTCTGAGATTCTTGCTTCATAATTTTTGATTTGTTCCGAATGGTATTGAATATCGTATTCGTCATTTTCATCAACGGCTGTATTAAAATATTCTCTTTCCCTGTCGAGGGTTTCTTGATAACTTTGTAATGTATTTTCAATAACACTAGCAAGATTTTCAAGGTAATCAATTCTAAATTTTTTCAAAATGATTTTGTTCTTTTTCATAGCGAAGATCCTTTCTTTATCCCCTCCGGGTTTTCCGGAGGGATTTTTTCTAATACCAGAAGATTTTTTCGTCAACGTCTGCAAAGATTTCATCTTTGTAGACGGATTCTTCCGTTTCACGGATTGTTTCGTACTTCATTGATTGAAGTTTGAACCAATCTGTACTTCCGGTATTTCTGCAAGTTTCTCTTTGTTCTTCTAAGTATCTGTTTCGGAACATTTCAGAACCCCTTTCTGGATTTTCTTTATTTAGTTGTCAATGTGCTTTGTTACGGCATCTGTTTTTAGCAGGCTGTGAACGGAAGAAAAGGGGCGGAGAAAATATTTTTTTAATTTTTATTCACATAACCTTACTTCCTTTTTAACTCTTTATATAAAAATTCAAAAAATATTTTTGGAGTACAGTTTACCCCTTTTCTGTAGCGAACAGTCTGCTATGATGCCCTAGTAACAAGGCATGACAACAAATAAAGGAAAGCCGGAAAGGGATACGCGAAAATGTGGACAGATATTTAGAAGTGGCAAGAGGAATTGTAAAGATACTGGAAATACAGAGTGGTTGCGACCCGCTTGCTTTTGACCCTAGTACGTCCCCGTAGGGGCGGACATCGCTTACACGGCATAAATAAAAATGTCCAAACGTCTGGACATTTTAATTTTTTTTGCATATCCCTTTTGCTTTGAACAATCAAACTTTATGCTTTTTTACATTCAGCAAAGTGTAAGTTTCTTCTAAACGATTTACTTAGATAGATACTTTTACAGTTTCTATGCTATATTCTATCTTACGGTTCAGCTTCCTCTTCGCAATTACTAATGTCCTGTTTTCTCTTTGTATTGCCTGTGTTGCTCTATCAAGAAATAATTTTCCTTGTACCGATATACATGAATGGAATGTACCGGATAAATGGATATGAAGTATATCTGGTATCTGGTAATGATTCATCATTGATAGAGTCAATACAGGAATATCAAAGAAGAAACAGAAAATGAGAATACATAGAATAGAAAGACTGAACTAGAATGGTAGCTATAGACATTAGAAACAAAGAAGAAGTTGCTTGCCTAGTAATACCGTGAATGTATCGAAACACTTTGCCGAATGATACGAAAAAAACATGAATAAGTGATGCAGAATGCATCTTTCCTTGGTCTGGTTGGTAAAGAAGTTCCGAATTAGCGTTTTAGTCTGTAAATCGTGTTTACATGGTTTATAGGCTAAAAGCTAAAAGCGGACTTCTTCCGGGGCTTTAGTGACCGACCTTGAGGTGGGATTCTGACTGCACCACGCCAAAAGTGGATGGCGTGTCAAGAGCGGAACGTGCAATTTACTCTTGATACGCCATCTGCTTTTGGCGTAGTGTGTGATATATGGAAGAAAGGTGTATGAGTATGGGAAAAAGAAAAGATTTAACTGAGCGAGAACGGTATGCAATCGAAGCATACAGAAACGAGAAAAAGAGCATTAAGGAAATCGCTGTTCTGCTGGGGCGTCATTATCAGACGATTTACCGGGAAATTAAACGCGGAACGGTTGAAATGCTGGATTCCGAACTGCGAACCTACAGCAAATACTGTGCCGATACCGGGCAGGCAATCGCCGACAGGAATAAATTAGAAAAGGGGCGCGAACTGAAAATCGGAAATGATTTAATTTTCATTCGCTTTATAGAGCAGATGGTGCTGGAAAAGCGCTATTCGCTGGAAGCGATCCTTTTGCATATTAAGACGCATAAACTAAAATTTAAGACAAACGTCTGCTTGAATACCTTATATAGCTATGTAGACAAGGGATTGTTTTTAAATATTACAAATAAGCATCTGCCTGTGAAATGCAACCGGAAGAAGCGAAACTTGCGTAAGATTTCCACGGTTGCCAGAAACAACCTAAAAGGACGAAGTATAGAAGAACGTGCTAAAAGTATCATGAAGCGCAGGCATTACGGACATTGGGAGATGGATACCGTAGTAGGCTGTCAAGGCGGCAACAAGGATTGCTTGCTGGTGCTGACAGAACGGAAAACCCGGTTTGAATATATCTTCAAAATCCCGGACAAGTCTCAACGTAGTGTGATACGGGTTCTGGATCGCCTAGAATCCACCTATGGGACTGAAAGCTTCCGGCAGACGTTTAAAACCATTACAATGGATAATGGTGTTGAATTTCTGGACATGGCAGGTGTAGAACGTTCTGTGAGTAGTCCAGATGCCCGCCGCACGGTTGCCTACTATTGTCACCCGTATTGTAGTTTTGAGCGCGGCAGTAATGAGAATTTAAACAAGATGATCCGGCGGCATATTCCAAAAGGTGCTGACATAGCCGAATATAGCGAAAAGGATGTAGAGCGCATCCAAGATTGGATGAACGATTATCCCCGCGCTATCTTCGGCGGTTTGTCAGCGCGTGAAATGCTACAAAAAGAGCAGGCATAAAAAAATGTCCAAACGTTTGGACATTTTAGGCGCACGTATCTTCGGTGCGTCTGTTTGCCATGCCCGAAAATATCTCCAGCCATTCCAAAAATGTCCAAACGTCTGGACAAAATCTCCCAATTTAGCAATAATGCACAAACGCAAACCACATATCATCCGTATAAAAACTTGCATTTGTGCATTTTGCTATTTCATCAATTTTTTACATACTTTTCTTGACATTTTCAGTACAAAAAGTGTGCAAAAATGGGACCCTTACCACAATTCTATATGCCGCAAAAGTCCCATTTTCTAATTTTTTTCACTACTCTGCCGGAAGATACGATTCATACAAATCCAAAAGCTCATACGCCCGATCCCGCGTCGAATTTGCCAGCGACGCCGTGTACTCGACATTTTCCATCGTGCCGCCCTTGTAGCGCTCCGCCGCCTGTTTCGCCGCCGTATCACGTTCCCGGATCCATCTGCGTTCCCGACCACGCAGCGTGTCTGTCTCCTCGTCTGGAAGCACCGCCATGATTGCCTGATAAATCTGATTTAATTCGGCATCCCAGAGCCGGTACTCATACGCGACCGCCTCCCGCATCGCGTCGGTCGTATTCGCACTTCCCGAATTTTCCAGGTTTTGAATCGTATTCTCGATCTCGCCCAGCCGGTTCCGGTAATCTTCCGCTGTCCGGTCCGAGCCTGCACTTGTCCCGGAGGACGCGCCTCGCGCAGGAGATACAATTCCATTTTCAACCGGGGACACAACCGCCCCTGTATTCACAGAATGATCCGACTCATCGCCCGCGCTCTGCTTCTCTGCCGCCTTAGCAGCCGCCCGATTATCTGCACGTTTTTCCTTTTGTTCACCTAAAGACTGGACAGAAACATCTCCTTCCGCCTGCATACAGGCTCTATCTTCTGTCCCCACGCTTTCCGCATGCGCCATTTTTTTAGAAGATGGCTCCGGCGCATCCTCCGCCAGACCATTTTCCGCTGCTTCCGCCGCAAATGGTTCCGCCTCATACATCGCCTCCGGTCCGACCGTCAGGCTTCTCTCACTTCCCGCCTGCTCCCGGATATAACGCCGCGTTGCCGCCGTCGTCACAATCCCCAGCACCAGAATCAGACCGAGGGCAGCGATCATTCCTTTATTTTTCAAATTACTCTCAACCGCCTTTGCTATTCCTGTTCACTTGATAATTTTAAAATAGCACATTTAAGACGGTTTGAAAATAGATGATCGAAAGATGTAAACATATCGTAAGGGTTGTTATAGTAACTGCTCACAGGTAGGAATTTTCTGAACTGAAAATTCCGTACAATACAGTTCCGGATGCAGATTTTGCCGATTTGGAATGCGAAGCATCGGCAAAATCCTGTTACTGGGCACACATGTGTGAGCAGTAACGAGCTATACCCCCGGATCCACCATCAGCTCGTCCCCATCCGCCGCCGAAGTAGCCAAAAAGTCACATCTCTCATTCTCCGGATGCCCATTATGCCCCTTCACCCAGAAAAACGAAATCTGATGGGGTTCCTTGGCAGCGAGCAGGCGCTTCCATAGATCTACATTCTTAACCTCCTCATTTTTGCCGCGTTTCCAGCCCTTTTTGATCCAACCCTCGATCCAGTGCTGGTTAAAAGCGTTGACGAGATATTGGGAATCTGAATAGAGTTCGATCTCGCAGGGGCGGTTGAGCGCCTCGAGACCGGCGATAGCTGCCATCAGCTCCATACGGTTGTTCGTAGTTCGTTTGTAGCCGCCGGAAATCTCTTTCGTGTGCAGTTTTCCTGCCGGATCTACATAGTGAATGACGGTTCCAAATCCGCCCGGACCATCTGGATTGCCGCGGGCGGCGCCGTCTGTGTATATAGTTACTTTCAAGTCAGAAATCTCCTTTATGTCTATTATTGAAGCTTAGCGGTCCCACTTATCGCAGAGCGAGTTGATCTGGTCGGCAAAACGTGCCAAATCTTTGTTCGCCCCGCCCTCGTTATGCATAACAACACGGCGCAGGCGGTCGCAGGCTGCCAGCAGGCGGGCAAATACACCAGCCGCTTTCTTCGTTGCTTCGTTCACTGCCGGTTTCTGAATCGGAATACCCTTCGTAACAGTCACGAAGCATCCCTCTTTCAGGTCGTAGGAACTGCCGGAGAACGGAGCCATCGCATTGATGCCGTAAGTCTCCTTGACCGTCTCTGCAAATGCATCGCACACTGTGTCATCGCCGTGTACCACGAAGACCTGGGACGGTTTTTCCATAAAACTGCCAACCCACTCCAAAAGCCCAGTCTCGTCCGCATGACCGCTGATGCCCTCGATCTTCTCGATCCGTGCTTTGACCTCGATCGACTCACCGAACAGCTTCACTTCCTCGCGTCCCTCAATAATGCTGCGTCCCAGTGTGCCGACTGCCTGATAGCCAGCAAACAAAATCGTACACTCCGGTCTCCAGAGGTTGTGTTTCAGATGATGGCGGATACGGCCCGCATCACACATGCCGGCTGCCGAGATGATAACCTTCGGTTCCTCGTTGAAGTTGATTGCAACGGAATCGCTGCTGGTGATCGAGAGATGCAGACCCGGGAAAGAAATCGGATTGATGCCCTTTTTTACCAGCTCCTTCGTCTCTTCATTGTAGCAATCCATCATATTGTCCTTGAACACGCCGGTCGCTTCCACCGCCATCGGGCTATCTAAGTAAACCGGAAATACGCCGTGCCCGGTTACAAGGTTCTTCTCCTTGATAATACGGATGTAATTCAACACTTCCTGCGTTCTGCCGACCGCAAATGCCGGGATCACGACATTGCCGCCCTTATCCAGCGTCTCCTGAATCACGCGGGCAAATTCTTCCACGTGATCGCCTGTATTCTTGTGGAACCTACCGCCGTAAGTGCTCTCCATGACAACATAATCCGCCTGACGGATGTACTGCGGGCTGCGGATGAGCGGCTTGTTTTTGTTACCGATATCACCTGAAAATACAATCTTCTTGGAACAATCGTCTTCCTTCATCCAGATCTCGATCGAAGCCGAACCAAGCAGATGCCCCACATCGACAAACCGAATCTCCAGATTGTCATTCAGACGGATAATCTCATTGTAATTGCAGGGGACAAAGTGATGCAGTACCCCTTCCGCATCGTTCATCGTGTAAATCGGCGTCACCTCCGGTTTTCCGGCACGCATGGCCTTCCGGTTTTTCCACTCCGCTTCTGACTCTTGGATATGGGCGCAGTCTTTCAGCATGATATCACACAGATCGCAGGTCGCGCGCGTCGCCATAATCTGTCCGCGGAATCCCCTCGCATAGATAAGCGGAAGCAATCCCACATGATCAATATGGGCGTGCGTCACCAGCACATAGTCCACATCCGAATACGGAATCGGAAGTTCTGCATTTTCATACTTGTTGATCCCCTGTTCCATACCGCAGTCAATCAGAATATTCAGTCCGCTTGCCTCCAGGAAATGACAGCTGCCTGTAACCTCATGATCCGCACCGATAAATGTAAGCCTCATAAAATCAGCCCCCTGTTCTGTCGTTTATGTTTCCGCATACCCCTTGCGGAAAGTGTTTTTGCTATTAGCTTCATTATAACTGATTTCTGACAATTTTGCAATTTCCCCGATAAAGTTTCGATAAAATTTTCATAAAATCACCTTATCTGTCCCACATTCCCATTCCAGACAACGCACCATTTTCCCAACAAGAGCCAGACCTATTCTATTATATAATAATACAGATCATCCCCCCATTGCTGTCATTGATGATTTTCTGCAGCGTATCCTGCAGCTTCACCTGGCAGTCCTCAGTGAGCTGGGAGATCTTCGCCTGAATCCCGTCATCGACGATCTGGGCGATTGATTTTCCAAAAATATTGGTTTCCCAGATGCCTTCCTCACCTTTTCCAGCATTCTCCCGGATGTATCGGATCAAATCCTCTGCCTGCTGTTCATTTCCCACAATCGGCGCGATCTCAGTCTCAATCTGCGCCTTGATGAGATTGATGGACGGCGCCTGCGCTTTCATTTTGACTCCATATTTATTGCCGTGGCGCACCACCTGCGGCTCATCGAGAACGATCTCCCCGCGTTCCGGCGTGACAACCCCATAGCCCTTCTTGCGTGCCTGCGTGAGCGCCACGGATGCCTTTTCATACTCGCTCTGCATCGACGCCAACCGCTTCAAGGTCTGCATCAGCTGGTACTCGCCCTCGATCGGCATTCCCACATACTCGCTGAGGATCTGATAATAATGCCCGTCGTCCAGCTCGACCACCGCCTGAACGCTGCCATCATCCATTTTCATTGATACAATCCGGATCCGACGGATCGCTTCCCCGGTTTCCTCCGGCAGCGCCAACGCCACATCGCGCATATGTACCGTCCGATCCATCATCCCCCGGACTGCCTGTATGACCTCCGATTTAAGCCAATGACTGTTTGGCAGAATCTCCAGCCATTTCGGAATCGAAAAATCAATCTCCGTGACCGGGAATTCCAGAAGCACCTGCCCCAGAATCTCCCGGATATCCTCGGCACGCAGCTGCTCACAGTTGACTGGGAGCACCTGCACCTCATATTTTTCGGTCATCCGGGCTGCCAGCGCCCGCGTCTCCTCCGAATACGGTTTCTGCGAGTTTAAAAGCACCAGAAACGGCTTTCCCAGTTTTTTCAGTTCCTGCACGGTCTTCTCTTCCGCCGGAACATAATTCTCCCGTTTCAACTCCCCGAAACTGCCGTCCGCCGTAACCACAAGCCCGATCGTCGAATGATCCGTGATGACCTTGCGCGTTCCCAGCTCGGCTGCCGCTGTAAATGGGATCTCCTCCTCATACCACGGCGTCCGCACCATGCGTTCTTTCTCGTTTTCAATATGACCGGCAGCGCCCTCCACCATGAAACCGACGCAGTCGATCAGGCGAACCCGCACCTCCACACCGTCCCCAAGCGAGAGCTTTGCCGCCTCTTTAGGGATAAATTTCGGTTCCGTTGTCATGATCGTTTTCCCCGCCGAAGACTGGGGAAGTTCATCCCGGGCGCGCTCGCGGGCATGGACATCTTCCAGCCCCGGAAGGACGAGAAGTTCCATAAAGCGCTTAATAAAGGTCGATTTCCCTGTCCGAACCGGACCAACCACCCCAATATAGATCTCGCCGCCGGTTCGCGCCTGGATATCGCTGTATACATTAAAATGATCCATAAAAATACCCCCTTGGTCTGCTGATACAATGTATTCAGACCATAAGGGGGTTATGAATATTCCCATTTGGAAAGCTCCGGCTCACAGAACATTTTTATTCGCTCAGATAAGCCTTCTTCACTCTCTCATTATTCATCAGTTCTTTCGCATCACCGCTCAGAACGATATTGCCCGTCTCAAGCACATATGCTTTGTTGGAAATGGAGAGCGCTTTTTTCGCATTCTGCTCGACCAGAAGAACAGTCACGCCGTCCTTGTTGATTTCCTGGATAATATCGAAAATCTCATTAACATAGAGTGGGGACAGACCCATCGACGGCTCGTCGAGAACGATCAGGCGCGGGTGACTCATGAGGGCGCGTCCCATCGCAAGCATCTGCTGCTCGCCGCCGGACAAAGTTCCGGCAAGCTGGTTCTTGCGCTCTTTCAGACGCGGGAAACGCTTGTAAATCATTTCGATCGTATCTTCAATTTCCTTCTTGTCATTTCTTGTATACGCACCCATTTTCAGGTTCTGAAGAACCGTCAGGGAAGCGAACACACGGCGCCCCTCCGGCACGTGGGCGATTCCCATTGATACCAGCTTATAGCCCGGTACATGGGTAATATCCGTTCCCTCAAATGTGATATTGCCTGCCTTGGACGGCAGCAGACCCGTGATCGTGTGAAGCGTCGTCGTCTTTCCGGCTCCGTTGGCACCGATCAGCGCTACCACATCGCCCTGTTCTACCTCAAAGGAAATTCCCTTGAGTGCCTGTATCACACCATAATATACCTGTAAATCTTTTACTTCCAGCATTGACATACGAAACTTCCCCCTATTCTCCCAGATATGCTTTGATAACTTCTGGATTGCTGAGTACTTCGCTGGTCGGTCCCTCTGCCAGCATATGACCGAAGTTTAAGACCGTCAGGCGCTCGCAGATACCGGAGACCAGCTTCATATCATGCTCAATGAGAAGTACGGTCATATCAAAATGATCGCGCACGAAACGGATCGTCTTCATCAGCTCTGCCGTCTCATTCGGGTTCATGCCGGCTGCCGGCTCGTCAAGAAGCAGAAGCTTCGGCTCGGTCGCCAGCGCTCTGGCGATCTCCAGCTTTCTCTGCTTGCCGTATGGGAGGTTCGATGCCTTATAATCAAACTCTTTGTCGAGGTCAAACACCTTCAAAAGCTCCATTGCGCGCTCATCCATCTCTTTCTCAACCTTGTAATAGGACGGAAGACGCAGAATGCCGCTCAGCGTAGAATATTTATGATGGTTGTGAAGACCAACCTTTACATTGTCAAGCACGCTCAGCTCCTTGAACAGACGGATATTCTGGAAGGTTCTCGCGATGCCTGCCTGATTGATCTGGATTGCCTTGTGACCGGTAATGTCCTTTCCATCCAGCAGAATCCGTCCGCCATCCGGCTTGTACACGCCCGTCAAAAGGTTGAAAATAGTCGTTTTACCAGCGCCGTTCGGTCCGATCAGACCGTAGAGCTGTCCTTTTTCTATCGTGATGCTGAAATCATCGACCGCTTTCAGACCGCCAAAAGAAATACTTAAATTTTTTACATCCAGCATTGCCATGATTTACGCCTCCCCTTCTGTCTTCTTTTTCCGGAATGATGAAAAGATGCGCTCGCGGACCTCGATCGCCTTCGGGCTGGAGGTCAAAAGCATCATTGCAATCAGGACGACCGCGTAAATCAGCATACGGTAATTATTGAGGCTTCGAAGCATCTCCGGAAGCAGGGTTAAGATAACCGCCGCGATCATGGAACCACGGATATTTCCGATGCCGCCCAGAACCACAAATACAAGGATCATAATGGACATATTATAACCGAAGCTTTTCGGGGTCGCTGCCAGCGTCGCCAGGTTGTGTGCGTACAGAACGCCTGCCACACCGGCTAAGGAAGCAGAGATGGTAAATGCCATCAGTTTGTATTTCGTGATATTGATACCCACAGACTCTGCCGCAATACGGTTGTCGCGGATCGCCATGATCGCACGGCCTGTCCGGGAATTGATGATATTCAATACAATAAACAGGGTCAGGAGTACCAGGATAATGCCGATCGTAAAGGTCGCCGTCTTCGGTGTACCTGTGATACCCTGTGCACCCTTGATGATCACCTGACCGTCCGCTGCCAGCTTTAAGGAAGCTACATCTTTCATGGAAACGTGGATTCCGTTTCCGTCGATGCCGACGTACAGAACATTGATAATATTTTTAACGATCTCACCGAATGCCAGCGTTACAATCGCCAGATAGTCTCCTTTCAGACGCAGAACCGGAATACCGATGAGGATACCAAATACCGCTGCTACCGCCGCACCGACAAAGAGCGCCAGAATGAAGCGTACCTGGTTGCTTGCGATCAGATTTTTCATGGCATGATTAAAAAATGCACCTGAAAACGCACCCGCACACATGAATCCGGCATGACCCAGACTCAGCTCACCGAGGATACCAACCGTGAGGTTTAAGGAAACCGCCAAAATCGTATAGGTACAAAGTGGAACCAGAATACCCTTTAAAAGACTGTTTACATGGCCGCCTGCCATCATAATCTGAATCAGAATGTAACAGCCGATTACAATCGCATATGTGATCGCATTCTGAATCCGAATTTTATTTTTATATGCATTCATTTTAAACACCTGCACTTTCTCTTGCTTATTGCAGTTCATGCACCATCTTGTTTTCACACGGCACTTTCCGTTTCAAAAGTCCCCGTCATGAACCATCGTATAATTTTCTCTATTATACTTTCTCCGTCATCTTCTTGCCGAGAATACCGGTCGGGCGGACCAGAAGCACGATAATCAGGACAGAGAATACGATCGCGTCAGAAAGCTGGGAGGAAATATACGCCTTGGCAAGGTTTTCAATGATACCAAGCAGGATACCGCCGATAAATGCGCCCGGGATCGAACCGATACCGCCAAATACCGCTGCCACGAATGCCTTGATACCCGGCATGGAACCGGTGTACGGAGACAGGGACGGGTACGCCGAGCAGAGCAGCACGCCTGCTACTGCCGCCAGAGCGGAACCAATCGCAAAGGTTACGGAGATCGTGCGGTTTACATTGATACCCATCAAGGTTGCCGCACCGCGATCCTCAGAAACCGCCAGCATCGCCTGTCCCATTTTCGTCTTATTGATAAATGCCATCAGGGCAGCCATAATCACGATACAGCTTAAAATCGTCACGATCGTGACACTGGAGATCGAAAGCTTGCCACCAGCCAGCTTTAATGCCGGTACAGTAATAACTGATGTAAACTGTCTCGCATTGGAACCAAAAATCAGAAGCGCCACGTTCTGGAGCAGATAACTGACACCGATCGCGGTGATCAGAACTGCCAGCGGGGACGCGTCACGCAACGGTCTGTATGCAACTCGCTCGATGGTAACGCCCAGCACTGTACACACAACCACCGAAGCCAGAATACCCACAACCGGAGAACCGCCCATCGTTGTGACAATCGTAAACACTGTGAAACCGCCTACCATGATGATATCGCCGTGTGCGAAGTTCAGCATACGCGCGATGCCATAAACCATGGTGTAGCCCAGTGCAATGATCGCATAGACACTTCCCAGACTGATGCCATTGATTAAATAAGAAAGAAAACTCATATGTATACACCTACCTCTTTGTTTCTACGTTTTCGCATTTCCCTGTACACGCATTTCGCTGCACATGTTTACCTGTGACCGAATTTAGCAGAACAAACATGACCGTCTCGCAGTCCGCAGAAAGCAAACACCCAGTCGTCGTCGCAGGCAAGCATGTGCAGTGAACCGTTTTAAAAAGAAAGCTGTTACTAAATGCCCGGCAGCCATCTGTGCCGCCGGACATCCAGTAACAGTCCCATCAGAGCTACATACATATAGCCGCAACGGTTCTGAAGTTTTTAAATTTTTAATTACTGCATCATCTCATATTTGCCGTCTTTGATCTCTACAGCTTTCGGCGCTTTCTGCGGCTCGCCTTCTGCCGTCCAGTGCATCTCTGTACCGGTCAGACCATCGATCTGGATCTCAGTCATAGCTGTTTTCAGTGCATCGCAGATATCGGAAGTGCTCATATCCGGTGTGATCTCTGCCTTCTCTGCAGCTGCCTTAATTGCATATACGCCGTCGTAAGCATCTGCTGCGAACTGAAGCGGGTCGATGCCGTAAGCATCACGATAAGCAGTTACGAAGTCCTGGCTGGACTCCTCGTCTACGGAGAACGGAGTCAGAAGCATCAGACCTTCTGCTAAGGACTTATCAAAGCCATCAACGCTCAGGATACCGTCCATACCATCACAGCCGAAGAACTGCGGGTGGAAATCTTTATCGTTTGCCTGTTTCAGGATAACAGATGCCTCCTGATAGTAGATCGGCAGGAATACCAGATCAGCGCCGGACTCTTTTGCTTTATCAAGCTGTACGGAGAAATCGGTATTGTTATCAGATGTAAATGCCTCGCTGGCTACTACCTCCAGACCCTGATTCGGAGCCTCTGCTACGAAGGACTCGCGGATACCATCGGAGTATTCGCTGGAGCTGTCGTAGATGATAGCGATCTTGGTTGCCAGTTTGTGCTCGCCGATGTACTGAGCGGATGCACGTCCCTGATCCGGGTCAGAATAGCATACGCGGAATGCGTTGTCGCCGGAAATACTCTCAACAGCAGATCCGGACGGAGTCAGCTGGAACAGGTTATCTGCTGCTGTCTCTGCTACAACTGCGATACACGGCTTGGAAGTAACAGTACCAAGAAGCATCTGCATGTTCCAGTCTTTTAAGGTATTGTATGCGTTGATCGCCTTCTCCGGATCATTCTCATCATCCTGGAAGTTGAACGCTACCTGGTAACCATTGATACCGCCAGCCTCGTTGATCTCATTGATTGCCAGCTCAGTACCATTCTTTACAGCCTCGCCGTAAGCGCCAGCCGCGCCGGTGATCGGTCCGATGCCGCCGATTTTAAATACTTCGCCGTCAGCTCCCTCTGCGCCCTGTGCATCTTCTGCTGCTGATTCAGAAGTGCCCGCATTTCCAGAACCGCCGCAAGCGGTCATAGACATCGCCATCATGGCTGCAAGCCCAAGACTAACTACTCTTTTTTTCATAATATTCTCCTCCAATTCTATGCTGCAATGGAATACAACAACTATTTGAATGAGGCAATTATAAATTTTACCCCTCTAATTGTCAATACAAAAACCACCTAAAAAAGAGGGAATTTAGCAGATTTTCAACTTTTTGCGCTAAATTCTCTCTTTTCCAGATCTTGTAGTTATATTAGATATTCTTACGGGTTATAGTAAACACTTTTTACAAGTTTTGTCCGCCTGACACAGACACCTGCATTTTCCAGAAAAACATAGTAGATCTCATTGCTATTTTTCCGAATTCTATCACTCAAATTCAGAAAAACGGCTGCCGTCTGAATTATCCTTCCCACGGAAGATCGCTCGATTCGATCCGCGGATCGCGCATCATCAGATCCGCCAGCGCCTCTTTCGGAGATTTTCCGTCAAACAGCACCTGATTGACCTGGGAAACGATCGGCATATCGCAGCCGTATTTCTGTGCCAGCAGAAGACCGGCTTTCGCAGAATAAACGCCCTCGACAACCATCTGCACTTCCTTCATCGCCTCATCCATCGTGTATCCCTTTCCAATCAGGATACCCGCCCGGCGGTTGCGGCTGTGCATGCTCGCACAGGTTACGATCAAATCACCGATGCCGGATAATCCGTAGAAGGTCTGCTGTTTTCCGCCCATTGCAATACCCAAACGGGCAATCTCCGCAATTCCGCGGGTGATCAGCGCCGCCTTCGTGTTATCGCCGCATCCCAGCCCATCCGCTGTACCGGCTGCCAGCGCAATGACATTTTTAAGAGCCGCACCAATCTCGACGCCCAGCATATCCGGGCTGGTGTAAACACGGAACACCGGGCTCATAAACACACTCTGCATGAACTCAGCAGTCTTTTTGCGGTGCGCCGCTGCCACACAGGTGGTCGGCAATCCCCGGCTCACCTCCTCGGCATGGCTCGGTCCGGAAAGGACGGCTACCTCCGCCAGTGGAAGTTCCTCCTCGATGACCTGTGACATCGTCATAAGACTCTGCTCCTCGATTCCCTTCGCCACATCCACGACAATCTGACCGTAACGCAGGTATTCCTTCATCTTCGCCGCCGTACTGCGGACATAGACGGACGGAACCGCCATAATCAGCATATCCTTCTCCGCCATCGCGGTGCGCAGATCAGCTGTCATCTGGATCGGATCCGGAAGTACAACCTCCGGCAGATTTTTGTGCCGTCTGGTGCGGCTCATTTCCTGGATCTCTGTATCAAATGCGGACCAGATTGTCACATCCTGCCCATTATTGTTCAGAAGCACCGCCAGGGCTGTGCCCCAGGTTCCGGCTCCGATAATTCCTACTGCTGCCATCCTGATACCTCCCGACCTGCTTTTCTCTCTTCTTCTCTCTACAGGTCAATGTTATTTGGAAATTTTTATACATTCCCACTACTTATGACGTTACGGTTCACGCATACGTGCCCAATAACGGAATTTGCCGTGGCTTCGCATTTAAATACGGCAAATTCCTGCTGCCACCACGTTTTCTTACGGCACTTTCGGTTCCAAAAGTGCCTACCTGTGAACAATTACCTTATGGCAACTATGTAAAGTGTTGTTAAACTTCTCTCATGATTTCTTCGCGCCCAGTTTGTTTTCTGTGCCGGACAACAGACGCCCAATATTGCTCCGATGGCGCCAGATCGCCATACACATCAGAATCGCGCCCAGTGCATAAAACTGGATGCGGTTCGGCGTGCTTACCCGGTAGGAACCCATGCTCTCAAAGATCACAAGCTCTGCAAAAAAGGTGATCGACACAAGAATCGAACCAAGCGATACATAGCGGGTCAGGAACACCGTCACGGAGAAAATCACGAAACAGGTCAGCGTAATCCGCAGATCCATCGCTGTCATGATGCCCGCCATGCAGGCAATTCCCTTGCCGCCCTTGAATTTCAGGTAAAACGGGAAATTGTGACCGAGTGTGACTCCCAGACCCGCATACAATGCAAGAAGATCCACGTCCGCATTTCCCTTAAACAGCAGACGGCAGACTGCCATTGCAAACACCGCCTTGAAAAAGTCCCCTAAAAATACGATCGCGCCCGCTTTCTTTCCCATCACACGCAGGACGTTCGTAGAACCGGCATTTCCGCTGCCGTACTGGCGGATATCCATATGATTTGCCTTTCCATACAGATAGCCGGACTGGATCAGACCAAAGATATAGCCAATCACAATACAGATGAGACGTTCCATTATTGATCCTTCCCCTTTCTCTCGCGGATCAGGAATTTTAAGGAAGTTCCCTTGAATCCGAATGCGTCACGGATCTTGTTCTCGAGATACCGTGTATATGAGAAATGCATCAGTTCCTTATCATTGACAAACACAACGAATGTCGGTGGTTTGACCGCTACCTGTGTCATATAGTAGAGCTTTAAACGCTTGCCCTTGTCAGACGGCGGCTGCTGCAGTGCCACTGCCTCTGCCAGGATCTCATTGAGAACGCCAGTTGCAATACGCAGTGTCTGATTTTCGCGCACCATGTCGATCATCTCAAACAGCTTATTCATACGCTGTCCGGTCAGTGCGGATACGAACACGAACTCCGCATACGGAATAAAGGACAGAACGGTCTTAATCTTATTGGTGTACTCATAAATAGTCTTATCGGTCTTATCGATCGCATCCCATTTATTTACCACGATGATAATACCTTTTCCACGCTCATGTGCGATACCGGCAATCTTTGCATCCTGCTCGGTTACTCCCTCTTTCGCGTCGATGACCATCAGAACCACATCCGCTCTCTCAACCGCCGTTACGGTACGGATGATGCTGTAGCGCTCCAGCTCCTCCTTGATCTTGCTCTTGCGGCGCAGACCTGCCGTATCGATAAAGACATACTCGGTACCGTTGCGGACAATCTCTGTATCGACTGCATCGCGGGTCGTACCGGCGATATCCGATACGATGACGCGGTTCTCGCCCAGAAGCTTATTTATAATAGAAGATTTACCTACGTTTGGTTTTCCGACAATCGCCACTCTCGGACGGTCATCCTCTTCCTCGTCACCGCTTCCCTCCGGGAAATGTGCCACGACTTCATCCAGCAGATCGCCCAGTCCCAGACGGGAGGCTGCCGAGATCGCTACCGGATCACCGATACCGAGGTTGTAAAACTCATAGACGTCATTGCCAAATTTCGCCGGATTGTCTACTTTATTGACCGCCAGAACAACCGGTTTTCTCGATTTACGCAGCATATCCGCCACCTTGGAATCCGAATCGGTCATGCCCTGACGCACATCTACGATAAACAGGATCACATCCGCCGTCGCGATCGCGATCTCCGCCTGCTCACGCATCTGGGACAGGATAATATCCTTCGTATCCGGCTCGATACCGCCAGTATCGATCAGAGTAAAAGAATGGTCTAACCAGGTACAGTCCGCGTAAATACGGTCACGCGTTACACCTGGAGTATCTTTTACAATCGAAATCATATCGCCCGCAAGGACGTTGAAAAGGGTGGATTTTCCCACGTTTGGACGTCCAACGACCGCCACCACCGGTTTCTTTTTCATATTTATGCCTCCATTTATTTTCATGCTCCGCAACTGGTTTGTAAATCCACAGCTGCTATTTTTATTGTCCAGTTACTTGTTTCATTCATTGTGATGCATTTCACATCCAGACGCTTTCTTTCTGTGTGTCCGAAAGCACGTTTTCCACTGTATTTCCAGCCATCACGTTTCTTTCTCATTCTCCCGATCTAAGTCTTCCTCTTCAAAACAAACGACTTCGTCCGGGGCATCCTAATCCAGGTCTTCCGGCTCATATGCGTACACCTGTACGCCATCCAGATCTTCTTCCTGCCAGTTATCATCCATCTGAGCGGCAAATTCCTCCGGATCCGGCTCATACTCGCCATGCCTGGAGCTTTCCTCCTTCACAGGAGCCAGAATTGCTTCCACAAAATCACGTCCGCTTGATTTTACAATATCCACCGGAACTTGTAAAGCATTTTGTACATCCGTGCGGGTCAGATCATCCAGAAATGTCTCCTCGCCGCTTCGGAACATGGCGCTTGGAAGCAGCAGGCGGCTGCCAAGCGGCTGTTCCTTTAACTGTGCAATCAGATCCTTTGCCGTGATCAGCCCCGCCACCGTGATCCGCTCACCAAAGAAGTCATTGCGGATCGCATATACATGTACCTTTTTCCCCGGGAACTGGTGGCACACGCGCTCTACATACTGCTCAATATACGGGGCAGCCAGCCGTCCCGTTGCAATCGAAATCTCCTCCGGGCACACCTCGCCAGCCTCTCCCGGATGCAGCTGCTCCAGCGCCTCGGCTATCTCCTCCTCCATCAGGCGAATCATGCCGACCCCATTTTCCAGCTGGATATAGCCATCATAGCGATCCGCTTCCGGAAGCGGGCGCCCGGCGCCCATGTAAAACTCATCGCTGGCGTGAATGAAGTGAATACCGTGTTCCGCATAGATCTTCTTCTGCCATTTCTCTATCAAATCAATGGTATCGCCCAACTGCTCCGGTGTAAACGGCTCAAGCGGATACAGACCATCGCGGTACTTCGAGAGACCGACCGGCACGACCGAAACACTCTGCATCGCCGGAATGTATTTCGTCAGATCACGGATCGAACGGTCTAACTCCGCCCCGTCATTGACGCCCCGGCATAAAACGATCTGACCATTCATCGGGATATCCGCCTCATACAGGCGGTCGATTTTCTGAAGCGCCTCACCGGCAAAGCGGTTATGAAGCATCTTGCAGCGCAGCTCCGGATTTGTCGTCTGCACTGAAATATTGATCGGCGCCAGCTTAAACCGGATAATCCGCTCAATATCCTTATCCTTCATATTCGTCAGCGTGATATAGTTGCCCTGCAGGAACGAAAGTCTGGAATCATCGTCCTTAAAATACAGTGTCTCACGCATGCCCGGCGGCATCTGGTCGATGAAACAGAAGATGCACTTATTCCTGCAGGAACGATAATCGCTCATCAGACCATTTTCAAAGGTAATCCCCAGATCCTGATACTCATTTACGATATCCAGTTCCCACTCCTCGCCGTTCTTCTTGCGGACCAGCAGCGTAATCTCCTCACTGTTTATCTTATATTCATAATCAAAAATATCCTCTATCTCATCTCCATCGATCGTCAGAAGGACGTCCCCCGGCTCCAGCTCCATTTCCTCCGCAATCGAGCCCGGATCGACCGATTTTATCAGATGACCTTTTTTCATTTATAAAATCCTCATTTCAAATATTTTTAAACCCTAAGAATCCAGTATTATATTAACAGTAATCAGCTTTTTTGTAAAGTTGTGCTTCTGATTCGCAGATGCGGATTTTTTGTTTCACAAGAAAATGCGTCCTATGAAATAAAAAATGAAAGCAAGCCAAATATTTGATTTTTTTTGTAATTTTCTCATTTGCTATTGACGTTTCTTATCGTAAAATGGTATAAAATAGTTGTATTATGTCCTGCAAATGGCAGACAAACTTGTACGCTCTGCCCGCATGCATCGAAGGACCTACACTGTTTGGAGGTATAATCATGTCGAATGACTACGTGTTTAATGACACGCTTCCGGTTGCGCCGCTTAAAATTGCCGCACTGGAGAGCTGCCGGGATCTGGCTGAGAAAGTCAACTCCCACATTATCAATTTCCGCCGCAACGATATTGAAGTCCTGAAAAAACGTCAGGAAAATTTACAGTACCGCGGCTATGATGCTGATTCCTACATGCTTGACTGCGCGTGCCCGCGTTTCGGAAGCGGTGAAGCAAAAGGCATCGTCAATGAGTCTGTCCGTGGTACCGATATTTACGCCATGGTCGATGTAACCAACTACAGCCTGACCTACAAAATGAGCGGATTTACCAATCATATGTCCCCGGACGACCATTATCAGGATTTAAAACGTATCATCGGCGCATCCATTGCTACCGCACATCGTGTCAATGTTATCATGCCGTTCTTATATGAAGGACGCCAGCACAAGCGCAGCGGTCGTGAATCCCTTGACTGCGCGATGATGCTCGAAGAACTGATTCAGATGGGCGTAAGCAACATCATTACCTTCGATGCACATGACCCGCGTGTACAGAACTCCATTCCGTTAAGCGGTTTTGATAATTTCATGCCGACCTACCAGTTTATCAAGGCATTACTGAACCATGACAAAACCTTAAAGATCGACAAGGACAACCTGATGGTTATCAGCCCGGACGAGGGCGCTATGTCCCGCGCCGTATATCTGGCAAACAACCTGGGTGTTGACATGGGTATGTTCTACAAACGCCGCGATTACTCCCGTGTTGTCAATGGACGTAACCCGATCGTTGCCCATGAGTTCTTAGGTTCTTCCGTTGAAGGAAAGACCGTTCTCATCATTGATGACATGATCTCCTCCGGCGAGAGCATGCTGGACACCTGCCGCGCCCTCAAAGAGCGCAAGGCAAAACGCGTCGTTGTATGCGCTACCTTCGGTCTGTTCACCAACGGGCTTGAGAAATTCGACGAATTTTTCGCAAAAGGTTACCTCGACTGCGTCGTAACCACCAACTTAAACTACCACACGCCGGAACTTCTTAAACGTGACTGGTATGTAGAAGCTGATATGAGCAAGTTTATCGCTGCAATCATCAACTCCCTGAACCATAACGTATCTCTGGAGAACGCACTGACACCGACTGCGAAGATCCAGAAGCTGATTAAGCGGTATAACGAGGGACAGATGTAATGAGAATTGACGGCTGATAAACGGCTGGAAATTTCAAAAAACTCCTGCATACACAGATGAATGTTCATTCTGTGTATGCAGGAGCTTTTTCTAATTAATCTACTCAAACCGCGATTTGCAATTCAATCCATCCCCATCACAAATTCACCTTCTCCCAACCTCTCTCCAAATACCCATTCATCTTCCGTTTCAGTTCCTGATTCTCCTCCGCCTCCAACAGCGGATCTTTATCCATTAATTTCTTCACTTCATCCGAAACTGCCTTCAATATATCTGCATCTGCAAATATATCTGCTAAATGGAATTCGAGATCACCGCTCTGGCGGACGCCAAATAGGTCGCCGGGACCGCGCAGTTTTAAGTCTTCGGAGGCGATGTAGAAGCCGTCATTTGACTTATTGAGAATATCCAGCCGCTTTCCGGCGTCTTCCTCGCCGGAGGCGTTGACCATGATGCAGTAGGACTGATCTTTTCCTCGACCGACGCGCCCGCGGAGCTGATGGAGCTGCGCCAGACCGAAACGCTCGGCATTTTCGATCATCATAACGGTGGCATTCGGGACATTGATTCCGACCTCGATGACCGTGGTGGATACCAGCACATGAATCTCATTTGCCGCAAATGCTTCCATGATCGCATTTTTTTCTTTTCCCTTCATCTTTCCGTGCAGATATTCCACCCGGATCGACGGGGACAGGGCGCGGCGTAGCTCTTCGGTATAATCGATGACGTTCTCTGCCTCCAGCATCTCGCTCGGCTCGACCATCGGGCAGATGACGTATGCCTGACGGCCGGCGCGGACTTCATTTTCGATGAAACGGTAGGCATTCGGGCGAAATTCACGGTTCACGACACAGTTCTTGATCGGCTGCCGGTTTGCCGGAAGTTCATCGATGATGGAAATATCAAGATCCCCATATAAAATAATCGCCAGCGTCCGCGGGATCGGCGTCGCACTCATGACAAGCACATGCGGCTCGCCGCCTTTTTTGCTCAGCATTTCCCGCTGCGCCACTCCAAAACGGTGCTGTTCATCCGTGATTACCAATGCCAGATTGTCGTACACCACTTTTTCCTGAATCAGCGCGTGGGTTCCAATCACAATATCTGCCTCATGATTTTCAATCGACTCTCTGGCAAGCCGTTTTTCCTTCGCTGTCATCGAACCGGTCAGAAGCACCGGACGATATGTGATTCCCAGCGACGCAAACAATTCGATCATCGACTCGTAATGCTGGCGCGCCAGTACCTCCGTCGGCACCATCAGCGCCCCCTGATATCCATTTTCCGCCGCCTGCAGCAACGCCAGAATCGCCACAATCGTCTTACCCGAACCAACGTCGCCCTGAATCAATCGGGTCATGATATGCCCGCCGGACAAATCGGCGTACACCTCCCGGATTACCTTTTTCTGTGCCCCGGTCAGAGCATATGGGAGGCGCTCTTCCACCGACGCCATTTCCCCAGAAATCGTAAATGGATATGCGCTCTTTTTATCTTCTTTTTTGTCTTTGAGCAGGCGCACTGACATCAGGAACATGAAAAATTCATCAAACACAAGACGTTTCCGGGAAAACATCAGTTCTTCCCGGTTTGCCGGAAAATGGATGTGCTCCAGCGCATAGTTGATTTCCGCCAATCCGTACTTTTCCCGCAGACCAGTCGGCAGATATTCCCGTTCCATCTGGTGCATCGTGAGGGCTTCCGTGACTGCCTTTGCGATCGTCTTATTGCCAAGTCCCTTCGTCTGTCCGTAAACCGGCTGCATAGACGACACGACTTTCGCATACTGTTCCGGGCGGTAGATCTCCGGCTGCTCCATCGTAAGTCTTCCCCTTTTTTTTACCACACGGCCACGGAAAATAAAGCGTTCCCCCGCCTTGAGCGTCCCGCGCAGATAGGGCATATTGTACCATGCCAGCGCCAGTGTGCCTCCGCTGTCCCGCAATCCAGCCGTCGTAACCTGCAGGCGCGCTCCATACCGCACCACATCCGCCGTTTTTGCCAGGATTCCGCCGACTGCCGCGATCGTATCTTCCTTCAGTTCCGCGATCGGCTGCGGTTCCTTAAACTCATCATAAGCACGCGGATAATAATGGAGCAGTTCTTCCACCGTTTCCACGCCTATTTTTTGAAATAGCTTTGCCGTCTTTTCACCGATGCCCTTGACAGCGGTTATATTCTGCTGTTCCATTTATCTCCTCCTGCTTTTCAGAATATTCTCCGGAAAATCAGCCACGCGGACAGTTACCGGACAAAAAATCCGGGAATACATTGGAATGAAAGAGAGGCAGGACGCAGGGATCTCTCCCCTGACCTGCCTCATTTCATACTTATGAATTATTTTGTTTTATACGTCAAATGTTTTATCTGCGCCATCACATAGAAAATTCATTTTCTCGTTATCTGCATTTTCTCAGCCAATAGTGCAGATTCATTTAACGCATTTCAATCACTTTAAACGACCTAAATCTACTCTACCGAAATCATATAATAGTAAATCGGCTGCCCGCCATTCTGGCATTCAAATTCGCAGGATGTAAATTCTTTGCGGGCTTTCTCACAGAATGCCTCTGCGTCCTCTTCCGTGACATCCTCACCATAATAGATCGTCACAAGCTCAGACTCATCATCTACCATCTTACGAAGTGACTCCATCGCGGTCTCCTCGATATTCTTGCCAACTGCCAGCATGCCGCTGTCGCCGATCCCCATGATATCGCCCTCTGCGATCTCCATACCATCGATCGATGTATTGCGGACTGCGTAGGTAATCTGACCGGTCTTAACGTGGCTCATCTCCTCGGTCATCTGTTCCATATTTTCTTCCGCCGTCAGATCCGGAGCAAAATTAATCAGCGCCGTGATACCCTGCGGAACCGTCTTGGACGGAACTACATATACCTTGGTATCTTCTGACAGGCTCTTTGCCTGCTCTGCCGCCAGAATAATATTTTTATTGTTCGGCAGAATGTAAACTGTCTCGGCATGGACTTTTTCGATTGCTTCCAGCATATCCTCCGTACTCGGATTCATCGTTTGTCCGCCCTCGATGATATAGTCAGCGCCGATGCCTTTGAAAATCTCAGAAAGACCTTCTCCGACCGATACGGCGATAAATCCATATTTCTTGCGTGGTTCTTCCTTCTTCTCTTTGGCTTCCTCTTCTGCCTTCTGCTGTGCCGCCAGACGTTCGGAATCTTTGATCAGTTTCTCCTGATGTTCCTCGCGCATATTGTCAATCTTGATGCGGGACAGGGAACCGTAGGTCAGTGCTTTCTGAATCGCCAGACCTGGATCGTTTGTATGAACGTGAATCTTGACAATATCATCATCTGCCACAACTACCAGGGAGTCGCCGATCGTGCTCAGATAATCTTTCAGTTCCTGCTCTGTCGTCTCATCCGCCGGTTTTTCTGCATTGATAATAAATTCCGTACAATAACCAAAACGGATATCCGCTGCCTGCGTGCTTCCGGCACCTGTTGCTGTTTTTGCCACTCCATTTCCCGATACAGACGGAGTAACTGCCGCGTCGATATCCACGACTTTCCCTTTTAAGCCCTCAATACAGCCCTTGATAACCTGAATCAGACCCTGTCCGCCAGAATCCACTACACCTGCCTCTTTCAGAACCGGAAGCATCTCCGGTGTCTGGCTTAAAACATATTCGCCGTACTCCAATACTTTCTCTGAAAATTCAAGTACATCCTCGGTCTGCGGTGCCAGTTCTGCCGCTTTATCCGCCATTCCCTTGGCAACAGTCAGAATCGTACCTTCCTTCGGCTTCATAACTGCCTTATAAGCTGTCTCCGTCGCACGGTTAAATGCGTCTGAGAGAACACTCGTCGTAATGACATCTACCGTCTTAATCTCTTTCGTAAATCCGCGGAAGAGCTGTGAAAGGATAACGCCGGAATTGCCTCGTGCGCCGCGCAAGGAACCGGAGGAAATCGCTCTTGCTAACGCCTCCATCGTCGGATTTTCAACGGCTGCCACTTCTTTGGCGGCTGACAGAATCGTCATCGTCATGTTCGTACCGGTATCTCCATCTGGAACAGGAAATACGTTCAGCTCATTGATCCATTCCTTGTTGGCCTCCAGGCCCTTTGCTCCAGCCAGAAATGCATTCTTTAACATCCCGGCATCTATATAATTCATGCCCACAGGGTTTGTTCCTCCTTAATCTATCACTCTTACGCCTTCAACATAAATGCTGATTTTCTCAACCTTCATGCCAGTAAACTCTTCTACTTTATATTTTACACTCTCGATCAGATTGTCCGCAACGGTAGAGATGCTGACCCCGTATGCCACGATTACGTGGAAATCGATGCTGAGTGCATTGTCCTTGATGGCTACGTTGATGCCGTGTGTCAGGCTTTCTCTTTTAAGCAGTCTTACCAGACCATCTTTCATACTGACAGCCGCCATGCCAACGATACCGAAGCATTCTACTGCTGTCGTTCCGGCGTACATTGCAATTACTTCCGGATCGATCTGGATCGAACCCATTTTATTGTCGATGCGTCCTTTCATATTGACAGCCTCCGTTTCTTTACTTGTTTTTGTTTGATTCGAATTTTATGCCATGATTTTTTACGGGCTGGACATGCGGAGCCGGGGCGGCTCCTGTGTCGGCGCGTGGGATGAGTACTTCACGGGCTGGACATGCGGAGCCGGGACGGCTCCTGTGTCGACGCGTGGGATGAGTACTTCACGGGCTGGACATGCGGAGCCGAGACGGCTCCTGTGTCGGCGCGTGGGATGAAATATATGCGTCTCTCTACCCCGTCATGCAGCTCGATTCCGCTTCGCTCCATCTCGCTCACGGGCTTCGCCCTATGGATAAAAATGTCTGAAATACGGCTTATGTGCAAGCACAACACCGTTTTTCAGCCTTTTTTATCCGCATGACTCATGGCTTACGCGTATATTATACACCACCCACATTAAAAAGGAAATAGAAAATAGACATCTGTCGAAAACTTTTTTTATTTTTTTTGGTTTTTCACTTGCATATTTTCCTATTTTCTGCTATTATACCTTTGTTATGGATTTTAATAGGAAGTCCAATGATCGGTTAAGGAGGTGCTACGATGGCTAAGTGTGCAATCTGCGAGAAAGCTGCTCATTTTGGTAATGCAGTGAGTCATTCACATAGAAGATCTAACAAAATGTGGAAAGCTAACGTTAAGTCTGTTAAGGTTAAAACTAATGGCGGAGCTCAGAAGATGTATGTATGTACTTCTTGCTTAAGATCCGGTTTAGTTGAAAGAGCCTAAATCGAGTTTAACTGGCCTCAGGTGTCTGCCTGAGGCTTTTTTCTTGTTCTTAGCATAAAGAACGACAACAAATGTTGGAAATATGCTTTTTGAGCACATTCCAACATTTTATATAAAACCTTTCCTTCAAAACACCCTAAAACAAGTTCAGCAGCGTTCCATACAGCTTCTCATTTCCCATCACCACCAGCGCCAGTTCTTCTTTTGCCTCGCTGAGCTGATAAAAAAGATGTCTCACATCGCGCTCTGTCGAGCGCAGATATCCCATTTCATCATAATAATAGCGCCCATCCAGCCGATGCACCATGCGATCGACTTCTCGCGTATGGCGAGATTGTATTTCTACGGCAGAATCGGATGGCTTTTCCGGTTTTTCCTGCCAATCGGATTCCTGGCACTCATATCCCTGACGAATGTAATCATTCAGCAAATTAGCTGCTTCTGACTCATCGTTGGCATAAACCACCGCGACATGGGGATAGCGCCGCATTCCGCGTCCGTGCGGCAGGTGCATCATATTTTGTATAAAATAGGAAAGTTCTGCATTCGCACGGATCCGATTCGTCAGGTGGAATGTCTGGATTCCCGGCTGCTCCCCCAAGAGCTTTATTGCACCCAGATCCAATTCTTCCGGCGAAATCATATCCTCACAGTTACTGGAAAAAATAACCGGACGCGTTTTGCCGATCTCCAGCAAAATTTCCAATGTATTGGGCGACAGAAGGTGTGCCTCATCTACTAAGATCGCGCTGTATGCTTCAAACCTGATTTCCGCTCCCGTTTGAACACTATCCTCCGCCAGGTACTCCACCCGCCGCAGCCGCTCATGCAGCACCTTCCACTCTTTTCCCGCTTCACCGCAGTGGATCATGCACACCCGCTGCCGCCCGGAGAGTTTCATCGCAATATCATATAAAAGCAGCGTTTTGCCCGTCCCCGGAAGACCGGTAAACCAGAAATATCCCGTCCGGTCTGCCCGGATTTTCTTTAAAATCTGGCGTTCAATATCCCTCTGCTGGTATGTCAGGAAATATTCTTTCTTTAAGAACCGTCCCGGCTCTGTAAGCGGCGAAATCAGGTACAGCTCCGCCTGAAACAAGTCTTCGATATCGCCTGGATAATCAGCACTCTCCTGCTGCAAATCCCGGCAGAGCTGTTCCCAGTCCGCCTCCACAATGCGGTCATGATTCGTCAGACGCACCAGGCGGTTCTGACTGCTAATATAAGTGTACGAACGAATCGGCTTTCCCAGCGCCGCCAGATAATACCGGTTCTGTATGAGCTGCTTGCGGATCGCCTCATCCGACACCTGTCCGCTCTTTAATTCAATATTTAAAATCTGTTCTTCCTTGATCTGAAGCAGATCAAACTCTTTTCCCAGTCTCGGAATCTGAAAGGAATAGAAAAAACGCAGTGCGTACACCGCCTGTATATGTCTCTCCAACTCCGAAACCAGCGCTTTCATGCTGTCCAGCTCCCATTCCCGTATTTTCAGAAACACATCCCGCCCCGAAAGCTGTCGTTCCAGCTTTTGAAGGTATTCCGTATTCTGATTTCGGGTAATCGTGTAAATAGAGATTGCTTTCATACCACCTGCGTTCCTTTTCGCCCTTTCCAAACTTTATAGATCCCTCTTTTTGCCGCAGCACTCCATGAGCGCCGCTACCACCTTATCCATCTGCAGTGGTTTTGCCAGATGCACATTCATCCCAGCCGCCAGGCACTGCCTGGCATCCTCTTCAAAGGCATTTGCCGTCATGGCAAGAATCGGAATCTGCCTTGCATCCGCCCGCGGAATCGCCCGGATCGCGCGTGTCGCAGCCAGACCATCCATCACCGGCATCATCACATCCATGAGAATCGCATCGAACGTCCCCGGACGTGCCGCCTCAAAGCAGTCTAATGCCTTCTTCCCGTTCTCCACAATCGTGACATGGGCACCCGCATCGGTCAGAAGTGTCTCCGCGATGTCTGCATTCAACTCATTGTCCTCCGCCAAAAGCAGCTTCAAACCGTGAATATCTCCTGACGGCGCTGCTTCCTTAACCGGAAGCTCCTCCGGCGGCGGTGCAATCTCAAATGGAATTTCCACCACAAACGTCGTTCCAATGCCGACCTCACTCGTCACTTCGATGGTTCCGTGCATCTGTTCAATCAGCCCTTTGACGATCGTCATGCCAAGACCAGTTCCCTGATAAACACTGCGCGCATCATTTTTCTCCTGTACAAACGGATCAAAGATGTGGTCCAGAAATTCCTGGCTCATGCCAACTCCCGTGTCCGAGATCGTCCACCTATAGACGCACCAGCCGTCCCGTATATCCTGCGCCTCCACCCTGGTACTGATTTTTCCGCCCGGATGATTGTATTTGATGCAGTTTCCATAAATATTCAGGAAAATCTGGCGCAGATGGAGCTGGCTGCCATAAATATACGGATACGGAATCTCCGCTTTTCTTTTATCATACTCCCATTGAATGCCCGCATCTACCGCGCGCTCGATGATGATGCTCACGATATCGTGCGTCATCTCTGCCAATGAAATATAATCATGTGCCAGAATGATCTTTCCTTCTTCCAGCTTGCTCATCTGCAGCACATCATTGATGAGGGACAGCAGATGCCCCGCCGCCACCTGCATTTTCCGGTGATTTTCCATCAGCATCTCCTTATCATCAAAATGTGCCTCATCGATTTTCAAAAGCCCGATAATGCCATTGAGCGGTGTCCGGATATCGTGACTCATGCGGCTTAAGAAATCTGTTTTCGCCCGGTTTGCCGTCCGCATTTCATCAAATGCCGCCTGCAGGCGCGCGTGCTCCTGTTCATCCCGCGCGTGCATCTGCGACGTATCCTGCAGAAGAATGATCGCATGAACCACCGGCATCTCACAAGAAAGCTCCGTATCAAACACGATCGTCTGCGTCATCAGAACTGTTTTCTGTACCCAGCAGATCGTGCCATCTTCCTCCTGGATACAGTATTCCACGGAAATATGTTTCTCCCCTGCCTCAAACCGCTTCAACAGCTTAGCCGGATCATCTGCTATGCGATAGCTTCCCAAGGTCTCCTGGGTGACCATCTTCATATATTCACTGCAATAATCACGGTAAGAACACGGCAGCGGATAGTCCATAAATAGCTCCCGGCATTCCTCGTCTTTTCCATTCAAGACAACACTCTTCTCCAGAATATCCTTTGTCAAATTAACTGTATATATCATATCCGACAGATCCAGGAGTGCATCCACATAGCTGTCATTTTCCAGAATCGACTGTTTGAGCTGTTCATAATAAAGCGTCAGCTGTTCCTTCGCATCTGCCCGCCCTTCTGAACTTTTCCGGATCGTCTCAAATGCCAGCAGGAAATGATGCAGCTTTCCTTCCTCATCCCAATCTACCGGGATCAGCGTCAGGCGGCTGTAGAGTCCCTGACCGTTGGTATCATACTGCAATTCGAGTAGATCTCCCTCCGCCTGCAGCTTCCCGGAAAGCTCTGAAACCTGCAGGCTCTGGCGGATGTTGGCGCGGTCAGCACGAGCCACCCGTTCCGCTACTATCTGCTCCGCCGCACCGGAATAGCTTCCGTCTGACGCCAGAAAGAAATCAGCACTGGCACGGAGTGCCCGGTAGGTATCCATGTGCGCGTCGCAGTAGAGACAATCCGAAAAGTTTCTCCCGTACCGGTTTAAAAGCTTGAGCAGGTGGAAATCCAGCCGTTTTTCCGCTGCCGCTTCCTCGCGCTTTACATGGTTTTTGTTGATATACATATTTTTATCGGCAAAACTGAAAAGCTCCCGCATCGTGCTGCCCGGAAAATCACTGGCAAGTGCATACCCGACCGCATAGCTGAGCGGCATATCCGGATATCCCTTTGACTCCTCTGTCATCGCCTCCCGCACATGGGTGAGGCATTCCCGCATGGCCTCCTCATCCAGACCATGCGTAACGGCAATAAATTCATCGCCGCCGTCCCGCCCTACGAACTGTTCCGCAGGCATGGACGCGCGCAGGCAGACGGCGAACCGCCTGATGTAGGCATCCCCCGCCTCATGCCCCATGCTGTTGTTGATTCGGCGGAGATTATTCAGGTCAAAACTGCATACTCCCACATTCTCTGCCGCCGGTTCCGGATCATCCAGCAATTCTTCGCATTTATTCTTATTGGGAAGTCCGGTCGCCTTGTCCAAATACACCTTTTTCTGCAGCGCACGGTTCATCGCCGCAAAGCGCACCGCCTTGATAAATTCATATCCAATCAGAAGCATCAGAACAATAATATCAATCGTGATATATTTTTCAATTACCGTCAGCGAGGATGCCTTCCTCTGGGAATACGCCTCCGCCAGTCCCGTCGCCTCATCACAGATTTCAAAGAACCGCTCGCTCTTATCAATGATCTCTGTATTCTCATAGCCGACTTCTCGGACACGCAGGATTTCATCGTGAAGCGCGGCAAAGTAATCATCCAGCTCCTGCATCTTACTCTGAAACGCCCCGTCATCGAGGCGCACCAGCCCCAGTTCTCCATTGCCATTCCGCAGACCGTCGACGAAGGCCTCAATATCCTGAATCATACCATCCTCCGGCTGACCGGAAATTTCCAATTTAATGATACGCTGTGTCTTTCCGCGCACCAGTCCCGCATAATTGACCACACGCGCCGTTCCCTGAATACTGGAGACAATTCCCATCATCACGATAATCAGTGCCGCCAGCACAACCGCCAGCACGCCGATGCAGATCTGTATTATGTTTGAAGTCTTTTTCTTCTTACTCTTATTCGCATTCTCGGAATCCACCGCTCCGTCCTCCCGCAAAAACCCTGGCACGCCCTTTTCCCTGCACCTGCCATCTTGTTATTTTACATCTTATATCCCAGAAAGCATCCATCCTCATGCGACTCAATCCGCCCGACCGCCTGCAGATACGAATAAATAATCACCGTCCCGGCAAACTTCATCCCGCGCTTTTTGAGATCTGCCGACACTGCATCTGAGAGCGGCGAGCTGACCTTGCCTGTCTCATGAATCACCGCGTCTCCTGTCCAGTGAGTCAGATACGCGTCAAAACTCCCATATTCATTCTGAATTTCCCGGAATATCCGTGCATTCGTGACAGCGGCATGAATTTTCAGCCGGTTATGTACAATTCCCGGGGCGGTCCGGAGCGCTTCCTCCTTCGCCTCGTCGTAACCGCACACCTTGTCCAGGTCAAATTCATCGAACGCGGCGCGGAACGCCTCCCGCTTATTGAGGATGCACTCCCACGAAAGCCCTGCCTGAAAGCATTCAAGGATCAGCATCTCAAAGAGCTTCGCATCATCCCGAACCAGCTTTCCCCACTCCTCGTCGTGGTAACGGATATACAATTCATTCTTTGGATTCGCCCAGCGGCAGCGGTGTCTTCCATCGTGCCATTCCATACGTTTATCTCTCCCTGTTCGTCATTTGCTCTCACATTTTTTGCTTATTTATCCTTGTTTTTCATTCAAGAAAACATAACTATGCCATATCTCTCGTTTTGAAGTTCTACATAAGCGGCGCCAGAATCCGCAGCGCCTTCCCCGCAAACCGCCGGATAAACGGATACTTCCGGCAGTTTTCCAGAGTGATTCGCTCGCTCTTTGCAAGTGTTTTCTGGAAATCTTCTTCCACATCCATCACAACCGCATTGCGGAAGAAATAGGACGCGCACTCAAAATGCAGATACAGGCTTCTGAAATCAAGGTTGATCGTTCCGACCACCGCCTTCTCATCGTCGCTCGTAAACATCTTCGCATGGATAAAGCCCGGCGTGTATTCATAGATCTGAACACCAGCCCGCAGAAGCTCCGCGTAGTAGCTGCGCGCCAGCAGGTACGCATATAACTTATCCGGTATATGCGGCATGATAATAATGACCTCCACGCCGCGCTTTGCCGCAAACTTGAGCGCCGCCAGCGTCGTATCGTCGAGAATCAGATACGGAGTCGTGATGTGCACATACCGGCGTGAACGCCCTAAAATATCGAGGTACACCGACTCGCCGACATTTTCCCCGTCGAGCGGGCTGTCCGCATATGGCATCACAAAGCCGCCATAGTCCATGCCCTCCGGCATATGAAATGTCTCCGGACACAGAAAACGGCGATATTCTTCCGCATCCCGTTCCGTCACATCCCAGAGCTGCAAAAACATCATTGTAAAACTGTCTACAGCTTTTCCCTTGAGCATGACCGCCGTGTCCTTCCAATGTCCGAAGCGCACCCGCTGGTTGATATACTCATCTGCCAGGTTCACGCCCCCGGTAAACGCGGTATGACCATCGATCACACAGATTTTCCGGTGATCGCGGTTATTCTGGTAACTCGAGAGAGCCGGACGCACCGGCGCAAAAATCTTGCACTGAATCCCCTTCTCCTGCATCGCTTTCTCATAGCCGTGCGGCAACGTGAAGAGATTTCCCATGCCGTCATACATAAACCGGACTTCCACGCCCTCGGCGACCTTCGTCTCTAACACCTGTAAAATCGCATCCCACATCACTCCGTGTTCTACGATAAAATATTCCATAAATATAAAATGTTCCGCTTTTTTGAGTTCTTCCAATAATACTGGAAACATATCATCTCCCAGTGGGAAATAGCGTACCCCCGTATTTTCATACGCCGGGAAACGTCCGTACTGGTTCATATAGCGGACGAGATTGCCGCCGCTAGCGCTGATGCTCTCATAGTGTGCCAGCACCTCCGGATCCTGTAAAAGGTACGGACGAAGTTTTGTCCCAACCTCCTCGATCCGCCGGTTAATGCGGCGCGTGCCCGGCTGCAGCGTCAAAAACAGATAAAACAGCGTTCCAAACACCGGAAATATCAATATCGGCACTACCCAAGACAACTTGATCGTGCTGTTTCCTTCATCGCTGATAATATAGATCAATATCAGGGCACTGAGTATCGCAGATCCGCCATACATATAGATCAGGTACTCTCTAAACCAGTCAAACCCGGCAAAGAGCACAAGAATCTGTATCAGCAGAAACAGCGTTCCCAGCGTGGTACGACCGAAAATCAGACGCAGCAGTTTTTTCAATTTTTTAAGTATTTTCTCCATTTTCTACCAGTCCATTTCTCTATCTTGTTCATCGGGCATCTGCCATATCATTTAAAACTACAGTGCCATCTCTCATAGTATGACAGATTTTTGCAAATAAAACAAGAGGTCAGCCAGAGACTGACACAGATTTATGTGTCATCCCGACTGACCTGTCATTGCAAGCGCTTATTTTAACAACCGCATTGAAACATCTCACTGATATTCCGCATAAGGCTTATATATCGCCATTTTCTGGAATTTTAGTCCTCCAGTGCCTGACGGATATCCTCGATGATATCATCCGCATTCTCAATTCCGACACTCAGGCGGATCAGGCTCGGATCAACGCCCGCCTCCTTGAGCTGCTCGTCGGAGAGCTGACGGTGAGTATGACTTGCCGGATGCAGAACGCAGGTTCTCGCATCGGCAACATGGGTTACGATGGCTGCCAGTTTCAGCTTATCCATGAACTCGCCCGCTGCCTGACGACCGCCCTTTAAGCCGAAAGAAATAACGCCGCATGTACCGTTCGGCATATATTTCTGCGCCAGTGCATGGTATTTATCATTTTCAAGTCCCGGATAATTGATCCAAGCCACATCTTCACGGCTCTGTAAATACTCTGCTACCTTCTGTGCATTCTCACAATGGCGCGGCATACGCAGATGCAGCGTCTCCAGACCGATATTCAATAAGAAGGAATTCTGCGGGGACGGGATGGAACCGAGATCACGCATTACCTGTGCGGTTGCCTTGGTGATATAAGCCGCCTTACCGAATTTCTTCGTGTAAATAATGCCGTGGTAAGACTCATCCGGCGTCGTCAGACCCGGGAATTTGTCTGCATGTGCCTCCCAGTCAAAGTTGCCACTGTCCACGATACAGCCACCGACGGTCATCGCATGTCCATCCATATATTTTGTAGTAGAATGCGTTACAATATCTGCGCCCCACTCGAACGGACGGCAGTTGATCGGAGTTGCAAACGTATTATCTACAATAAATGGAATACCATTTCTGTGTGCAATCCGGGCAAATTTTTCCAGATCCAGCACTACCAGAGCCGGGTTTGCGATCGACTCACCGAAGATACACTTTGTGTTCGGGCGGATCGCCTTCTCGATCTCCTCTTCCGGCGCATCCGGGTCAACTAACGTAACATCGACGCCCATTTTTTTCATCGTAACGACAAACAGGTTCGATGTGCCGCCGTATACGGTTGCCGAGCAGACCAGATGATCGCCCGCGCCACAGATATTAAATACCGCATAAAAGTTTGCCGCCTGTCCGGAGGATGTCAGCATTGCTGCCGCGCCGCCCTCCAGCTCACGGATCTTATCTGCGACTGCATCATTGGTCGGGTTTGCCAGACGGGTATAAAAATATCCGTTTTCCTCCAGATCGAAGAGTCTTCCCATCTGCTCACTGGTTGAATACTTAAAGGTCGTGCTCTGGTAGATCGGCAGAATTCTCGGCTCGCCATTTTTCGGCTGCCATCCGCCCTGGATGCACGTTGTTTCCATTGAACGTTTCATTTTTCTTCTCCTTCATATGTTTATTTTTAAATAATTATATAGTAATTGAGCCTATTTTTTAGTACGGCTCTTTTACATCACCATATCAAACAGCGAAAGCTGATTGCTCTCCGGCAGCCCCGTCAGAATTCCCAGCTCTGCCATCAGATCGCACACCGTTTTCGTAACCTTGGTACGGTTGATAAAGTCCTCTTTCGACAAGAACTTTCCGTCCTCCGCCGCAAAAACAATCGCGTCTGCCGCTTTCTCGCCGAGTCCGTCGATACTGCTTAACGACGGCATCAGCTTTCCGTCTATGATCTGGAAATTGCGGGCTTTTGCCCGGTAAATATCGATCGGCATGAACTCAAATCCGCGCGCGTACATTTCCTGTACGATACGCATATCGCGCAGCGTGTCCTGCTCTTTCTTGGAAAGAGAATCCGACCGGCTCTTGTATTCCGCCAGATGGTACTCCAGCTTATCGCGCCCCTGGCACATCAGCTTGTAGGTAAATCCACTCGCACGGATGCTGAAATATGCCGCATAGTACGCCAGCGGGTAAAATACCTTACAGTACGCCACACGCCACGCCATCATAACGTAAGCCGCCGCGTGCGCCTTCGGGAACATATACTTGATTTTCAGGCAGGAATCGATATACCACTGCGGCACATCATGAGCTTTCATCTCCTCGATCCACTCCGGTTTCAGTCCTTTTCCTTTTCGGACAGACTCCATGATGGTAAAGGACAGTCCCTCTTCGAGTCCTTTCTGAATCAGATAAATCATAATATCGTCTCGACAACAGATCGCCGTCTGAATCGTCGCCTGTCCGCTCAGGATAAGGTCTTTCGCGTTTCCTAACCATACATCCGTACCGTGGGACAGACCGGAAATCCGCACCAAATCCGAAAAATATTTCGGTTTGGCATCGATCAACATCTGCATCGCGAAGTCTGTACCAAACTCCGGAATGCCAAGCGCCCCGAGCTTACAGCCGCCGAGATCCTCCGGCGTGACACCGAGCGCCTCCGTGTTCTGGAAGAGACTCATGACCTCCTTCGAATCCAGTGGAATATCCTTAACCGGGTCGAGTCCCGTCAAATCCTGCAGCATACGAATCATGGTCGGATCATCGTGTCCGAGAATATCGAGTTTCAACAAGTTGTGGTCGATCGAGTGGTAATCGAAATGCGTCGTGACGGTACGTGTCGTCATATCGTCCGCCGGGTGCTGCACCGGTGTAAACGTGTCAATCTCCTCTCCGAGGGGCAATACGATGATACCGCCCGGATGCTGTCCGGTGGTACGCCGCACGCCGACGCAGCCGGACACGATGCGCTCAATCTCGCACCGGCGCTTACGGATTCCTTTATCCTCATAATAATGCGCCACAAAACCATACGCTGTCTTATCCGCCAGCGTACCGATCGTCCCCGCACGGAAGGTCTGTCCTTTTCCGAAGATGACCTCCGTATAGCTGTGCGCCCGGCTCTGGTACTCGCCGGAGAAGTTTAAGTCGATATCCGGCTCCTTATCGCCCTTGAATCCCAGGAACGTCTCAAACGGGATGTCGAACCCGTCTTTTTTCAGCGGTTTTCCACACTTTGGACATATCTTATCCGGCATATCACAGCCCGCCATACCCGAAAACTTTTTTACGTCTTCGGAATCAAAATCGTAATAATGGCAGTTCGGGCAGTAATAATGCGGGCTCAGCGGATTTACCTCCGTGATACCAGACATCGTCGCCGCCAGCGAGGAACCAACGGATCCTCGCGAACCAACCAGATATCCATCCTCATTCGACTTCCAAACCAGCTTCTGCGCGATGATATACATAACGGCGAATCCATTGGAAATGATTGAGTGAAGTTCACGCTCCAACCGATCGACTACCACCTTCGGCAGCTTATCGCCGTACATATCATGCGCGTGGTTGTAGCAGATAGTACGCAGCGTATCATCCGAATTCGGAATAACCGGCGGACACTTGTCCGGGCGTACCGGGGAAATGCGCTCACACATCGCCGCGATCTTGCGCGTGTTTGTGATAACGATCTCCTCCGCCTTATCGCTGCCTAAATATTCAAATTCCCTCAGCATTTCCTCGGTAGTCCGCAAATACAGCGGTGCCTGATCGTCTGCATCCTTAAAGCCCTTGCTCGCCATGATGATACGGCGGTAGACCTCATCCTCCGGATCGAGGAAATGGACATCGCAGGTCGCGCAGACCGGCTTGTTCCACTGTTCGCCAAGTTCAATCACTTTGCGGTTCAGATCCTGCAGATCCTCCCAGGTGTTGACCGAACTTTTCTCATCCCGCAGCATAAATGCGTTGTTTCCAAGCGGCTGCACTTCCAGATAATCGTAGAAATTTGCAATTTTTCCCAGTTCTTCCTCCGGAATCCCGCGCAGGATCGCCTGAAACAGCTCTCCCGCCTCGCACGCCGACCCAAGAATCAGCCCCTCGCGGTGGCTCGCCAGCAGACTCTTCGGAATCCGCGGACGTTTTGCAAAATACGTCAGGTTCGACTGGGAAATCAACCGGTACAGGTTGATTCGTCCGACATCATTCTTCGCCAGAATAATAATATGGTAGGTCGGCATCTTCCGGATCATTTCCGGCGTCATTTTGCTGAGTTCGTTGAGCTGCGTCAGATTTCCGATATCACGAGCCTTTAACATCTCGATAAACTTGACAAAAATCTCTGCCGTCGCCCCCGCATCATCGACCGCCCGGTGATGGTTTTCGAGGGAAATTTTAAGCTCTTTCGCTACTGTGTCGAGCTTGAAGCGGTTCAGGTTCGGCAGCAGAACACGCGCCAGCGAAACCGTATCGAGAACCGTCGGCTGGAATGTGAGTCCCTGCCGTCTCGCATTTTCTTTGATAAAACTGATATCAAACGACGCGTTGTGCGCGACCATGACCGCACCCTCGCAGAATGCCAGAAACTCCGGCAGAACCTCTTCGATCGTCGGCGCGCTGATTACCATGCCGTCGTTGATGCTTGTCAGCTGTTCAATGTCATAGGGGATTGGCACTTCCGGGTTGACAAATGTGCTGAATTTGTCCACAATCTTTCCATCCGTCACACGCACCGCGCCGATCTCGATGATGCGGTTCTTGATCGGGCTGAAACCGGTCGTCTCGATATCGAATACAACGCAGGTGTGGTCTAACGTCTGTCCTTTCTCATTCTCCGCCAGCTCCTTCATATCATCGACGAGATAGCCCTCAACACCATAGAGGATCTTGAAGTTTTCGCCCTTATCGACCGCATGGTTCGCATCCGGAAACGCCTGCACACAGCCGTGGTCGGTGACAGCGATCGCGTCCATGCCCCACTGTTTGGCACGTTTGATGATATCCTTGACCTCAGAAACACCGTCCATATCGCTCATCTTTGTGTGACAGTGAAGCTCCACGCGCTTGACCGGACTGTTGTCCATCCGCTTGCTGGTGAAATCTTCGCATTTCTTGATACCGGAAACAGAACCGATCGTCAGCTCGCCGTCAAATTTATCAATGTTGGCAACACCCTTGATGCGGACAAACTGTCCCGCCTTGGTCGCCGTCTTCAAATCATCCAGCGTATCTTCCCGTGCAAAGATCTTGACGCCGATTGTATCTGTAAAATCCGTTACCGAAAACATAAACAATGTGTTGCCGCTGCGAAGCTCCCTTAGCTCGCAGGTCAGGATCTTTCCGCGGATGACAACCTGCCCAACCTCGCCTTCCAGCTCCTCGATCGGGCTCGCCTCCTCATCGAAATCGCGCCCAAACAGCACATCCGGATTGTCGGATTTCTTCATATAGCCCGAACGGCGGTACTCGCCGCCCTTGCCAGATCCAGCATTTGCGCTGCCTGCCTGGTTTCTGCCTCCTGCCGGATTCCCCCCGGCTTTCAGCTTACCAACCGGTTTTAAAACCGTCTTTCCCTCGTCAAATGGCAGATCGACACCGCCAGAGGCAGGTTCTGCCCCCGACGGTTCCATATACGCCTCATTGGCACCTGCTGCTCCGGCAGCCGCGCCGCTTCCGCCTGCCGCGCCACTCTCGCCTGCCGCCTGCGGCTTCATGTAGATGATCTCCGGCTCAGTATTCTTCTTCTCAACCGGACGGTAGGAAGTCTTCACAACCATTGGCACATTGCAGCGCTCGGTGAAGATTTTCTCCAGAATCCGCACCAGCTCCGGTGCCTTATCGCGCACGATCATCGTGTCCTCCAGCGACAGCTTCAGGTATCCTTCTTCTTCAAAATCCATCTCCGCCTTACGGAACATATTATAAAGAAGGATACTGTAATTTTTCAGCTCCATCAAAATACTGTCCCGATACACATTCATGAGTTTTTCCGGCGTATACTGGCTGGACAGATGGTATTTCTCCAAAATCTTGATCGTCACCCGTTTGCCCGGAAATAACTGCTCCTTGATGCCTTTTTCCAGATCGTAGATACTCTGCTTGTGCATCAGGCGCGGGCTGTCGATGTAGACGCGGATCACGCTCCGGTCACGGTTCGTCGAGATCTTCTCGATCCCAACCATTTCAAGCAGTCCCCGCACATTTTCCGCAATATGTAAATCTGGAAATACCTCCAGAAATGTTTTCATTCTATCATTCCTTTGCTTTTTTCTCTTCCACCATCCGGTCAAGCTCCGCTTTGAGCGCCGGTAAAAGTTCACTCTCCGGCAGTTTTTTCACAATCTCGCCCTTGCGTATCAGAAGTCCTTCGCCGATACCGCCGGCTACACCGAGATCGGCTTCCTTCGCCTCGCCCGGTCCGTTGACCACGCAGCCCATGACGGCAACCTTGATATCCAGCGGATATCCCTGTACCAGCGTCTCCACCTGGTTTGCCAGACCGATGAGGTCGATCTGCGTGCGTCCGCAGGTCGGACATGAAACAACTTCCACGCCACCCCGACGAAGTCCCAGCGTCTTCAAAATCAGCTTTGCCGACTTGATCTCCTCCAGCGGGCTGCCTGTCAGGGACACGCGGATCGTATCACCGATTCCCTGACTCAAAATCAGTCCCAGACCGACCGCTGACTTGATATTGCCCGCAATCACCGTTCCCGCCTCTGTGATGCCGACATGCAGCGGATAATGAGTCTTTTTTGCAATTAGTTCATGTGCTTTTACACACATCATAACATCCGAAGATTTGATGCTGATAACCAGATTGTCATAACCCATCTGCTCAATCAGGGCAACCTTATCCAGCGCACTCTCAACGAGTCCTTCCGCTGTCACGCCGCCATATTTCTCTACCAATGGCTTTTCCAAAGAACCGCTGTTGACGCCGACACGAATCGGCACGCCATACTCTTTTGCCTTGTCAACCACCGCCTGGATCCGCTCTCTGGAACCGATATTTCCCGGATTGATACGGATTTTGTCCGCGCCGCACTCGATCGCCGCGATCGCGAGACGATAGTCAAAATGAATATCCGCCACCAATGGAATATGTATCTGGCGTTTAATCTCCGTCAGGGCAGCAGCCGCCTCCATTGTCGGCACTGCCACACGGATAATATCGCAGCCCGCGTGCTCCAGCGCCAGAATCTGCTCGACGGTCGCCTTCACATCCTCTGTTTTCGTATTACACATCGACTGGATCAGAATCGGATTGCCGCCGCCGATCTGTCGTTTTCCAATCTGCACCACTTTCGTCTCGTCCCGGTATCCCATATCGTTCCTCCCAAACCGTTCTTCTCCGACACAAAATTTCCGGCCTTTTTCGAGCGAATCTTTCATGCCTTTGAATCAAATGAATTATCATTACAATAAATTTCTAATATCATTAAACAATACAAATAACATCAGCGTCATCAACGCCGCCATGCCCGCCATATGGACCATGCCCTCTTTTTCCGGATCAACCGGCTTGCCGCGCAGCATCTCCAGAATGATAAATACAAGCCGTCCGCCGTCCAGCGCCGGAATCGGAAGCAGATTCATGACACCCAGATTGGCGCTGAGCAGAATACACATATTGGCCAGATTGACAAGCACAATCATAAGTCCGTAGCTCTGGCTCTCCTTGACCGTCGTGCCGATCATCGACACAATCCGCACCGGACCCGCGATATCGTTCGAGCTGACCTGCCGCTTCAGAATCATGCCAAGGCTGCTGAACGTCACACGGATCCAATAGCGCACTTCATAGAAGCTATACTGCGCCGTCTGAATCACGGACGCCGGTTTCTGGTAAACACCACCGCTGATTCCAATAAGATAGCGTCCCGCTTCCTCAGAATAGTGCGGAACCATCTGCGTCGTGTAGGATTTCCCATCCCGCACATACTCCACCGTGACACTCTTTCCCGGATGAAACTGCAGATACGTCTGCACATCGCGGTACAGATAGGTGCGTGTGCCATTTAAGCGCTCGATCGTATCGCCCGCCTGCAGCCCCGCCTCCTGTGCCGGATAGCCGTCCTCAACACTGACAACCGACGCCGCATCAAATCCCACACAGCTAATCACGAAAAAGGCGCAAAACCATGCCAGAATGAAGTTGAATACAGGTCCTGCCACCACGACTTTAAAACGTGTCCAGGCAGAAACCGCATTAAAATAAGTCCCCGTTGCGCCCGGAGGCAGCAGGAGCCGATCCGTTTTTCCATCTGTCAGACTCTGGTTCTGATCGCAGGAACTCCCTTTTTCCGTCTCACCCGGCGCATCATACCCTTCATCTTCCCCCAGCATCATACAAGAACCGCCAAACGGAAGCAGCTTCAGCGAGTACCGCGTCCCGCCTTTCACAAAACTGAAAAGTCTAGGACCCATGCCGAGCGAAAACTCAACGACGCAGATTCCGCCCCGTTTTGCCAATAAAAAATGTCCAAATTCGTGAAACAGCACGATCAGACTGAATACAATCAGTGCCGCCAGCAAACTTACCAATCTACCACCTGCTCTCTATAAAATCATAGGTTTCCTGTTCTGCTGCCAGAATCTCTTCGACCGTCGGATTCTCTTTCACGGTATGGTGTTCCATCGCCGCCTCAATCATATCAGTGATGGTCAGATATCCGATCTCGCGATCGAGGAATTTCTGGACTGCCCGCTCATTTGCCGCGTTGAACACGGTCGGAAGCGTGCCGCCGCGCCGTCCGGCTTTGTATGCCAGGGAAAGTCCATGGAAATTCTCAAAATCCGGTGCTTCAAAGGTAATCTGTGCCAGCTTTGCAAAATCCAGCCGATCGCCCGCCAGGAAGCGGCGTTCCGGATAATACAGCGCATACTGGATCGGAAGCTTCATATCCGGCGTGCCGAGCTGCGCTATCACCGCGCCGTCCTCGTATTCTACCATTGAATGAATCACACTCTGCGGCTGCACAACCACCTGCACCTGATCCATCTCCACGCCAAAGAGCCATCTTGCCTCCATAACTTCCAGACCTTTGTTTACCATCGTGGAACTGTCGATCGTGATCTTGCGCCCCATCGTCCAGTTCGGATGTTTCAGCGCATCTTCGACCTGCACACCCTTCATCTGCTCTCTCGTCCATCCGCGGAACGGTCCGCCGGACGCTGTCAGGAGAATCTTGTGGATCTTATTTCCCGTCTCACCGTTCAAACTCTGGAAAATCGCGCTGTGCTCGCTGTCCACCGGCAGAATGCGGACATGCTTCTCCTTTGCCAGCGACATAATGATATGCCCGGCCGTTACCAGGGTCTCTTTGTTTGCAAGTGCAATATCTTTTCCAGCATTCATCGCTGCGATCGTCGGGCGGATACCGATCATTCCGACTACCGCTGTCACCACAATCTCCGCACCCAGCTCCGTTGCCACTGCGAGAAGTCCATCCATGCCGCTCTCGACACGGATATCCAGATCGCGCACACGGTCTTTCAGTTCTTTTGCTTTTTCCTCGTTCCAGACCGCCGCGATCTTCGGAGAAAACTCCCGGATCTGTTTCTCCAGAAGATCAATATTGCTGCCAGCCGCCAGAGCCGTTACTTCTATATCTTTATTCGCCCGGACCACTTCCAATGTCTGTGTTCCGATCGATCCGGTTGATCCAAGTATCGCAATTTTTTTCATTTCTTATTCTCCTGTTTCTGTATTTTCATACATGCTTCCGTTTTATCGTAAAAACGTCAGTGCAAAATAAATCGCCGGTGCCGTAAAAATCATGCTGTCGAACCGATCCAGCACGCCGCCGTGTCCCGGAATCAGGTTTCCGTAATCCTTGACATTGTGGTTCCGCTTGATCGCCGACGCCGCCAGATCCCCGATCTGGGAAATGACCGCCGCAATCGCACACGCCACCGCGCATGCCACCATCGGATTGCTGACCTCGTCCATCTTCGCACCGAAGAAATACGCATAAATGCAGCCTAACAGAGCCGATCCGACCACACCGCCGACGGCGCCCTCGATCGATTTTTTCGGGCTTAAAACCGGTGCTAGACGGTGTTTTCCAAGGAGCATTCCCGCGCAGTATGCGCAGGTGTCACAGCCCCAGGAGCTTAAAAAGATCAGCCAGACAAGGTATTTTCCGTCCGCCATTGCCCGCACCTGATACAGGTAGGAAAGCATAATTCCCAGATAAAAAATGCCGAAAAATGCTACTGTAATCTGCTCGGTCCCATATTTCGGAAACGTGAACACGTAAATGCTCATCAGCACCATCAGGGCTGCGATCGCAAGCAACGTCACATAATGCTGCCCTTCAAACCACACCAGCCCATAATATCCCAGACACGCCAGATATCCGGCGATGCCCGGAGCTTTTTTCTCAATCCCCATAACCCGGTAAAGCTCAAACATACCGATCAGGGAGATCGCGGCGGTCACACAGTACAGAAGGACACCGCCCTTTGTAACCAGTAAAATCGCGAGTGCTACAAGCACAATCCCGCTTATCAGCCTCGTTCTGAACATGGCAACTCCTCCTTATGCCTTGACTCCGCCAAAGCGTCTGTCTCTTTGATTGAACTGCTCAATTGCCTTTATAAGCTCGTCGCGGTTGAAATCCGGCCACAGGCAGTCCGTGATATAAATCTCACTGTAGGCAAGCTGCCACAGCAGATAATTGGACAGGCGGATCTCGCCGCTGGTGCGGATCAGAAGATCCGGATCCGGGATGCCCGCCGTATCTAAATAGGACGCAACGGTCTGCTCTGTCACGTTCTCCGGCACCAGCTTTCCGTCCTGACAGTCCATCATCATATGGCGCACCGCGCGCGTGATCTCATCTCTGCCGCCGTAGTTGACTGCGATCACAAAGGTCATGCCCGTGTTTGCCGCCGTCTCGTCTTCCAGGCGGTTGATGCCCTCGATGATATCGCTGTCAAATCGCGTGCGGTCGCCGATCATTTTGACTCTTACATTATTTTTCTTGGCAATCTTTAAAAGCCGTTTCAGATAAAAACGGAAGAGCTGCATCAGCGCCCCTACTTCTTCAGCAGAACGCTTCCAGTTTTCCGTTGAAAAACCATATACCGTCAGATAACGGATTCCCAGTCTCGCTGCATCCTCAACCGTCTGTTCAACCGTCACACACCCCTGTTTATGACCTACGGTTCTCGGAAGACCTCTCTTCTTCGCCCATCTGCCGTTGCCATCCAGAATGAGGGCGACATGCTGCGGAATTACCAGGTTTTCGATGTCCCTTTCCATCCAGTTTTCCTCCATAATATTCCCTTAATAGCCAGAAAACAGGACCAGCCGGCCATCCGCATCTGCAATGCCGGCCAGCCCTGCTTGAGGCAGCCTGATTTTTACATTTAAACTCTATTGTATTTTTATACAGTCATGATCTCAGCTGTTTTTTCTTCTACTGCTTTATCAACCTTTGCGATCATCTTGTCAGTCAGCTTCTGGATCTGATCCTCGCCATCTGCCAGCTCGTCCTCGGTGATCTCGCCGCCTTTTTCCAGCTTCTTTAACAGGTCGTTTGCATCACGGCGGATATTGCGGACTGCAACCTTCGCGCCCTCGCCCTTTTTCTTAACATCCTTTGCCAGATCCTTACGGCGTTCCTCAGTAAGCTCCGGGAAAATCAGGCGTACTGCACTTCCATCGTTGTTCGGGTTGATACCCAGATCGGAAGTCAGGATCGCTTTCTCGATGTCCTTAATGAGCTTCTTCTCCCACGGCTGGATCAGAATCATACGCGGCTCCGGTACAGAGATATTTGCCACCTGCTGTAACGGGGTCGGTGCGCCGTAGTAATCTACTTTGATTTTGTCCAGTACATGCGGGTTCGCACGTCCAGCACGAATGGATGTATACTCATTCAGCAGTGCGTCATAGGACTTATTCATCTTCTCTTCGTAAACTTTTAATCTCTCCTGCATAAAATCCTCCTAGTTATGCGGTAACCACTGTACCGTTAATTTTTCCGCGCATTGCATTTACAATTCCGTCTTTTTCATTCAGGCTGAATACTGCCATCGGAACGTGATTTTCCATACACATGATGGAAGCTGTGAGGTCTACGACCGCCAGCTGCTTGTCGATCACCTCCTGAATCGTGATCGTATCATACTTCTTTGCATCCGGGTTGATCTTCGGATCGCTGTCATAGACGCCGTCGATCGCCTTAGCCAGAAGAATGCAGTCTGCATCCATCTCAATTGCACGCAGCGCTACACCGGTATCAGTTGAGAAATACGGATGACCTGTACCGCCTGCAAAAAATACAACCATACCCTTTGAGAAATATTTATTGGCTCTGTCCTTTGAAAACAGCTTCGTCATGGAGCCGCACTCAAATGGTGTCAGAATCTGTGTCATCATGCCTTCGCTCCGGAAGATCTCCGACACGTAAATACAGTTCATGACCGTTGCCAGCATTCCGATCTGATCCGCCTTGGTCCGATCGATTGCATTGCTCTGGCGGCCTCTCCAGAAGTTTCCGCCGCCGATCACGATACCTACTTCGATTCCGTCATCGACCGCCGTCTTAACCTGTCTGGCTACTTCCTTGACCGTCGCTTCATCAAACCCGGTTTTCTTGTCGCCTGCCAGCGCTTCTCCGCTCAGCTTCAGTAATACCCGCTTTAATTCCATAATTCGGTTCTCCCTGTCTATATGTACGTTCTGATGTACATTTTATCTGTGATGACCGTAAAAAGCCGCGTCACCTTATCAAAGATATTCTACCACAAAAAAACCGAATGTGCGATAGAATTTTCGTAAATCCTGTGCATCCTTTCATCATTTTCCCCAAACGCCTTTCTGTATACGGATTCTTCGCCCTGTTTTTCATTTTTTTCCAAATTTTAGTGCCCGTTTTACTTCTTTTTCTATTTCACCTTTTCCCGCCGCTCTCATTCTGCCCCCAGCTTCTCATTATTTATCTGCACTTATCCTCTGCAATCTTTTTCTGTGCATTATTTAACAGCCTTCCTAGGTGCAATCCATGTATGTGCATTGTTTTATTGGATATGCATTTTATAACATTGCAAATTTGAATCATTATATTGTTTGATAAAAATCAATTTCCAGCTACAATAGTTATATCAGTTGTAATTATTTATTATCTCTGAAATAACAATAACGCATGATTCTTTCGGATCGGGGAGGCACTTGAAAAATATGACAGCAATCGATCAAAAACAAATTAACAAGCAGCAGACAAACCGTTATGAAAAATATTACCGTCAGATAGGTCTCAACATCGCTTATTACCGCAAACTCCGCGGCATGAGCCAGATGGCTTTAGCAGAGGCGACCGATTTAAGCCGGACTCATATATCTAACATCGAGGCACCGAACATGAAAACGAGTCTTTCCTTAGAGAGTCTCTTTGATATTGCAGGTGTTCTGCAGGTTGCACCGCGCGCCCTGCTCGATTTCCGTGATGAGAAACCGCAGGATTTTCATGAATAAATCATGATAGAGCACGTAGATTCATGAATTTCTTTAAAGCATGACATTTTAGGGTTCCAAAGATAAATTGGAACCCTTTTTGTGGTATTCAAAAGTAAAAAATCAAAATTATGGTGAGCATTTTCCACCTATTTATTCGTCTTCCGGTTAATAAACTCCGTCCTCGTCTTCGAGTAGATAAATTTCTGACTCGCATACAGGCTGTAATAACCAGAGAAACTAAAGCTGACTGCAATCACCAGCACGAAAAACGGCATCGCCTCATAGCCAAAAAGCTCAAAGCCCAGCAGAAGCGTTGAGATCGGGCAGTTTGTGACTCCCACGAAGAGTCCCAGCATACCGCAGGCGGTCATAAGACCGACTGGCTGTCCAAAGAGAAATGCAAAGAAACTGCCAAACGCCGCGCCGATCGTCAGGGTCGGCACGATCTCGCCTCCCTTGAAGCCTGCCTCCAGCGTAACCGTCGTAAAGAGAATTTTCATCAGGAAATCCCATGGAAGTCCCTCGCCCTCGAAACATTTTTCAATCAGGGAGACGCCGCTTCCGTTGTAGCGGGTCGAACCGGTCAGAAGCGTCAAAACAATCACAATCGCCGCGCCGGATAGAATCCGCCAGACCGGCGATGGAAGATATTTTTTGTAGAGATGTTCCGTTGTGTGAAGCGTGATGCAGAAAAGCTCCGACACCAGCGCGCAGCCAGCCGCCAGACCGACAGCCACGATCGCTGTTTCAATACTCCACGTCGGAACCGCACCAATCGCAAACCGCTCCGGCATCAGTCCCCAGAACCTCGCCAGCGCCGCCGCCGTAAAGGCAGAAAAGACACACGGAACCAGCGCTGCATAGTACATAACGCCGATGCTGATAACCTCCATTGAAAAGATCGCCGCCGCCATCGGTGTGCCAAACAAGGCGGCAAATACACCGCTCATGCCGCACATGACCGCAATCTTCTTATCTTTCTCATCAAATTTCAGCCATTTTCCGATCTGGGTTCCGATGCTTCCTCCCATCTGCAACGCCGCGCCCTCGCGTCCGGCAGAACCGCCGCCCAAATGCGTCAGAAGCGTTCCTGCAAAGACTGCCGGGGCAGTCGCAAAACTGATCTCTGTATTCGAATAGATCGATTCAATCACCATATTTGTGCCCCGGTTATTATCCTCTCCCAGCACATGATAAACACCCAGAACCAGAAGACCGGTGAGCGGCAGCAGAAAGACCATCCACGGGTGGCTCTGAAAGAATGCTGACACCCATAGGACGCATTTTCCAAATGCCGTGCCGATGCAGCCGCTCACAATTCCAATCACAATCGCGCCTTCCGCCCATTTTATAAAATAGGAAATATTTTTTAACACCGGCTCATATTTCTCCCGCTTCATTTCAATTCTCCCCTGTCTGCTCTATCTACACTGCTTTTCATTTCCACCTTAGACATCATAGATATTTTTGGATTTTACCAGCTTCGGACGGTAGCCTGCTTCCTTGAGCGCTTCCACTATCTTATTCTTGTGATCCGTACCAAACGCCTCAACGGTGATCCGCAGCTCCACTGCTGCGTTGCGGTTGATGCTGACAAACTGGTTATGCTCCAATTTGATGACATTGCCCTGTTCTTCTGCCATCAGGGTTGCGACTTTTGCAAGTTCGCCTGGCTTATCCGGCAGCAGTACCGATACAGTAAATACGCGGTCTCTCTGGATCAGACCATGCTGTACGATGGATGCCATTGTGATCACATCCATGTTGCCGCCGCTCAGGATGGATACGACTTTTTTCTTCTTCACATTCAGGTGTTTCAGAGCCGCCACAGTCAGAAGACCGGAGTTCTCAACGATCATCTTGTGGTTTTCTACCATATCAAGGAATGCCACGATCAGCTCGGAATCCTCGATGGTGATGATATCATCCACATTGATCTGGATGTACGGGAACAGCAGATCGCCCGGGCGTTTAACGGCAGTACCATCCGCGATTGTGTTGACGCTCGGGAGAGTCACTACTTTTCCTTCTTTCAGGGATTCCTGCATACAATTTGCGCCTGCCGGTTCTACACCGATCACTTTGATCTTCGGATTCAGCAGTTTTGCCAGCGTTGCAACACCGGTACAGAGTCCGCCGCCGCCAATCGGAACCAGAATATAATCAACGGTCGGAAGCTCTTTGATGATCTCCATCGCGATGGTTCCCTGACCGGTGGCTACGTCCAGATCGTTGAACGGATGGATAAAGGTATATCCGTGCTCCGCTGCCAGCTCATTTGCATATGCCAGCGCCTCATCGAATACATCGCCGTGAAGAACCACCTCTGCGCCATAGCTTCTGGTACGGTTTACCTTCATGAGCGGCGTGGTCGTCGGCATAACAACCGTTGCCTTGCAGCCAGCCAGTTTTGCCGCGTATGCAACGCCCTGTGCATGGTTTCCAGCCGATGCGGTGATCAGACCGCGCTGTTTCTCCTCATCGCTCAGGGTGCTGATCTTATAAAATGCACCTCTTACCTTGTAAGCACCTGTATACTGCATATTTTCCGGTTTTAAATATACTTTATTGCCGGTCAAATTCGAAAAATATTCACTGTAAACCAGTTTTGTCTCGGAAATAACCTTGCTGACAACCTCGGTTGCTTCTTCGAATTTCTCCAGTGTCAGTCCCTGCGGCTCAGCCTGTACTGCCTCTGCTGTCTCTTCCTTTATTGTCTCACTCATTGTCTTTCCTCCATTTATCCGTATTTCTCAGAATGCGCCCTGCTTTTGTCGGTTCTCTGACCAGACAGTCTGCCGGGTGTGTCCTGTTTATCTGAATCTACGGCTTAAGCAGATTTGTTCTCCGCCAAACCAGTTTCAGCCGTGGCATGCTCAGCTATTTTTAGAGCTTTATTCATTCTCTGTCAATGCTTCATTTCTCTTAAACAGTGCATTGACGAAATCATTCGCATCGAATTTCTGTAAATCGTCGATCTTCTCGCCGATTCCGACGTATTTAACCGGAATACCAAGCTCGGACTGAATCGCAACCGCGATACCGCCCTTTGCCGTGCCATCCAGCTTCGTCAGGATGATGCCGGTGATATCCGCCACCTCCATAAACTGTTTTGCCTGTGCAAGAGCGTTCTGACCGGTCGTTCCGTCAAGGACAACCAATGTCTCACGGTAGGCGTCCGGATATTCTTTGTCGATGATCCGGTTGATCTTCTTTAACTCTTCCATCAGGTTTTTCTTGTTGTGCAGACGACCTGCCGTGTCGCAGATCAGCACATCGGCATTTCTTGATTTTGCCGCCGCGATCGCATCGTAGATAACAGCTGCCGGATCAGAACCTTCCTGCTGGGCGATCAGCTCAACGCCCGCGCGTCCTGCCCACTCCGTCAGCTGCTCAATCGCTGCCGCACGGAATGTATCCGCCGCCGCCAGAATGACCTTCTTGCCCTGATCCTTTAACTGACCCGCCAGCTTGCCGACCGAGGTCGTCTTCCCGACGCCGTTGACGCCGATCACCAGCACAACCGACTTGCGGTTTTCAAATTCGTAGGCATTTTCGCCCAGATCCATCTGTTCCTTGATGCTGGCAATCAGAAGATCCTTGCACTCTGCCGGATCCTTGATGTGGTTTTCTTTTACCTTTTTCCGGAGATCCTCGACGATCGCCATCGTCGTCTGGATACCTAGATCGCCCATGATAAGCGTCTCTTCGATCTCCTCATAGAAATCATCATCGATCGCGGAAAAACCGCTGAATACGGAATCAATTCCGCCTACAATGGAATCTCTCGTTTTCGTCAGCCCTTCTACCAGACGGCTGAAAAAACCCTTTTTCTTATCTCCCATGGCTGCGCCTCCTTTTCTATTTCTGAACTCTTTTTTGCAATTATAATTCTGCTTTTTCCTCTTCCCGCTCCATCTGCGCCTCGATCAGGCTGACCGATACCAGCGTGGACACACCTTTTTCCTGCATCGTGATACCGTACAGGCGGTCTGCCGACACCATCGTGCCTCTTCGGTGGGTGATGACGATAAACTGCGTGTAGCGCGTCAGCTTATGCAGGTACCCGGCAAACCGGTCTACGTTGGAATCGTCGAGTGCCGCCTCAATCTCATCAAGCAGGCAGAATGGCGACGGTTTTAAGTTCTGAATTGCAAAAAGCAGTGCGATCGCCGTCAATGCTTTCTCCCCACCGGAGAGCTGCATCATATTCTGCAGTTTTTTGCCCGGCGGCTGTGAAATAATCTGGATGCCTGCCTCCAGAATATCTTCTTCCTGCGACAGCTCCAGCGTACCCGTTCCGCCTCCAAATAATTCCTTAAATACTTTATCAAACTCGCGGCGGATCTCACCAAATTTTTCCCGGAACTGACGCCGCATTCCTTCATCGAGCTCCTCGATAATTTTTTCCAGCGCCGCCTGTGCCGCTACCAGATCTTCATGCTGGTTTTTCATAAATTCGTAGCGGCCGGATATCTCCTTGTAGTCCTCGATCGCGTTGACATTGACATTCCCAAGGGCGCGGATCTCCATCTTTTTCTCATTGATCGACCGCTTCATTTCTGGAATCGAGGTCAGCTCTTCCTTCCGCAGCTCTTCCGCGCGCGAATACGTAAGCTCATACTCACTCCACATATAATCGACCTGCGACTCCAGGCGCTCATTCAGGCGTTCTCTCTGATTCTGGAGACGGAAGTTCTCGCGGTCTAAAAGCTGGAGACGTTCGTTCAGCTCTTCCTTTTTATCAAAGAAAGTTTTCTGCCGCCCCGCCTTTTCTTCCTTCTCACGCTGCTTGTTCTGGATTACCAGTTCCATCTGCGTCCGCTTGTCCCCGGACGCCTGTATCTCGGCTTCCAGCGCTGCAATCTCTCGCTCTCTGGCAGCGATCGTCTCGCTGCTGTCCGCGTGACCGCCGGAAAGTTTCTCTTTCTCTGCCCGGAGACGTTCCTGCTCCTGCAATACACGGCGCAGATTTTCCTCGATAAACGCGCCCTTCTGCTCCGCCTGGGAATGCCCAAGCTGTATCTCCGAAAGGGCTGCCGCCGCTTCCCCACGCTGCTTTTTCGCCGCCTCAAGACCTGTCTGCTGCTCTTCCACGTACTGGTTCTTCTCATTACTTAGCGTTTCAAGCTTCGTCTCTTCGGTCTGCAGCTCCCGCAGCGCCCCGCGCAGATCACCTACCTGCAGTTCGAGTTCCTGATTTTCTGAAGACAGATCCTGCGAGGAATCTGCAATCTCCTGCCGTCTCGCCTCTAACTGGCCGATCGTCAGTTCCAACGTATTCTGCTGGATCTGCATCTGCTGGCGCCTCTCCTGGACGGATGCCAGTGTTCTCTTCGCTTCCGTCAGCCTGCGCCCTGTCTCTGCCAGCTCCTTCTGTACCGCTTCCACCTGTTCCAATGCCTTTTTGCAGGCAGCTTCCAGTTCTTCGATCTCACGGCGTCGTCCCAGCAGATTGCTGCTGTTCTTGAATGCACCACCGGTCATCGAACCGCCAGGGCTTAAAAGCTCGCCGTCCAGCGTCACGATCCGGAGAGAATACCGGTATTTCTTTGCCAGCGCAATCGCATGATCGATCTGATCCACCACGACCACGCGTCCCAGCAGATAGGATACCAGCCCGCTGTATTTCTCATCCGCAGAGACCAGTTCGCTTGCCAGTCCAAGAACACCCATTTCTTTCAGCGCCCCCGGCTGTCCAAAACTCTGGCGGCGTTCCATGCTGGTCAGCGGCAGAAACGTCGCACGGCCATACCGGTTCTTTTTCAGATGTTCAATCAGGCGTTTCGCCGTCTCCTCGGAATCCGTCACAATGTTCTGGATGCTGCCGCCAAGTGCCGTCTCGATCGCCGTCTCATATTTCTTCGTCGTGCTGATCAAATCCGCCACAACGCCATGAATACCCGGAACGCAGTTCCTGACTTCCATCACGCGGCGGATACTGCCGCCGTAGCCCTCGTAGCGCTCCGCCAGATTCCGCATTGATTCCAGCCTCGTCCGGCTCGTGTGGTAATCCTGCTGAAGGCTCGAAAGTTTCTGGTTCAGGCGGCGTTCCTGTTCTTCCTCCGTGCGCGTCTGCTCCTGCAGCTCTTTTTCCTGCGCCGAAAACGCTTCCAGACATTCCCGCACCTTCCCTAATTTGGCTTCTTCTTCTTTTTTCTGCTCTTCCTGAACCGACTCATCGCTCTTGAATTTCAAAAGCTTCTGCGTCACTTCCGCCCGGCGCACATCCGCCTGCTCCAGCATCGTCTCATAGCGCTGACGGCGGGCGGCAAGTTCCGCTTTCTGGTTCAGAGCGTCCATGATCTCGGCTTTTGCCTTCTCGATCAAGGTTTCCGTCCGGCTGACCGCCTCGTCCATCGAACGGACTGCTGCCTCCGCTTCCTGCTGTTTTGCCTCGATTGTCTGCACCGATGCATTTAGTGCCTGTTTTTCAGACTCATATTCCGCCTGTTCTTCCTCTTTCTGATGCATTTCGCCGTCGATCGACGCCATCCGGCTGCGGATATGTTCTTCGTTCATCTGCTCCGTCCGGATCTGCTCTCTGAGAACTCCGATCCGTCCGGTCTTCTCCTGGCGTTCCAGGTCTTCCCGGCTGCACGCCTCACGATCCGCGGCAATCGCCGCATCCAGCGCATCCAGCTCGGTTCCGAGCAATTCGTACTCCGATTTCAGTGTCTCCGATTCCGCCCGCACACTCTCCTGATCGCCGGTCAGAATCATCTCCTTCTGCTCCACTTCCCGGATCTGGCGCTTCAATTCCTCCGATTCTGCCAAAAACAGGTTGGCGTCCAGGCAGCGCAGCTCTTCCCGCAGACGCAGATACTCCTTCGCCTCCTCCGACTGCCGTTCCAACGGTCCTACCTGTTTTTCCAGCTCGGACAAAATATCCGTCACGCGGATCAGGTTCTGTTTTTCATCTTCCAGCTTCTTCTGTGCGATCGCCTTGCGCCGCTTGAATTTCACGATTCCAGCCGCCTCGTCAAACAGCTCGCGCCGTTCCTCCGGCCGCCCGCTTAAAATCTGATCAATCTGCCCCTGTCCGATGATGGAATATCCCTCTTTACCGATACCCGTATCGTAAAAGAGCTCGTTGATATCTTTTAGACGGCAGCTCGTTCCATTAATCTTATATTCACTCTCACCAGAACGGTAAAGACGTCTTGAAACCGTGACTTCGTCGTACTCAATCGGAAGTTTGTGATCGGCATTATCCAGTGTGATCGCCACGTAGGCAAATCCCTGCGGTTTTCGAAGCTCCGTACCAGCAAAAATAACGTCCTGCATCGTGCCGCCGCGCAGCTGCCTGCTTCTCTGCTCACCGAGCACCCAGCGCACTGCATCGGCGACATTGCTCTTGCCGCTGCCGTTCGGTCCGACGATGCCCGTGATTCCGTTGTGGAACTCAAACAGAATTTTATTGGCAAATGACTTAAAACCCTGTATTTCAATACTCTTTAAATACATACCTACTCCTGCGGTTTTCTGATAGTGAGGATCCCACGGTACGCCGCACGCTGTTCCGCTGATTTTTTCGTCCGTCCGATGCCGCGGCCGATCTCCTGACCGTCCAGCATCGCGGACACTTCGAAGCTCTTGTTGTGATCCGGTCCTTCTTCTTTCAGAAGAACGTATGTAAGTGTCTCGTCTGTGTGTCCCTGCACAATCTCCTGCAAGATAGTCTTGCTATCATAAAAGAGCTTTTTGTGTTCCATATCGTTGAGAATAAATCGATGAATAAACTCTTTTGCATTAGCAAAACCACCGTCCAGATAAATCGCACCGATCAGTGCCTCCATCGCATCCGACACCACCGAATCGCGCCCCCGTCCGCCGGTCGCATCCTCGCCTTTTCCAAGCAGCAAAAATCCACCCAGATCGATCTCCTGTGCGCAGAATGCAAGCGTCGGCTCGCAGACCAGACTCGCACGTGTCTTTGTCATATCGCCCTCCGGCATCTCCGGAAACGTGCGGAACAGAAAATCACTCGATACCACTTCCAGCACCGCGTCGCCTAAAAATTCAAGACGCTCGTTGCATCCCAGTTTTCCAAGATGGTGCTCATTGGCGTACGAACTGTGTATCATCGCGTGTTCCAGAAGCTTCTTGTCCTGAAACGAATAGCCAATCCGTTTTTCCAATTTATTTAATGTATACTCCATATATTTCTCTCTTTCCAGCCTGTCCTGCTGCTGACTGATTCCGGCAATCATTGCTATTTGTGTCTGTGAGCCAGAGTCAAACATCCGTTCCTTTTGGAAAGGAGCTGTCGCGATCCTGCCCTTCGGCAGCCCGCCCAGCCCCTTTGCCTGACAGACTTCTCTATAACTTTTTAACAAACATTGAATTAGTTCAGTGCGTTCTTGATCTGCTCTACTGCATCGCCCACAGATACAATCTTTTCTGCCTCCTCAGTCGGAATTTCGATATCAAACGCCTCCTCGATTCCCATGATAATCTGAAAAATATCCAGCGAATCAGCGCCCAGATCATCCACAAACGTCGTATTTAACGTAATTTCATCTGCTTCAACATTCAGTACCTCCGCGATAATGTTCTGTAATTTTTCAAATTCCATAATTTTCTTCCTTTCTATGAACTTATTTTAAAATATTTAGAATTCTAGATTGATTAAAAACATATCGTTTTTTCGCTACATTTTATAATTTCACGAAAGTTTCACAGACTTTCCTTGATCTTTTCATTAATCGCCTGCTCTTTAAAGGTCACACACTGAAGAATCGAATTGCACACCTCGATGCGCTTGGAATTTCCGTGCGTCTTGACAACCAGCCCCTTCAATCCCAGAAGCGGTGCGCCGCCGTACTGGCTCGCATCGAATGCTTTGAGCGTCGTCTTCAACGCCGGTTTTACAAGCAATGCGCCGATCTTTGAGCGCAGGCTCGTCATCATGCCCTGTTTTACCATGGAAATCAGGGTTGCACCAACACCTTCATAGAGTTTCAGGATGACATTTCCGACAAATGCCTCAGAAACGATGACATCCGCGCCGCCGTGCGGAATCTCGCGTGCCTCGATGCTGCCAATGAAATTGATGTCCTTACATTCTTTTAAGAGCGGGAATGTCTCTTTCACCAGCGCATTGCCCTTCTCTTCCTCCGCACCGATGTTGACGATCGCCACACGCGGATTCTTGATGCCAACCACGTGTTCCATGTAGATGGAGCCCATCTTTGCAAACTGTACCAGATGGGACGGTCTTGCATCGACATTGGCGCCGCAGTCGATCAGCAGGGATACGCCCTTTTCTGTCGGAATCAATGGAGCCAGTGGCGGACGTTCAACGCCCTTGATTCTGCCGACGATCACCTGTCCGCCGACCAGAATCGCGCCGGAACTGCCCGCGGAACAAAATGCATCCGCCTCACCCCTGCGGACCATATTCATGCCGACCACGATAGACGAATCTTTCTTCGTGCGGATCGCATTGACCGGCGGTTCCTCCGTCTCGATGACCTCAGTCGCATTGACAACCTCGATCTGTTCTTTCTTATATGTATGCTTTTTTAATTCTTCTGATACGACTTCTTCCTTGCCGATCAGGAAAATCTGAATATCTTCCCTCGACTGGGCTGCCATCACGGCACCTGCCACGATCTCACCCGGTGCGTTGTCGCCCCCCATGGCATCTACTGCTATCTTAACCATTGCGTGTTCTCCTTCTATAATTTATAACGATACACATACCAAACCTGTCTTCCGCCACTGCGGCATATGTGGTCCGAACGAATCGCTCTTTCATCGTCACGCTGCAGCTGTCCCGCTTTTTATTGTCCACAGCCACATTACATCAATCTTTACTATACTAGAGATCAATCTATAAATCAATAAGATTTGAACCAATTTTCCATTGCATGCATCTGATTGGCAGCATCCTTCCTGCCGATATCATACGTCTCCTGCAATTTTTCAACACTATGTTCGGTTCTGCCGATTGGAAGCGCCACGCTCGGACGGATAACAAAAATTTTTCCCTCTTGTTCGAGGCGATCGATCCATTCCACCGTCTTATTATAGAAATAATAGCGGCTGCGAAGCGCCCTCACGAACGCCGGATATTTGTGATATGCCGCCTCCGGCAGCCAGAAATTGCCCGGTTTCTTGCGGTAGCCCGCCGGACGGGTCAGCACAACGACGCATTTTTTATACCCCATCTTAGCGAACGCATGCAACGGAATGCTGTCCGTGCAGCCGCCGTCCAGAAGCTTCATTCCACCAACCTCGACCATATGGGACACATACGGAAGGGATGCCGTCGCACGGAAATATTCGACATCTTTAAACATATCTTTAATCTCCAGATACTCTGCTTTCCCTGTCTCCACATTGCTGCATGCCACATAAAACCGTGTATTTCCCCGGTCAAATGCCTCGTAATCATACGGATCCAGCCGTTCCGGTATATCATGGAAGCAGAACTGCTCGTCCACCAGATTTCCCGTCCGCAGCCAGTTTTTAAAGCTCATAAAACGCTTGTCATTGCAGTATTTTTTATAATAACGGATGCTCCGCTCCTTCTGCCCCGACACAAACGAAGCCCCATGCACTGCCCCCGCCGAGACGCCGATCACGCCGTCAAATGAAATATCATGATCCAAAAACACATCCAGGACGCCCGCTGTGTAAATACCGCGCATCCCGCCGCCCTCCAGAACGAGACCGGTCTTTTTTTCTTTTTTTAACTCTGTCATATATCATCAAACTCCTATTAAATATCTTATATACTATAAAACAAGATCGAACAGATAGCAAATACGATTTTTCTATCTAATTCCATATTTTTTAGTATAACGTTACTGTTCACGCATACGTGCCCAGTAACGGAATTTGCCGTGGCTTCGCATTTAAATACGGCAAATTCCTACTGCCACCACGTTTTCTTACGGCACTTTCGGTTCCAAAAGTGCCCACCCGGGAACAATAACAGTATAACACCTCGGCAGAAAAAGGGAAAGGGGGACGTGCGCCGCCTATGCACACGTTCCCCTTTCTCTTTTTCTTCGATATCCCTATTATTTTATTTCTGCATCGCGTCCATCCGCGCCTGCACATACTCCTCCAGCATCTTCGTCGTTCCCTCAATTCCCAGCCGGCTGCTGTTGATCGAAAGGTCATAATTTCTGGAATCTCCCCAGCGTCCGCGGCTGTAACAGTTGTGGTAGGATTTCCGCCGCCAGTCCTTCGTCTTTACCAGACGTTTCGCCTCGTCCTCTGAAAGTCCGTGCAGCTGCTCGATTCTCTTCACCCGTGTTCCCTCATCGCCCAGCACAAAGATCGTGATCAGTCCGTCATATTCCTTTAAAACCGTCTCCGCACACCGTCCAACTACCACAAACGATTCCCCCGAATCGGCCTTGTCTTTCAGGTAACTGAACTGCATCTGCGCCAGATTGTTCTCCAGAGAGCTTGAAAATCCGCTGACATTGCGCGCCAGAAAACGGTTTAGCGGCTTCTCGTCGTATTTTTCCAGCACACGCGGATCCACACCCTTTTCCTTGGCAATACTGTCCAGCATCCTATGATCATAAATCGGAAGTTCAAAATGCTCTGCCAGCGCTTCCGCTATCTTGTGTCCGCCGCTGCCAAACTGTCTGCTGACCGAGATAATCACTCTGTTTTTCCTCTCCTCCATATAAAAGCCCCCTTAAAAGTATCTCACATATATACAAACCATGGAAATCAGGATTACCAGCACCGTCGCCGGAGCTGCATACCGGCAATATTTCCCCCAGCCGATAAAATGTCCGTTTTTCGCTGCCACTGAGATACCAACTACATTTGCCGAGGCTCCGATCGGAGTTCCGCAGCCGCCAATATCCGTACCCATCGAAAGCGCCCACGCCAGAACCGAGAGATCCATGCCGCCTGCCTGCGCCAGGCTCCGGATAACCGGGATCATCGTCGCCGCAAATGGGATATTGTCCACAAATGCACTCGCAAGCGCCGACAGCCACAGCACAATCGCTACTACCCATTTTACATTATTTCCACTGACTGCGTCAATGATCCCTGCTAAAGAATTTAGGACGCCCGTCTGCTCCATGCCGCCAACCACGACAAAAAGACCAATGAAGAATAGCAGCGTCTTATAATCAAGCTTCTTAATCATGCTGAGCGCCTCACCGCCGGATGCCAGCAGCGAAAAAGCACCGATAAATACGCCGATCGTCGCAACTGTCAGTCCCGTCTGTGCATGCGTCACCAGCATCACGATCGCCGCCGCAAAGATCACCACGCTGACCACAAACCGTTTCCGATCCGCGATCGCCTCCTGTGGGGATGGATATGTAACCGCTTCGTCATGCCTTTCACTCGCCTTTAATTCTTTCCTAAAGGAAAAATAGAAAAACAGCACGATAAAAATCAGCGAAACACCCGCCATCATACCTGTATTTAAAATAAAATCTTTAAATGAATATCCGAGCGAGGTTCCGATGATGATATTCGGCGGATCGCCGCACATCGTCGCAGAGCCGCCCAGATTCGAACAGAAGATCTCTGAAATGATCATCGGAATCGGATCAAAATGCAGAAGATGCGCCAGCTCTACCGTGACCGCTGCCAAAAAAAGAATAACGGTAATACTGTCGATAAACATCGCCAGAAACGCCGACATCAGCATAAATGAAATAAAAATCGGGATCGTCTTATAATGTACCGCCTTGGCGATTGTCAGGCACAGCCACCGGAAAAATCCCGCGCGCTCCATGCCCTCCACCATCAGCATCATACCGGCAATAAAAAGAATCGTCGCCCAGTTGATGCCGCTCGAGGACTCTGCCGCCGCCTCGGTCTGAAACCAGAAGTTCGGAACCATGAAGCTCTGCAGGCTCAGTGTCTCCGCCGCTGCCGCCTCACTGTGCATACAGACGCCAAACACCAGCACCAGCGTCAGAAGCCCGCATCCGAGCGATACGATATGCCTCTCAATGTGATCCCAGATGATAAGTCCAAACATTACAATAAAAATAATCACAGCCAAAATTTGTGCTGCCATCTTTGTGCCCCTCCTTTGTCAGTCCTTTTTCTGCCATCCTCCATACTGGCTTAGAACCCCTTGCAGTCTCTTCTCAGACCGCCTCTTCCCCTAGATTGTTAAAAAATAGGCAGTCATGAGATACCATCTCTATCTTACTACTTATTTCACAATATGCAAGTATACTTTTTGTTATTTTTTTTATTTCATCAGAAATAACTGGCAGCTTGTTCTTCAGCACTCTTTTCATGTATGTGTTTTCATTCTACCCATCGTTCTGTTTGCAAATATTCTCTTTATTTTTCTCTGTTTTTAAATGTAAAAGAGACAGACCGCATATTCCGTGCAATCTGCCTCTTCTCACATCTATTTTACAATTCTGTCTCCATCTTCCCTGACGGATTTTCATCAAAATTGTTTCTTAAAAATTTTACAGAAGCGCCCCATCTTCCCCGACCTGCTTGCCGTCCGGCGTCGTCGTATTAACTAACATCGCGCCGTTTACATCCAGATAATACCATTTTCCATTCCAGAACACCCAGGTATTCGTCTTGCAATATGCATTTTCATCGAAGAAATACCACACACCGCCGATCTGCTGCCAGTTATTGGTCACATAGCTTCCATCGGAATTGCGGTATTTATAGCCAAGCGCATCCTGTTCCCACGCACCGGCTGCCGGACCGCTGCCTGCTTCCTTGAAGACAAGCGTCTTCTGAATTTCCTGCGCCTGCTCCGCCGTGATTGTGAAGGAATCCGATGTCTGCCATTCGCCGTGCCGTGAATCGCTGTAAACCGCGCGCACATCAAACGTGTAGGTTCCCGCCTGCGTAAGATAACGTCCAAGATTGTATTTCGTTTCTTTTCCCGGTTTTACCGTACTTAAAAATTTCTCATCCCGGTAAACGCGCAGCTCATAGTATTTCGCATCCTCACTGCCGTTCCACTCTGCAACGCCATCCATCTGATCCCACTCTGCCTCATCTACATCCAGGCTGTAATCACTGGAGGTTCCTTTTAAAGCTTTCAGGGTGATCACGACCCGGAGTTCCTCATCGCCCTTGCGCTTGATAGAAGTAACCGTCGCACTGTCACCGCTCAGGGTTACATTCTTTTTCGCATAACCGGATTTAAAATAATAATCATCGTCCGCCTCCAGAGTAACCTCCAGCTTTGGCTTATCCTTGTCCACCCATTTGCCGGACGGCTCATTGATCACATCAACATTGGAAATATCGCAGTCACCGAAATCGAGCGAAACATCCACATCTGAACTCTCATCACCGACATGGATCGAGGACGAAACATTTAAGCCGATCGAGCCAACCGGGCTGCGGTTCTCCGTATCCCTCGACGCAAATGCCTGAAATGGGATCGCCGCCAGAAGCGCGGCGGCTGTGACGGTCAAAAGTAAATATTTTCCCTTTTTCATATGTAAAACCTCCTAACGTGATTTTTATAAACATTATCCCTCTTTTTTCCTTCTTCTCTATATTAACAAAAAATAGCGGTATTGTACACCTTTTTGCATACAACACCGCCATCTACATAGTATCTCAGTTACTGTACACACATACGTGTCCAGTAACTGAATTTGCCGTGGCTTCGCATTTAAATACGGCAAATTCCTGCTGCCACCACGTTTTCTTACGGCACTTTCGGTTCCAAAAGTGCCTACCCATGAACCAATGTCAGTAAGTTAAGCTTTAGCGTTAAATCCCCTATAGGAGTCTAACATATTTTTAAATTGATACTTGACAAAAATGTCAAAATATGCGACCGCTCTCGCTATTGATCTTTTTCAGAAGTAGCGAGAGCGGCCCCTGTAATTAGAAATATACTTTCATTTACAGGAGGCACATATATGACTTTCGTTAGTAAAAGTTAAATAACAAATAACAGTACATAAAATACTTTGTTAAATAACATTCTTATAGGGATAGTTGAGCTTAATGCTCTTCTATCCCCATTTTTTACATTTTTACTAATAAAAATCACAGATTTGATAATATTCACGAAATATAAAAAATGGAGAGATTATTGCAAATTAATAATCTCTCCTGTTTTTGACCACATTTTATAAGCCATAAGTTATAGTTGCTAAAATCTACCCAAAAACACCTGTTAAACACCCTCTTGAAATGGGCTAAAAATGGGCTAAAATGCGAAAAATGGGTTAAGCAAAAATCGCTTAACCCCTTATTTTTCAATACTCGTATCTTAGTCTTCTACTTTAACGATTTCTTTCTTGTTGTAGCTTCCGCAAGCTTTGCACACTCTGTGAGGCATCATCAGAGCACCGCACTTGCTGCACTTTACTAAGTTCGGAGCACTCATTTTCCAGTTAGCTCTGCGGCTGTCTCTTCTTGCTTTGGAAGATTTGTTCTTAGGACAGATAGACATGGTTACACCTCCTTAAATTCATTGAATATCTCCTGGATAACCGACATCCTTGGATCGAGCGACCTAGTGTCACAGGTACAAGTCCGAAGATTAAGATTTGTACCACATCTATTGCAAATCCCCTTGCAGTCTTCTCTGCACAGGACTTTCATAGGCAAGCTCAGTAGCAGTTCGTTGCAAACCAACTGGTCTACATCCAGATTGTACCCCTTCATAAAGGGTTCATCATCTAAACTCTCCTCCTGACCGTCCTGCACCTCAAACTCTCGTCCAAAATCCAGTTCGCAGTCGAAAGATACTGGCTCCAGACAACGCGCACAGTGACCTCCCACCGTCAGCGTCGCATGACCACTCATCGTATACTTATGCCGTGTCTTAGCCGTCAGTTCCAGTTCAAAAGGCTCAGCCTTCTCAATCTGAAACGTCTCTCCGTCAAAATCGACAGAGTCCAGCGCAGTCTCGACTGTATAGACTTTCTTTCTACCCTCGCAGTTAAAAAGTTCCGATAAATGAATCAGCATACTAATCTCCTAATACGCACTTTGATATTATACAAAGGTCGAGCGCGTTTGTCAATGATTAATTTTACATATTTTTGCAAATTTTAATTCATATTTAATTATTTTACCAGTGCAAGAGTCTCGCGAGCGATAGCCAGCTCTTCGTTGGTCGGAACCAGGAGAACCTGAACCTTGGAGTCGTCAGCAGAGATAATTCTCTCCTCACCTCTTACGTTGTTCTTCTCCTCATCCAGTTTAACGCCTAAGTAGGTCAGGCTGCTGCAAACATCTTTTCTCATCTTGATGTTGTTCTCGCCGATACCAGCGGTGAATGCGATTGCATCTACACCGTTCATAGCTGCTGCGTATGCACCGATATATTTGATTACACGATAATCGAACACATCCAGAGCCAGCTGTGCTCTCTTGTTGCCAGACTCTGCTGCTGCTTCCAGATCACGTCCGTCGCTGGATACGCCGGAAATACCGAGCATACCGGATTTCTTATTCAGGACTTCGTTCATCTCATCCAGGGACAGACCTTCTTTTTTACCTACGAAATCAATGATAGCCGGATCGAGGTCACCAGAACGTGTACCCATAACCAGACCTTCCAGTGGGGTCAGACCCATGCTGGTGTCTACGGATTTGCCGCAGTTTACAGCGGAGATGCTGGCACCGTTACCCAGGTGGCAAACGATGATCTTCATCTGATCATATGGTTTTCCAACGATCTCAGCGGTTCTCTTAGATACGTAGCTGTGGGAAGTACCGTGGAAGCCGTAACGTCTAACTTTGTATTTCTCATAGTATTCATATGGAATACCGTAGGTGTAAGCAACCCCCGGCATGGTCTGATGAAAAGCGGTATCAAATACAGCTACCATCGGTACGCCTGGCATAAGTTCCTGGCAGGCACGGATACCGATCAGGTTTGCCGGGTTGTGAAGCGGTGCCAGATCGTTGCACTCTTCGATTGCTTTCATGGACTCGTCGTTGATTACGCAGGAAGAAGTGAATTTCTCACCGCCGTGTACGACACGATGTCCAACTGCGCCTACCTCAGACAGGCTCTTGATAACACCACTCTTCTCGTTAGTCAGGGCTGCCAGAACTGCGTTGATAGCCTCTGTATGGGTCGGCATAGCGATCTCAGATTTCTCTTTTTCGCCGCCCTCCGGCTGGTAAGTCAGCATACCGTCGATGCCGATTCTCTCGCAAAGACCCTTAGCCAGAACGCCCTCTGTCTCAGAGTTGATTAACTGATACTTTAAGGAAGAACTTCCGCAGTTAATAACTAAAATATTCATGGTAATAGATTCCTTTCTTTATAACATCACAATTCAGCCGCAGGTATTCTCTATATGCGGTTCACACGGAAGCATCTGCAAAAACGTCTGCACTGCCCTGTTGTGAACTGCAGGATTATGTATGAATACCGGGCTGAACTGTAATTATCACTTTTAATTCTTAATTAAACGGATTTAAGATTCTCTGACGCGGTGCCAGTTCTCCATCCATTTGATTCCAATTGGTATTAATTATGCCTGCTGAGCCTGTACAGCTGTGATAGCTACTACGCCTACGATATCGTCTGCGAAGCATCCTCTGGACAGATCGTTTACCGGCATGGACAGACCCTGAAGAACCGGGCCATAAGCGCCAGCTTTTGCAAGTCTCTGAACCAGTTTGTAACCAATGTTGCCTGCTTCCAGGGACGGGAATACTAAGGTGTTAGCATGTCCAGCTACGGTGCTGCCCGGTGCCTTAGCCTCGCCTACAGACGGAACCAGTGCTGCATCAAGCTGAAGCTCGCCATCCAATTTCAGTTCCGGGAACTTCTCATGAGCAATCTTAACTGCATCTGCTACCTTGGTAACATCATCATGTTTAGCGGAACCCATAGAAGAATAGGACAGCATAGCTACCTTCGGCTCTGCGCCAACCAGCATCTTGAAGCTCTCTGCGGACAGACCAGCGATCTCAGCCAGCTTGTTGGAATCGAAGTCAGTGTTTACTGCACAGTCAGCGAATACGAACAGACCGTTCTCACCGAACTCGCAATCCGGAACTTCCATCAGGAAGAAGCCAGATACAGAGCTGATACCCGGTTTGGTCTTCAGAAGCTGCAGAGCCGGACGAATGGTGTTGCCGGTAGAATGGCATGCACCAGATACAGCGCCGTCAGCATCGCCGCACTTGCACATCAGGCAAGCATAGTACATATAGTCTTTCTCCATCTGCTCTTTTGCGACTTCCGGAGTAACACCTTTTTTGCCTCTTAATTCAACGAACTTGTCGATGTATTTCTGCTTATTCGGATCATTGTACGGGTCAACGATGGTGGCACCGGAAATGTCGAAGCCTTTGCCGTTTTTCTCAATCTCTTCCGGAGTACCGATGATGATCAGATTTGCGATACCCTCTTTCAGAATTTTCTCAGCTGCCTCGTATGTTCTCTTGTCCATTGACTCTGGAAGAACGATGGTTTTCTTGTCTGCTTTTGCTCTTTCCTTAATCTTGTCAATAAATGCCATGGTTATAAAACCCCTTTCATAAGTGTGTGTCTATTACTGCTAACATTATATACCAGTTGTTTATTGTATACAAGAGCGATTTTCAAATTTTTGATTAATTAAATTTTTAACAAGATGCACTATAATTTTCCCTTTACGCTCCCGCACTTCCACTATATAATGTAAATGAAGCAGAAAATGGCTGCTATTTTTTACAGATTTTTCTGCCGTAACAGCAACAGTCTTTTATTCTTACTTTTATTATAAAAGGCTGCTACAAAATTCCTCGCAAAAATGCAAAAAACAGGATTGAAATTTATGAAAATCGTTGGTTTAATTACCGAATATAACCCGTTCCATGCCGGACATCTGTATCATATGCAGCAGGCAAGGGAACTGACCGGCGCAGACTACTGCGTCGTCCTGATGAGCGGCAGCTTCGTCCAGCGCGGCGAACCCGCCATCTTTGATAAGTACCGTCGTACAAAAGCCGCTCTTCTCGCCGGTGCCGACCTGGTACTTGAGATGCCGGTCGCTTTTTCTACCGCTTCGGCGCATGAATTTGCCGCCTATGGAGTCGCGCTTCTGTCGGCGATCGGTGTGGATGCCGTTGTGTTCGGCAGTGAATGCGGGCAGATTGAATTCCTTAAGCAGGCTGCTTCTGCGCTGAACCACGAATCGGCAGAATTTCAGGAACGGCTGCGGAAAGGGTTGAAGGCGGGACTGACTTATCCGCAGGCACGGGCGAAGGCGCTGGGAGAAACACAGGCGGGCGGGACAAGAGTTGAAAATGTAGAAGATTTTCACGCAAATACAGATGTGTCGAACTCTCATATATGGTCTTCCATTTTAAACTCCCCTAATAATATCCTTGGGATTGAATATCTGCGGGCGGCGGAAGATCTGCACAGCCCGATGGAATTTTATACGATTTCGCGGGAGGGAAGCGGATATCATGAGGATGCACTGTCTGAAGCAAAGTTTCCATCCGCTTCGGCAATTCGCGGGATAGTTCGGAAGAGCTATGAAAATCTGTCAGCAGATAGTCCAGCTTCACTAAAACAGGAACCGGGTTCTGATTCAAAAAGTGAGATTTTATTTAATATTTTAATACCTCATCTGCCAGCCGTGACGCATCCCGCATACGCAGGTGCACTTCCCGTTTTTACGGATGACTTTTCAGAACTTTTAAATATGGCTGTTTTACAGATGCAGAAATCTTCAGCGAAAGGTTCCATTGCTGCCACAAACGTCGTTATGCCTTCCAGCACTTTGTCTGTTGATACCAATACGCAGGCTATATCCCGCATCGCAGATCTCTCCCCGGAGCTTGCCGCCCGCCTTGCAAAACCACCTTACTTTCCTCTCTCTTTTGAAGAACGGATTCAGGCATTAAAGACGCGCCAGCTTACCTACACGCGTGTCAGCCGTGCGCTTCTGCATCTGGTACTCGGTATGCGCGAGGAAGATATTTCCCGGTGGAAGGACGAGGGCTATGCACTCTATGCACGGATTCTCGGTTTTCGCAGGCAGAGCAGCCCTCTGCTCTCCTGTCTGCATAAAAAAAGCAGCATCCCCCTCATCACTAAAATGGCAGATGCCGCCCAGAACCTCTCCCCGTCGGCGCTCGCGCTGCTGGAGCAGGAGGTGTACGCCTCGCATTTATACCAGACGGTGCGGATGAAGCGCAGCGGCGTATTTCAAAATGAATATACAGAAGGACTGGTTTTTGTATAAAAATGAACCAGTTTTCAAGTCGAACGTCCGTGAGACTTGGCTCGTGATTCTGGTCAGCGAAGCTGACATATTCCATACAGAATCACTGCGCATCCCCGCGGAGCGTTTATCTCAGTCGGAGACCCACCTCCCACTGAGACAAATTTGCTATTACTCGCCACCTAAAGAGGTGGGACTCTTCTCGACTGAGATAAAACTTACAAATGGAGGAAACCACAGTGAATAGAAAATCACCTATTATCATCGGAATTGCCGGAGGAACTGGTTCAGGAAAATCCACTTTTACAAACCGTCTGAAAGACGCATTTGGTAATCAGGTGACCGTGCTTTACCACGACAACTACTACCGCGCCCACGACGATATGCCATTTGAACAGCGCAAAAAGCTGAACTACGACCACCCGGATGCATTTGAGACGGAGCTGCTTCTTGAGCATCTCAACAAACTGAAAAACTGGGAGGCAATCGACTGTCCAACCTACAACTACGCCAACCACAACCGCGCCGAAGCGACCATTCACATCGAGCCGCGCCCGGTTATCCTGTTGGAGGGCATTCTCGTTCTCTATGACGAAGCACTCCGCAATCTGCTCGACATCCGCATTTTCGTCGATGCCGACGCCGACGAGCGCATCCTCCGCTGAATCTTACGTGACACGAAAGAGCGCGGACGCGATATCGAAAACATCATCGACCAGTATCTGACTACCGTCAAACCGATGCATGCTCTCTTTGTTGAACCGACCCGCGCCTATGCAGATGTCGTTACAAACAGCGGACGGAATGAGGTTGCATTCTCGCTGGTGCGGGGGGAGATTGCACGGCTGCTGGAGGAGGCGAAGGCGGAAGAATAATATTTCAAAATATTGGGATCATCGAGGTCACAAATGAGGTCATCGAGGTCATGATTTGATTTCTGACCTCAATGACCTCATTCTGACCTCGATTTACACGCCAAAAAGCAGCAGTATCACACAGTCAGCGCTCCATTCTTTTTTGAATGTCTCGCCACTGCCGATACCGCCGCTTTTTCCTATATACTTTTTCTATGATGCCTGCTCTAACATAACATTTTATTTAATTCATAACCACACAGCTCTGCTCGATCTCAATTTGGCTCTCCGCAATCACTCCCTGAAACCGTTCATATTCCGCCGGTTCCATCCGCCAGGCAATTCCACAGCCTGCTGAGAGTTCGCGTGGGACAGGCACCAGGCGCCCTCTGATTCCCTGTTCCCGGCAGAATGCCTCCATCTCCATCGCCGCAGCCGTCGTGCGAAAGGTAAAAATCCGATATTCCCGTTTCTGCCTCATCATTTCCACCTATTTAATATTCCAGAGCAGCATCACGCTTCAAAGGTAATGGTGAAACAGCCGTTTTCCAGCACCTTGGTGTGCCCCTCTTTTCCATGATACTTCAACGTGCGCTCAATATTCGTCCGGGTGTGTGCCTCATCGCCAAGCACACGGATCTGTTTTCCCGGATGTTCATCCATCGCATCCATCACCATCAAAACCGGTTCCGGACAGGAGAGTCCCCGCACATCTACCTCAACAAAATCTGACATTTTCCGTTTCCTCTTTTCTTTATTTCTTTCTACGTTTCATATTTGCCGCTGCAATCACGAATAACAGGGCAATACATACAATTACGGCAATTTTGCCCGGCATCGCCGGACCACCCAAAACGGCTGCCTCTGTCTCGGTTGCCGCTTTTGCTGCCGCACCAACCAGGTTAAAATTGTGTGCAAGTGCCGCACCTAACAGCATTCCCAGAAAGGTTACCGCACTGTCCGAGGAGCCCTGCCCTGCCAGAATGATCTGACGCAGCGGGCATCCGCCAGCCAGAACGGCTGCAAATCCAACGGCATACATACCCAGAATATTCCAGAGATGCTGGGAGTGCGCGATCGGCTGACCGGAAAAGCTCAAATGGAAATTGCCAGTTGCAAGGTTAAAAATCAGCATGACTGCAAACAGTGCGCCGATAATGCTGAGCAAATCAAAGTTTTTCATCAGAATCACATCACGGATGCTGCCTGCAAAACACATACGGCTCTTCTGTGCCAGTGCACCAATCAGGAGAGCCGCAACCAGGGAAATCAGAATCGGTGCGTGCTTGCTTCCCGGTCCTTCCGTGCTGGCTGCGTATACGCCTGTTACTGCTCCAATGATAAAAAGCGCCAGAAGGAGCACCGGAAGCACATATCCGCTTGATTTCTGCGTCTCATACGCTCTGCCCAGCGAAAATCCCTTTTTCAGGAAGAACGAACCGGTTGCAATACCGCCTGCAAATCCAACCAGCGCTACATACGCATTCAGGTCACCGGCTGCCATACGCAGAACCATACGCAGCGGACACCCTAAGAATACCAGCGCGCCGATTACCATGATCGCACCCAGAACAAAGCGGATCATCGGTGAAGAACCTGCTGTCGCCTTATACTCGTTCGTCACCAGTGAGATTGCAAATGCTCCCACTGCAAATCCTACAATCTCCGGACGGAAATACTGAACCGGTGCTGCTGAGTGAAGTTTCAGCGCGCCCGCCGTATCACGTACGAAGCACGCAATACAGATCGCCATATTGGCCGGATTTCCAAAATACGCCAGCAATGCTGCCAGCACACCCACAAGCGCGCCTGCCACTGCCAGCTTCCATGTCTTGTCAAATACTTTCATACCTGCCTCCTTTTTTATTTCATGTACTCTTAAAGTTTTTCTCACACTCGTCATTGTGGGTGATTTCACGCACCACACTCGCATTTCATCAATACATATCAGAAATTTGAGTGCATCTGGCAAAAAAATCATCTCACAAAATCAAACATGAAAAATTTCAAGCGCGTACATTTCATGGATCTATCCATACTTTCCGCAGACAAGTATAACATCCTGTATTTTTATGGTAAAATCGTTTATATTGATATTTGCTATAAACTTATTGATATTTTCAATAAATAAAGCTACACTCTTCTTTAGAGATTGTCTTCACCTGTCTACTATTCATTTTAATTTTGGATTTTATCATAGAATCATTAAAAATTGATTTTATCTATAGAAAGGATTTTAAATATATGGACATCCGCCAATTAGAAGCTTTCGTGTACACCGTCAAATATCAGAGTTTTTCGCTTGCCGCCCAGAAGCTGTACATCTCACAGCCGACTGTCAGCGCCCACATCCGCAGTCTGGAGGAGGAATTTCACACCCAGCTTTTAAAGCGCACCACCAAATCGCTCTCCCTGACTCCTGCCGGGACAAAATTATATTCCTATGCCACGGAGATTCTGACCCTGCAGCAGAAAGCAATCGTGGAACTCGCCAACGAGACGAAACCGCAGCTTCGGATCGGCGCATCCTCCGTTCCGTCCCTTTATTTTCTGCCGGAACTTTTAAGCGCTTATCACGCAGTTCATCCTGATATCCGTGTCTATGCCTCCTGCTCAGACAGCCTGGACGTTGTACATAAGGTGGATGACGGCATCTGCGACATCGGTCTGGTCGGAACTACTACCTCGGACACCTCCTGCGAATTTCTCCCCTTTGCCTCCGATGAGCTTGTGATCGCCGCCCCCGCCACGCCGCATTATCAGGCTTACCAGACTATGCCATCACCGCTGGATGCCCTCTTAAAAGAACCGTTTCTGCTCCGGGAAGATAATTCCGGCACAAAGCAGGAAACCCTTCATTTCCTGAAAAATAAAGGGCTTTCACTCGATGATTTAAATGTTATTGCCGTGATGGACGATGCCGCCGCCCTCAAGCAGTGTATCATGCTGGGAATGGGCATCTCCATTCTCTCAAAAGCAACTGTACAGGCAGATGCACGGCAGGGGAAACTGCTTCTCTTTCCGCTTGGGGAAGCTGCCTTTCTCCGGAAACTCTATCTGGTGTATTCGCCGGTTAAGTATATGGCAGAGGAAGGCGGGGTGTTTTTGGAATTTGCGAAGAGGTTTTATCAGCTATAACTGTCCAGCATTATCAACCCCCATAAAAGTGCTTTCTAAATTTCCTACGCCTCTTCCCCCACCAACAACCCATACAACGTCGGCTTCACATGCAGTTTCTTCATCATCGCTTCCAGTGCCGCCCCGTCTGCTTTCTTGCCCTGGCAGATCGCACGGATCATGATATTTTTCGGTGTGTGTTCCATGTCGATGAATTCGAGAATCTGCGTCCGGTAGCCGGACATTTCGAGGAGCTGCCCACGGATTCCGTCGGTCAGAAGCGCCGACATACGTTCTTTCAGAAGGCCGTACTGTAAAACCGGCGACAGAAGGTCGTTCTGAATCTGCTTGTTAATCTCATGCTGACAGCATGGAACGGAAAGAATGACTTTTGCGCCCCATTTGACCGCTTTTGCCAGCGCATAATCGGTCGCTGTATCACAGGCGTGCAGCGTCACGACCATATCGACCTGATCGACGCCCTCATATCCGGCGATGTCGCCGTGCAGGAAGGTCAGGTTCTCAAATCCAAACTTCTTGCTCAGGCGGTTGCAGAGCGCAATGACATCTTTTTTCAAATCCAGACCGATGACACGGATCGAATATTTTTTCAGCACATGCAGATAGTAATACATCGCAAACGTCAGATATGATTTCCCGCATCCGAAATCAATGATCGTATTCGTCCGGTTCGGATCGAGATTCGGAAGTACATCCTCAATAAATTCCAGGAAACGGTTGATCTGGCGAAATTTGTCGTAGCGGGATTTTACAACTTTGCCTTCTGCCGTCATGACACCGAGATCTACTAGAAATGGGACTGGGACGCCTTCCTGAAGGACGTATTTTTTAGTACGGTTATGGGATAACGAAGCCAGACGTTCTGAAAACGCTGCGGCATCCATGCCAGCCGACAGTCCTGTTCCGGCATTTTTCTGCTGTTTCGCATTGCTCTGCAGTTTACCATTTCCCTGTATTTTAGCACTTCTCTGCATCTTTCCGTTTTCGTGACTTGACTGACTCTGACCCGATTTTTCGAGCGAATTTTCTTTCACATCTGCATGACTCTTCGCCGACATCTGCTTTCCAGCTTTCTGCACATCACCTGCTGCCACCGATACCGTCCGATTCTCTGCCCTTTTAACCCCTACCTTCTTCTCTTTGATCGTCACTGTCCCCTTCTTACTGATCAGAATATTGACAATCCCGTGAAGCGACGCGATCTCCGCATTGCGGTAACGGTTTTCCAGTTCTCCGAGCAGGTACTCGGCGGTCTTTTCTGCGTTCTTATTTTTCTGAAATGCCTGTTTTTCCGTAAATTCTTCCGTCTGAAAAGCAAGCGCCCCCCGCAGAAGCAGAGGACGCACAGTTAATTTCAGATAGGATTCTCGGGTTGCTGAAAATGATTCGCTCCAGATCGGTATCGAGATACCGCAGAAGCACCTCTCTCAGTTCCTGTGATTTATCCATATGAAACTCCTATTAGTTCTTAAAGCTGTGTACTGGTGCCGGGATACGTCCGGTACGTTTGACAAAGTTGTCGCAGGAGAAACGGTTGACCGGAATGATCGGCGCATAGCCAAGCAGACCGCCGAACTCTGCCGTATCGCCCACTGTTTTTCCGATGACCGGAATCAGGCGGACTGCCGTTGTCTTCTGGTTGATCATGCCGATTGCCGCCTCGTCCGCGATGATACCGGCGATCGTGGTCGCTTTCGTATCGCCTGGGATCGCAATCATATCAAGACCTACAGAGCAGACACAGGTCATTGCTTCCAGCTTCTCAATCGTAAGCGCACCCTCAGAAACTGCATCGATCATGCCCTGATCCTCGCTGACCGGAATAAACGCACCGCTGAGTCCGCCAACATAGGAGGACGCCATGATGCCGCCCTTCTTAACCTGATCATTTAACATTGCCAGCGCTGCTGTTGTACCCGGTGCACCACTGCGCTCTAAGCCGATCTCTTCCAGAATCTCCGCCACACTGTCTCCGACTGCCGGAGTCGGTGCCAGCGACAGATCAATGATGCCAAACGGAACGCCCAGACGTTTGGATGCCTCCTGTGCTACCAGCTGTCCAACACGGGTGATCTTGAACGCCGTCTTCTTGATCGTCTCACACAGCACCTCAAAGTTCTCGCCACGTACCTTTTCCAGAGCCGTCTTTACAACTCCCGGACCGCTGACGCCGACGTTGATGATCGCATCCGCCTCAGTCACGCCATGGAATGCACCTGCCATGAACGGGTTATCATCCGGCGCGTTGCAGAATACAACCAGCTTCGCACAGCCGAGGGAATCATTGTCCTTCGTTGCCTCTGCGGTTGCCACAACCATCTCGCCCATCAGACGGACCGCATCCATGTTAAGACCTGTCTTGGTAGAACCGACATTGATGGAGCTGCACACACGGTCGGTGCAGGCAAGTGCCTGCGGGATCGAGCGGATCAGAAGCTCTTCCGCCGGTGTCATTCCCTTGGAAACCAATGCGGAATAGCCTCCGATAAAGTTGACGCCCACTTCTTTCGCTGCCTTATCAAGTGTTTTCGCAATCTCTACAAAATCCTCGCTCTTCTTGCAGGCACTTCCACCTACCAGCGCGATCGGAGTAACCGAGATACGTTTATTGACGATCGGAACCCCAAATTCACGTCCGATGGCATCGCCGGTCGATACAAGATCTTTCGCATAAGTTGTAATCTTATTGTAGATCTTCTCATTCATCTTCGCCAGATCACTGTCCACACAGTCTAAGAGGCTGATACCCATCGTGATCGTCCGCACATCCAGTTTTTCATGCGCGATCATGTTATTAGTTTCCAGAACTTCCTGCATGTTAATCATTGGTTTTACGTCCTTTCTGAAAATATTTGCTTAGATTCTGTGCATACTGGTAAAAATCTCTTCTCTCTGACAGAGAATCTTTACGCCGATCTCCTGTCCCAGCTTGTCCAGCTCATGCGCCATATCATCAAAGGATGTCTTGGAACCGGAAATATCCACGATCATCATCATATTGAAATATTCCTGCAGGATCGTCTGCGTGATGTCAAGAATGTTCATGTTGTGGTCAGCCAAATAATTACACGTTTTTGCAACGATACCGACGCGGTCCTGTCCAACGATAGTAATAATAATCTTACTCATAGCTTTCATCCTCCTGTGTGCTCTCCGTCCTATGGCGGAAATGTTTTTATGACTTACTAATTTCTATAAAAACTCAACTGCCATCCGGCTGCTGACTTTTACACCTAAAATGACATTTCGTTACTGTACACGGGTAGGCACTTTTGGAACCGAAAGTGCCGTAAGAAAACGTGGTGCCAGCAGGAATTTGCCGTATTTAAATGCGAAGCCACGGCAAATTCCGTTACTGGACACGTATGCGTGTACAGTAACGATATTTCTGTCAACCCCACACTTTTGTTCATGCCTCCAAGCCATAACCCCAAATATATCTTCTGGCTTGTTTTCAGACTTTGTATAACCAATTTTAATACTTTTACGTCTTCTACACCGTCACAATCTGCGACACTGCATCGCGTTTTGCCACTGTGATCGGGAAATCATTCGCCTTATACGGCGTATCTCCCTCTGTGATCTCCAGACGCACCGTCTCATATGCCAGCTCTTCGTAATTATTTTCCTTACTCAGATGCCCCAGGAAAATGTGCTTCAAATTGTCATGCAGAATGGAACTTAAAAGCCGCCCCGCATTTTCATTGGAAAGGTGTCCGTAATCGCCTAAGATACGACGCTTCAGGTAATACGGATACGGTCCTGCCTCCAGCATTTTGACATCGTGGTTGGCTTCCAGCAAAATCGCATCCAGCCCCTGCAGATGGTCAATGATGTACTGGGAATAATGCCCCATATCCGTCGCCACCGCCACCGATCTTTTTTCATTCTGAACCCGGTAGGCAACAGGATTCGCTGCATCATGGTCGATCCGGAACGGTTTGACTTCCAGATCTCCTACCATAAAATCAACATCCGGCGTAATCGGGTGCATCAGATCTTCCGGAATCTCGCCAAGACTCTTGGAATCCTGAATTTCCTCTAATGTCTCTTTTGTGCTGTAAATAGGTGTGCCATATTTGCGCGCCAGCACGCCGAGCCCTTTGATATGGTCGGAATGTTCATGCGTGATGAGAATTCCATCCAGTTCCCGCGCATTCAGCCCCAGGTCATTTAACCCCATCTCAATACGCTTGTTGCTGATCCCCGCATCCACCAGAACGTGGGTGTTGTCGCTTCCTATATAAATACAATTCCCGCTGCTGCCGCTGGCAATACTAACCATCCGCATATGTATCCTAATCCTCTTTTCCTAAAAATGACGCTATCTGCTTCCGAATATCCTCAATCCCGCCGTTGTTGTCCAGCACACGCGTCGCAAAACTCCGGTAATCGTCCTCGGATGCCTGATTTGCCATGATGTCCCGGCATTTTTCCTCGCTGTAGCCGCGGCTTGCCATCAGACGCTTGATGCGGTTTTCCACCGATGTGTATACATACCAGATTTCATCAAACATCGCATTGTGGTCGTCATCATAGAGAGCTGCCTCCACAACGATGATCTCCTTGTCGGAATGGTTGATCGCATAGCGGATCTCCTCCCACGCCATCGGGTGGATGATGGCGTTCATCGTCTCCACCGCCTCTTTATTCTGGAAAATAAGCGCCGCCAGCTTTTTGCGGTCAATGCTGCCGTCCTTATTTAAAAAGGAATCACCCAGCGCCTCTACCACATGCTGATAGCCTTTCTTACCCGGCTCCATGAGCTGGTGAGCCACTTCATCTGCCTTAATAATTTCCGCGTCAAATTCCTCCTGCAGCACACGCAGGACCTCACTCTTACCGGAACCAACGCCTCCGGTAATACTGATTATCTTCATGTTTATCTGTACCTTTCCATTATTTCGTTTCAAACCACGAATTTCCCATCTTCATATCGATTTCCAGCTCCACCTGCAGCTGCGCCGCACGTTTCATCTCCGTCGCCAGAATCGACTGCACCTGTTCCAGCTCTTCTTTCCAGGTTTCAATCAGGAGTTCATCGTGCACTTGGAGGACAATGCGGGAACGCAGTCCTTCGCGGCGCAGGCGTTGATCGACGCGGATCATCGCAATCTTGATAATGTCGGCTGCAGTTCCCTGAATCGGGGAATTCATCGCCACACGCTCACCGAACGAACGCTGCATAAAATTGCCGGATTTCAGCTCCGGAATCGGTCTCACACGCCCATACATAGTCTTGACCTCGCCGTATTTCCTGCCCGTTTTTACCAGACCATCGAGGAAACGTTTGACATCCGGGTAGGTTTCAAAGTAGCGCTCAATGTACTCGGTCGCTTCCTTGCGGGAAATACCGAGATCTTCGCCCAGCCCAAACGCGCTGATACCATATACGATACCGAAATTGACTGCTTTTGCATTGCGGCGAAGCTGCGGTGTCACTTCCTCAAGCGGCACATGGAATACCTGCGACGCCGTGATCGCGTGGATGTCCTCCGCCTGCCGGTATGCCTGGATGAGGTTCTTGTCATTCGACATATGCGCCAGCACACGCAGCTCAATCTGGGAATAATCAGCGTCAACCAGCACACAGCCCTCGCGTGGTACAAACAGCTTCCGGATCTCGCGTCCCAGCTCCATACGCACCGGAATGTTCTGCAGGTTCGGCTCTGTACTGCTGATACGTCCTGTCGCTGTGATCGTCTGGTTAAAGGTTCCGTGGATTCGTCCGTCCTCCCGGATAAATGCACCCAGCCCGTCCGCATAGGTCGATTTGAGTTTCGCCACCTGGCGATAGTCTAATACTTTCCGCACAACCGGATACTCCGGCGCCAGTTTTTCCAGCACATCCGCCGCCGTCGAATAGCCGGTCTTCGTCTTTTTGCCGCCCGGCAGGGACATTTTTTCAAATAAAACCTCACCCAGCTGCTTCGGGGAATTAATATTAAATTCACAGCCCGTCTCGGCGTAAATCTCCTGCTCCAGTTTCTCTACCTGCGTCTGGAGGCGTTCGCCGTAGGCTTTCAATTCCTCCCGGCGCACCTGAATACCTTCCTCTTCCATATGGTAGAGGCTGTAAATAACCGGCATCTCTATCTCATAAAAGAGATGCAGCATTCCATGTCTTCGAAGCTGCCCCAGCAGGATTTCCCGCGATTTCCACGCCGTATATGCCATGTAGCAGACACAATTCAACGCTTTCTCCGGCATTGTCTCAAATGCATCTGACAGCGCCGTTTTTCCAAGCAAATCGACCTGTGACGGCACGGTCATATCCAGGTAATCGCGCGCCAGGTCATCATATCCATAGGTATCCTTGAGCGGATTTAACAGATACGCCGCCACGCCTGCGTCCATAACCGCACGGTTTCCTTCTGCATTCCGGATGCCGTCCACGATCCGGCGGCTGTGATTTTTAAGAAATGGAAGCTGGATCTTGAGATCCAGAACCGTCACAGACGGAACCACCTCCATCAGGCGTTCCAGCTCCTCCGCCAGATACTGTCCGGTCAGAAACCCAACCGCCGGGATCGCATAGATCGATGTCCCGTCCAGGCAGAGTGCCAGTGCCACAACCTCTCCTTTTTCAATCACCAGCTGCGCGCCGATCTCCTCCGCCCGCTGTGCACGGTCAAAAATCACCTGTGCCTCGCCAAAATCATTTACCAGACGGAAAGATTTTTCTATTTCTGATGACGCAAAGGCGTCCTCACCAAATTTCTGCAGAATGGACTTAAATTCCAGCTGCTTCATATACTGGTATGCCTCCGGCGTATAAAGCGAATCCAGCTTCGCCTCCTCCAGCGAAAAACCAATCTCGCAATTGATGCGGATCGTTGCCAGATCCTTGCTCATCTGCGCCATGTCATAATGCTCCCGAAGCGCTTTCTGTGCGCGCGGCGGCTTTACCTCATCAATGTGTGCATACGCATTCTCAATGCTTCCGTAGATGGTAATCAGGCTGGTTGCAGTCTTTTCACCGATCGATGGCACGCCCGGAATATTATCCGAAGTATCGCCCATCAGCGCCTTTACATCAATAAATTCGATCGGCGTCACCTGATACTCCGCCTTCACATCCTCCGGGTAATAGTCGCGTATCTCCGTCGTACCTTTCGAAGTTCGCGGCATCCGAATCTTAATGTGCGTATCTGCAAGCTGCAGCAGGTCACGATCTCCTGATACGATAGAAACCTCCACGCCCTCCGCCGCACAGCGTTTCGCGATCGTTCCCAGAATATCGTCTGCCTCATACCCCGCCTTGGTAAGAATCGGCACTCCCATCGCTGTCAGCACTTCCTTCATCACCGGAACCTGCTCATGCAGCTCCTGCGGCATCGGTTTTCTTGTTCCCTTGTATGCCGCATACATTTTGTGACGGAATGTCGGCTCTTTCAAGTCAAATGCCACTGCCAGATAGTCTGCCCCCTCATCTTCGATCACCCGGAACATGATATTTAAAAATCCGTACACTGCATTGGTGTGGAGTCCCTTCGAATTTGTCAACTCCGGCACCCCGTAAAATGCCCGGTTGAGTATACTATGACCATCTATCAGCACTAATTTGCCCATCTGTTTCCGTCTCCTGTTCTATCACTTGTTGCTTTTTCTATGGTGCCAGCCAAATCCTGACCTGCAGCATCACCGTCACCAATACCGCCATCACGCCCAGCGTATTGACCGCATACTCCATTTTCCGGAAACGCCACATCCGGCGCACGCGGGCATATGACTCAGCGATCCGCTTCTGCAGTGCGCCCATGATATCAAAAGTACCCGATCCGGTGTCCAGCTGTTTCAGTCCGACATCCACCATAAAATAAATTTCCAATTCTTCCTGACAGTTGCGGCAATGTTCCAGATGCTCCAGAAACGCTTCCAGCTCATCCCCGCTCAGTTTATCCTGGATATACGGCGTCACAAGACGCTCCGCTTCCCGACAGGTCACAGACGCCACCTCCTTTTCCAGTCTGTCATTCCATATGAATTATCATTCACGCATGACGCGTTCATAAACCCATTTAAACCTAATCATACCTTATTTTAATGAAACACGCAAGCCCCCGCGAATGCCTCGCTTCTTAATTTCAAAACAAACAAAAAAACAGTTGCAATCTGTCTCCAATTTTGGTAAGATAAAAAGCGTCGATAGACAGCCGGCTTGTCGGAATGGCAGACGAGGTGGACTCAAAATCCATTGGTGGCAACACCGTGCGGGTTCAAGTCCCGCAGCCGGCAGATTTGAAAGCCCTTGAAAATATTGGATTTTTCCTTTATTTTCAAGGGCTTTTGGTGTTTTCAAGCAAATATCTATCAGCCTTTCTTATCCTGTTTCATCTCCCGCCTTTTCTTCGTCATCAGACCGCCAATCCGCCCGCTCTCCTTGGCAGTCAGGCTTCTCCAGCCATACTGCCGTACCTTGTCTGCCAGCCCAATTTCTTCCGCCACCTCATATTTCAGCCGCTCTGCCGGGGTCATTTTCTCAAAATCCACCTTATTTTCATCCATAAAAAATACTCCTTTCCACCTTGTGTACTCAGAGTATGTCCATTTTCTGGAAATCTATTCGTATTGTTTTTCTCTGTCCAGCTGCTCTTCCATCTCATCCAGCTCGTCGATCTCTTCCGGCAGCTGCTCTTCCATCTCATCCGGCTCGTCGATCTCATCCGGCAGCTGCTCCGTATCATCCCATATTTCCTCCGAATCACCCCAGTTATATTTATCCTGAAAATTTTTTTCCTGATCGATCAGAAAATCCAGCCCGGCAGCTGCGCCTCCGATGGCAGCGCCAATCGATGTCACGCCGATTCCACCCACAAAGAGGCCGGCGCCTATGATTGCCATTTTTTTCATCCATTTTTTCATTTTCCTATCCTCCTACGCCCTGGCTGACAGATAACCTGCCGCCTGACGGCAAAGCTGAATGATTCCCTTGACTGCCCACGGCAGAAATACACCGTAAAACAGGATACAGCCGCATATCAGAAGCAGACAGCTGCCCTCTGCCGCGATACCCAATCCGATGAACATCAGTCCCATCGCAAAATGTTCAAACAGACTCGCCGTACCCAGAACAAACAGCATAATTCCGCCAACAAACACCAGCACCGTCATCAGTCCCAGCACCACCAGTATCGCTGCCAGTGCGACTGCCAGCCCAAAAACACTTCCCACAGTTCCCGTTACCAGCGAAAAGATAAATGGAAGAACTGCAAGCACTACCAGAACTACCACAACCATTCCAATCTTGGAACCGGTTATTTTTTCTTTTAAGCAATGCAGCATCTCGCTCAGACGGCTTCTTTGATTCTCATTGGATGCCGCATTTTCTCCCGTTTCCTCATCCCGAAATTCCCGGAACGGGGCATCCTCGGTTCCAGCCTGAAATCCTGCTTCTTTTTCTCGTTCTCCCTGTTCTCCCTGTTCTGCCCCACCGCTTCTGGATAAAGTCGTCCGCTTTTCTTCAAACCGGCTGTCATTGTACCCCCGGTCTGTAAATTCGCCGCCACTCCATTCACTCTGCAGCTCCATCCGGATTACCTCGGCAATATGCTCCGGACTCTGAAATTCTGCAAGTACCTCTTCTTCCTTCTCCGGTCCCGCTTCCTCCAGATAATCGCGGTAATAGTCAATCGCATCCCGTTTTTCTTCTTCCGGAATATCCTGCAAGAGCGCTTCCAGCCTCTCTAAAAATGCTTCTTTTTTCATGATCTGCCTCTCCTTATCCCTCTTTCAGTATCTCTGAAATTTTTCCTGCATACACGTTCCACTCACCCCGGTAAAGATTCAGCTGAATCCGTCCCGCCTCCGTTATTTTGTAATACCGTCGGTTTCTGCCGTCGATCGCCCGGTCATATGTTTCCAGGCAGTCATCCTTCTGAAGCCGCCGCAACACCGGATAAAGCGTAGACTCCGATATTTCGATTGCCTGACGGACATCCTGCGTGATCTTATACCCATATGTTCCTTCTGCAGATTTTGATACAACTGAAAGGACGATCGCATCCAGAAGCGCAGCTCCTGTATTAAAAACCATCTTATCCCTCCTAAGATTCACTAATTCAAAATATAATATTTTTTCTTGTTTAATATTATATGTTATATAATATTGTATCTAAATTATATATCAGTGTACCTTCTTTGTCAATATTTTTCCAAATATCCTTATGACTCACTCCAATCCATCTTTCTGCTCCCACAACCCTTCACCACGCCGTATCCCGCTCCTCATCACGCAAAAAACAGACCGTACAACCTATGTTCCATCACATACGCCATACTGCCTGTTTTCATTTTTATCTTATTCAAGTCGAACATCCGTGAGACTTGGCGCGTGATTCTGGTCAGCAAAGCTGACATATTCCTATCAGAATCACTGCGCATCCTCGCGGAGCGTTTATCTCAGTTGGAGACCCAACTCCCACTGAGACAAATTTGCTATTACTCACTACCTGAAGAGGCGGGAGTCTTCTCAACTGAGATAAAATCACCAAATAGCTTTCTACAGCACCAGAAACAGCCAGCTCTTTCTTCCAATCCCAGAAATACCCAACTGCATTCCGATCAAGAATACCATGCCCCACGCCATCACAAAAACGGCTGCCACCTCCACATTCTTCCTGTGGAAGTGACAGCCTGATGATTCTTTCATCCTCCGTCTGACGCACTATCTGCCCGATGAGAAACTAGCGTCAACCGTTTGATTAGTTTTCTTCTGCTTCCTGATTCTCAAGAGCTTTCATGCTCAGGCTGATCTTGCGGTCTGCCTCGTTGAAATCAACTACCTTAGCAGTGATAACCTGTCCTACGCTCAGTACGTCGGATGGTTTGTCAACATGCTCTCTGGAAATCTGGGATACGTGAAGAAGTGCATCTACACCTGGCTCCAGCTCAACGAATGCGCCGAAATCAGTCATACGTGCTACCTTGCCTTCTACTACGTTGCCTACAGCATATTTCTCAGCTGCGTTTGCCCACGGATTGCTCTCCGGGAACTTTAAGCTCAGAGCGATCTTCTCGCCGTTGATATCTTTGATCAGAGCTTTTACTTTATCGCCTACTTTGAAAACCTTCTTCGGGTTCTCAACTCTGCCCCAAGACATCTCAGAGATGTGAAGCAGACCGTCAGCGCCGCCAAGGTCGATAAATGCACCGAAATCAGTTACATTCTTAACAACACCTTCTACGGTCTGACCAACAGCGATCTTCTCGAATAATTCTTTCTGCATAGCAGCTTTCTTCTCAAGCAGGATCTGCTTGCGGTCGCCGATGATACGGCTTCTTCTTCCGCTCGGATTGAACTCGGTAACTACGAACTCAATCTCCTGACCTGCATACTTGGATAAGTCTTTATCATAAGTATCAGAAACCATGCTTGCCGGAATGAATACACGGGTTCCCTCAACCTCTACTACGAGGCCTTTCTCCATAACCTGTGTAACTTTCTCTTTCAGAACTTCCTTGTTCTCGAAAGCTTCTTTCAGACGTTTCAGACCCTTATCAGCAGCCAGTCTCTTGTAAGATAAAGCAGCCATGCCCTCTCCGTCGTTTACTTTCAGCACTTTTGCTTCCAGTTCGTCGCCGACCTGAACTTTGGTTCTAAGATCTACGCCCGGCTCATTGGTGAATTCGCTTCTTGTGATGATGCCTTCGGATTTGCTTCCAGCGATGCTGAGAATGATTTCGTCTTCCTTGACACCGATAACCTGACCGGTAACAGCCTCTCCTGTACGTAATCTCTTGAATGATGATTCTTCAAACATTTGTTCAAAACTTAATTCTGACATTAGTATGAACCTCCTCGATAATTTGATTTGGGGTCGATGCCCCGGCTGTAATACCTACGCTGCGCACAGTACCTGTTATCTCAGGCTTGAAATCTTCCAGTGTCTGAATGTAGTAAGTGTGTTTACATTCCCTGCGGCAAATCTCATACAACTTTTGTGTGTTAGAACTGTTCTTGCCTCCAATCACAATCATAACATCAACCTGTGAAGCTATCTGCCTCGCCTCAACCTGTCTCTCCTGTGTTGCATTGCAAATCGTATTTAAAACAAGTATATCATAATACGTTTTTGAAATTTTTTCAACTAAATCTTGAAATTTATTGTAGTTAAATGTCGTCTGCGCCACGATACAGAGCTTTTCATCCGGTCTGAGTGCCAGATTTTCAAATTCCTCCAGTGACTCGACTGCCAGAGTATACTCATTTCCCCAGCCTTTAATACCCTCGACCTCCGGGTGGTGCTCATTTCCCACGATAATCACGCGGCGTCCGGCTTCGCACTGTTCCCGGACAATCTTGTGGATCTTTTTGACAAATGGACAGGTCGCGTCCACAAGCTCCAGTCCCTGGCGTTCCAGGAGTTCATAGATCTCCCTGCCTACGCCGTGGGAACGGATGACGACCACGCCTTCTTTCAGGGCTTCCAGTTCCTCCTTCGAATGGATGACCTGTACGCCCTTCTCTTCCAGATCCCGCACCACCTCTTCATTGTGGATGATGGGACCGTAGGTATAGATCGGCTTCTTCCCCGTCGCTATCTGATCATATACCTTCTCGACTGCCCGCTTCACGCCAAAGCAGAAGCCAGCCGTCTTCGCAACTGTGATTTCCATGTTCCTGCCCGCTATTCCTCCTATTCCTCATCGTCTTGGATAAATAAATCCCCTCTGTCTCCTTCATAAAATCCACCTTTGCTCCTGTCTCTCATAGCATCCCGCGAATTCTCCAGAATAGAAATTCTTCCGCCTTTAATCGGCAACTCATTTACCCTCATTGTTATAGTCTATCATACTTTAGACTGCTGGTAAAGTCTAAATCGACGTAAAATTATATAAAATTTACACGATTAACTGATTTTGCAACCACATTCCGGAATTTACGCCGCATTCAGTCCCTGTCTTCGGAAATTGCCGTTACTCCTTTTGCCTCCCGGCAGCCGGATCGGCGTCCGGATCATCCGACCGGATGCCTGCCAGACGCATAAACTCACGCATCGCCGCCGTCACATAACGCCCCCGCTTGACCGAAAATGTGATCTCCCGCTCAGACAACGGGTCGTCTATCTTATAATAGACCAGCCTCGGGTCCTCCGGACGCCACTGTACAATATCAGAACGCACAAACATCGCTCCAACCCCATTGGAGACGATATTTAAAGAAGTCAGCACCTGATCCACCATCATCACAGTTTTCATCGTAAAACCGCTGTTGCGGCACATTTTCGCGCCTCGTTTATACATATCATTGCCCGGTTTCATCGTGATAAACGGCACATCCTTAAATTCCTTTAACGGAACTGCCTCCACCTCCGGTTTTAAAAAGGACTTGGACAGAATCTCCTGCCTGGACAGTCGGTATGGCTGCAGCTTCCGGTTAACCGGAAAACTTTCCGGAACTGCCAGAATCAGATTTTCCTTCCGGAATAAATACCGTTTGATCGAAGTATCGTCCTTCTCCATCGCCGTCTCCAACACCAGATCCAGCGACTCATTTTCCAACCCCGCTTTCAGCTCCCGCGTATTTCCTTCTGTTAGGTCAATCGTAACCTGCGGATATTTTGTCTGAAAACGGGCAATCAGATCCGGATACACAAACGAGCAGAAATAAGATGCACCGCCGAGCGCCAGCGTGCCGCCCTGAAGCCCCGCAATATCTTGAAAATACCGTTCCAAATTCCGTTCCAGAAAAAGAATCTTTTCAACGGTACGGATGTAATACGCGCCCTCCTTCGTCACCGTCAGCGGAATCGTACTGCGATCAAAAATCGGCGCTCCCATCTCTTTCTCTGCCTTCCGCACCATGTTGCTGAGTGCTGGCTGGCTGATAAAAAGCTTCTTCGCCGCTTTGGAAAAACTCTTTTCTTTGTAAACCTCATACACGTACTTCATTTCATTCAGCATTTGTCAATTCCCCCTGTCCATTTTCCATCCTGCTTTGCTTAAATGATGTTACGGTTCTTGCACACATGACCCATAACAAATTTTGCCATGGCTCTACACTTAAATATGGCTGATCCGCTTTCCCATATCTCTATGCTAAAATCTGCTATAAACGAATATAACCGCCATATCTAACAGTTATTTTTTATTGTTATTATTTTATCATAAGATTTCTATATCTGTAAACAAATAAACTGTATTTTCCGTCCGTTTTCAGGCAGAATCCAGCTTATTTTACAAAACTTCCAGGTGCGTGAATCAGCACTCAAAAGAAGCTGCGAACACCTGCGCTCTGCACATCTAAGGCAGCTAACCTGCGTCCACAGCTTCCATTTTTAATATGGAGGTTTATTCAATTCCTAAGCTTTTACAAATTCCTGATGTTTTATATTGCGGCTGCTCAAGGGGAAATCACAGCCGCAATTCATGCAGTCTTTCATTGACAATTCGTTCTTGATATTTCTTAATATATAGCCATATTATTTGTCGCCCAAACAAACAACCTTGCCGTCTTTTACGATCAGAACTTCTTCTGGTGTTCCCTCGTCGAAGATAACGGTCGGATTGTACTGTACCATGTCGATATGTACGGTCGAACGTGCAGGCTGTCCATAGTAGAATCCGTTGCCCATTGCGATGTGGCAGGTTCCTCTTGCCTTCTTCTCTTCCTCGAAGTCTCCGTTGAACATACAAGCCGGGTTAAGTCCAAGTCCGATCTCTGCGATGTTATCGGAATCTTTAACTTCTGCGATCTGACGGCGGATTTCTTTACAAATCTTCGGATCGCCGCCAACTACCTCTGCGATACGTCCTTTTTCGATTCTTAACTCAACCGGTGTGGTCGGGCAGCCATAGTAGCAGATAGGTCCATCAATCACCAGTTTGCCGTGGGTTGTATCAATAACCGGTCCTAAAGAAACTTCGCCATCGGACCAAGCCATTGCATCGCCCGGATTTCTTGCGATACCACACTCGATGATCGGCTCCATCTGGTTCATTTCCATGTAAAGGTCTGTACCTGCCGGTGTGGTGATGTGAGCCATCTTATGACCTCTCCAGATTGCCTGCAGCTTCTCGCCGTCTGCATAAACTGCTTCGTAGTCTGCCAGCGCGCCGCCTCTTGTGAAGTTATCGATGCTTCTTAAGCAGATGGAAACCTCACGGAGTTTCTTCTGGTTGATGAGCTCTTTTAAGTGGTTATTGTAAATCGCTGCACCGGATGCAGTGGTCATGCCGACAAATACATCGCAGGCATCCATACCAAGTTCCAGGGATTTCGGGAAGATGGTTGCTTTGTCTTTTCCACGAATCGGCATCATGTATACGCCGTACTCAGCGCCGCAGTTTAAAGCGGCTGCTGCCATCGCCTGGGTCATTCTCTCGTCGGTTTGAGGGTCAACGACAATCAAAACTTCCTCGCCCGGTTTAACAGCCATCAGGTTGCCAAGAAGATACTGTGCACGTTCCATACATTCGATAATTCTGTTATCACTCATAGTTTTAATCTCCTTTTCTTGTTTTGTCTGGTTCCCTTAAATTTTTGCACCTTTGCAAGTGGGAATTATTTCTGTTTTTTTCCTTTTTATCCGGAAAACGTGGACTTTTCAGAACCGGGTGTTCCATATTCCATCTTTGATTCACGTTCTGCACAAATTTGTCGTTTCCCCGCTTTCCGGGTTCCATACATAACTACTGCCCAGATATATTTCACATTTCATACGAATCCGGGATGTCTCTTTCTAAAATTCAAGCTGCCTTTTTGGCTTCTTCCTGATTGAAAATCTCGTGATCCAGTTCGCCCTCCATCTGAGAAATGCAGACAGATGCTACCAGGTCGCCTACAGAGTTAGTAGATGTGTGAATCTGGTCGATGATACGATAGATTCCAGCTACCAGTGCATATGCATCCAGCGGAAGTCCCATCTGGGTCATCAGGGTTAAGCTGATAACCAGACCAATCTGCGGAGTTGCTGCACAGCCAACGCTTAAGAAGGTTGCCTGTACAACCAGCATAATCTGCTGCTGAATACTTAACTCTACGCCGTACAGCTGTGCGGCAAAGAGAACAACGATACCAAAGTATGCACACGTTCCGTTCATCTGAGCGGTACATCCAAGCGGAAGTACGAAACTCGCAATATCTCTCGGAACGCCCATCTTCTTCGGTGCTACTTCCATCGATACCGGAAGAGCTGCTGAAGAAGTACAGGTACTAAATGCAATCATCCAAGGTTCAAACGCTTTGCGCCAGAACTTCATCGGATTTACCTTTCCAATCACGCTAAGGAAAATGCTGTATCCAACAATACTCATGGTGATGCAGGCAAGATAGTCAGTTAAGATGAATTTCAGAACCGGTCCGAAGATGGCAACGCCATATTTTGCAAGTGCTACAGTCATCAAACTGAATACGCCGTAAGGGATGATTCCAAGAATCATATCGATAACCTTAAACATCGTCCGTGAGCAAAGGCTGATGATGTCACATAACGGCTGCGCTTCCTTGCCGATGCTGATGATGGCAAATCCAAGAAACAGGGAGAAGACGATAATCTGCATCATCTCGCCACTTGTCAGTGCCTGGAATGGGTTGGATGGGATTAAGTCAAGCAGTGTCTGGTAGATACCCGGAAGTTCTTTCACCTCCATTGCTGTCTCTGCCGTTCCCAGCTGCAAGCCGTGTCCCGGTTTGATAATATTGGCAAGTATCAGACCGATGGTTGCTGAAATACCGCCAGTTGCTAAAAACCAGATGATGGTTTTAACGCCGATGCTTCGAAGTTTCTTGATATCACCCAGTGAGAGCGCCGCGTCGATGATACAGAAGAACACCAGCGGAACGACAATCATCTTGATCAACTTGATAAACAAATCTCCAATGAACTGGAAGAACGGAAGGACATATCCGTTAATGATCTCATTCTCCACGCCGCCCATAAAATTTAAGACGTAACCAAACGCGATACCTGCAAACAATGCAATGAATATTTTCACGTACAACGGAGTTTCTTTTTTCTCCGCCCCATTTTTAGTTTTCTCCACCATGTGATACCCCCTTATGTAATGGTTTTTTATTTCTCGTGTTCCTCATGAGGTTTGACTACATAGTATCAAAAAGCCAGATTATTATAAACAAATATATCGAATCGCGAATAAGTTATAATAATTCAGTGATACAGAGTTAGTTCCGACTTACTTTTTAGGTATTGTCTCCATAATAAAAACAATTTTATTTTTGCAAATCAGTTCCGTGCTGTTTTCTGTAAAATACTAAAAGCGGGTAAAAGTTTTTTCGCTTTTACCCGCTTCTTGCTTGAACCTTCTTCTTAAAGGTTCCATATTTTATTTCTATTTATTTCGTCTGCATCATCTACTGTTTTAGAAATGGCATTACATATGAACCAGCTTAGCTTTTACTGGTTATCCGAAACATAAACCGCTGCTTCTGTTCCTGCAGTCGAACCAAACATAACCGCCTCGGTCAGCTCATTGCCGGAGAGCACACCTTCACCGTCTACTGCCGCTGACAGGATTGGACCTGCTGCATAAAGACCATTGATCAGCTCGCCGCTATCTTTGTTTAGCTGTTCCGCATTGTTGCTGACAACCAGGGCTGCTGCCTTGCCATCTGCCTCGTATACCTGAGATTCCTCAAAAACCGGAATCAGGGAAACATCGGTCGCTACCAGTGCCAGGCAGTCAATCTCCTGATCCTTGCCGTCCACCGTCACAGTGATGCGGTCAAGGGCACCTTCTTCATTGTAAGCGACACTCTTTAATTCTGCCTTATATTCAACCGGAATCTTCAGCTCTTCGACTTTTTTAAGCAGCGCTTCCTGTGCAAGCTCGTTCAGATTTCCCTCTTTTGCCGGGAAACTGCGGGCTACCGAGGAACCTGCCTCCTGTGTCAGATCGCCGTACTCCATTCCCAGTGTGTCGGCAAGCCAGTCTTTCGCCTCTTCGCTGTTCTCCGATACATATGCCGCCATATCCGAATTGTTCGTATTATTTCCTGCCGTCATAATATCGGACAGATAAATCTCAAAATCATCCGTAAGATTCGCCTGGAACTGCTCATCCGTATCGGCTGCATTGACATACGGTGCCATCTCCGTCATATCTGCCGCCAGCTCTTCGCCCGGTGCCAGAATCAGGATCTTCGACGGATCCATGCCCTCGGCTGCCGCCTGAACCGCCGCGATCAGTCCGGCACTGTCTCCGCCTGCGATGACAAGCTGTGCATCCGATGCTTCTGCCTCTCCGGCCGCTTCAGTTGCTGCCTCGCTTGCCGCTGCACTCTCTGCCATATCTGCCTTACTGCCGCATCCCGCCAGTGCCGTTGTTCCCAGAACCGCTGCCGCCGTCAGAATCCCTGCCTTTTTAACTGTATGGAATGATTTTTTCATAATCGTTCTCTCCTTTCCCTCTCGCCGGAGTTCCTGCAGCCGTCTTCAAACATGCACAGTACCTCTCGGTTGTGGATTTCAGTCTAACATAGAACCTGCGGCGAATCAATTAAGGTTTCTTTAATTCTTACGGCGGAAAAAACGAAATTTTCTGTTACTTACACAAATCCACAATCACCTGTGCAAAAATCTTCGCGCTTGCCACCAGATCACTCACATAGGCAAATTCATCTGCTCCGTGCATCCGGTTGTCCACGCCCGGCATCGACGCGCCAAATGCAACGCCGTTTTTCAGGTCATGCACATATGTGCCGCCGCCGGTGTAGTTGCACTCGCCCTTGTTGCCGGTATAAAGCTCATAAGCGTTCAGAAGTGTTCTGACAAACTCGGAATTGCCGTCTACAAAATGCGGCTCTCGCAGCTGCGGGGACTCTAACTTCATGCCGTGGGACGCAAGTTTTGCCTCCACTGGTTTCAACAGGTTGTCATCATTGCCGCCGATCGGGAAACGTGCGTCAAAGTACGCTTCCATCCGTGTCTCCGTCATCGTAAGCATCGTGAATGCCAGAGACAGTGCTCCGGATCCTTCTGCCTGCATCGCCACGCCAAGCGCCTTGCCCTCGGTATCATTCCACGGGAAGCACTCAGTCAGGCTGTGAATCAGCTTCGTCTGTCCGCAGGATGCAAATGGCAGGCGATCCAGAAGCAGAAGCAGGGATGCCAGCGCATTTTTGCCTTCCTCTGGTGTCGAGGCGTGTGCGCCCTCACCGACTGCGGTGATCACGATCACATCTTCCTCTGCCTGAAGCTCAAACTGTACGCCAGTCTCCTTCGTCACGCCCTCTGCCATCGGACGTACCTCTTCCTCGGTCAGTCCTGTAATTGTCGCATGCGCCTTGCCCGGAACAACATTGATCTTGATGCCAGCCTCGATGGACAGGATCCGCGCATTCTCCGTCGATACCTCAAAAGAAGCTGTCACATGCCCCGGGAAACGTCCTTTTTCGATATTGATAACCGGGAACGAAGCATCCGGGGAAAATGTCATCGGCGCTTCCTTCTCCACTTTATAATAATGTTCAATATCGCTGCTGCCGCACTCCTCATCCGTTCCCAGAATCAGGCGGACATTTTTTGTCACCGGGATTCCCAGTTCTTTGACCGCACGCATCGCATACAGAGCTGCTACCGCCGGTCCCTTGTCATCCGCCGTGCCGCGTCCGTACAACTTTCCGTCTTTTACAATCGGTTCAAACGGCTGTGTCACAGTCCAGCCCTCGCCTGCCGGGACAACATCCAAGTGTGCCAGAATATCTAGCTGGTGCTCACCGTCGTTTAAATCGGCGGTTCCTACATAATTATCGTAATTGTTGATGGAAAATCCATACTCTTCCGCCATTTTGAGTGCCTGTGCCAGTGCGCGGCTCGGACCTTCGCCGAACGGATCGCCCTCCTGGTATGCCGAACGCTCGCTGTTGATGCTGCACAGCGCGCATATGTCATCTAACATCTCCTGCTTGTGCGCCTCGATATACTGCTCGATTTTCTTTTTATACATAAATCTTCCGCCTCGTTCTTTTCCTTTGGTTATTATTTGGACAGAATTCCAGCCAGTACCTGGTTCACTACCTTTCCGTCTGCCTTGCCCTTTACCTTCGGCATCAGGGTTTTCATGATTTTGCCCTTGTCAGACGGTGCCGGATTTTCAATGCCAAGCTCTGCCAGAACACTTTTGATCACCTCTGCGATCTGCTCTTCGGTCAGATCCTCCGGTGCAAATTCCTGATAAACTGCCAGACGTGCCTGTGCCTCCTCGCGGATATCCGCACGATCTGCCGGAGCCAGTTCCAGAGTCTCCTTCGTCTGCTTGATCTCTTTCTTTACAACTGCGTCCGCCTCTTCCTCAGTCAGCGGAGAACGCTTGTCGATCTCCGCATTTTTCAGTGCGGATAACAGCATGGATAAGGAATCTTTTCTTGCTTTGTCTTTTGCTTTCATGGCTTCTACCATGGCTGCACGTACTACATCTACTCTGCTCATATGAAATGTCTCCTTTTCTGATTTTTTCTATATTTTCACCATGCCCAGGTGGGACGATGGGGACTCTCTCTTGTTTCACCATGCCCAGGGGTGCGATAGGAACTCTCTCTTGTTTTACCATGTCCAGGGGTGCGATAGGGACTCTCTCTTGTTTTACCATGCCCAGAGGTGCAAAACCTGCGGTTTCACACCCCTGTCCGGCTGCGCCGTATAGCAGAAATCCCCCTTTCAGCGCCTGAAAAATAAATTTTCCATTCGCTGAAACGGTGCTTTCCGCTGCATGGCTTTAGTTACGCCCAAACTCGCTTAATTTAAGCTTCGGATTCCGCTCTTCTACCATTCCCACACTCCAGCTGTTGACAAACAGAAGCAGCGGATTGTCTTTGAGGTCTTTGATCCGCTTCATATCCGAAGTTCCCTGGATCTTGGCTACGTCGATCTCGTCAGCGTTTTCTACCCAGCGGATGTACTCGTATGGAAGTTTTTCCAACTTGACTTCTACATTGTACTCATTTTCCAGACGGTAGGTCAGTACCTCGAACTGGAGGACGCCGACTACGCCGACGATGATCTCTTCCATACCTGTGTTGAACTCCTGGAAGATCTGGATCGCACCTTCCTGGGCGATCTGGCTGATGCCCTTGATGAACTGCTTGCGCTTCATCGTGTCCATCTGGCGCACGCGTGCAAAATGTTCCGGTGCGAACGTAGGAATGCCTTCAAATTCTACCTTTTCACCTGTACAGAGTGTATCACCGATCGAGAAAATACCCGGATCGAATACACCGATGATATCGCCCGCATATGCCTCCTCGACGATCTTTCGATCCTGCGCCATCATCTGCTGTGGCTGGGAGAGACGGATCTTGCGTCCGCCCTGCACATGCGTTACTTCCATGCCTGCCTCAAATTTGCCGGAACAGATACGCATAAATGCGATACGGTCGCGGTGCGCCTTGTTCATATTTGCCTGAATCTTGAAGACAAACGCGCTGAAATTCGGAGAGAACGGATCCACCATGCCGGTTGTCGTATTTCTCGGCAACGGCGAGGTTGTCATTTTCAGGAAATGCTCCAGGAATGTCTCTACACCAAAGTTTGTCAGCGCCGAACCAAAGAATACCGGGGATAAATTTCCGCGGCTGACACGCTCCATATCCAGCTCATCGCATGCGCCGTCCAGAAGCTCGATATCATCCATCAGCTGCCGATGGTAGTCTGGACCGATGATGGAGTTAACCTCATCGCCCTCTAACGAGAACTCCTGAGATGCGACCTCCTTCTGTCCGCCCATTGCTGCTGTGAAAGTTGTGATCTTCTTTGTGGCACGGTCATACACGCCCTTAAAATTCTTACCGCAGCCGATCGGCCAGTTGACCGGACAGGTACGGATGCCGAGCACGCTCTCGATCTCATCCATCAACTCAAACGGATCGCGCGCCTCGCGGTCCATCTTGTTGATAAAGGTAAAAATCGGGATGTGGCGCATAACGCAAACCTTGAAAAGCTTGATCGTCTGCGCCTCGACACCCTTAGAACCATCGATGACCATGACCGCCGAATCGGCTGCCATCAGAGTACGGTAGGTATCCTCCGAGAAATCCTGATGTCCTGGTGTATCCAGGATATTGATGCAGAATCCCTCATAATTAAACTGTAATACGGAAGAGGTAACCGAAATACCTCTCTCCTTCTCTATCTCCATCCAGTCAGAAACTGCGTGCTTGGCCGCTTTTCTTCCCTTGACCGTACCAGCCAGGTTGATCGCACCTCCGTAGAGAAGAAACTTCTCCGTCAGGGTTGTCTTACCAGCATCCGGGTGGGAAATAATGGCGAATGTACGCCGTTTTTTGATCTGCTCCGCTATATTTTCCAAAAAAATCTTCCTCCAAACTTACTACCATTCTTTAACTTTGTCTAAACGTATTTATTCTATATTATTTTAAACGAATACGCAAGTCCAAGTTACGGTTCACTCACGCGCGATCGGTAACAGATCTTAAAAACATTTTTCATCTTCTTCTTGATCCTTTTCTTTAAAAAACATATAATCATACTATTAACGTGGATATATAATAAATAGTAACAGTTGAACATATGAAACCGTTGCGATAACTATACAATCAACATTTTATAAGAGATGTTGATTATTGTAGAGATGCAGGAGATATAAAGGAGTTATTTTATGATTCTAGCTATCGACGTTGGAAACACCAACATTATTATCGGCGTGATCGACGCAAAAAAAACGTATTTTGTAGAACGCATCACGACCACCATCGGAAAACCGAATCTGGAATATGCCGTGGCGCTGAAAAGTATTCTTGAAATTTACCATATTGCCCCAGATCAGCTTGATGGTGCGATCGTCTCCTCGGTCGTTCCGCCGCTTAACCGGACGATTCTTGCCGCCATCCGTAAAATAACGGGACTAAACGCAATGCTGGTCGGTTCCGGCATGAAAACCGGCTTAAACATCCTGATGGACAACCCGAAATCCGTCGGCAGCGATATGATCGTAAACGCAGTCGGTGCCCTTGCAGAGCATGAACCGCCAATCATCATCATCGAAATGGGAACCGCTACGACCATGTCTGTCATCGACAAAAACGGACGCTATGTCGGCGGCGCGATCCTGCCGGGACTTCGCGTTTCCCTCGACAGCATGAGCGCCAGCACTGCCCAGCTGCCGCGCATCAGCCTCGATACGCCGCGCCGTGTCATTGGCAAAAATACCATAGACTGCATGAGAAGCGGCGTCATATTTGGCAATGCCGCGATGATCGACGGTATGCTGGATCGCATCGAGGAAGAACTCGGAGAGAAAACTTCCATCATCGCCACCGGCGGCATCTCCAAGATTGTCCTGCCGCTCTGTTCGCATACGATCACGTACGATGGGGCGCTGTTGATGAAGGGATTACTACATTTATATGAAAAAAACAGGAGAACCGAATAATCAAAAAGGCTGTCTCTCAGCAGATGTATCTATATGATACATTCTGATGAGAGACAGCCTTTTCACCACAGTTTATTATGCTGACATCTATTCATTACCGGTCACGGTCACAGCAGCATTTATTTTACAACCTTCAGCTTCATATTCTCTTTCTCAATCCGATCCAGCTTCTCGCCGTCCAGACGGAGTGCAAATCCAAACGGATTTACCACGATTCCATTCACGTAATCCAGATATTTTTTCAGATCGCGGAAGCGGACTTCCATTGCTCCAAACTGATGTTTACGGTCAAATTTGCCAAATTCTACTAAATCCGTAAATGCCGGGTAATAGCGTACACCCTTTCCGGTGGTCAGAACCGGCACTGCCGTCGTCTTCTGCGGGTCAGCAACCGGAACCAGCAGACGCGCACCGTAAAGCTCTTTGCACATCAGATCCTGCATCTGTGGGAATGCCTGGTGCTGTACCAGTGCCTGATAGAACTGATTTGCAGAACGGACCAGGGACGGGTTCATCACGATCTCGGATGTATCCTTTGGTTTCTCGATGATGCTGAACAGCGACATGGACATATGATTTTCCTGTCCCTTGTCGATCACAACTGCCTCAAAACCGCTGCGGTAGAGGTCGTTGAAAAAGGAAATACGCTGTAATGGGCGGATCTCCAGTACCTTCGTCTCTACACCGACCATCTCCAGCCCTTTCACGAACTCATCTGCATACTCGCGGCTGGTGTAAAGGAAAGCAGCCGCCTTGCCGTTCTCTGCACCCAGGAAGAAGTTTTTCGTCGCATGGACAGTCACAACAAACAGTCCCGGCTCTCTCTGAAGCAGCTCCAGAACCTCTCCCATCACTTTTTTATCTGCTTTATCCTGATGTTCTTTCATCAGCTCACGTAATTTCTCCATTTGAATTCCTCCGGCTCTTTTTAATGTACTCTCGGAATCTTTCTGTGCTTGATTTTGTGAGATGATTTTTTGTCAGCTGTGCCCAAATTTCTGAGGCGTACGCGGTGCGTACGTTGATGAAATTCGGGTACGGCTGGCGGAAAATCAGCCACAAAAGCGAGTGCAGAAAAGACTCCGAGAGTACATTTTATCATGCGCGAGGCTCAATCCGCCTGCGCCTGTCTTTTCTACTCTGTCTGCTGTCCATGACTGCCTGAGTGTCGCATCGCCAAGCTGCCTTTATCACTATATCAGATGGAATACTCCGCTCAACCCCAGTTCAGATAACAGTCATCTGCTTGATTTTCAGATTCTTTTTGCAGACTATATCTCCTATATTTTAACACAGAGCCGCCAAACAATCAATCAGAAGAATCTCACACAATCCCTATAACACAATCCCTATCAACATTCAGCTCAAATAATGCTTCATGCTTTTTAACGCACTCTTCTCCAGCCGTGACACCTGCGCCTGCGAAATATGGATTTCTTCGGCAACCTCTGTCTGGGTCTTTCCCTCAAAAAAGCGCATATCAATAATGCGGCGTTCCCGGTCCGGCAGGCGCTGCATCGCCTCCCCCAGCGACAGATCCTCGACCCAATGTTCCTCTGAATTTTTCTTGTCACTGAGCTGATCCATCACGTAGAGCGGATCGCCGCCGTCCGTATAGACCGGTTCGTACAGGCTGACCGGGCTCTGGATAGCATCGAGCGCATACGCAATCTCCTCTTTGCTGACTCCCAATTCTTTGGCAATCTCGCAGAGTGTCGGCTCCTTTGACTGCTTTTTCAGCAGATTTTCACGGGTATAGATCGCTTTGTATGCCGTATCGCGGAGCGACCGGCTGACCCGGATTGAATTGTTATCCCTCAAATACCGTTTCACCTCCCCCAGGATCATCGGAACCGCATACGTCGAAAAACGGACATTCTGGGTAATATCAAAATTATCAATCGCCTTGATGAGGCCGATACAGCCAATCTGGAACAGATCGTCCACATTTTCCCGGCTACCCGAAAAGCGCTGTATTACACTGAGCACCAGCCGCAGATTCCCCTTGATATACTGTTCTCTTGCCTCCCGATCGCCCTTTAGAATCCGGCGAAACAGTTCTTCTTTCTCCTCATTACTTAAAAGAGGCAGCTTGGATGTATTGACCCCGCAGATTTCCACTTTATAGACCGGCATTTCCATTCCCTCCGTATGATGGACGATCAACGCAAACGGTTGAATCGTTTTGATTTTTGTTTTGTCACCTATACATTAGAATGGACAATTCAAAGCTCATTTATACCCGGACAAATGAGAACCGTTTTCACTCATTCCAATTTCTTGCCTTTTCTGCCGTTCCATAGTAAAATATATTTTCAGGGGTTTTACGATCAATATTATTTATAGAAAATAGAATTCAACCACAAGGAGATCCATTCATGAACACACAAAAAAAAGCCCGTTCCCTCTACTGGGATATCGTAAAGGGATGGGGCATTATTGCGATCGTGCTGGGGCATACCGGATATTTCGCCGGTGCGTTCGTCTATCTGTTCCACCTGGCACTGTTCTTCTTTATCACAGGCTATTTTTATAATGAAACGAAATACGGGGATACGCCGTTTCTCTACTTCGGCTCCCGTCTCGCCGGTGCATGGCCCAGGTATATGTTCTACACGCTGTTTTTTGTCCTGCTTCACAACTTTTTTGTAACGCACAGGCTCTATGCGGGACAGGAACTTTACAACCATACCAGAATGCTTACGGCATGGATGAGCAGTCTTTCCTTCAACTCCCCGGAACAGGTTCAGGGTGCCCTCTGGTTTCTGCCGGTCTGGCTGGTGTCCTCCGGACTCTTTGCCGGATGCGTCTGGTTTGGACGCGCAGCTGCCCGCTTCGCCCGGAAAGATAATGTCAAGCTTCCTGTATGTGCATTTGCATGCATCCTGATTGGCCTTGCCGGTGTCTTCTTAAATATGAGAAGCTGCCCGCTCCCTTACAATCTGCAGGCGGCGCTGCTCGTTGTTCCGGTCTATCTCATCGCCTGGCTGATGCAGCAGTTTTTCTCCAATTTCCGCCACTATACGGTCTGGTACGGCTGCCTGATAAGCGCCCTGCTTCTGCACCTGACGAACACAAAGCTTCACATTTTCATCGATCTGGCAAGCATGCACATTCCGGGCGTCTTATTTTATCCGATCTCCATCATTGGAATTTACTTCGTCCTTTCGCTCTCTGACCTGTCCGAGCGCATCAGACCGCTGGCAAAGGTCCTTGCCTTTTTAGGACGCCATTCCTTTGACATTATGGCGATTCATTTCACGCTGTTCAAGCTGATCGATTTTGCCTATGCCCGCTTCATTTTGAAGGAAATACCGGAAACGCTTTCCAACTTCCCGGTCTCCTTCCGCTATGAAATGGGTCCGTTTTACATCCTGATCGGTCTGTTTCTTCCAGCACTTATCGGCTGGTATATAGACCGCATTGCTGCGAAATTTCTTTTTTGAGGCGTTTCATAATCTTCTTTTCCAGCCTCGATATGTATGACTGCGAGATACCCAGAAGGTCGGCAACCTCCTTCTGGGTCATTTCATCTTCCTGCTCTCTCCCCAGACCAAAGCGCAGCTTCACGATTTTCTGTTCCCGCGGATTCAGGCGGTCGATCGCCGCATTCAACAGTTTCCGCTCTGTCTCATCCTCCAGATCCCGGTAAATAATATCCTCATCCGTTCCCAAAATATCCGACAGAAGCAATTCATTTCCATCCCAGTCCACATTCAACGGCTCATCGATCGAAACCTCGAGCTTCGTCTTATTATTTCTCCGGAGATACATCAGAATCTCATTTTCAATACAACGGGATGCATAGGTCGCCAGCTTAATATTTTTATCTACGTCAAACGTGTTGATCGCCTTGATAAGACCGATCGTCCCGATCGAAATCAGATCTTCCACGCCCACGCTGGTGTTGTCAAACTTTCTTGCTATGTAGACCACCAGGCGCAGGTTGTGTTCGATCAGCGCCGAACGCGCCTCTTTATCCTCACTGGTTCCAAATTTTCTTAAAACCTCCGCCTCCCGCACACTGTCAAACGGTGCCGGAAGGATATCGGTTCCCCCGATATAATGAACTTCCCCGTCCCGGTGCATCAGAAATGACCGGAACGACGGCATCATTTTTAAACGAAACTGACCTGGAACTGAAACTTTTATAAACATATGCTTTCCCCCTTATGTTGTTCGCTATGGTTCAGACCATAACGGCTGTTTTTCTTCACAACCAATATTTTTCATTGAGCAGCATCTGATACTCGCCTTTCTGCGACAGCGCCTCCTGTGAAATGGCAATCCACGGCTTCTCAATCACCCGCATACCGCCCTGACCGGACACTTCCATCCGCTCCGCCTGATATGCCGGAATCACGCCGCCGCCCTTTCCGACACTCCGAAATGGGATGTATTGGACACCGTCCTCCCAGGAAAAAAATCTCTCTGCCGCACACGCATCCAGCACCTGCACCGGACGCCCCGAAAGCGGCATCGTCAGATGGTTGCCTGTGTCGAGAATCGCCTGCACATGCCGCTCCCTGCCTTTGTTAAAAAGCGTTACCGCGTACTGGTGTTCCAGCTTCATACACCGCTGCATACCAAACCGCCACACCGCAGATGGAATCAGAAAACTTCCCCCCGTGGTAAACAGCCAGAACAGAAGATTCGCCCGTATTCCAAGCGGCTGAACCAGTTCCATGCAGCCAGCCGCCAGCATAGATGCTATGTAAAGCCCGATCGCAGCTTCTGCCGCCTCCGACTTCCTACGGATGGAAAATGCCGTCCATACCATCAGCACGCTCATCGTGGCGCTTAGGAGCATCCGCCCGGCATATCCCAGCGGAACCGGAGCTAACACCATTCCTAACGCATACACGGCTCCCAGAAGACTCCCTGCCAACCGCCCATACCGGCGTTCCGGCAGACGCAGGCAATTCTTCACCACCGACAGAAGCAGGAAATCCGCTGCCAGATTTTGCAGCAGGATGACATCCGCATACACACGATAGGTCACTGTCTCTTCCCACCTTTCTGTCCGACACGGGATATTATAAGAAAAAAGTTCCGCAAAATTTGTCAAACCGAGGGCGCAAAACGCCTGTTTTGATCGCCAAAAATCGGGGGAAAAACGTAAAATTTGAATAGATTCGACATAAGTCGAAGGTCTGAATCGACGATAAAAAAGAATGTGCCTTTTTGTGTAATAGGGGATTCCAAGGAATTTCCTATTACACAAAAAAACACGCATCAGAAATTTTCACTTCTAATGCGTGTCTCTTCCAAAAACAACTGCTTCTGTATATATTTTGTATTTTTGCTAAAGCAAGAGCAGTTCATCTCTCACTCTTATATTATTTCTTATTTCTCAGAAAATCCGGAATATTGATCTGTGTTTCCTGGCGCATCGGGCGGAACGGCTGTGCCGGTGCCGACTGCGGTGCTTCCTTCGGAGCGACTGGCTGTGCCGGTGCTGCTGCAGATGGTGCACGGAAGGTCGGTGCCTTGTAGGTCGGCTGCGCTGCCGCTGCAGTCTGTGCTGCCGGCTGAGCGTATGTATTGCCAGTCGTCTTTGCCTTGAACGGAGTCTTGAACTCAGTCATCGCTTTTGCGACCGGTGTGTTCACACCGTGGGAATCCAGTCCAGTCGCAATAACAGTGATCGTCGCCTCATCCTGTGCATTCTCATCGTACATCGCACCGAAGATGATATTGGCATCGTCGCCTGCAAGCTCCTGTACATAGCTGGCTGCGTCATTTGCCTCGATCAGGCTGATATCGCCGGAAATATTGATGATAACGTGGCTTGCACCCTCGATGGTTGTCTCAAGCAGCGGGCTGGATACAGCCTGCTTAACAGCCTCAAGTGCTTTGTCATCACCCTTCGCATGACCGATACCGATATGAGCGATACCCTTGTCCACCATAACGGTCTGAACATCTGCAAAGTCAAGATTGATAAGACCCGGAACATTGATCAGGTCGGTAATACCCTGTACTGCCTGCTGAAGAACCTCATCTGCTTTCTTCAGTGCATCCGGCATCGTGGTACGGCGGTCTACGATCTCAAGAAGTTTATCATTCGGGATAACGATCAGAGTATCGACAGCTGCTTTCAGTTTTTCGATACCATTGAGCGCGTTGCTCATACGGGTCTTTGCCTCGAAACGGAACGGCTTTGTGACAACGCCGACCGTCAGGATGCCCATATCTTTTGCGATACGTGCAATAACCGGAGCTGCACCTGTACCGGTACCGCCGCCCATACCTGCGGTAACGAATACCATATCTGCACCCTTGAGAGCCTGTGCCAGCTCTTCCTGGCTTTCCTCAGCTGCTTTCTCACCGATCTCCGGCTTTGCGCCTGCACCAAGTCCCTTGGTCAGCTTCTCACCAATCTGCATAGCTGTGGACGCCTTGCAGAACTGCAGTGCCTGCTTATCTGTATTGATACCGATAAATTCTACACCGGCAATATCTTCATCGATCATACGGTTGACAGCGTTGTTACCGGCTCCGCCGACACCTACTACTATAATTCTGGCAGAGTTCTCTGCTTCATTTATCTTTATCTCTAACAAGATACTTCCTCCTTCATTTTCCCATCTGTTCCGGTTTTATCATCTTTATACTAAAATTAGGGTCTTTTAAATCTAGCCTACCTAATACTATATTTGATTTTCAGCAAAAAATCAATCGTTTCTTTTATAAATTTTCAATAAACCAGTCACAATGTTACTGTTCACACATACGTGCCAGTAACGGATTATGCCGATTCTTCCTAGTTTTTATCAAACCGGTACATCGGATTTGCATTCGATTCATCGTAGCTGTCCAGATAGAGGGTTCCGGACAGATCCGGATAATCCCGCAGAATATCCGTCAGCTCCGAAAGTTTCCCGTTCATCTCACTGTTGCTTCCCAGCTCAACCTTCAAGCTCCTGATTTGAAGCGTCGCTTCCTTTTCCTTATTAAAACGGATCTCGTCCACCGCAACCTCGTTGACTGACAGTACCTGCGTCAGGTTCAGAATCTCGTTGAAAACGCTGATATCCTCGACCGGCAGCGGCTGATGCAGCACGATATGTCCAAAGGAAAGTCCGGCAATCTTCGGCACACCCGGCAATGTCTCGCTTGTGCTCTCCACAATGATGCCGTCCTTGTCAAAATACATCCGGCTGTTCATGTAGGAAACGTAACCAACCACACTCTTCTCGTAGACGATCACCTCTACGTCCGACGGGCTGCGGAACACCAGCTTGTAATCCTGCACGAACGGAATTGACTTGTGCGGCCGGAAGCGGTACTGCAGATAGCAGAACACCGGATTCCGGCTCAGCCGCGAATCGAAAATAGACGCCTCTATCTGCTCTGCCGTATATTGCCGGTTTCCACTGACATGGATTGTATTGATCCGAAGCAGCGACAGACCGACAAAAAACGCGGCCGCCACAAGAAGTGCTGCCGCCGTGATCCAGATATGTTTTTTTCCACGGCGGCGCCATACCTTTTCCTCTGTCTTTTTTTCAATCTGTATCTTCTCTATCTCCATCATCCTCCCGGCGCCGGATCTCTGCTCCTAATGCCCGCAAGTCCCGGCAAATATCTTCATATCCCCGCTCAATATGTTCACATTCTGATACTCTGGTCCATCCGTCCGCCCCCAGGGCTGCCACCGTCAGGGCTGCACCGCCCCGCAGATCACGGGCACGCACCAAAGCTCCCCGCAAGGTTTCCACTCCGTCAATCCGGGCAATGTTCCCGCTGCATTCGATGTTCGCCCCCATTTTTTGAAGCTCCGCCGCTGTGCCAAACCGGTTTTCAAATACCGTCTCCCGCAGCATACTGGTTCCATCTGCCCGTGACAGCGCCGCCATCAAAAACGGCTGCAGATCGGTCGGAAACGCCGGATACGGTCCGGTTTTCACCGATACCGCCCGCAGGCGCTGTCCGCCGTGTACATATATAAGTTCCGGTTCCTGATAAAGCGAAACGCCCATATGCTCCAGCACCCCGGTCAATGCACGCAGCTCCTGTGTCTGCACGCCGTCCACGATCACCTCACCGCTGCAGGACGCAGCGGCAAGAAGATAGGTCCCGGCTACGATCCGGTCGCCGCCGATCACAAACCGGCTGTCATGGAGCGGCAATCCGCCTTCTATGATCAGCGCATCCGTCCCGATCCCCCGGATCGATGCCCCCATACCATTTAGGAAATGGCACAGCTGTCCAATCTCCGGTTCCCGCGCGCATCCCCGCAGAACCGTCCGCCCCACCGCTGCCACAGCGGCAAACAGGGCATTTTCCACCGCGCCGACACTCGGGAACGGAAAAATAATCTCTGCCCCGCGAAGTCCCGTTGTCTGTGCATGCAGGAAGCCGTCCGGCTCCGGTTCCTGTATTTCCGCGCCCAGCGCACGGAGTGCCCGCAAATGCCAGTCGATTGGACGTTTTCCGATCATACATCCGCCGGGGCTGTAGACCCCCGCCTCGCAAAAGCGTCCCAGGAGCGCTCCCAAAAGCATAATGGACGAGCGCATTTTCCCCATCGCTTTCTGCTCGATCCGCCAGCCATTCATCTTCGAAGTATCGATTTCCAGACGGTTTCCGTGCAACGCACACCGGCATCCCAGAGAATCAAGAATCCCCATCATACAGAACACATCCTGTATTCTGGGGACATTTTCAAGCACGGTAATTCCGCGGTTTAACACCGACGCCGCCATCATCGGCAAAACTGCATTTTTCGACCCCTGCACCGTGAGTCCGCCCTGAATCCGGCACGGTCCGTGAATCTCGATGAAAGCCAAACAATCCCCTCCCACCGGCATCTATGTATTATTATATGCCAACGAGAGAAAATGGTTCTCATTTTCTACATTTCCCGAAGTAAATATGTAACTCCGCCAAATATTCCTACTGCTCCAGCTTAATCTGGTTCGAGACGCTTAACACCATCCCCATCTCCAGCATCAGGAACATGACGGACGTACCTCCGTAACTGATAAACGGCAGCGTAACACCCGTGTTCGGGATCGTATTCGTAACAACCGCGATATTTAAGATAACCTGAATCGCGATGTGTGCCATCACGCCGATCACGATCATCGCACCCATCAGATCCGGTGCATTTCCAGCAATTACCATGAAGCGGTAAATCATAAACATGAAAATCAAAATGACCGAAATCGCGCCAAACAGACCTAATTCCTCACAGATAATCGAAAAAATCATATCATTCTGCGCCTCCGGCACGAAACCGAGCTTCTGGAGACTCTCGCCCAGTCCCTTTCCAAACAGACCGCCGGAACCGATCGCGTACAGACCCTGGAGCACCTGATAACCGCCGGAACGTGCATACTGCACCGGGTTGACCCAGACATTGATTCGTCCCAGCTGATAATCCTTCAGGATATGGAGCTTTACCAGCAAATGCCCTATATAGGGGGCGACCGCCAGAAGTCCAACGCCGCCTCCGATGCAGAGAAAAAACGGCCATTTGATCTTGCACGCCACAAACAGCATCACAAACACGATGCCGCAGATGATGATACCAGAACTTAAGTTGTTCGCCGTAACTAAAAGTGCCAGCGGCGCCGACAGCGCCACGATAAATCCGACTGCCCGCAGCTGGTTGATCCGCACGCCCAGATTGGCAATCAGAACCGCCAGAAGCAGAATCAGGGAAATCTTGACAATCTCGGTCGGCTGGAACTGAAGCGGTCCCAGGCGCAGCCAGCGCTTCTTACCATGCGATGCCACGCCCAGAGGTGTAAAACGCGTCAGAAGCAGCGTCACGTATGAAACGATATATCCCAGCATCGCAAACCGCGCAAACCAGTGATAATCTATCTTGGAGACGATATACATCGCAACAAAGCTGACACCCGCGATGCCCGCCTGACGAAGCATAAAATATCCCGGATTGCCGTAATCAAGCTGCGCCTTATAGGAGCTCGCGCTGTAAATCATGATCAGTCCGAATACCGTCAGGAAAATGATGGTAAATAGCAGACTGTAATCATAAAACCGATGTGGTTTTTTCTTTTTAATTTTTCCCGGTTCCGGCATACTTCCACTCCCCTGCTTTTTGTTGTTACAGTTTCGAAATTCTGCCTGCAAACGGCAGTTTTTCCTTCAAATCAGGGCTGCCGCAGACAAATGCCGGCTGCGACAGCCCCCTTAAATACATTAAGCCTTTATTCGTTACTGTTCACGCATACGTGCCCAGTAACCTTTATTCTTCCAATACCGAATTGCTGCGTGCTTTGCACTCCGCAATTCTCAAAAGTCACAATTCCTCCTGCAAGCAATCTTGCGTCGGATTTCCGACCTTTGAACCTTGGTATTACAAATTTCTCACAAACTCTTTGAATTTGCGTCCGCGCTCTTCAAAGTTCTTGAACTGCCCCCAGCTTGCACATGCCGGTGAAAGCAGGACGTTATCGCCCGGATTTGCGTAGGATGCACATACCTGTACAGCCTCCTGCAGATCTTCCGCGTACATGATATCATTGAAGCCGTGGCGTTTTGCACACTCGGCAATCTTGTCGCGGGTCTGGCCGATCAGCACCAGATAGCGTACCTTTCCGCCAAAGCTCTCGATCCACTCGTCAAACTCGGAATGCTTATCATATCCGCCTGCAATTAATAAGGTCGGTCCCGGCATCGCCTTGATCGCCTGCATCGCTGCATCCGGGTTGGTTCCCTTGGAATCGTTGTAGTATTTGACGCCGAAACGCTCGGTTACGAACTCAATGCGGTGTTCAACTGCCTTGAATTCCTTGATCACCTTCTGAATCTTCTCCAGCGGAACGCCCATGTTCATACTGATAGCAACCGCTGCCATAACATTTTCATGGTTATGACGGCCAAGTAACTTCAGATCGTGGATATTGACAATCACGGTCTCTTTCTCGCCGTCGTTGTATACAATCTCATCCTCTTTCAGGTAGAAACCTTGTTTCAGGGTACGCAGACTGGAAAAATATACCACCTTGATGTCTTTTAAAGTCTCACCAAATTCACGCAGTACCGGATCCTCATAGTTCAGGACACAGACATCGCCCTCTTTCTGGTTCTTGGTAATGCTCTCTTTCGTCTCGATGTAGCATTCCATCGTCTTATGACGATCCAGATGATCCGGGGTAATATTTAAAATAGCGCTTACATTCGGGTGGAAATCAGTCATGGTCTCCAGCATGAAGCTCGATACCTCTGCGACGGTTACGGTCTCATCCGTTGTCTCCAATGCGTGGAATGCAAACGGCTCACCGATATTTCCAACTACAAATACGCTGTCATAGAATGACTTCATGATCTCGCCGGTCAGGGAAGTCGTCGTTGTCTTTCCGTTCGTGCCGGTAATGGCTGCCATACGTCCTTTGGCACAGTGATATGCAAGCTGCATCTCGCCCCAGATCGGAATACCGGTTTCACGAATCATCTCTACAAACGGTGCATCGGTCGGGATGCCCGGGCTTAAAATTGCCAGCTCCACGCCTAACAAATCCGTCTTTTTCAGCTCTCCGAGGACGAACGTGATCGTCGCGCCTTCGTCAAATTTCTTTTTCAGCTCCTCTGGATCCAGTTTTTCATTGCCATCGTAAAGCACTACCTCCCCGCCTTTTGAGAGAAGGAGCTTTGCAGCTGCAATACCGCTGATACCTGTTCCTGCTACTAATACTTTCTGACTCATAATCTTCCTCCTATAATCCTAAGTATGCTATAAGGCAAAGGATTGCCGTAATAATCGAAAATACGCCTACGACTCTGGTCTCAGACCATCCGCAGAGCTCGAAATGGTGATGGATCGGCGCCATCTTGAAAAAACGCTTTCCGCCCGTCTTCTTAAAATAGGTTACCTGAATAATAACAGATAATACTTCCACCAGATAAATCAGACCCACGATCGCGATAAAGATCGGCATCTGCATCATAAAGGCACTGGAAGCAACAAAACCACCAAGTGCCAGTGAACCGGTATCGCCCATAAACACACGCGCCGGATAGACATTGAACAGAAGAAAGCCCAGAAGACTTCCAACTACTGCGCCGGTAATCGGGCTAATGCCGCTGTTCTCCCCGATCGCCACGATCGTAAAGAACGTTGCTACCAGAATCGTCACACTGGTGCACAGACCGTCCAGACCATCTGTGAAGTTCACGCCATTGTCAGTTCCCAGAATGATGAAGAACAGTGCCGGTACAAACAGCCAGACCGGAAGCTGTAAATACTTGCCGGTAAATGGAATCAGCATCCCTGTTCCGATGTCCGGTGAGGTTACAATATAATAGGCAAAAATACCTGTGATCACAAACTGTCCGATCAGCTTCTGGATCGGATTTAAGCCCTCCGAACGTTTCATCACGATCTTGATGTAATCGTCCAGAAATCCAACCACGCCGAATCCAACGGTCATAAACAGCACCGGAATGATCTTCGGATAATCCCGGATATAGAGCAGGGACGTAATGATGATGCTGGAAAGAATTACCAGACCGCCCATCGTCGGGGTTCCCTGCTTTTTCAGATGCGTCTGCGGCCCGTCATCGCGCACCTGCTGTCCGAATTTCAACCTGTGGAGAAACGGTATCACGATCGGGCACAGCACTGCGCTGACCACAAATGCGATGATAACCGCCAGTATTGTTTCATTTACCATGTCACACCTCTAACTTATCTTCCTATGTATACAGAGATAGTTCCTCAAATTATACACTTCAATAGTATACGTCTTTTTAGGGGAATAATCAACCTCTTTTCTCCACCCCCAGATACGGCAAAATGACCTCAAACAGATCGCGGATCACCGGGGCGGCAATCGTCCCGCCATAGTAGATTCCTTCCGGTTCATCGATGGTGATAAGCGCGATCACCTGCGGATCGTCCGCCGGTGCAAACCCTAAAAATGAGGAAATATATTTTTTCCGGCTCCTTGGAAGTTTCTCCGAGGTTGCCGTCTTTCCGCCGATCCGGTAGCCCTCGATCCGGGCGTTTTTTCCACTCCCCTCCGCCACCACCTGTTCCAGAATATAACGCAGCGTCTCACTCGTCTGCTCCGATAAGATTCTCTCTCCTTTTGGATAGGCAAACACGTGGACTGCCTGACCATCTGCCCGCACGGCACGGATACCGATGTGCGGTGTGATGCGCGTGCCCCCGTTGATCAGGGAGGATGCCGTTGTAATGAGCTGGATCGGCGTGATCTGAAACGACTGCCCAAAAGAGACGGTCGCCAGCTCCACCGGTCCGATCTGATCCGGCTGGTGCATGATCGTCCCCGCCTCACCCGGCAGATCAATCCCAGTCTTTCCCAGCAGACCAAACTGCTTAAAATACTGATAGTACCGCTCCGGTCCCAGCCGCTGCCCGACATCGATCAGAACAGGATTGCAGGAATTCATCATTCCCTGTAAAAACGTCTCTCCGCCGTGTCCGCCCACCTTGTGACACCGAATCTTTCGATCTTCCACGATCCGGAATCCCGGGCAAGAAAACTGGTCAGTCAGGTTGACCACGCCCGCCTCCAGTCCCGCAGCGGCGGTCACGATTTTGAATGTAGACCCCGGTTCGTATGTATCATTTAAACAGGGGTTGCGCCACATCTGATTGAGGAGATCTTGTTTATTTTGCGCTGATGCTGCGTGTGACTGCACTTCATCCTTCAAGGATATGTCTTCTTCTGTTTCTGAATCTTCGTTTTTTCCATCTGTCACCAGCTCAAACGGCTCATTCAATGAAAACTCCGGTGCATTTACCATCGCATAGACTTCCCCGTTCTTCGGGTTCATCACGATGATCGAGACGCGGTTCGCATTCTTTTTCTGCATCGTCTGGTACGCCGCCTGTTCCGCGTACATCTGGATATTGACATCCAGACTCGTCTGGAGATCCCGCCCTGCCTCCGGCTCGATGCGGTTCTCCGCCTCATTTTCCAGCTCAATCCCCGCCGCGTCCGTGAGCGTCAGGATTTTACCGTCCGTGCCCTTTAAATACTTCTCATACTGTACTTCCAGGCCGATGATCCCCTGGTTGTCTCCCCCGGTAAATCCCAGTACCTTCGATGCCAGACGTCCATATGGATAATATCGCTTATAGTCCTCATCCACCTTGACTCCCTCCAGGCGCCTTGCCCGGATCGCATCGCCCCGCGTTTTCTCCACATTAGACTTGATCACTTCCCTGGAAGATCGTTTTTCCGTCTTTTTCCGCACCTCTGCCTCCGGAAGTCCCAGTTCTTCGCTCAAAACCCGGATAACTGCCTCCGGATCTTTTACCTGATTATGAATCACAGAGATGGTACACACAGTCCGGTTATCGGCGATCACCGTTCCGTTCCGGTCAAGGATCCGCCCGCGCGGCGCTTTGATACTGCGCTCCCGCTGATGTAGCTCCTCCGCCATCTGGCTGTAATAATCCGCTTTATACAGCATGAGGAAGAACAGTCTCCCCGCCAATCCTGCCATGCACAGGCAGATGGCGGCGCACAAAAAGACAGTTCTTCCTCTGTGATGCGTCCGGTTCCGATTCATACTGCTTCCTGTCTGATCTCATTGCTACAGTATATCATACGAACCGTTTCTTTATTCTGTATTTTCGTTACTGTTCACACACGTGTGCCCAGCAACGGGATTTTGCCGATGCTACGCATTCCAAATCGGCAAAATCTGCTGCCAGAACTGTATCGTACGGATTTTTCAGTTCAGAAAATTCCTACCTGTGAACAGTTACGTATTTTCCACGCAAGATAGATAGCTCTTCCCGGCAGGCACAATTCCTAATCTCCCGCTGCCTGCGCTTCCTGGGAAGCTGCCGTTTCTCCGGCATTATCGCCCGTTTCCGCCGTTTCACCGTTTCCAATCGCCGCCGATTCATCCTGCACATTTCCCATCGTATCCGGATAGCTATACTCGTCTCCGGAATCGATAAATTCCTCATCGTAGTTCGCCCAGCCGCCCTCCGGAGCCGGAGTCGTCTCTGCCGGTGTTTCAGCTGCATTCGGATCCTCGGTCGCTGTGCCGCTTATAATGCCTTCTTCCTGGCTGGAAAGATTGGTCTCGAGATCCTGTGCCGCGCCTCCTGCCGGGAATACATTCTTATATGGAAGGACTTCCGCCATGATCTTGCTGAAAATCTCGCTGGCAAAAGTCGAATGTGCCTGCTGCTCGCCTGGCAGATGCGGGGTATCTACTACCACATAGCAGAGTACCTGCGGATTGTATGCCGGTGCATATCCGATAAAGGAAACCAGATAATTCTTCTCCGCACGCGGCTGCTTCTGCGCCGTACCTGTCTTACCAGCCACTTCGTAACCGGCAACTGCCGCCGCGCCCGCGGTACCGCCATCACCTGATACTGTCTGGTAAAGCGCATTATTAATGAAGTTCGAGGTCGATTCCGAAACCGTCTCTCGCACCAGATTTGGGGAAACAGATTTGACAACGGATCCTTCGTCGTTCAGAATTTCTTTTACCACATGCGGCTCATAATAGGAACCGCCGTTGATTAAGGACGCATATCCGGCTGCCATCTGCACCATCGTACAGTTATAGTTCTGTCCAAATGCGTTGGTCGCCAGAGATGCCGGATCCATATTGGATGCCTGATAAATCAGACCGGACGCCTCGCCCGGAAGGTCGATGCCCGTCTTCTCGCCAAATCCGAAAATCTTCTGATACTGGACAAACTTCTCTTTTCCTTCCAGCGATACAATACGCATCATAACGACGTTGCAGGATTTCATCAATCCCTGTGTGATCGTCAGCGGTCCGTGACCGGCTCGGGCAACACACCGGATATCCCAGTCTCCGAAATGCAGTTTTCCGCCGCACTCAAAGACCTCGTTTCCGGAAATCGCGCCTTCCTCGATCGCCCCGGCTACCGTAAATGCTTTCTGTGGAGAACCCGGCTCATAGGAGTCGCTCACGCAGAAGTTTCTCCACATTTTATACCACGCCTCGGACTTCGTCTTTTCATCCATCGCCTGGATTTCCTCATCCGTATAGTAGGTGCTTAAATTGTACGGATCATTCAGATTGTAACGGGTCGTCGTATCCATCGCCAGGATCTCACCGCTGTTCGGATCCATGACGATCGCCGCCGCCAGATTACTTCCAATGCCCGCCTGCCACTCATCCAGATATTTCTGGACAATCTTCTGGATGTTGACGTCGATCGTCAACTCCAGCGTCCTTCCGTTCTGCGCCGGTTTTACCGTTCGCTCGACGTTCGAATCGCCGTTTAAATAACCATACTCACGACCGCTCACACCGTTCAGGATATCATTATAATACTGTTCAACACCGCCAGATGCATTGCCATCCTTGAGGGCAAAACCAACCACATTGCATGCCAGCTCATTGTACGGATACGTTCTCTTATATTCTTCCTCGAACCATACGCCCGTGATACGCTGGTTGCCGCCTTCCTCCGTCGGCAGCGCCCGGTATTCCTTGTTCTTGTCCTTCTCATAAGTCTCAAACTTCTCTTTGTCTTCCGCTGGAAGCTGTTTCGCATAGATCACATACTGGCTGTCTTTTTTCTCCTCGATCATCGCCTGCAGCTCGTCCCGCTTGTAACCGAAGCACTCCACCAGCGCGTCCAGCGTGGCATCGAGATACTGGTAGTTTTCCTCCGTATCCAGAATCTGCTTCGGATCGATGACCAGATTGTAAACTTTCTCGCTAATCGCCAGATACGTCCCGTTCCGGTCGATAATATTGCCGCGCTTGTAGGGAATCGTGCGGCTCTCATAGTCCTGATGGCTCAGGACTATCTGATTGTACGACTCGCCCTTACTTTTTACCAGATTATAAAGCACCAGCACCAATGCAAACAAAGCCAGCATAATTACCAGGACGGTAATTGCCAGCTTTTCCTGCATATATTTCCGAAAGGTCTGTCTGCCGTTAGTGTTTTGGGATGTCCTCATACTGTCTTACATACTCGCTTTCCGTCTTGTCATATAAAAGAATCTGATCCTTATTTGCATATACCATGCCGAGCTCTTCGGTCGCCACTTTATATACATGATCCAGATCCACATACGTGTCAATCCGGGTCTGAAGTGCATCATTCTCGGACTTCAGGTTCTCCAGTTTCAGCTCCAGATCCTCAATGTGGCTGATACGGGTCGTGATCGACGCCTGCTTATGCAGATAATTCATACATAAAACCAGCGTGATCAGCGCAGCGATGGTCAGCGCCAGCACATACGGTCCGTTCATGTAAAGCGCCTTTTCCTGGTTGCGGCGCACGGCGTGTTTATGCCGGTACTCCTCTCTCTCATCTCTTTCTGGTCTTATCTCCACGGTTCTCTGAACTTTTCGCACGGTATTACCGTCCACATACGTGGAGGCCGATACATGTTGTCTCCTTCTGACAGACATAACGTTCCCTCCCTGCTCTTTCGCTTTTTCTCTCTTTTATCTCCCCCGCACCTGAAACGATCTCTGTTCTGCGGTGCAGTTATGCTTTTGTTTATGATTTTTCAAATACCCGGAGCTTTGCGCTCTTGGAACGCGGGTTTTCTTCCATCTCCTGATCGGTCGGAAGAATCGGTTTTCTTGTAATCACCCTGCCGCGGCTTTTGCGTCCACAGACACAGACCGGAAAATCCGGCGGGCAGATGCATGGATTTTCATTCGTCCGGAAACGGTTCTTTACGATTCTATCTTCCAGAGAATGGAACGTAATGATCGAAAGCCGTCCGCCCGGTGCCAGGCGCTCAATCATCGTATCGATCGAATCTTCCAGCACATCCAGTTCCCGGTTTAACTCGATCCGGATCGCCTGAAACGTACGCTTTGCCGGATGACCGCCGGTCGCCCGGACCTTTGCCGGAATCGATGCCCGGATGATCTCCGTCAGCTCGCCTGTCGTCTCAATCTCTTTTTTCTGTCGTGCCTGTACGATGTGTTTTGCAATATTCTTCGCAAACCGATCCTCACCGTAGTCCCGGATGATCCGGTACAGTTCCATCTCACTGTAGGTATTGACGATGTCCTTCGCGGTCTGCTCATTTCTCTGATCCATCCGCATATCCAGCGGCGCATCGTCCTCGCGATAGGTAAATCCCCGTTCCGCTGTGTCAAGCTGGAAGGAAGAAACACCCAGATCCAGATAAATTCCATCCACCTGCGGAATCTCCAGCTCATCTAACACCTGTGCAATCCGCTCATAATTGCTCCGCACAACGGTTATCTTATCTCCAAAGGGAGCCAGACGTTCTGACGCAGCCGCAATCGCGTCCGCATCCTGATCAATCCCGATCAGGCGTCCGCCGTCTCCCAGCCGTGCCGCCACCTCGCTCGCGTGACCGCCGCCTCCCAGTGTCCCATCCACATAGATACCCTGGGGCTTTACACAGAGACTGTCAACCGTCTCATTTAATAATACTGATTTGTGATTAAATATCATATGCCAAGGCCTTCCATATTTTCTGCAATCTCTTCCATGTCATCATAGACATTCTTCTCCGCCCAGGTCGCCTTGTTCCAGATCTCGATCCGGCTTCCGACGCCGACCAGGACAACCTCCTTCTCGAGTCCTGCAAAATCCCGCAGAACCGAAGGAAGCAGGATTCGTCCCTGACGATCCACCTCACACGCCGAGGCACCTGCCAGAAAGAAACGGGAGAATTTTCTGGCATTCTGATTGGTAAGTGGGAGTGCCTGTAACTTCTCTTCGAACTTTTTCCACTCGGTGTTATCGTACACAAAAAGACAGCCATCCAACCCCTTTGTCACCACAAATTCGTCTCCAAGCTGTTCCCTGAACTTCGACGGAACGATCAAACGTCCCTTCGCATCGATTGTATGATTGTATTCTCCCATGAACATATCAATCACCCGTCATCCGATGTGTACCACTTTTGTGTCCCGAAAATCCATTTCGTTCCACTTTTCACCACTTTCTACCACTTGTTATGTTTATTTTAGTACATGCCCATCAAAATGGCAAGGTCTAAATCGAAAAAAAATCAGAAAACTCAGGCACCGGTTCTTTTTTCGAACACATGTACCTGAGTTTTCTGTACTTATCTATATTTGTTTCTATTTCCACTCTTATTTTATAGCGCCGTCTCCAGCCCTCTTTCAGTCTCCGTCTCCAGCCCGATATACTGATTTAAGAGTTTGTCAAGCTCCACACTGTAGTGATAAATTATGTCATATGCTGCCTTTGTGTCAATATTTTGATTCAGCTGCTGTCTTGCCCGTTCAATCTTTTGAACTAATTCTTCTCTCATATCCGCCATCCTATGCATTCTCCTTTTCTATTCTCTAGTGCCATTCCTCCTTACTTCACTGTCATTTTACGTCTTCCACCAGCAAAAAGCAAACTATTTCGACCGATTAAATTCGACAAAAAACGACGTTTGTTACTGTTCACACACGTGTGCCCAGCAACGGGATTTTGCCGATGCTACGCATTCCAAATCGGCAAAATCTGCTGCCGGAACTGTATCGTACGGAATTTTCAGTTCAGAAAATTCCTACCTGTGAACAGCAACCGACGTTTGCATATAACAATAGGGCAGGATCCCGAAGAATCCCACCCTACTATATAAATACATTATTCAGAATAAATCTGCTCTATCCTATTTCACGCCAAAGATAGCCATGAATGTACCTGCTGCTACGGCAGTACCGATAACACCAGCTACGTTCGGTCCCATTGCGTGCATCAGAAGGAAGTTGCTCGGATCTGCCTCAGAACCAACCTTCTGGGATACACGTGCTGCCATCGGAACTGCAGATACACCTGCGGAACCGATCAGCGGGTTTACCTTACCATGAGTTACCTTGCACATAATCTTACCGAAGATAACACCTGCTGCAGTACCCAGAGCGAATGCAATCAGACCCAGAACTACGATCTTGATGGTATCCAGGTTTAAGAAAGCCTCTGCACTGGTAGTAGCACCTACGGAAGTACCCAGGAAGATAACGACGATGTACATCAGGGCGTTGGAAGCAGTCTCTGTCAGCTGCTTAACAACACCAGACTCACGGAACAGGTTACCAAGCATAAGCATACCAACCAGCGGAGCAGTTGTCGGCAGAATCATGCAGACAACGATTGTAACAACAACCGGGAACAGAATCTTCTCCAGTTTGGATACCGGACGAAGCTGCTCCATACGGATCTCTCTCTCCTCTTTGGTGGTAAGGAGTTTCATGATCGGCGGCTGGATAATCGGAACCAGAGCCATGTAGGAGTAAGCTGCTACGGCAATCGGTCCCATCAGACCTGTCTGACCAAGTTTACCAGCCAGGAAGATAGAGGTCGGGCCGTCTGCACCACCGATGATGGAGATAGCAGCCGCAGCCTTATCGTTGAATCCCATGAAGATAGCCATGAAGTAAGCGCCGTAGATACCGAACTGAGCAGCTGCACCGAGCAGGAAGCTCTTCGGGTTAGCGATCAGCGGACCGAAGTCTGTCATCGCACCGACACCCATGAAGATGAGGGATGGTAAGATACTCCACTCATCCAGTAAATAAAAGTAATGTAAAAGTCCACCAACTCCGTTCGATGAGTCTTCAATCGATCTCATAATATCCGGATAGATATTTACAAGCAGCATACCAAAGGAAATCGGAAGAAGCAGTAACGGCTCGAATCCTTTTCCGATTGCCAGATACAGGAAAATCAGCGCTACGAAAATCATAACGATGTTTCCAAATGTCAGGTTTAAGAATGCTGTCTGCTGAAGAAGATTGGACAATGTAGTTGTTATATATTCCATATTAATTCCTCCAAACGGAATAACATATCCCGTATTTTTTCAGCCAGTTTTATAAAAATTAGATTAGTTTAATGTAGCAAGAACTGCGCCCGGTTCTACCATATCGCCTACTGCAACATTAACACTGGCAACGGTACCGTCCTGAGGAGCTACGATCTCGTTCTCCATCTTCATAGCTTCCAGAAGCAGGATAACCTGACCACGTTTTACAGCTGTGCCAGCTGCTGCCTTAATACCAAGGATCTTACCTGGCATCGGGGATGTGATGGTTACGCCGCCTGCTGCCGGTGCTGCTGCTGGAGCCGGAGCTGCTGCCGGTGCTGGAGCTGCTGCTGGAGCCGGTGCTGCTGCGCCTGCAAATCCTTCTTCTACGGTTACCTGATATGCTGTACCATTTACGGTGATAGTATAATTCTTCATTTTAAATTCCTCCAGATTTTATCGATGATTATTTACGTGTAATGGAGCGGATATTTACGCTGTCTGCCGGTACGCCGGTTGCTGCTGCGATCGCTGCAGTGATAACTGCTACCAGTTCTCCATCGTTTGCCGCATTGCCTGCTGCTGGTGCTGCGGTACGTGCCGGCGCTGCTGCCGGTGCTGCAGTCTGTACAGGTGCCGGTGCTGCTGCCGGTGCCTCTGCTCCTGCTTTTTTAGCCTTTACATTTGCCTCAATCTCGTTAACCTTCTTGAAGCTGCTGATAATTAAGCTGATGAAAATCAGTACCAGGAATACGGTACCCATACCCATCAGGGTATTTAATGCTGCCTTCTCCATCTTCTCACCGAAGCTGTAGTTTACAACAAAGGATAACTCAGTCGGTACCAGAGAAGTACCGCCGTAGCTGCTTACGCTCTCCTCAGCGGTCAGGGAGAAAGTCAAGTTTCTCTTCTCAAAGGAAGCCTGAACAACTGCTGTGTAGCTGTCATCATCGGCGCGCTCTACGGTCACGCTCTGAATCTCACCCATCTTGCCTAAATCGTCCTTAGAACTGGTCCAGGAAGAAATTGCAGACTCAATGACTGTGTTTTTCTGCTTCTCAGCCTGTTTCAGCTGTGCTGCCAGATCTTCGTCACTGTAGCTGGCGAACTGCTCCAGATAGCTCTTAGCGCCATCGCTCATGGTCTGCTCGATCTCCGGAGAAATCGGCTCTACCGCTTCTTCAGAAGCGCTACCACAGGCGGACAGAGCGAAAAAGCAGACTGCCATGCAAAGTACAAGCAGCATTCTTTTCATATTCTGTTTCATAAATGTGTCACCTCGTAATTAGATCGTTCCATGCTTTGACGGACGTCCCTCTTTCTTCGTGAATCATATCCTGACAGCATCCATGTTTCTTTCATGGCGCCATCCGTGATACTTCCCACCTATCTGTGTTTGCAGGTGTTTTTGCAAAATTTCCAGAGCTTGTCATCCACTCCGGGAATTCTCCATCTGACACGCTGCGGCAGCAGAGGATTGTACAATCTCCTCTGCATACATAAATGGCATGCACTTCCGTCTATGCGAATCCGACTTTAATAGCCATGCATACATAAACATCTGTACCACTGACTTGTTATTCGATTCTCACATAAGCGCTGTCCGGTGCCTGACTGATGACAAACACTGCCCTCATCCCTGTTTCCGGAAATGATTCCGGCAGCCAGCCGCACTGACATCCCTTTTTTAGCACTACAACTCCGCCGACGGTTCTGATTATATAATCATTATACAATATGTAAAAACACGCTGCTTCCATGCAGTACTAAATCCGGAATCTGCATTCTCCGACCTTTCCCTGCCTGCGTCTTAGCGCAGCTGCCTGCCTGCGAACCACTGCTTTCACAGTTTCCTGCTGACAAACGCCCCGCTTTCGCACTACTTCTGTGCCCGCCATCCCGATTCTGCGCTTTTGCCGATATAACGCATACCGAGGCTCTTCCTAATTTGCAGCCAGAAGAGCCTCGCATCTTTCGTCAAATCCGCACCGGAACAGCCGCAGCTTATCTTGCACATACAGTTGATATAGCAGTTTGAAACGTCATGTTATGCCAGATTACTTATGCTGTTTCCCTCCATCCCATAAGCAAGTCCTTTTTTTGCCTGTTTAACATTGTATAATGAGGTTGGCAAAAAAGCAAGTTATTTCCGTTCGAATTTGTTTACTTTTTCATTTTTTTAACTGAATCAGCTCCAATATCTGGGTACTGGTTCAAATCATATTTATATTATACCCCTGCCGGACCAGACGGCTGCACCGGTGACTGGCTTCCGGTTGTCGGAGTCTGTCCATCCGTCGAACCGCCATTTCCCGCCGCATTCTCCTCCGGCAGAACTACCGTGCAGCTTCCGTCTGCCGCTGCCTGCCAGGTATTTCCATCCATCTCGAACGTAATACCTGCGTACATCGCGCCGCTGGCATCCAGGTAATATTTCTTACCGCCAAGATCCAGCCAGCCGGTCTGCATCACGCCGGACTCGTTCATGTAATACCACTTTCCGCCGACTGCCTGCCAGCCCGTCGTCATGGCGCCGGAGCCGTCAAAGTAATACCAGCTTCCGCCCAGGTTCTGCCAGCCCGCCTGCATCGCGCCGGATGCGTTCAGATAATATTTCTTGCCGCCCGTCTCCAGCCAGCCCATCTGCATCAGACCATTGTCCGCCATGAAATACCAGCTCCCATCAACCGCACGCCAGCCCGTCGCCTGCTCGCCCGATGCATCAAAATAACGCCAGCCGCCGTCCAGTGTCTTCCAGCCGGTAATCATATGACCATCCGCCTCCAGATAATACTTTTTGCCTGAAAGCTCCAGCCATCCTTTAGACGGATTGCCCGCCGCATTCATATAGTACCAATTCTGACCATCGTTAATCCACGCCGATTTCTGCATCACATGGTTCTGATAATAGTAACGGTTCCCCGCGATCGTCCGCCAGGTATTGCCCGGAATGATCTGCGTATAATCTTTATACAGATAATCAATATCCACATTGCCGTTCACGCCCTTGACCGAACCGGTGTTGGACGCCTGCCACATCGAGGTCTTTGAATATGTATACTTCTGCTGGTATTTTGCCACCCATATATCATACGAAATCTTCGACATATCGATCTTATTGGCAATCCAGTATTCATTTGCATAGACCATCGGATAATATCCTGCATCCTGAATCCGCTTACAGAACGCGTTGATCACATCGCTGACCTGAGACTGCGTCAGAGTTCCCAGCGTATTAGCATCCTCGGCATCAAAGACAACCGGAAAGGAGATAGGATAATCCTTGATAAGATTCAGGACAAAATCCGCCTCCTGCTGCGCCATTTCGACCGAAGTCGCATACGAATAAATGTACGCGCCCAGTCGCAGCCCTGCCTGGCTCGCATTTGCCGCGTTCATAGCGAAAAACGGATCCACATTACCGCGGAACCGGGTTGCCAGCATCGCAAACTGTACATTATCCGATGCCACCTGGCTCCAATTTACATTCTGCTGCCAGTAAGACACATCCACGCCGCGCGCAATCGCACCGATCCCCTCATTCTCCGTCACCCGGTACACGCCAAGCCCCGATGTGACCGCGCTCACACCCCCATTGGAAACAGAAGTCGAACCGCCAGAGCTGCCTGTACTTCCCGAATTGGAGCTGCCCGAACCGCCGCCCGGCCCCGCATTCGAGGATGACGATGTAAGAGAAGAATCTCCCGCCGGTCCTGCCAGCGCTGTCATCGGCTGAAAACACAGCGCTGCTGCCAGCATGCCAGCCGCTGCCCGTGAAAGCACACGCGCGCGCCCCATCCTTTTTTTGTTCATTCTATTCCGATTCATGCCAAAAAACCTCCTTGATTATCCTTTTATACCTGTTGTCTGTTCACCATTTATATACATTTCCCCGCCTGATCCGGCGGGGGCATATGCGAAACAAATATGGTTCATCCACACACTGTGTAACCAACAGCAGAACATTTCCTATTATAACCTAGTTTAACAGATACTCCCCATCCACTTCAATAGAGAAACTTTAAATAAAATCTGTCAAATTTATTACAGAATGCTTCCCTTTCTGCTAAAAGAATGAAGCCGTCCATGCCAAAAACAGGATTTTCAAGCAGAAAAACACAATAATGCCGGAACAAAGCTTTCCCCCGTTCCGGCATTTCATTTTTGCATATTCAGTTTTCCGCAAAATTCCACTTTTCTTTATTCCTGCAAAGGAACTTCTGTTCTCCTGAAAGATTTTTTCCTATTTCCGATTCCGGTTCATCAGGCGGATAATGTACAGAAACAGGTTGATAAAATCGAGATACAGCTGCAGCGCTGAGAATACCGATGCTTTCTGAAGCAGCTCCGGATCCGCGGAGAAAATCTGGTAATTATCCCGGATCTTGGTTGTATCATAAGCGGTAAAGCCTAAGAATACCACGATACCGGCATAGCAGAGCACTGTCTCAAAGCTGCCTAGATTTAAAAACATTGAAAGCAGACCAAAGAGAATCAGAAACAGCAGTCCGCCAACGAGCAATGGACGGATTCCGCTCAAGTCCAGCTTGAAGATCAGGCTGACGCCCGCCATCATTCCGAAGAACAGCGCGGTCGCCGCAAATACAAACACCATCTCCACAACACCGAAGATCAGGAAATACATCGAGAAAACAACGCCGTTTAAAGCTGCATAGAATAGAAACAGCCCTCTCGCCGCTCCCACCGATAACTTGTGAATCCGGGCACTCAGCCAGATCACCGTCAAAAGCTCCAGTCCCGTCAATGCGAGGGTCGCATATGGAACCTGAAATACATACAAAATCGCTCCCGTCACGTATCCGGCTAATGCGATGCCAAATGTCACAAGAAGCCCTGCAAACATCCATAAATATGTCTTCGCCACATACTGTCCCAGTGTCTCATGGCGTTCCCCCGCCATCTGCCAGGACTCATTCATTGGTTCATAGCCCATAATTCTGCCTCTCTTTCTGACCAGCGGCAAGTGCCTCTGCCCTCTGTTTCGAATCTCCGTTTTATCTGCCGCTTGCGCGGCATCCATCCAGGAAGAAACACTGTCACCTATCTTTTGTAACATAAGAATATCACACTTTCTGAAAAAAATCCAGTACCACCCCGTTTTGTCAATCATTTTCGAAACCATGCATAACTATTTACAGGTTATGAAGCTCCCGCCTCTTTTTCTTCCACGAAAGCGGCACATTCCATTTTTTCAGCGCACTGAAAAAATAATAATAAATATTAAAGAGAACCGTTGTGATCGTCCAGGTCAGCGGATAGCTGAATACTACTGTCAGGATATCCGGGCGGATCGGAACAGCGATCAGGATCCAGACAACCCGCAGGACGCACACGCCCAGCGCCGTCATAATCATCGGAATCCAGCAGTCTCCCACACCGCGCAGTGCGCCGGAATAAATCTCAATACAGAGGTATGTCACAAATGCCGGCACCAGGAAGTGAAGAATCTTCATGCCGATCGCGATTACCTCCGCATCCGTTGTGAACAACAGATAAATATAGCCGCCCGTCAGATACAGGATCGTGCTCAGCCCCACCGTGATAATACAGGAAATTCCCAGGCAGACGTACACGCTGCGTTTCACACGGTCCAGCCGCCCCGCGCCGTAATTTTGTCCGACAAAGGTCGTGATGGAGATCCCCAGCGCATTAATGATCATCCAGTAAGTGCTGTCGATCTTTCCATATGCAGCCCACGCCGCCACCGTGTCTGTTCCCAGTGCATTGACGCTGCTCTGGATCACGAGGTTGGAAAAGGAATACATAACCGACTGGAGTCCAGCCGGAAACCCAATCCGGATGATCCGCACCAGAATCACCGGTGTGATCCGCGTTTTCCGGATCTCAAACCGGTACGAGCCATCCGCACGCATCAGCGTTCCCAATACCAGACACGCACTGACCACCTGGGAAAGAATCGTCGCCACCGCCGCGCCACGCACGCCCATCCGAAGTCCTACTACAAACAACAGATCGAGCGCAATGTTTGTAAAACAGCTGATCACAAGGAAATAGAACGGTCTTTTGGAATCACCGATTGCCCGCAGGATTCCGGCACCCATATTATATAAGAGGTTCGCCGTGATTCCGACAAAATAAATGTGCAGATACCCGCTTGCATTGTCCATGATATCCTCCGGCGTCCCCATCAGGCGAAGCGCCGTGTCGGAAAAAAGGAGTCCGCCAACCGTCATGAGGATACCGCACAGCAGCGAAAAGGCAATCGCCGTGTGGACTGCCTCGCTGACCCGCTGACCGCGTCCCGCCCCGTAAAACTGGGCGATGATAACTGTCGCACCCGAAGAAAGTCCTACAAAAAAGCCAACCAGCAGGTTCGTAAGCATCGATGTGCTTCCGCCGACCGCCGCCAGCGCTTCCTTTCCGACAAAACGGCCTACTACCACCGCATCTGCCGTATTATAGAGCTGCTGAAAAAAAGTTCCAAATAAAATCGGGAAGAAAAATAGCAGAAGCTGTTTCCAGATCACTCCCTCTGTGATCGCATTTGCCCGGCCAGTCTCCCCGGTTTGTCTGACTCCCTCTTCCCGTCTGGTATCTTTCATCCAATCCACCCCCTCTTATGTTCTTTGTCTCTGTTTCCTGTATGCATCCTGCTCACAGATATTTCACCTATAGGAATTCATATGTCTTTTCGTTATTCTTCTCCCGCAAATCCCATTTCCAACTCAATTCAGCTCCGCAATCCGCGAGATCCCCACATAGATATGAGAAATCTTGTACCAGGTAGCAAAATCCACCACGCCCGTCTGCGGAAGTCCAAACACCGACTGGAACGCCCGTACGGATGCCTCCGTTCCGGGTCCGTAGATCCCGTCCGGCGTAACCCGCGGGATCGCTGTATACACAGTCGCCACCGCATCAAGCTGCTGCTGCAGCTGCCGCACCTTATCGCCGCTGGACCCCACCTTAAGCGGTTCCCCCGGATAGGAGATCGGGATTCCTGATATCTGTTCCGCAGTGTTGATGTAAATACTATTTCCATAGAAGCGCCGCAATATCTCGATCGCGCTGTATCCCTGTTCTCCCAGACTGCAGGATCCCCACTGGGTCATCCAGCCCGGGCAGGACACCCGCCGCCCGTCGCAGTACTGCGTCAGAATCGGCTGCCTCACACCGGGGCGGGACAGATAGTTGTCAAAAATGTCATCCACCACCTCTGAGATCGGCTCAAAAATATCGCGCCCGTAAATCCATTTGTGATCGAATGCCGTTGAGGATGTAATCGTAAAATCGTAGCCCTGGTTCCGATACCACTCCGTATACACCCGGTTCAACGTAAACGACATGATTGCCAGCACATTAGCGACGATTGTGCTGCGCGGCCAGGTCGCATAAATCTCGCTCGATGCCACGTTCTTGATATAATCCCGGTATGCCACATAGTAATCTTTTGCGGACGCATTGGTCGGTGCACCGTCATGCACGACGATCGTCTGCGGCACCACCACGCGGCTCAGCACGATCTCTCCGCTCTCCTGCACTGGTTTTACCTCATCCTCGGCAATCTTGGGCGGATAGGAACCATATAAGGTATGGTCCGGAATCTGGATATTCTCCTCCGCTCCGGTCTGAGCCGGAAGCGGAATCATCCGGATCGGCTGGACTGCCAGCACGCCCGCCAGCACCTCCGTTCCCTTTACCTTCACCGGCCCATAGCCCTCTGCCCGCACTTCCACCGTATAATCCGCATACGGCTTTTCCCGGTTCTGTTCTTCCAGTGAAAGCAACGCAGGAGGCGCCGCTACCGCAATCTCCTCCGTCTGCCCGGATAAATTGGTTCTAAGCACTTCCTGCGTCTGTCCTGATTCTCCATAGCTGATCGAAGCCTCTGCTCCCTTAATTGGAAAATTGTTTTCACTGTTTACCACATCGATCCGCAGATAGCCGTCCTGCATTCCAGTTGTCTCACAGATTCGGACACGGTCGAACGAATGATAGCGCATACACGCAGCCTCGCATTTATTTTACATGGTCATTTACAGTTTATATCCGGCATCTTTTATCTATGCCGGTTTTTAACCGCTTTTTTAATGTTTTACTGCCGTATCTTCCTTGTTTTCCTCTTCTAAATTGCTCGCGTCGCCTCTGCCAGCCACATCTTCTCTTCCTCCATCATATACGGAGACAGCTTCTCATACACGCCCTTATGGTACGCGTTCAAAAGCTCGCGGTCGCGCGCTTCCATAAGCGATACATCGATCGTGTCCAGATCGATCGGAACCCAGGTCAGGTTTTCAAATTTCATGAACTGACCAAATTCATTCTTCACATCTTTCACACAAAGCATCAGATTCTCCGTCCGGATGCCAAATTTTCCTTCCAGATAAAGCCCCGGCTCATCGGAGGTAACCATGCCTTCCTCCAGAACCGCATTTTCAGCAGGCGATGTGAGCAGCCTCCATCGGATGGAATTCGGGCGCTCATGCACACATCCCAGATAGCCGACACCATGCCCTGTTCCATGGTTGAAATCCAGACCGTTTCTCCACAGGAGTTCGCGCGCAATATAGTCCAGGTTGATACCGCGGCAGCCATACATAAACTTCGCATCCAGCAGACGCAGCATCGAACACGCCACCAGCGTACAGCAGCGTTTTTCTTCCTGCGTGATCGGTCCGACCGCGATGGTACGCGTCACATCCGTCGTTCCCTCATAATACTGTCCGCCGGAATCGACCAGATACAGCCCCTTATTCGGCACACTGCTCTTCTCTGTCTCAGACGCCGTATAATGGCACATCGCCGCGTTCGGTCCCCACGCAGAGATCGTCGTAAAGCTCATATCCAGGCAGTTTTTTTGCTCCAGGCGCAGCTTATCCAGATATTCCCCTGCGGTCCACTCGTCCAGTCCTTTTTCGCCTGCATGTTCCTTCACCCAGCGCAGGAAACGGGTCAATACCAGACCGTCCTGCACATGCACACGGCGCATATTTTCCTGTTCCACTGGATTTTTGACTGCTTTGGCCGCTGCCGTCGGATTCATCGCCTCGATCACTTTCACGCTCGCATCCAGGCACCGGAACAGACGGTAATTGATCTTCGACTTTTCCAATAAAACGCGCTCATAGCGGAATGCGGATGCAATCTGGTATACCGCCTCATATGGCATGATCCGAACGCCCAGTCCATGCAGATAGGCACGTACTTCTTCGTTCAGCGTCTTCTCATGAATAAAGAGGAATAATTCCTGTTTTGTCACAATCAAGTAGGACAATACAACCGGCGTATGTACAATGTCATCACCCCGGATATTTAAAAGCCACGCGATATCATCAAGACTCGTCAGCAGATGCACCGTCGCCTGACGCTTTTTCATCTCCCCGCGCAGATCTGCAATCTTCTCCTCCGCCGGTTTTCCCGCATACTTCTCTTCCAGAATCCAGACCGGGTTCATCGGAAGCGCCGGGCGGTCATCCCAGATACTCCCAACCAGATCCTCACCCTCCGAAATGCGTACCTTTTTCCCGGACAGTGCTTTCGCGATGCGCTCGCCCTCTGCCGTATCGACCACTCTGCCGTCAAAACCCAGAACACCCTGTTCCGGCATATGTTTTTTCAAAAATTCCAGCGTCGTCGGCACGCCCTCCTGACCGGAGCGGTAAAGTTCCACCCCGCTGCCGGAAAGCTCTGCTGCCGCCTGCACAAAATATCTGCCATCCGTCCAGAGACCTGCGTCCTCCATCGTAATGACCGCCGTTCCCGCCGAACCGGTAAAGCCTGTCATATATTTCCGGCATTTGAAATACCCGCTCACGTATTCCGAGCCGTGGAAATCCGATGTTGGAATCAGATATGCGTCCATTCCACGCTCCGCCATCTTCTCGCGAAGCTGTTCAATTCTCTCCCGAACCTCACGTCCCATTTTTCTGCCTCCTGTTGTTTCTCTATTATCCATTTTTCAACGCATCTTTGATCGCCTCCGTGATCGCCTCACTGTACGTCGGATGCGCGCGCATCGCCGTCGAGAGCTGATATGCCGTAAGACCATTGGCGATCGCCGTTGCCATCTCTCCGATCATGTCCGTCGCACGCGCACACATGATCTGCGCCCCGATCAGCGTGTTGGTATACGCCTCAAAAATCAGGCGCACAAAACCGCGGCTGTTTCTCGCTAAAAGCGCTTTTCCATTTTCCGTCATATATGCCACACCGCACTTGATCTTCATATTATAAAGGCGGGCGTCATTTTCCGTAAATCCAACCGCCGCAATCTCCGGCTCCGTATAAATACAGGTCGGCACAACCGGAAGCACGACATACATACCGTTCGGCACGACCGAAAGCTGCATCCGGTGTCCGCGTCCCGCCAGGTTTTCGACCAGATAAGCCGCATGGGACGCTGCCACATGGGCAAGACGTTTCCGCGCCACGGTATCGCCGATCGCATAGACATTTTCCTGCGTCGTGCGGTAAGTTCCCTTGATGAGCGGACGCCCATTTTCCAGCTGTACCTGACAATCGTCCGCCAGAACCTTCGACATATTCGGGCGTCTGCCGACTGCCACCAGCACGCGGTCCGCCGGGCTTTCCTTCCAGCCACGCTCACAACGGTAATTGACCGACACCGTGTCGTTGCCGCGATCCTTGATCTCCATGACCTGTACATTGCAGTGGACTTCAATACCCTTAGAACGCAGATTTGCTTCCATCTGCTCGGAAATCATCGGATCCATCGACTCCAGCAGACGGTTTGCCTGCTCCAAAAGCGTTACGCGGGAACCGAGCGCCGCGAAGATCGTCGCGATCTCCACACCGATGACACCGCCGCCGATGACCGTCAGACAGTCAAAATTCCAGTCATCCATCCGCAGAATATCACGGCTTGTCATAACCTGCGGCAGATCAATTCCCGGGATATCCGGAATCACAGGGCTGGAACCGGTTGCCAGAATCACATTTTTTCCTTTCAGCGTCAATGCGCCTTTGGAGGTCGTCACACGCACCACATTATCCGCATGCAGGCGCGCATCGCCGTGAATCATCTCCACCTCCGCTTTTTCTAACATTCCCTGAATCATTGAGCGGAATGATTCCACGGACTCATTTTTATAAATCTGCATCTGCCGCCAGTCAAAGCTGACCTTCTCCGCCACGATGCCAAACCGGAATGCTTTCAACATATCCCGATAGACTGCCGTCGCCTGCAGAAGCGCCTTGGCAGGAATACAGCCGGTATTGACGCATGAGCCGCCCAGCGCTTTTTTCTCGATCAGGACTGCATCCATCCCCATCGCCGCCGCACGCAGCGCTGCCGTATATCCCGCCGGTCCCGCACCGATAATAATTAAATCATAGATATGATCCGCCATATAAATATCCTATCCTCTCATTCTATGGGCTTCCCATTACATAAAAAGAATGTGCCTTTTTGTGTAATAGGGAATTCTAATGAATTTCTTATTACACAAAAAACTGCCGCAGAAAATCACTTTCCCGGGCAGCTTTTCATCAATTTTATTTTTACAGCAGATGAATGTTGTGAGCCTCTGCCTCTGCGCGCACACCGTCCGGCCAGATCGACGCCTGCACCTCTCCGATATGTGCTTTCCGCAGAAAGAACATACAGATACGGGACTGACCGATACCGCCGCCGACTGTATACGGAAGCTCTCCCTCCAGAACTGCTTTCTGGAATGGCAGCTCCGCGCGTTCCTCACATCCCGCCTTTACCAGCTGCTCTTTCAGGGAATCCTCATCAACACGGATACCCATGGAAGAAAGCTCCAGTCCGATATCCAGAACTGGATAATATACCAGAATATCGCCGTTTAATTTCCAGTCATCATAGTCCGGAGCACGACCATCGTGCTTCTCACCGGATTTCATCTTGTCACCAATCTGCTCAATAAATACCGCACCATGCAGCTTCGCAATCTTATACTCGCGCTCCTTCGGTGTGCAATCCGGATACATATCTTCCAGTTCCTGGGTCGTCACAAATGTGATATTTTCCGGAAGATAACGTCCAATGTACTCATATTCATATGCCATATAGTCCTCGGTCACTTTCAGTGCCTTGTAAACCGAACGGACAATGGATTCCAGTGTCTCACGGGTACGATCTTTTTTACTGATGATCTTCTCCCAGTCCCACTGATCCACATAAATGGAATGGATGTTGTCTGTATCCTCATCACGACGAATCGCGCTCATGTCGGTGTAAAGGCCTTCACCTTCCTGAAATCCGTACTCTTTTAATGCCTGACGTTTCCATTTGGCGAGAGAATGTACAATCTCAGCCTTCCGATCTTTCTGCTCCAGAATCCCAAAGGATACCGGGCGCTCTACGCCGTTTAAGTTATCGTTCAGACCAGATTCCGGCAGTACAAAAAGCGGTGCGGACACACGGGTCAGATTGAGCTGTTTTGCCAGTTCTCTCTGAAAAAAGTCCTTGATTTCCTTGATAGCAACCTGTGTTTCTCTCAAATCCAATACCGGTTTATAACCAGCCGGAGTAATTAAATGTTCCATCTGTTACATCCTCTCTTTTTCCCGGTGCGTGTCCGGTTCCCTGCCGCACTGCCGATTTCTGCAGCCGCAGTTCATCCTTTTAGTCAAAGCTTGCAGGCACGCGCCTTTTAAGTCATTTCTTGTTATTGTACTGCATGGAATTTCTACTCAAAGAAACTCACCTGTGGACAATAACCGTTTGGTAGCTATTATATCATTTATATAGGAAAATGGGAACAGGTAAAATAGGAAAATAACTTCTTTAAAATAAATGAAGGTGTTCGCACGCTTTATAAATTCCATCTTCCCCGATCGGTGCCGTCACGTAATCGGCTACTTTTTTAAGCGCATCCACTGCATTTCCCATCGCCACGCCGATGCCGGCTTCCTGCACAACCTCAATATCATTCATGCTGTCGCCAAATGCCACTGTATCGGAGAGATCTTCTTTTTCTCCAAAATACACCGCCAGCCTGCGGAGTCCGTCCGCCTTGGAATTGCCTTTCTCGACCACATCCGCGCCATGTCCGCTCGCAAACATCGGCAATTTCAGGGTCGGAAATTCCCGTTCCATCTCCTTCACCTGTTCACGGCTGCCGACAAACGCCAGTGTCCGGACCGGCATCGTGAGCATCTTCCACGGATTCTGGAACTGCCGCCCGCAGCTTCCCCAGAAGCGGATATCATTAGCCGCAATGATCTCCGGATGGATATAGTAATCTTCATCCCCCACCGTCATGCCGATTCCGAATCCCTTTTCATCGCAGAAACTCAGCACCCGGCGCAGGAGTTCCGGATCAAAGATGTGCTCAAACAGCAGCTTATCTCCCACTGTGATCTTCGTCCCGTTCATATGTACAATCGCATCCGGACGGACGATGTCCCGGTACGATGTACTGTAATAATTATCCATATCGCGCCCCGTTGCCAGCACAATCTTGTACTTCGGGCGCAGCTTTTCAATCGCCTCCAGCGCACTCGGTGTGATCTGATCCGTCCGGTGGTCTAAGAGGGTCATGTCGAGGTCAAAACTTATCATGATGTTCTCCTTGGGGTTGGTTACTACAAAAGGTCACAGCCGAAGACTCTGCTATGACCTTTTCTTTTAATTATCCACGTTTTCATCATACCATTTTTCAAATTTGGAGTCAATATTGGGAAAATATTCATTCTATTGATCCATTCCATTGATTCGTAAAATTCCACTCAACCATCAAAATTACATCAAAAAACAAACATCCGGCAGCGAAAATTTAGAAGTCATAGTTGATTTTTGATGTAATTTTGATATAATGATACGCATATGATATTTCAACAAATGGCGGTATATGTCAGCTGAACATTTGGCAAAGTACAGCTATGATTTATTTTCGGGGTATGGCGTAGCTTGGTAGCGCGCTCGGCTGGGGGCCGAGAGGTCGCAGGTTCAAATCCTGTTGCCCCGATTTTTAGCGTATTCTTAGAGTTCTTAATAACTGAAGGGAAGAAAGCCGGGCAGCTCTCACCGCCCGGCTTTCTTTCCCTCAGTTCACACCTCGTGCAAATTGAATCGCCCTCTCTAGTTTCCGCAGCCACAGCCGCCATTATTGCCGCAGCCGCAGCCAGACTGGCTGTCTCTTCCGGCATCATAGCCATCCCGATAGCCGATTGCATAACCATCGTTGAAACCTCTCCGATAGGAATTTCTTCCGTTATTTCCACAGCTATTCCAGCCCCATCCATTATTTCCACAGCCGCCGCATCCTCCGCAGTGTCCACAACCATTACCCCAAGACCAACACATATGATAATCTCCTTTTCATTTTTCATTGATACTATATCATATGCCTGTCAACGCAAAGTGTGTCCCACTTCCCCGGAAGCCACACTGTCAGCCGTTTCAAGCATCTGTCCCAAAACAAGCCACCAGCCATTTTCTCTGCATCATGGCAGCAAAAATGGGCGCATGCCAGACACATCACGCCCACTTTTATCTACTTACACCCGGAAGTTCCGGCTCTTAAACACATACACATGTGCGAACAGTGTCACCAGCACAACTGCCGCCAGCACCAGATCGCCCGTACCGCCGCCCAGATGAAACGCCATGCCAAACAGCGACAGCGTATCAATCGCAAACAGCCATTTTTCAACCGCATACACCTTTTTCAGGTTATATTTCTTCGGATCGATCGAATCCGATATAAAAATCAGGAAATCTTTGCCGCAGAACAAATCAATTGTCTCTGCCAGTCCCAGACACCCCGTTAAAAAGAACAGTATATCCATCCGCATTCTCCTTCCCTAGAACCGCTTCCAGGTTTCCCTTGAAAACAGCAGAAGTACCGGGAAAATCTCCAGACGTCCTGCCAGCATATCAAAAATCAGAACCACTTTTGAGAAATTACTGAAAAATCCAAAGTTTCCGGTCGGTCCGACCAGCGCCAGACCCGGTCCGATATTATTAAACGTAGCCGTAACCGCCGTAAAATTCGTCACCAGATCGTATTCATCCAGAGAAATCAGCAGAACAGATACCGTAAAAATGAGCACATACGCAACCATAAACACATTCGTCGAGCGCACAACCTCATGCTCCACGATCTTTCCATCCATTTTGATCTTCTCCACTGCACTCGGGTGCAGGTACTGTTTCAGCTCCTTTTTTACCGATTTAAGCAGAATCAAAACACGCGACACCTTGATACCGCCTCCGGTACTGCCCGCGCAGGCGCCGATAAACATCAAAAGTACCATAATCGTTCTTGAAAGCTGCGGCCATTTATCAAAATCCACCGTGGCATAACCGGTCGTCGTGATAATCGAACCGACCTGGAATGCCGCATCCTGGAATGCCTGCAGTGCATTGCCGCAGAGTGCTACCGTATTGACTGTAATGATGCCAATCGCCGATGCAATGATTAGAAAATATGCCCGGACCTCCTGCATTTTAAAGGCCTGTCCCATCTTCCGCATCAGCAGAAAGAAGTAAAAGTTAAAGTTCACTCCGAACAGAATCATAAACACCGTCACGACATTTTTCTGAAATGCCGTGTAGCTCGCCAGACTATCATTCCGGATTGCAAAACCACCCGTACCTGCTGTTCCGACCGTGATCGTGATCGCGTCAAAAATCGGCATTTTCCCAAGAATCAGAATCACAGCCTCAAGAATCGTCATTCCCAGATAAATCTGGTATAACAGCTTCGCCGTCATCTGAACCTTCGGAACGAGACGGCTCACGATCGGTCCTGGGCTCTCCGCCTTCATCAAATTCATATGGGAACCGCCCACCATCGGCAGGACACTCAGAAGGAATACCAGAACGCCCATACCGCCGATCCAGTGCGTAAAACTCCGCCAGAATAATAAGCATTTCGGCAGCTGCTCCACATTGCTCAGAATACTTGCACCGGTCGTCGTAAAGCCCGATACCGTCTCAAACAGGGCGTCGATCGGATTCGGAATATAGCCGCTTAATACAAACGGCACTGCTCCCATCACACTGAGTAAAACCCAGCTTAGAGAAACCGCCACAAAGCTCTCCGCCACATAAAAGATCTGATTTTTCGGTTTCCGGCGTACCAGAATCATACCAACCATCAGGCATACTGCCATCGTTGCCAGAAAGCACCATACCTCCGACTCACGGTAAATCAGTGCCACTGCCGTCGGAAGCGCCATAAAAGCCGCCTCAAAATTCAGGATCCAGCCTATGACATAAAATACAATCGAATAATTCATCTATGCCGCCTACTTTCTCAGGATGTCACGGATATCCCGCAGACCTTTCTGGCTCGTCAGGACAATCACTGTATCGCCCTGCTGGATGCAGTCCTGTCCACGCGCGATCTTGATATTGCCGCCGCGGTTGATGCATCCGATCAGCAGGTTGCTCTTGAGATTCAAATTCATCAGCGGAATGCCCGTCACTTCCGACTTCTCGCGGATCACAAACTCCAGCGCCTCCGCCCGACCGTCGAGAATATGGTACAACGTCTCCACATTGCTGCCGATCGTATTCTGCATCGCGCGCACATACTGTAAAATGTAGTCCGCCGTGATGTATTTCGGATAAATCAGACTTCCCAGGTCCAGCTTGCTGATCAGCTCGTCAAAGGCGATCCGATTAACCTTTGTCACCAGCTTCGCGCTGGAATTTTCCTTCGCATACAGCGCAAGGAATACATTTTCCTCATCCATATTCGTCAGGGTGACAAATGCCTCCGCCGTCATCAGCCCCTCTTCCAGAAGAAGCTGCCGGTCCGTTCCGTCACCGTTGAGGATCAACGCATCGTCCAGAAGCTCTGTCAGAACCTCGCAACGCGCTTTATCTTTCTCCACAATTTTAACCCGGATCTTCATCGCAGCCAAAAGTTTCGCCAGATAATAAGCAATCGTACCGCCTCCGACAATCATCGTATTTCTGACCTGGTTCGTCTGGATGCCGATCTTGCGGAAAAATTCTGCCGAATTTGCCGGGGAAGCGATAATCGACACCATATCCCCGTTTTTAATCACAAATTTACCATCCGGGATCGCCACCTCATCGCCGCGCTCAACACCGCCGATCAGGACATCGCAGCGGAATTGGCTATCAATATCCATGACCGAAAGCCCGTCCAGCTTAAACTCCGGTTTTACCTTAAATTTCAGAAGCTCTACCTTTCCCTTGGCAAATGGATCGATCTTGATCGCTGACGGGAAGCGCAGAATTCTCGAAATCTCCGTCGCCGCCGCATATTCCGGGTTAATAATCATGGAAATTCCCAGCTGCTGCTTGATAAAGGTAAGCTCGTTGCTGTAAATCGGATTCCGCACACGCGCAATCGTGTGGCAATGCCCCACTTTTCTCGCAATCAGGCAGCAGAGAAGGTTCATCTCATCCGACCCTGTCACGGCAATCAGCATGTCCGCCGTCTGCACACCTGCCTCGATCTGCATGGAAATGCTGGCACCATTTCCCACCAGCTTGATCGCATCGATATCATCTGACACCCGCTGCATCCGCTCCGCAGACGTATCGATCATCACCACATTGTGATCTTCCCGGACAAGCTGCTCCGCCAGCGTCGTACCAACCTTGCCGCATCCGATAATGATTATATCCATAGTTTCCTCCGTTATTTTCTGTTTATCCGCCATACCGATACAGATTTATATACAAAATAAAAAATGTGCCTTAACACTTTCCTATGACGGAAAAAGGGTGCCTGAAAACCGCGCCCTAATCTATACGGAATTATTATAACACCTTCTGCGAGTTTTTGAAATATAAATTGTGTTAAGAGGGGATTTTGTGGGCGTTTTGAATATATTTGTCTCTTTCGATCCCAAAAGTGCCTACCCGTGTACAGTAACTTTCCTCCCTTTTTGGCAAGATAAATTTCTTGACTTTTTCAGAAAAAACAGTATACTTAATATATATTTGCAGATATGGTTCATCGGTAGAACGCTAGCTTCCCAAGCTGGAAAGGCGGGTTCGATTCCCGTTATCTGCTTTTTTTGATGGATGCAGAAACCCTTGTAAATGCTGGATTTTTCCTTTATTTACAAGGGTTTCCGGTGTTTTTGGAGCATCTACCACGAAAGCATATTTCAGTATAAAGAACCCCTTTTTCTGGGGAAATATCACACGAAAAAGGGCTGTTTTTCCTTTATTTTCAAGGAATGACAGCCCCTTATTATGCGCTTATATTGTGTTTTTCATCATATTTTATCGTATATGTCCGTCCTCTGCTATCCGATCTGCGGTAATCATCCAGCCATCCGAATCAAACGCATACGCCTGCCCGTCAATCTGGCAGACTGCATCGTACCGGTAGGTGTACCCACTCAGCAGATACCACCAGCGCCCGTCCTGGCACACCCAGCCACTAAGATACTTGCCAGACACCCAGCCGTCCGCAGTCTGGATCCACGGTGCTCCGCTGACAAAACACTTCCGGATCGGCTGCACCTGCTGATCCTTACTGTATCGCTTGCCAGAGTCAGCACCTGCCGGAGCTGTCCGGATGATGAGTGAGGACGCAGTGATGCTCAAGCCGTGTGCGCCGCTCTTGATGTCCTTGAGATCCGCCGCTCCGGCATCGCTGTCGGCTTTGACTGTCGCTACATCCATTTTAGGCCAGGTCTTTTTAAACGCCTCAAAGGTGCCGTAACGCTGTTTAAGAATATTGGTGCCGCTGCCCCAGTCCGGCAGATAAAGATGTGGCTTGTCTACGATGCTACGCCAGTCTCCGCCCCAGGCAAGTCCTAAAGCTTTTGCCAGCTCTGCGGCCTTTTTAAACATACCTGTGCTGTCATTGTAGGCATCGTCTGACACGCTGCCATCGCCGTCCACATCCATCTTAAGATAAAAATCAAAAGCACCCCCCCACTGATGCTGACTGCTATATCTACTGCCTTTGGCATTGGTTACAATGTTGCCAGGCTTGGTACGTCCTTGCGCGTACAGAGCGTCCTGCTCCGCCACCGTCCGCAGTGTCTCTCCGATGGCTACTGTGATACCCTCGGTCGCACAGGCTTTGATCCAGGCGGACGCAATGCGCTGGAGACGCGGATGGCATAATGTGATATCTCTCATAGATTTGTCCTCTTTTCTTTATGATATGAAAAATATGACATTTTGTTTTCCGGGGTATCTTGCAAAGAATTTTCGCATATGCTATAATGCCGATAGGCTAAGAGATAGTAGTTGTCCATCACAGGCAACGACAAAACCCCCAAGGATCGCGACTCCTTGGGGGTTTTTATTCCTACTATCGGCTTTCGTCGATTTTCCCCTATTGTTGCGATGCCGCAACGGCAGCCATGCCCCGAACTGCCGCGGGAGATAGTCGGAGCACCTCCTTCTACTCTTCTTTTCCTGACTGCTTAAAAATCTGGTTTACATACGTAGACAATCCCGCCACAAGGACGCCCTGTGTAAGTGCCGTGAAAACTGCCAGCGCGATATCCTGACCACTGCCGCAAGCACAGGTAGCGAACACATAGATGGCACAAATCGCAACGCCAATCAGCCCATTAATGAGTGGGATGTATTTGTCTTTCACTGTCTCGCTCTGCTTCAGCCACATCCCAATAAAGTACAGCACTACTGCTACTACAAGTAATTCCGGCTTTACATAATCTTTAATCTGCATACCTTATCCCTCCATCTGCTTTTCCAAATCTGCGATCCGATGGTTTGCTACCCGGATCTGTTCCTGCATCACTGCCTCGGTCTCCTCTAATTTATATGTACGCTCAATTACTGTATGAAAGCAATTATGAATGATGAAGTCATGGAACGACTGATTGATACGCTGATGTAGTTGCAGAAGAAAGAAAGCACCGATCTGCCTCTTTTGAAAAAGCAGCTTGCAGAAACGGAAAAAGGTATTAACAATATGCTCAACGCCAGCGAACCTCACATGGCTAAAGTCACGTGCTTCTCGGCCGTTTTAAACGGCAAGACTAAATATCGGCGGATACGCCAGTAACTTAGAATTCGTGCGGATACGCACTTTTCCCATGCCGGATACGGCTGGTTTCCACATTACAGGTAGTCCGCTGTATATCTGCCTGCATTTATGCCGCTTTTAAGTTATTTACTTCTACATAAAGCTTTCTTAAATCTGCATAAACACAAGAGGTTCTACGCTTCACTGCAGGTACTTT